>NZ_JAHLQC010000013.1 GCF_018918265.1 Falcatimonas sp. MSJ-15
TCTCAAATAAAGTTTGAATCTGATTCAAAATCAACTCTTGGCTAATTTATCCTCGTTTTTACTGTTTTAAGTTCAGCACAACTTTTTCAAAAATGTTCTCGTTCCAACTTCGTTGGAACCGGAATTTTCAAGGTTGTTTTATTGTTTAGTTTTCAAAGTTCTGTGTTTGTTACTGTTCATCAGCAACTTTTATATCTTATCACGTTCGTGATTGTCTGTCAAGAACTTTTTTTGAAAACTTTTTATTTTTAACCGATGTGAAAATCAATTCCCCAGTTAAATTCAGTCTTCTTAGTCCTTCAATAAAGATATCAAAGCGGAGAAGGAGGGATTCGAACCCTCGCGCCGCGTTAACGACCTATACCCTTAGCAGGGGCACCTCTTCGGCCTCTTGAGTACTTCTCCGAATTAAATAACTTTATTAATTTCACTGCTGTGACGCAAAAATTATTATACTAAACATAATTAAATATGTCAACTGTTTTTTTCATTTTTTTATTTATTATTTATTAACCTCATTTGTAAAACTAACTTCCTCCCCTATATGACTTATCGTGGAAGTTACTATTTCCGAAAATCATGTATGGAAATTACTTATTCTTATTTATCAATACTTCATCATACAGATTATTGCCGTTAGAATCGATTACAACTATTACCGGTAATTCTTCTACTCTTAGCTCTCTTATAGCTTCTGTTCCAAGATCATCATATGCAAGTACTTTGGCTTCTTTTATACATTTTGATAGTAAAGCTCCTGCACCACCTATTGCTGCAAAATATACTGCATGGTTTCTTTTTATAGCTTCTATTACTTCTTTACTTCTCTTTCCTTTTCCGATCATTCCTTTTAATCCTCTGTCAAGGAGTCTTGGTGTATACTTATCCATACGACTGCTTGTTGTTGGACCTGTTGATCCGATTACTTTGCCTTCTCTTGCAGGTGATGGTCCTAGATAGTATATTATATTATCTTTAAGCTCTACCGGTAATTCTTCATTCTTGTCTAGTGTCTCATCCATCCTTTTATGTGCTGCATCTCTTGCTGTATATATTGTTCCAGTTATATATACAAAATCTCCTGTTTTTAAGTCTTTTATCTTATTTTCTGTTAATGGTGTTGTTATATGTTTTTCCATTTGTTACTCCTTTTTGTACCTGTTTATTTTGTTTTATTTACCTGTATAATTATAATATTGGTAAAGTATTTGCCGACTGTATCATATTAGTAATTATACTCTTGTTAAATATTCTCAAGTTATTATGCTATTAATTATACTTTACTAATTATTTGCTGAATTTATTATATTTCATATACTTGAAAATTCAAAAAACAACCACTCTGTGCAATTTTATCTATATTTCTCTTGTTATATGTCTGTTTACATGACAGCATATATTTACTGCAACTGGTAATCCGGCTATATGTGTTGGATATGTCTCAATATTTACTGCAAGGGCTGTGTTCTTGCCACCAAGTCCTGCTGGTCCTATTCCTGTTTCATTTATTTTTTCAAGCATCTCTTCTTCTAGATTTCTTACATATTCTTTTTCAGGCTTTATATTCAAATCTCTTGTTAATGCTTTTTTTGCCATTATTGCACATTTTTCAAATGTTCCTCCTATTCCTACTCCGACTACCATTGGAGGACATGCGTTTGGTCCTGCTTCTTTTACTGCTGTCAAAATTGCATTTTTTACGCCTTCTATTCCATCTGCAGGTTTTAACATATATACTTTACTCATGTTTTCACTTCCGAAACCTTTTGGTGCTACTGTTATTTTTATTTTATCTCCTGGCACCATGCTATAGTGTATTACTGCTGGTGTGTTATCTTTTGTATTTTCTCTGTATATTGGATCTTTTACTATTGATTTTCTTAGATATCCTTCTGTGTATCCTTCTCTTACACCTTCATTAATGGCATGTTCATATGTATCGCCAACAAGATGTACTTCCTGACCGATCTCAATGAATATTACTGCCATGCCTGTATCCTGACATATTGGTATCATTTCTTTTTGGGCTATATCCAGATTTTCTTCAAGTTTATCAAGTACTTGTCTTCCAAGCTCTGTTGTCTCTGTATTTATTGCATTATTGAGTGCATTTTTCATGTCATCTGCCATATAATGATTGGCAAGTATACACATTTCTTTTATATTTTTTGTTATCTCGGTTGCGTTTATCTCTCTCATTATGTTTACTCCTTTTATCTAATCCATATTTTAGGTAATTGCAAAGCTATATTGTATCATTTAGCTGTATCTGTCTTTGCTTAGTAATGTTTTTATTCTATAATGCTGCTATTCTAGCTGTTTTGTTATTTAATTTGTTTTTGTTATTTAATAATGTCTTTATTAAACTTTTTTTGCATACTTTTATCTTAGTTACTTAATGATACAATCAATTTAGCTGTTTAGCATTTTACATTTATATTGTAACTTATTTTTGTTTGTTATTGATACTTTTTTGTTATTATATTTTTTTATCTTATTTATTACTAGAATTAATATTTACGTTTTGCTGATGAATTAAGTATATATTTTGTATATGTATTATGATTTTTCTAATTTTTTATATATTGATGATTATTCACGTCCTGTATTTGTTGAAATCGCTTTTATTTATGTCTCGTATTTGCTGAAAACATTTTTATTCACATCTAGTTTTTACTGAAACTGCTTTTTTTACGGCTCATATTTGCTGAAAACATTTTTATTTACATATTGTACTTGCTGAAACTGCTTTTATTTACAGCTCATATTTGCTGAATCCATTTTTATTTACATATTGTACTTGCTGAAACTGCTTTTATTTACAGCTCATATTTGCTGAATCCGTTTTTATTTACATATTGTACTTGCTGAAACTGCTTTTATTTACGTTTCGTATTTGCTGAAAACATTTTTATTCACATCCAGTATTTGCTTAAATATTTTTACAACTTTTGTCATTTATCCCCCATCCAACAGTCTCCAGATTTAAAAATCTATCATCTTTTAGTCTTTCAGCCAGATCTTTAATATCGATTTCAAATGCTTTTAGTTTTTCGTTACGATATTTCAGTTTAACATTTACATGCTTATCTTCACATAATTTTATTTCTTCAAGCATTTTGTAATATGTTTTATCATCGCACATCTCATGAGCAGATATCATAAAAGTATTATACAGATATTTATTTTCTCCATCTATATGAGCGTATACTTCTATGCTTATACTGGCTGCTGCATCATCAAGCTTTGGCTCAGTAAAATCATCAACTATATATGGTAACTGCATTTCCTTAATTACTGTTTTTGAAAAAAATCCCATTTTAATTGCTCCTTCCTAATAATAGATTTTTTCTTAATTATATCAAAACAGGCTTCCATATACAATTATACTTATGTATTTACATAGCAATGTTAATGTATATTTAAATTGCATTTTTATTATGGGATATATGTTCTATTGTTGAACATATATGATTTTGATATAATTTGAATGTTAATATTAAAAACATATTAGGCTTTATATTAGGAGGAATATTATGGTTTTATTAGATGTAAAAGAAAATAATGGTTGGCTTAGTTCAAGGTGGAATTTAACTTATAGCATCGGATGGCAACAGATATGCAAGGCTGTTAATTCTGTTTATCAATATTATAACAATGCTGAACTGTTAACTGATGGCATGCAGGTAAGCATATCTAATCCAGATGACATATTAAAACTTGATGAACGCAGTTCAATGGTTATCAGAGGATTATCTACCATTGTAAAATGTCCTGTAATGATAACTTTTTATAATCAGATGCAGTTTGTTGATGTTACGGTTCCATGTATGACAGATGAGTTTAAAACAGCAGATTATAAGAGTTTTAATATGTCACTTGGACAGTATATGGACAGCATTGAACTAGCAATGTACAGATAAGGCTACATGTTGTTGAAATTGCTGAGTTTTATTAAAAATGCACCTTATTATGTTTCGAATAAGGTGCATTTTTTGCTTAAGGCAAGTATAATAATATTATAACTAGCAATTCTAATCTCTGTTTTTTATTATTTATACTTACCTTAGGCTTTGTATTTATATTATTGGTTGGTGTTACTTGCTTTTCTAGTTAAGCTTATTTGTTAACGTTGTTTCACTTTTTTAGTTAAGCATTATTCATTATCTTTTTCTGGTTTTTCTAAATCGAGTTCTTCTAAGTCATTTTCCTGACCATTTTGAACTTCTTTTTCTTCTCTTACTTTTGCTACTCTTGCAACTGTTACGTTGTCATCAAGATTAATAAGTTTTACACCAGATGTTATTCTTCCTAGTGTTGAGATATCTTTTACCATTAATCGTATTATTATTCCTTCTGTTGTTATAAGCATAATCTCTCTTGTGTCATCTACGGCTTTTGCTCCGATTACATTGCCACTTCGATCATTGATCTTATAACATTTTACGCCTTTTCCGCCTCTTCTTTGTACTGTAAATTCTTCTGTGAGTGTTCTCTTTCCTATACCATTTTCTGATACTATAAGTAATGAATCGCCCTGTGTATCGAGCTGCATTCCAATTACTTCATCATCTGGTGACAGATTCATTCCGATTACACCCATTGCACTTCTTCCGGTAGGTCTTACGTCTTCTTCACTAAATCTGATACACATACCTAGTTTTGTAACCAAGAAGATATCTTTTTTGCTATCTGTTAGTTTTACTTCAATAAGTTCGTCATCATCTTTTAGTGTTATTGCCTGAATTCCAGATTTTCTTATGTTGTTATATTCTTTTATGCTTGTCTTTTTAACAATACCATTCTTAGTTGCCATAAATAGATAGTTGTTATCATCTGTCTCGCCAATTGGTATTATTGCTGAGATCTTTTCTTGTGGCATAAGCTGAAGAATATTAACTATAGCTGTTCCTCTTGCTGTTCTGCTTGCTTCTGCTATCTCATATGCTTTTATCTTGTATACTCGTCCATAGTTAGTAAAGAACATAAGGCTGTGATGTGTTGTTGTCATTAAAAGATCTTCTATATAGTCATCTTCTATTGTATGCATTCCTTTTATTCCTTTACCACCACGATTCTGACTCTTGAAATTATCTGGTGTCATTCTCTTTATGTATCCGAGGTTAGTCATGGCTATTACTGTGTCTTCATCTGGAATAAGATCTTCCATTGTGATGTCGTATTCGTCATATCCTATTGATGTTCTTCTGTCATCACCATATTTTTCTGCTATTAGAAGTATCTCTTCTTTTATTACGTTTAACAATTTTTTCTCATCTTCAAGTATTGATTTGAAGTATTCGATCTTTTTCTCAAGCTCTTTATATTCATTCTCAAGTTTCTCTCTTTCTAGTCCTGTAAGTGCTCTAAGACGCATATCTACAATTGCCTGAGCCTGTGTCTCTGACAGAGCATAGTTCTCGATGAGTCTTGCTTTTGCTATTGATACATTTTCTGAATTTCTTATTATTTTAATTACTTCATCTATGTTATCAAGTGCTATTATTAATCCTTCTAATATGTGTGCTCTTTCTTCTGCTTTATTTAAGTCATATTTTGTTCTTCTTGTTACTACATCTTTTTGATGATCAAGGTAGTGATTTAACATCTGACTTAAATTTAATACTTTTGGCTGATTGTCTACTAACGCAAGCATTATTACACCAAATGTATCTTGTAACTGTGTATGCTTATATAGTTGATTAAGTATTACATTCGCATTAACATCTCTTCTAAGTTCTATACAGATTCTCATTCCCTGTCTATCTGATTCATCACGAAGTTCTGTTATTCCATCGATTTTCTTTTCTTTTACAAGTTCTGCTATCTTCTCGATAAGTCTTGCTTTATTAACAAGATATGGTAATTCTGTTACTATTATTCTGCTCTTGCCATTTTGCATTGCTTCTATTTCTGTAACTGCTCTTACTTTTATCTTGCCTCGTCCTGTTCTGTATGCTTCATTAATTCCTGTTGTTCCAAGGATTGTTGCACCAGTTGGGAAGTCTGGACCTTTTACTATTTTTAGTATCTCATCAATGTCTGTATCTCTGTCTTCTTCTACATGATTATCAATTATCTTAACTACTGCATTAACTATCTCACGTAGATTATGAGGTGGTATGTTGGTTGCCATACCTACTGCTATTCCTGATGTTCCGTTAACCAGGAGATTAGGATATCTTGATGGAAGAACTACTGGTTCTTTTTCTGTCTCATCGAAGTTTGGTATAAAGTCTACTGTATTTTTGTTGATATCAGCAAGCATCTCCATTGATATTTTACTTAATCTTGCTTCTGTATATCGCATGGCGGCAGCTCCATCTCCATCTACTGAGCCAAAGTTACCATGTCCATCTACAAGTGGATATCTTGTTGACCAGTCCTGTGCCATATTAACAAGTGCTCCATATATTGAGCTATCTCCATGTGGATGGTATTTACCCATTGTATCACCTACGATACGGGCACATTTTCTATGTGGCTTATCCGGGCCATTGTTAAGTTCGATCATTGCATATAGAATTCTTCTTTGTACGGGTTTTAAACCATCCCTTACATCTGGAAGTGCTCTTGATGCAATTACTGACATGGCATAGTCAATATATGATATTTCCATGGTCTTCTTAAGATCGACCTCCTGAATCTTGTCGAAGATATTCTCGTCCATTATATTTCCTCCATTTTCTTTTTGCAATTATGCAAATGGGAGAGTTATTTTTCTCCCATTTATGATATCGTATTATTAAAAGTTATATATGTTCTTATGTTGATTAGATATCAAGGTTATTTACATATTTTGCATTTAATTCAATAAATTCTCTTCGTGGCTCAACTTTATCACCCATAAGAGTTGTAAATGTAAGATCGATCTCAGATGATGTTTCTTCGTCAATCATTACTTTTCTTAAAATTCGTTTTTCAGGATCCATTGTAGTTTCCCACAGCTGCTCTGCATCCATCTCTCCAAGACCTTTGTATCTTTGTATTTTATTATTCTGATCTCTACCGATCTCTGTTAATATCTTATTAAGTTCATCATCACTATATGCATAATATACATTCTTGTTACGTTCTACTTTGTAAAGTGGTGGCTGTGCAAGATATACATATCCACCTTTTATAAGGTCTGGCATAAATCTGTAGAAGAATGTGAGTAAAAGTGTACTTATATGAGCACCATCAACATCGGCATCTGTCATAATTATAATCTTATGATATCTTAATTTGGTTATATCGAAGTCTTCATGTATTCCTGTACCAAATGCTGTTATCATCGCTTTTATCTCTGCATTGCCAAGTATCTTGTCTAGTCTTGCTTTTTCTACGTTAAGTATCTTACCTCTAAGTGGAAGAATTGCCTGTGTACTTCTGCTTCTGGCTGTTTTTGCTGAACCACCGGCAGAATCACCCTCAACTATATATATTTCACAGTTTTCAGGATTTTTGTCTGAACAGTCTGCTAATTTGCCTGGAAGACTCATTCCTTCAAGTGCTGTCTTTCTACGTGTAAGATCTCTTGCCTTTCTTGCTGCATCTCTGGCTCTCTGTGCAAGAATTGATTTTTCACATATTGTCTTTGCTACAATCGGATTCTGTTCTAAGAAGTATGTAAGCTGTTCACTTACTACGCTGTCTACAGCTCCTCTTGCTTCACTGTTTCCAAGTTTCTGCTTTGTCTGTCCTTCAAACTGTGGCTCTTCTATCTTGACACTTACAATCGCTGTAAGTCCTTCTCTTATATCATCTCCTGTAAGGTTAGGATCTGTATCTTTTAATATTTTATTAGCTTTTGCATATTCATTAAATGTCTTTGTTATTGCATTTCTAAATCCTACAAGATGTGTTCCACCTTCAGGTGTATTGATGTTATTAACAAAACTATATGTGCTCTCTGTATATCCATCATTATGCTGCATTGCTACTTCAACATATACATTATTAACTTTTCCTTCACAATAGATAATATTCTCGTATAAAGGTGTCTTGCTCTTATTAAGATATTCTACAAATTCTTTAATTCCACCTTCGTAATGGTATACCATCTCTTTTTTATCTTCACGATCATCTCTTAATATTATCTTTACATTTTTGGTAAGAAAAGCCATCTCTCTTAATCTCTGCTGTAAAATATCAAATTCAAAGACTGTCTCTTCAAATATCTCTTTATCAGGCAAAAATGTTACAGATGTTCCTGTTTTATCTTTATCGCATTCACCGATCACTTTTAGAGGATACATTACTTTTCCTCTCTCATATCTCTGTTTGTGAATCTTACCATCCTGATATACTGTTACTTCAAGCCATTCTGAAAGTGCATTTACTACAGATGCACCTACACCATGTAATCCACCGGATACTTTGTATCCGCCACCGCCAAACTTACCACCTGCATGAAGTATTGTATATACTACTTCTACGGCCGGTATTCCAGCTTTTGGATGAATACCTACCGGTATTCCTCGTCCATTATCAATTACAGTTATTGAATTATCACTGTTAATTGTTACATCTATTGTATTACAGTATCCTGCAAGTGCTTCATCAATTGCATTGTCTACTATCTCGTATACAAGATGATGCAGACCTTTTGATGATGTACTTCCAATATACATACCAGGTCTTTTTCTTACTGCTTCAAGACCTTCTAATATCTGAATTTGATTTGCTCCATACTCAGCACTCATTTTCTTCCTCCTGATCTATGAAAACTATCTTTAATTTTCACTATTAATTATTCCATTTACAACTCTGTATATCTTATCTATGTTAAATCTATTATTTACAAACTCATCAAGTCCTGTGCATGTAATAATAGTCTGAATATTATTAATACTGTTTAGTAAATAATTCTGCCTGTTACTGTCAAGCTCAGATAATACATCATCTAACAAAAGAATAGGCGTATCTTTCGTTATATTCTTAACTAGTTCGATCTCTGAAAGCTTTAACGATAATGCCGCTGTTCGCTGTTGTCCCTGAGATCCATATTTTCTGATATCGTTATCTTTTATTACAAAACATATATCGTCTCTGTGTGGGCCATTCATAGTCAACTTCATTCTAAGATCCCTGTCTCTGTTAGAAATCATAGTTTTATAAAAATCTTCTTCGCTGACTGATGGTTCATATACCACACTAAGAGTCTCCGCTCCTCCTGTAAGTCTTGAATGAATATCGCCAATTATACTATTTAACTCATCAACAAATTGTCTTCGCCTCTTAATTATGTTAACTCCATACTTCTCAAGCTGTGCATCCCATATATCTAGTGTTGACATAAGTGATGAATCATAATACAGATCTTTTAATAATTTGTTTCGCTGATTAATCACCTTATTATAGTTAATGAGATTATTAACATATATACTATCTAACTGGCATAATTCCATATCAATAAAACGTCTGCGTTCAGCCGGACCGTCTTTTATTATATTAAGATCCTCTGGCGAAAAAAATACTACATTTACAATTCCAAAAAGTTCACTTGCTTTTTTGATCGGAATCCCATTAACAGCAATTCCTTTTGCTTTTGATTTTCTAAGATGCACATCTATCCTGTACCTTATGTCATTTTTAAGAAATACAGTTTTTATATGAGCTTCATCAGAATCAAAATTAATCATCTCACGATCTTTTGAACCTTTGTGAGACTTAGTTGTACTTGAAACATATATAGCTTCAAGTACATTCGTCTTACCTTGTGCATTATTGCCATAAAGAATATTGGTTCCTGCATCAAATTCCAATTCCAATGTCTTATAATTTCTGTAATTTTCAAGCATTATAGAATCAATAATCATGTCTTCACCAGCTATTTTACAATCTTGATCTGTGAATTGTTAAACTCAACAACATCTCCATCATAAAGTTTTTTTCCTCTCTGTATCTCAACATTGCCATTAACTTTTACTTCACCATCAGTTATAACAATCTTGGCTTCAACACCAGAATCTACTAATCCTGCAGCCTTAAGAGCCTGTCCAAGTTTGATATACTCATCTCTTAATTTTATAATTTCCACAATAATCCCTCTTTCTAATAATTGCCGGCATTAAAGTTGATCGGCAAAATTAAATATATATATTTTTCTTCAGCATCTTTTATGAAACAAGGTGCTTTTGGATTAACAAGATATATAGATACATCTTCATCATCAATAACTCTTAAAGCATCGATCAAAAATCTTGGGTTAAAACCGATCATTATGTCTTTACCCTCTTTTGTAATATCAATATCTTCATTCATGCTACCAATGTCTGAATTGATCTTAATCTCCATTGAACCATCTGAAATATCTACAACAAGTGGTCTTTTGTCATTCTCTTTGATCATTAATGTGGCTCTGTCTATACAATCAAGCATTTCTTTTTTATTGATAACAACTTTAGTATCATAATCTTTTGAAAGCATCTGATCAACTTTAAAATATTCACCTTCAATTAATCTTGATACAACAGTAGTATTATCAAATTCAAAAACAATATGATTATCAGTAAAGAAAATATTAATATCTTCATTAACTTCTCCAGAGATAATCTTACTTACTTCAGTAAGAGTCTTACCTGGAACAATAACCTTCATGTTATCGTAAGAATTGTTAAGTTCAACTTTACGAATTGAAATTCTGTGTCCATCAAGAGAAACAACTCTTAAGATGTTACCAGTAATCTCAAAAAGTTCACCTGTCATAATCTTATTGCTCTCATTGTCAGCTATTGAAAAAATAGTCTGTCTTATAACTTCTTTTAGAGCAAACTGAGAAAGAACAATACCTTTAGCTTTCTCAATCATTGGAAGAGATGTAAACTCTTCACCAGGCTTACCAGAAATACTAAACTTAGACTTCTCACAAGTAATAGTTGTTACAAGATTATCATCAGTCTCAATAACAACATCATTATCAGGTAACTTACGAATGATCTCAGAAAAGATCTTAGCCTCTATTGCTATAGTACCATTAACAATAATATCACCATCAACAACAGTCTCAATACCAAGTTCAGTATCATTAGCTGTAAGCTTGATCGATCCAGAATTCGTATCGATCAAAATACATTCAAGAATAGTCATAGTAGTTCTTGAAGGAACAGCCTTAAGAACAGTATTAACAGCTTTAAGCAAATTCATCTTAGTACAGATAATCTTCATAATTGTGTAAAACTCCTTTCAACGGGCAAAATAAAATAAATAATATAAAAAAAATCAGTCGTTGTAGTAGTAGGGGATGTTAATAAGTTGAAAAGTGGTCTAAGCCCACAAAAAAACTCATAAAAAGCAATTTAAAAACCATGTTAAAAACAAAAAAAACAATGTTAAAAAGTAAAAAGTTATCAACAATGGCTAAAAAAGCAAAAAACATCAAAAAATAACTATCAACATCAAAAAAACAAAAAATACACAGGATATCCACGAAAAAAAATAACTTATTGTGGATTAATCTTCTTAGTAAGAATATCTATAAGATTCCTTGTACTTTCTTTGGTATTCATCTCGGAAGTAATCTTCTCGATAGCATGTATAACTGTTGTATGATCTTTTTTACCAAGGTAAGCACCAATAGACTGCAATGGAGTCTCAGTGATCGTACGACACAGATACATAGCTATCTGTCTTGGGTAAACAATCTCCTTATTACGTTTCTTAGAAGAAAGATCGGAAGGAGAAATATTAAAATGCTCAGCAACAACCTGAATGATAAGTTCAGGAGTTACTTCTTTATTAACATCAGGAGAGATAAGATCTTTAAGTGCTTCTTCAGCAAGCTGGATATTAATCTCTCTGTGAACAAGTGTTGAATAAGCAACGATCTTAGTAAGAGCACCCTCAAGTTCACGAATATTAGATTTTATATTGGTAGCAATATATTTAATAACATCATTATCAATGTTATAACCTTCAAGCTCTTCTTTTTTCTTAAGGATAGCCATACGAGTCTCGTAATCAGGAGACTGGATATCAACAGTAAGTCCCCATTCAAATCTTGAACGAAGACGTTCTTCAAGAGTCTCAAAATCTTTTGGCGGTTTATCAGAAGATATGATAATCTGCTTCTTAGATTCTCTTAAAGTGTTGAAAGTATGGAAAAATTCTTCCTGTGTACTCTCCTTACCTATTAAGAATTGAATATCATCAATAAGAAGAACATCAATATTACGATACTTCTCACGAAAAGCAATATTTGAATCTTTTTTAATAGAATCAATAAGCTCATTAGTAAACTTCTCGCTTGTTACATAAAGCACCTTAGCATCCGGATTATGCTGCAAAATAAAATGAGCAATTGAATGCATAAGGTGAGTCTTGCCAAGACCAACACCTCCATATATAAAAAGAGGGTTATAAACTTCGGCCGGAGACTCAGCAACAGCTAAAGACGCAGCATGAGCCAGATTATTGTTGGCACCAACAACAAAAGTATCAAATGTATAATTAGGATTAAGCCCTGCATTAATAACATTATCCATATAAGAAGAATGCTTAACAGTCTTTTGATCAACATTCTTAACATCATTAGGTGTAACAAGTTCAATATCATAAACATGTCCGGTGAGTTCAGCAATAATAACACTTAAAGGAACAAGATATTTCTTCTTAATATAATCAAGGCCAAGCTGTTGATCCGGTACAATAATAGTAACCAGATTGTCAGTAACAGAATAAACCTTAAGAGGCATAAGCCAGGTCTTAAAGGAAACATCACTTATATCATGTTCATTTTTCAATGTAATTAGTATTTCATTCCATTTTTCAATAATTACGTTCTCCATTACAATCTCCCTACTTAAAAGTTCTCTATCCTATATAATAAACTAAAATGAGCAAGATTTCAATGTGAATAAATGCGTAAACTTAAAAAAAATCTAGTCAATAAGAACTATTTTTATTAACATAATGTTAAAAAACAAGATTGGGGAAAAGTGAAAAAAAGCTAAAAAACACAACAAATCAACAAGAAATGCACATAAGAAAAACAAAAAAGTGGAACATGTTGAAAAAAAATAAGAACACGAAAAATGTTGAAAAAAAGCCAAAAAATACACAATGAAGATCGGAAATCAACACAAGAGTAAGAAGTTATCCACAAGTTTTACACAAAATGTGGATAACTTCGATCAGAAAGAATGTGGATGTTAGAAAAATGTGGAAAATATAAACATTTAATAAAGAAAGAACTTTCACTTGACGTAGGTAAAAAATTTGAATATAATTGTACTGATGTTTTATTGTAGACTAGAAAAAATAGGTTTTACCATATATGAGATATATTGGTGCATTAGAATAAGGAGGTGTTTGTAGATGAAGATGACATTTCAGCCTAAGAAAAAATCAAGAGCAAGAGTTCATGGTTTCAGAGCAAGAATGAGCACAGCAAACGGAAGAAAAGTATTAGCTGCTAGAAGAGCTAAAGGAAGAAAAGTATTATCAGCCTAGGCCGCATATTTGTGGCCTTTTCTTCTATTATAAAATAAATTATGTTGTTAAAATATAATCTATTAAATAGAAGAGTCAGTTATTAATGGCAAAGAGAGGTCTGTATGAAAGATTATGAATCATTAAAGAAAAATAAAGATTTTCAGTTGGTTTATAGAAAAGGAACTTCCTATGCCAACAGGTATTTAGTAATGTATGTGCTTAAGAATGAATTGGGATACAACAGAGTTGGTGTATCTGTAAGTAAAAAAGTCGGAAATAGTATTGTAAGGCACCGTCTTGCCAGGCTCATACGAGAAAGTTACAGATTGAACAGTGAAAAAGTTAATGATGGATATGATATAATATTTGTTTCGAGAGTGGCATTAAGAGGTAAAGCATATAAGGATACAGAAACATCCATGCTTCATCTTATAAAAATGCATGCTTTGTTAAAAGAGGGATATTAATGATAAAAGAAGGTATTGTTAATTCGGTAAAATTCTACCGCAAGTACTTATCGCCAATGAAACCATATGCGATGTGCAAGTATTATCCTACCTGTTCGCAATATGCCATAGAAGCTGTTGAAAAATATGGAGCAGTTAAAGGCAGTTATATGAGTATGAAAAGAATACTGAGGTGTAATCCATTCTCAAAAGGTGGTTATGACCCGGTACCATAATATTTTTTAATTATTAGGAGGAGATGAAAAGTGATACCATTAACACAGGACAGCAGTTTCCTTATTGGAGATGTTGCAAAGCTACTGGGATACATTTTAAGTGGTATATTTAGATTCCTTGATATGTTTGGAATTGAGAATATTGGACTATGTATTATTTTGTTTACATTTTTTGTAAAACTTGTAATGTTCCCACTTACATTAAAACAACAGAAATTTTCAAAATTATCATCGATTATGCAGCCGGAATTACAGGCTATTCAGAATAAATATAAAGATAAAAAAGATAATGAATCGATGCTAAAAATGCAGGAAGAGACAAAAGAAGTATATGCAAAATATGGTACTTCAATGTCAGCAGGCTGCGTACAGCTTATTATTCAGATGCCAATATTATTCGCATTGTATAGAGTTGTATATAACATACCGGCATACGTTCCTTCTGTAAAAGTTCTATTTACTAATATTCTTGGAACTGATGGAACAACAGGTATTATGAGCGATCCAAATTTCCAGACTATAATGACTGAGCATTTTGGAGCAAAGGCAGATCTTACACTTAATACTAGTATTGATTTATTAAAATCATTTTCAACTGAGAAATGGAACGAATTAGCCAAATTGTTCCCTAATATGGCTGATACAATTAATACAAGTGCAGAGCATTATTCAAGAATGAATGATTTCCTTGGAATTGATCTTGGTGTTGCACCGGGATTCAAGTTATCAATAGCACTTGCAATTCCTATTCTGTCAGCACTTACACAGTGGATAAGTGTTAAATTATCTATGGCACAGAATCCTAATACTGGTAAGACTGACGAAGAGAATCCTATGGCAGCATCAATGGGAATGATGAATAATATCATGCCACTTATGTCTGCATTCTTCTGTTTGACATTACCAGCAGGTCTTGGTGTATACTGGATTGCATCAGCAGTATTCCAGATAATACAGCAGCTTGGAATTAACTACTATTTCAAAAAAGTTGATTTAAATGATATAATTAAGAAAAACATAGAAAAGAATAACAAAAAGCGTGCCAAGAAAGGTCTTCCACCTCAGCAGGTTAATAAGAAAGCAAATGTATATGCAAAGACAGTAAAAAGTGCAGAACAGAAAGCAAAAGAACTTGATGAGAGAAAGAAAGAAATAGAAGAATCTACAAAATATTACAAAAATAATAGTGGAAAAAAAGGAAGTATAGCTTCTAAGGCAGGAATGGTTAAACAGTATAACGAACGTAATAATAAGTAGTCAATAAGTATAGGGGGATGCAAGATGGAATTTATCGAAGTTTCAGCAAAAACTGTAGATGAGGCAATTACGGATGCACTCATAAAATTAGGTACAACAAGTGATAAAATTGAATATGAAGTTATTGAAAAAGGTAGTAATGGATTATTAGGATTTATTGGCGTAAAACCAGCTAAGATAAAAGCATGGAAAAAAGCATCAGGCGTTGATGAAGTTGCAAGAGAATTTCTTGAAAATGTGTTCAGAACAATGGATATGGAAGTTAAGATTGATATAGAACTTCTAGAAGAAAGCAATGCCATGAATATAGACTTATCAGGTGATGATATGGGTGTTCTTATTGGGAAAAGAGGACAGACACTTGATTCACTTCAGTATCTTGTAAGTCTTGTTGTTAATAAGGAGAGTAAATCATTCCTTAAAGTGAAACTAGATACAGAGAATTACAGAGCCAGAAGAAAAGAGACTCTTGAATCTCTGGCAAAGAATATAGCTTATAAAGTAAAAAGAACTAAGAGAGCAGTATCTCTTGAACCTATGAATCCTTATGAAAGAAGAGTAATACATTCAGCACTTCAGTCAGACAAGTATGTGTCTACAAGAAGTGAAGGAGATGAGCCTTTCAGACACGTTGTTGTGTACTTAAAAAAATAGTTATAACCTAAATAAGAGCTGTTTCTGTATTGAAAGGTGCTTTTGCTATATATGCAGTGCCTGATATGGAAACAGCTTTTTGTATATAAATATGATGGTTACAAATGTAATAAATGAATGTTTAAGTAAAAGTTAAAACAAGGTTTAACTTTTACTTAAACACTTAAAAACCTTGAAAATACGCGATTTTACAGATGGTAACGGTAAATAATAATGAAAGATAGGAGTAAGAAAATGAAAAGCGATACAATAGCAGCTATTGCGACAGGCATGGGTAACTCAGGAATTGGTATTATAAGAATGAGTGGTGATGAAGCAATAGCTATTGCGGACAAATTATTCAGATCAAAGAAAAAAGGAAAAACACTCAAAGAACAGAAAAGTCATACTGTTCATTATGGTAATATTGTATATAATGATAATGTAATTGATGAAGTTCTGGTAGTAGTGATGAAAGGACCTAATAGTTATACAAAAGAAGACGTTATTGAAATAAACTGCCATGGTGGGTCACTTGTTATGAAAGAGATACTTGAAGCTGTTATAAAATGTGGAGCAAGACCGGCAGAGCCAGGTGAATTTACCAAAAGAGCCTTTTTGAATGGAAGGATCGATCTGTCGCAGGCGGAAGCTGTTATTGATGTTATTAATTCTAAAAATAAATTTGCATTAAAGTGTTCAGTAGAACAGTTAAGTGGCAAATTCTCAGAAGAGATAAAGTCAATAAGAGATATGCTTATATACAATATTGCATATATTGAATCAGCATTAGATGACCCGGAACATATTAGTCTGGATGGTTTTTCACAAAAATTAAATGTAGATTTAATAAATGTAAAAAAGAGAATAAAAAAGCTTCTTGATACAGCAGATGATGGAAAGATATTAAAAGAAGGTATAAATACTGTAATACTTGGTAAGCCAAATGCAGGTAAATCAAGTCTTATGAATATACTTGTAGGAGAAGACAGAGCAATTGTTACAGATGTTGCAGGTACAACAAGAGATATTCTTGAAGTTCAGATTAACCTTAATGGAATAACACTTAATCTTATTGATACTGCCGGAATTAGAGATACAGAAGATGTAGTTGAAAAGATCGGTGTTGATAAAGCAAAAAAATATGCGAAAGAGGCAGATTTGATAATATATGTAGTTGACGCATCAAGAAAGATAGATGATAATGATGAAGAGATATTTGATATTATAAAAGACAAGAATACAATAGTTCTTCTTAATAAAAATGATCTTAATACTGTTGTTGGTGCAAGTGATATTAACAGATATATTGAAAATTGTCCTGTAATATCAATATCAGCTAAAGAGCAGACAGGAATTGAAAAATTACATGATTCAATAAGAAAGATGTTCTTACATGGAGAGATTAACTTTAATGATGAAGTATTCATTACAAATATAAGACATAAAGCTGCACTTAGTGAAGCTTATAATAGTATAGAACTTGTTATGAGAAGTATAGATGATGGTATGCCAGAAGACTTTTTATCAATAGATCTTATGAATGCTTATGAAGAGCTTGGAAAGATAACAGGTGAAGCAGTAGAAGATGATCTTGTTAATGAGATATTTAGCAAATTCTGTATGGGAAAATAATAATGTAATTAAAGTCGGTACAAGGAGATAGAATTATGAACGTAAATGAAGAGTATGATGTTGTTGTTGTAGGAGCCGGACATGCCGGATGTGAGGCTGCACTTGCATGTGCAAGACTTGGACTTGAGACAATAATTTTTACAATAAGTGTCGAGAGTATAGCTATGATGCCATGTAATCCTAATATTGGAGGCAGTTCAAAAGGACATCTTGTAAGAGAGATAGATGCACTTGGAGGAGAGATGGGTAAGAATATCGACAGAACATTTATACAGTCCAAGATGTTAAATGAATCAAAAGGACCTGCAGTTCATTCACTAAGAGCACAGGCTGATAAAGCAGAATATAGCAGAAGTATGAGAAGAGTTCTTGAGAATACAGATAAACTTACAATACGTCAGGCAGAAGTATCAGAACTTATCGTGGAAGATGGCATAGTAAAGGGTGTTAAGACATATTCAGGTGCGACATATCATTCAAAAGCAGTTGTATTATGTACAGGAACATATCTAAAAGCCAGATGCATATATGGAGATGTGAGCAATTATACAGGTCCAAACGGACTTCAGGCAGCTAATTATCTTACAGATTCGTTAAAAGCCAATGGAATTGAGATGTATAGATTCAAGACAGGAACACCAGCGAGAGCAGATAAGAGAAGTATTGATTTTTCAAAGATGGAAGAGCAGTTTGGAGATAAAAAAGTGGTTCCATTCTCATTCGAGACAGATCCAAAAGATGTTCAGATAGATCAGGAATCATGCTGGCTTACATATACTAATAATAAGACACATGAGATAATAAGAGCTAATCTTGATCGATCTCCACTATATTCAGGTAATATAAAAGGAACAGGACCAAGATACTGTCCTTCAATAGAAGATAAAGTAGTAAGATTTGCAGACAAAGAAAGACATCAGGTATTCATAGAGCCAGAAGGAAGATATACGAATGAGATGTACCTTGGAGGCATGTCAAGTTCACTTCCAGAGGATGTTCAGTATGCAATGTATAGAACAGTACCAGGACTTGAGAATGTAAAAATAGTACGAAATGCATACGCAATTGAATATGACTGTATTAATTCAAATCAGTTAAAATCATCTCTTGAATTTAAAAAAATAAAAGGTCTATTCAGTGGTGGACAGTTTAATGGAAGTTCAGGATATGAAGAAGCAGCTTCTCAGGGGCTTATAGCAGGCATTAATGCAGCACTTAGTATTCTTGGAAAAGAACCATTAATACTTGATCGATCAGAGGCATATATCGGTGTTCTTATAGACGATCTGGTTACAAAGGAGAATTTTGAACCATACAGAATGATGACATCAAGAGCTGAATATAGACTTTTGTTAAGACAGGATAATGCAGATCTTAGACTTACTAAAAAAGGCCATGAGATCGGTCTTATATCAGATGAGAGATATGAAAGACTTCTTGAGAAAGAAAAGCAGATAGCTGCAGAGATTGAGAGAGTAAGTAACGTAAATGTCGGTGCTAATAAGAAAGTACAGGAACTTCTTGAAAAATATGGAAGTACTCCTCTAAAATCAGGAACAACACTTGCAGAACTTATTAAAAGACCTGAACTTAATTATGAAGTACTTGCAGATATTGATAAAAACAGAAAAGAACTATCTGATGATGTAATAGAACAAGTTAATATCAATCTGAAATATGAAGGTTATATAACAAGACAGCTAAAACAGGTAGAACATTATAAGAAGCTTGAAGGAAAGCTTCTTCCGGATAATTTTGATTATAATACTGTAAGTGGACTTAGAAAAGAAGCGCAACAAAAGCTTAATAAATACAATCCTCGTTCAATAGGTCAGGCATCAAGAATATCAGGTGTATCTCCGGCAGATATATCAGTACTTCTTGTACATCTTGAGCAGATGAGAGGAAGAAAATAATAAAGGAGGAAATATGTCAGAGACTTTTGAAAAATATTTAGAGCAGATTAATGTAGTAATTAATGATAAGCAAAAAGAACAGTTTAATAGATTCTATGAGATGCTTATAGAGAAAAATAAAGTAATGAATCTTACAGCTATTACAGAATATGATGAAGTTATATTAAAACATTTTGTTGATTCACTTGCTATAAACAAATATTTTGATATGCAAAGACCATTAAAATTAATAGATGTGGGAACAGGAGCTGGTTTTCCAGGAATTCCATTAAAAATAGCTTTTGAACAGCTTGATGTTACACTTCTTGATTCTCTTAATAAAAGAATTAAATTCATAGAAGAAGTTGCAAAAGTTAATGAATTAGATAAGATAAATCCTATACATGGAAGAGCAGAAGATGTGGCACGTAACAAAGAATATAGAGAAAAATTTGATATATGTGTATCAAGAGCAGTAGCTAATCTTACCAGTCTCTCAGAATACTGTCTTCCATTTGTTAAAGTAGGTGGTTATTTTATATCATATAAGGCAGGTAATTCAGAAGAAGAGATAAATGACAGTAAAGCGGCAATAAAGATGCTTGGTGGCAAGATCGAAAGAGTTGAGAACTTTACACTTGCAGATACTGATATTACAAGAACTTTTGTATTTATAAAGAAAGAAAGACAGACATCAGCTAAATATCCAAGAAAAGCTGGTCTTCCAACAAAAGAACCATTAAAAGGCTAGAAATGAAAAGAGAAATACCAGACTTAGTCTGGTATTTCTGCTATATAAGGTGCGATAGTCTTTAAAAATCTGTTTGGAACTTCAAGGTGAGGTAAAATACCAGCCTGATTAATGATTACAGATTCAATTGAAGGGTTGATAAGTGTATATTCGGTAATTATCCTGTTAATATCAGGAACAGCAGAACCACCAATAATTATAATGCTATTGTTGATTTTTCGTATTGCATTATTAACATTAGCTGTTGTATAATTACCTTTTCTGCTTGAGTTAACAAATCTTGAGTTAGAGCCATTAAAATGTGCACTTTCATAATAAGCATTGATATATTCGGATTTTATATGACTTTTATTAGCAAAATAAGAAGTACTAAACATATCAGCAATATTATTTCTGCTATGAGTGAGATTATATATTAAAGTGCCAATAATAGGAGTATTGAGTAAAATTCGTAAGAATTTTGAATGTCTGCCTGGAATCTTGGCTGTTGCAGCAAGACTTACAGGGTTGACAAGAATAATCCGATTAAAAAGCGAACTATCATTAAAGCATGACATAACAGCAATGGAGCATGATAACGATGAAGCAATTACATCAGTCTTTTTGCGAATGACATCTTTTACAAAATCGCATATAAGCTGTACATACATATAATTGGTATAAGTAATATTTACCTTTTCAGAAACACCACAGCCTAAAAGATCGATAGCATAGACAGTATGAGTCTTAGAAAGCTGTTCAATAACATTGGACCATTCATAAGAACTTGAAGATGAATTAAGATCATGAATAAGCAGGAGTGGAGAACCCTTGCCGGTTTTTAGATACTTAATATCACCAAGTCGCCATCTGTAAGAATAAAACAGACGATTGTTAAGGATATTCTTTTTGGTTGCGGAAACAAAAACAGCTTTGTTAATAAGCGCAGTACCAGCTAAAGCGCTTCCGGCTAATAAGAATGTAGTTGTAAGTAACTTTTTTTGTTTCATACGTTTTACCTCCAAACAATTGATACTTATATTATAATATATTTCGGCATTAAATTACAAAGATATTTAAAAAATGTTAATTTTATTTAATATTTGCTTTCCTTTAGCACGAAAATATTATATTATATAAGGAGAAAGAAAACAAAAAATTATGTTAACCGATAACGGAGTAAGTATGAATAAAGTATATGATTATTTAAATAGACGATATATATATTATAATGATAAAAAAAATGAATATGTGAATAAAGAACATAGGATAGAACTTAATATTGAGCAGATAGATGCTGCAATAGCTAATATTAAGGCTGAACTAAGTTCAGCAGACAGTGTGTTTAAGTGTAATGACAACAGCATATTTAAAAAACAAGAGATCGATAAGCTTTTAGAAGAAAAGGAAACTTTGAAAGAAGAAAAAGTTTCTCTGCAAGAATCAATAGAAGCGGTTGATCTGGAGATAAAAGAGCTTGATGATGTTCTTAAAGAATATCAGGAAAGTGAAGATATTAACTCACATGGTATGGTTGTTGTAGAATCACAGGAGAGAGAACGGCAGAGAATTGCCAGAGATATACACGATTCAGTTGTTCAGACAATGACAGGACTTGTACATAAATCAGAATTCTGTACAAAAGTAATGGATAAAGATCCAATAAGAGCTAAATTGGAGCTAGAAGTAATCAATAATATGGTACGCAACTGTATTGATGAATTAAGAGCTATAATATATGATCTGCGTCCTATGTCATTCGATGATCTTGGAATAGATGTTACACTTAACAGAGTTATAGAAAGATGTAAACTTAATACTGATATGAATATTACATATACAATAGAAGGTGAACCATACCAATTAAAATCTGTAGTAGCTCTTAGTATTATAAGAATTATACAGGAAGCATGCAATAACAGTATAAAATATTCAAAAGGTAAGAATATAAAAATGCAACTTATATATTCAAAAAATGATATAACTTTAATCCATGAAGATGACGGAATAGGTTTTGATTTTAATAAACCATCTAATATTACCGAAAATAATACAGGATTTGGAATATCATCATTAAAAGAGAGAGTATTTTTACTTGGAGGAAAAATATCATTTTCAAGCAATAATAACGGAGTGGGAACAGTTATAAAAGTAATTATCCCCACGTTAAAATAGAAAGGAAGAAAATATATGGCAATTAGAATATTAATAGCAGATGACCATTCAATAGTAAGAGAGGGACTTAAGCAGTTACTCGAATTAGATGGAGATATTGTAGTTGTTGGTCAGGCAGGCGATGGATATGAATGTTTAAGTCTTCTTAATAAATTAAAACCAGATGTACTTTTACTGGATATAAATATGCCAAATCTTGATGGATTAAAAGTGCTTACAATTATGAAAGAAGAAAAGATGGAGGCAAAAGTATTAATTCTAACAATACACAATGAGATAGAATACTTATTGAAGGCAGTAGATATTGGATGTAATGGATATGTATTAAAAGACTCAGATTCAGCATTACTTAAAAAAGCTATATATAATGTATACAATGGCGAGATGTATATACAGCCAAGTCTTACACCATTATTGAATTCAAATCTGTCAGACAGAGATAATTACAAAGATAAACTTAATGAACTCACAAGAAGAGAGTATGATGTATTAAAACTTCTTGCAGAAGGATACTTCAATAAGGAGATAGCATCAACACTTAACATTAGCGAAAGAACAGTAAAGAATCATGTATCAAACATATTCAAGAAAATAGGAGTATCTGATCGTACTCAGGCGGCAGTATTTGCTATAAAGAATGGATTAGCAGAGTTTAAATAATTTATTAATAGTGTTATATATAAATGGATGCTATATATTGGATAGATATACATACAGAATATGTAGAGAATATATAGAGAATAAAAATATTGAACTTATTAATAAAGTTGAACATATTAATACAGTATTGTAGAGAATGAACAAATAGAAATATAGAATCTACCACGATTATTGCTTAAGCAGGCAATGATGTGGTAGATTCTTTTTATATAAGCAATAAAAAATAGACTAATAATATGAAAAATAAAATTGGGATAATCGGTAGGACAATAATGTAAAAGATAAATAATAAATAGTATAAAGAATAAAACATGGTAATGCTGGTGTAGAAGAAAGTAATTATAAATTATGCAATTAAGGTATGTGATAATACATGTTAATGTTTCACGTGAAACATTGATGAATATAATGAGAACAATGAGAAATATTGACAAGTAGATAAGAAGATTAGAAAAATGAAATATTGATTTGATAAGGATATGGAAAGGTAAAAGTTATAGATGTTTCACGTGAAATATTAATGAATATAATGAGAACAATGAGAAACATTAACAAGCAGATGAGCAGATTATAAATATAAGATATTGATAGAGATAAGGACATGAAAAAGTAGAGGTTATAGATGTTTCACGTGAAACATTGATGAATATAATGAGAACAATGAGAAATATTGACAAGTAGATAAGAAGATTAGAAAAATGAAATATTGATTTGATAAGGATATGGAAAGGTAAAAGTTATAGATGTTTCACGTGAAACATTGATGAATATAATGAGTAACAATGAGAGACATTAACAAGTAGATAAGAAGATTAGAAAAATAAAATATTGGTAGAGATAAGGATATGGAGAAGTAAGAGCTGCAGATGTTTCACGTGAAACATTGATGAATATAATGAGTAACAATGAGAGACATTAACAAGTAGATAAGAAGATTAGAGAAATAAGATGTTGATAGCGATAAGGATATGGAGAAGTAGAAGCTATAGATGTTTCACGTGAAACATTAATGATTATAATTAGAAGAATGAAAAATATTGACAAGCAGATAAGAACATTAGAAAAATAAAATATTGATAAAGATAAGGATATGGAGAAGTAAGAGTTATAGATGTTTCACGTGAAACATCTATAAAAAAGATGATAAATATTAGTGAAAAAATATTAGTGGAGTGATATAGAAAACAGCTAAAAAACAGCGTGAAACCTAGGAATAGAGCCATATAAGTGGAAAAATCAAATTGAAAAAATAAAAAAGAAAAAAATAAAAATACCCCCTAAAAGGGGGTAGTCCCGATTTGAAAAATGGAATATCATAAGGAATGTATGTATGATAAAAAGTACATATAAAATAAGACCATACAAAAGAAAAATGTATTTTTGTTAGAATATAAATATAGACCAAAATATTATATTCTAACTGAAATACAGAAACACCAAAAAAAAAAGTCTATGCCAGTAAAAAGCATAGACAAAACACCAAAGAAAGTCTATGTTAGTAAAAAAGCATAGACAAAACACCAAAGAAGGTCTATGTTAGTAAAAAGCATAGATTAAACACAAAAGAAAAATCCAGTGACAAATTTCAAAATTGAAAATCTGGAGAAATACTAAAGATAAGTCAGTATTATTTTTACATACTAAAAAGTAATAAATGACACTGAAAAAAATACCAAAGATAAAAAACTATCTTATGGTATAGGCAAGATATACCATAAGATAGAAAAAACTCTACGTTATATAGTATAAACAAGATACACTAAAGATAAAAAGTACTATGCAATATAGTATAACAAGATATACCAAAGATAAATCTTATACTATATTGTATAGTATAAGACAAAGCACCAAAGATAAATATTATATAGTAAGTATAATAAGAAAAGTAACAAGAACAAATACAGGAGGTAAAAGAAGAAATAAATAGTAATTCATTTACAATATTAAAAAAGTATGTGAAAGAATAAATTGATATAGATATATGGAACTAAAAATGATATAATGTTGTATGTAATTCAAAACTTAGAAATGTTTCACGTGAAACATCGCTAATAAGATATATAAATTGTAAAAACAAGATGTGATGACAGCATGAAACTAAAAATGATAAAGTTTGCATGCGGTCATATATACAAATAATTACTAACTTAATTGGAAAGGAAGTTATAACTTATCGTTTGTTTTTGATTTATTATAACTAAGGACAACTGTAATATGGGAAGAATAATTGCAATAGCTAATCAAAAAGGTGGAGTTGGAAAGACTACAACATCGATCAATTTATCTGCATGCCTAGCAGAAGCAGGAAAAAAAGTATTAACAATTGACATAGATCCACAGGGTAATACTACAAGTGGATTAGGTGTTGAGAGAAAAGATATTAATAATACTGTATATGAGATGCTTCTTGAAGAATGTACTATAGAAGATTGCATAATAAAAAATGTAATAGAAAAACTAGATGTAGTTCCATCTAATGTAAATCTCGCAGGTGCAGAGATAGATCTTATAGGAATAGATAATAGAGAATTTATTATGAAAAAAAATGTTGAGAAGATAAAAGACAAGTATGATTATATAATAATCGATTGTCCTCCATCACTTAACATGCTGACAGTAAATGCAATGACAACAGCTAATACTGTGCTTGTTCCAATACAATGCGAATATTATGCACTTGAAGGGCTAACACAGCTTATGCATACAATTAATCTTGTAAAGAAAAAACTTAATCCTGAACTTGAGATAGAAGGAGTTGTATTTACTATGTATGATGCAAGAACTAATCTATCACTTCAGGTAGTTGAGAATGTTAAGAATAATCTTAAACAGAATATATACAAGACGATAATACCTAGAAATATAAGACTAGCTGAAGCACCAAGTCATGGTATGCCAATTAATCTATATGATTCTAAATCCACTGGTGCTGAGAGTTACAGAAATCTGGCAAAAGAAGTAATGAAACGAAGAAAATAATATAAGAAAGGTGGTGTAAGTAATGGCAGGAAAAAAGAATGCATTAGGAAAAGGACTTGCAAATCTGTTCAGTGAAGAAGCAATTGAAGAAGAGAAGGAAGTAGTAGTAAAAGAAGTTATAGTAAAAGAACCTTCTGATACAATGCTTAAGATAACAGAAGTAGAACCTAACAGAAATCAGCCAAGAAAAAATTTTGATGAAGATCTTTTACAGGAACTTGCTGATTCAATAAAGCAATATGGAATAATACAGCCTCTGATAGTACAAAAAAGAGATGATTATTATGAAATAATAGCTGGTGAGAGAAGATGGCGTGCAGCCAAGATAGCTGGATTAAAAGAAGTTCCGGTTATTATCAAGGATTATACAGATAGAGAGATAGTAGAGATTGCACTTATAGAGAATATACAAAGAGCCGATCTCAATCCAATTGAAGAAGCACAGGCATATCAGAGATTGATAAAAGAATATAATCTCAAACAAGACGAAGTCGCAGAAAAAGTATCAAAGAGTAGAGCAACAATTACTAACTCAATGCGATTATTAAAACTTGATGATAGAGTAAAACAGATGCTTATAGATGAGATGATTACGAGTGGTCATGCAAGAGCACTTCTTGGAATAGAAGATAAGGAATTACAATATACAATTGCAATGAGAGTATTTGATGAGAAGATGTCAGTAAGAGATATTGAAAAAATTATAAAAGATATGTCAAAGCCAACATCTGAGAAAAAAACAGAAATTGATGAGGCAGTAATACTTGCATATAAAAATCTGGAAGATAAGATTAAAAATATCATTGGAAGTAAAGTTGTAATTAAGAATAAAGATAATAACAAAGGTAAGATAGAGATCGATTACTATTCACAGGAAGAATTAGAGAGAATAGTAGATATGATTGCGAAAATCAGATAAGAAAGGAACTAAAAATGAATAGTTTAGATAATGTAATTAATGTTATGAATAATAATATGGCTTATATTGTATCAGGAATGGCACTAATGATACTTATTCTGCTTATTTTACTGATTATCAATATGGTAAAAATAAGTAAGATGAAGAAGAAGTACAATAGTTTTATGCAGGGAAAAGATGCAAAATCTCTTGAAGATACACTATTAAAGAGACTTGATGAAGTAGATGTACTTAAAGAAGATGCAAAAGTAGCATCTAATAATATCAAAGCTCTCCAGGAAAATCTAAAGCTTGCATATCAGAAGATTGGAATTGTAAAATATGATGCATTTAAAGAAATGGGTGGAAAGCTTAGCTTTTCAGTAGCATTACTTGATGATAATAATGACGGATTCATAATCAATGCAATGCATAGCAGAGAAGGTTGTTATACATATATAAAAGAGATTGTTAAAGGTGAATCATACATTATTCTTGGTGATGAAGAGAAACAGGCACTTGAGATAGCATTAAATGAGAGTAAAGCAGTTGTTGTAAGAGAAGCAGAAGACAAAAACAAGTAATAAGAATGAGATACTGAAGCAGATTATAACGAAGGATACAAAATTAAATATACATTATATGGACGGAAAAAAGACAGAAGAAAACACGAATGAAAATAAACATAATTAATTATATAGGAAAAAGGAAACGATGATATTAGACATCTCAAACAAAAAAATGCCTAATATCATCGTTTTTTGTTAACATAATTTAGGTAAAAAAATAACATAAGTGTTAAAAATTTGTTTAATTTGTTATAAAATTATCTATATTGATATACAAAATATTGCAATTTTAACAAATTTTTTGAAAAAAGTACTGTACAAATAAAATAAAAAGTAGTAATATAATTATATCAAAAGATAATTAATGAATGTAATTCATTTTATTATTATGATAGTAAGACAACTGAGTCGATATTATTAAAGGCGGTAACTATTTGTATTACAAAATCCAGTATATAAGATATATGGATGTAGACTTAGATATTTGGATATTTGGATATTTGGATATTTGGATATTTGGATATTTGGATATTTGGATATTTGGATATTTGGATATTTGGATATTTGAATATTTAGATACTTAGATACGTATACTTAGATACTTGGAATAACTTGTAGCAAGGTTAAGATGGCTGCTTGGATATGGATAGTTACAATATCAATTAGAAAAGGGGAATTTATATGAAGTTAAAAAATTTAGTTTCAAAAGGCGTTAATGCAAGTGTTTACAAAGAAGACGGTAAAGCAATTAAAGTGTTTAACAAAGATTTTCCTAAATCAGAAGTTCTGAATGAAGCTCTTAATACAGCAAGAGTTGAAGAAACAGGACTTAATATTCCTAAGATTTCAGAAGTATCAATTATTGATGGTCAATGGGCTATCTCAATGGATTACATAGAAGGTGATACTCTTGCAAAACTTATGAATGACAATCCTGATAAGATGGATGAGTATCTTAATATAATGGTAGATATTCAGCTTGATATGATGACAAAGAGATGTCCTTTACTTAATAAGTTAAAAGACAAGATGACAAGACAGATTCAGAGCCTTGATATTGATGATGGTAAAAAATATGATCTGCTTACAAGACTTGATGGAATGCCAAAGCATGTTAAACTTTGTCATGGTGATTTCAATCCTAATAATATTATTGTATCAAATGGCAAATATTACATCCTTGACTGGGTTCATGCAGCACAGGGTAATGCAAGTGCTGATGTAGCAAGAACTTATCTGTTATTTGCATTAGATGATAAAGATGTAGCAGAGAAATATATGGATATCTTCTGTAAGAAGAGTAATACAGAGAAGAAATATGTTCAGCAGTGGCTTCCAATCGTAGCAGCTGCACAGCTTACAAAACAGAGACCAAGAGAAAAAGAGATGCTTGAACAGTGGCTCGATGTATTTGATTTCCAGTAAAATAAAAATCTAATACAGATTGATAATACATTAGACTAATGAATATTAGAATATAAAATAGCCTATTAAGGCATGCCAGTTATATGAGAAATATATAGTTGGCATGCCTTTTAAGTTATTTTTTGGCTCTTTGTTCAAGAGTGGGGGAATGTTATGCTGTACATATAGATTCTAAACTTTATCTTTAGGTAGAGGTTAGAATTATATTTTGTGAAGAAGCAGAAAGAAGAAGTAGTAGTAAGAAGTAATAGTAAGAAGTAATAGTAAGAAGTAATAGTAAGAAGTAATAGTAAGAAGTAATAGTAAGAAGTAATAGTAAGAAGTAATAGTAAGAAGTAATAGTAAGAAGTAATAGTAAGAAGTAATAGTAAGAAGTAGTAGTAAAAAGTAGTAGTAAGTGAAAAGACCGGTCATTACGACCGGTCTTTTCGATTTGTGATTTATTTAAAGGGAAAACAAACATTAATTAGGTAGTACTTGTGATTATCTATATTAGTAATACTAAGTTCAAATATTACTAACTAATAATTTCATAAGCTTAGGTAGATTATTTACCGTAGTAAGCTCTTAAGTACATTTCTTTCATTTCGCTCATAAGTGGGTATCTTGGGTTAGCACCTGTACACTGGTCATCAAATGCTGCTTCAACCATATCATCAAGTGTTGCTAAGAAGTCTTTTTCATCAACGCCATAATCAGCGATTGTCTTCTTGATACCAACTCTAGCTTTTAATTCTTCGATAGCTACGATGAAGTTATCGAATTTCTCCTGGTCATTCTTACCTTTGATTCCAAGGAAGTTAGCACATTCAACATATCTGTCAAATGCATGTGGATACTGATACTGTGAGAATGTACCCATCTTAGTAGGAACATCAGCAGCATTGTATCTCATGATATCTGTAATTAATAATGCATTAGCGATACCATGTGGAAGGTGATGGAAAGCACCTAACTTATGTGCCATTGAGTGGCATAAACCAAGGAATGCATTAGCGAATGCCATACCAGCAAGTGTAGAAGCATTAGCCATCTCTTCTCTTGCTTTAGGGTCTGCAGCACCATTTTCATAAGCACTTGGTAAGTTGTTAAAGATAAGTTTCATAGCTTTAAGTGCAAGACCATCTGTATAATCAGTAGCCATGATTGAAGCATAAGCTTCAAGAGCATGTGTTAAAGCATCAATACCAGAAGCAGATGTTAATCCTTTTGGCTGGTTCATCATCATATCTGCATCAATGATTGCCATCTTAGGAAGTAACTGATAATCAGCTAAAGGATATTTTGATCCTGTCTTTTCGTCTGTGATAACAGCGAAAGGTGTAACTTCTGAACCTGTACCTGAAGATGTTGGAACAGCAATGAAATATGCTTTTTCACCCATCTTAGGGAATGTATAAATACGTTTTCTGATATCCATGAATCTCATTGCCATATCAAGGAAATCAACTTCTGGGTGTTCGTACATAACCCACATAATCTTACCAGCATCCATTGCTGAACCACCACCGATTGCGATGATTGTATCTGGTTCAAATGAACGCATTGCTTTTGTACCTTCAATAGCACATGCAAGTGTTGGGTCTGGTGCAACATCATAGAATGTTGTATGCTGAATACCCATTTCATCTAATTTATCTGTAACACATTTTGTGTATCCGTTTTTATATAAGAATGAGTCAGTAACGATGAATGCTTTCTTTTTGCCCATAACGTTCTTTAATTCATCAAGTGCAACAGGAAGACATCCTTTTTTGAAGTAAACCTTTTCAGGTGCTCTAAACCAAAGCATATTCTCTCTCCTCTCAGCAACAGTTTTAATGTTAAGTAAATGTTTTACACCAACGTTTTCTGAAACTGAGTTACCGCCCCATGAACCACAACCAAGTGTTAATGATGGAGATACTTTGAAGTTGTATAAGTCACCGATACCACCCTGTGATGAAGGTGTATTGATTAATACTCGGCAAGTCTTCATTGCTTCCTGGAATTTTTCAATCTTTTCTTTACCTGTTCCAACATGGATATAAAGAGAAGATGTATGTCCGTAACCACCGTCAGCAACTAATCTCTCAGCTTTTTCAACAGCGTTATCGAAGTCTTTTGCTCTGTACATTGCAAGTACTGGTGATAATTTTTCATGAGCAAATTCTTCTGAAAGTTCAACTGATTCAACTTCACCAATAAGAATCTTAGTAGCTTCAGGAACTTTAACTCCTGCTAAAGCTGCGATTGTGTGAGCTTTCTGACCAACGATTTTAGCATTTAAAGCACCGTTGATGAGAATTGTCTTTCTAACTTTTTCTGTTTCTTCTTTATTAAGGAAATAGCATCCTCTATCTGCGAATTCTTTACGAACTTCGTTATATACTTTATCACATACGATAACTGACTGCTCTGAAGCACAAATCATACCATTATCAAATGTTTTTGAATGAATGATTGAGTTAACTGCAAGTCTTACATCTGCTGATTCATCAATGATAGCTGGTGTATTACCAGGACCAACACCAAGTGCAGGTTTTCCTGAAGAATAAGCAGCTTTAACCATACCAGGACCACCTGTTGCAAGAATGATATCTGCTGTTCTCATTACTTCATTAGTAAGGTCAAGTGATGGTACATCGATCCATCCGATAATTCCCTTTGGTGCTCCAGCTTCAACAGCAGCATTAAGAACAACTCTTGCAGCTTCGATTGTTGATTTTTTAGCACGTGGATGTGGACTGATGATGATTGCATTTCTTGTCTTTAAACAAATTAATGTCTTGAAGATTGCTGTTGATGTTGGGTTTGTTGTAGGAATAACAGCTGCAACAACACCGATTGGTTCAGCAACTTTCTTAATACCATATGATGTATCTTCTTCAATAACGCCACAAGTCTTAGTATTCTTGTATGCGTTGTAAATATACTCTGCTGCGAAGTGGTTCTTAATAACTTTATCTTCAACAACACCCATTCCAGTTTCTTCTACTGCCATCTTAGCAAGTGGAATACGAGCTTTGTTAGCTGCTAATGCAGCTGCAAGGAAGATTTTATCAACCTGTTCCTGTGTGTAAGTTGAGAAAATTCTCTGAGCTTCTCTAAGTTCATTAAGTCTTATTGTGAGAGACTCAATGCTGTCTACGATTTCTGGGCTTTTGATTTCATCTTTTTTTGCCATTTTAAATAGAACCTCCTAAAATAATATATTGGTAAATTGATTAATTGTTTGTCAATGTTTTAACAATTATGATTATAGTACATTGTTATTTATTTGTCAATATATTTGTTTGAAAAAATTTATTTTAATATATATTAGGAAAGTTAGTTGTTTTATTATTGAAAAAATGGTATATTCTATTTAGATAAGGATACAAATTTGGCGAGGTAAAATTATGAGGTTAGTTCAGATTGATGCACTATGCGGTGGAGAGGTACTGGCGGGCCCGGTAACAATGAAGTCAGGTACAGTTTTAATGCAACCGGGTACAGTTATTAAGAGAGAGTATGTTTCCCAACTTAAAGATCTTGGTATTGAAAGTGTTAATATTGAAGATGAAGAAGGTACTTCAGATAAAAGTCCTCTTATTAATAGAGAGACTATGACAGGATATAGACGTGAGGTCATGGAATTAATTGATATGCACATATATAAGCAGTCGAGAGAGCTTATGGAACTTAGTGATCTTGCAAAAAAGATTATGAAGGATGTTTTGTCAAGAAAAGATGAATTAAAGTATGGATTTGCATACGTTAATATTGGTGATGATATGTATGCTCATTCAGTTAATGTATGTGCAATCTCTGTTCTTGTAGCAGATCTTATGGAGATGAGCAGTGAACAGATTGAAGATATTGCTGTTGGTGCAATTCTTCATGATATAGGATTAAGATATGTAACTATTCCATATGAGAATGTTGAGATATCAACACTTAATAACAGGGAACAGTTTGATTATAAAAAACATGTAATTCATGGATATAGCACAGTCCAGGAAGAGAACTGGCTGTCTGATATCTCAAAGACAATTATACTCTCACATCATGAGCTTCTTGATGGTAATGGTTATCCTTTTAGAAGTAAAGGTTCAAGAATCAAACCGGAAGTAAGAATAGTGGCAGTATGTGATATTTTTGACAGTATGCTACATGGAATAGGACATGAGAAAAAGGATATTAATTATACAATTTCATATCTTGAAGAGAATTGTGGCACATTGTATGATGAAAAAGTAACAAATATTTTGTTAGGATTAATAAAGTAGTAATGTATATCCAAGTGTGGAAAGGAAAAAGTAATGCATAAGTATCTTAGAGCTATAGGGCTTAGCAATTTAAAAAACAATCTTGATGTGATTCACTGGATTAATGATGTTGTTGATGATGCACTTAAGAATAATAGAATAATTACAGCTGATATTACAGATGTATGTGAGATAAGAATTGACTACTCCAAGTTATTTGGGCTTGCAGTGAGAGGTATTATGGATAATGGAAAGTTTATAGTGGATTATTATTTTCCTTATTATAAGGGCAGTCATTATGCAAAGCTTAGACCTTTTGAAATTGAAAAATATACATATAATGAATCGTATGCCGGTGCATGTGAGAATCTGGCTAATGGAATATCTGTCGTTTTTTATGTGAATAATCCGATAAATTTTCTTGATAAATATAATGAGAATATGTTTGTGAAATTCTCAGCAATGTCAGTATCAGGTAAGATTATTATGCCACTTAAAAAGAGTAAAAGACAGATGAATATCTCAAAAGCTTTGTCTAAGAAGAGAAGTATACTTATTAATGAACTCAAGAATGGCGATGATGATGCAATGGATGAACTTGTTAATGATGATATGTTTATGTATTCTAAGATGGCAAAAAGGTTTGCTAATGAGGATATTTTGTCTGTTGTCGATACTGTTTTTATGCCATATGGAATGGAATGTGATCTGTATTCAATTGTAGGAGATATCATATCTATGAGTGAAGTAACTAATAATGTTACAGGCGAGATTGTATATAATATGGATATTGAGAGTAATGGAATAGAGTATAATCTTGGAATTAATAAAGAAGATTTACTTGGAATTCCAGAAGTGGGAAGACGCTTTAAAGGTGAAATATGGTTACAGGGAACAGTTGATTTTATCTGATAGCTGTTATATAATAATATGTACAGTGCGCATCTATAGCTCAGTAGGATAGAGCGACCGCCTCCTAAGCGGTAGGCCGCTGGTTCGAATCCAGTTAGGTGCATTGATATTTATAGGTGAAAGGGGATTGGTTTCATGAATTATATAGTATTAGATCTGGAATGGAATCAATGTCCTTATGGTAAAGAAGAGGGAGTTGAAAAACTTCCTTTTGAAGTTATTGAGATCGGTGCAGTTAAGCTTAATAGTAAGCTTAATGTTATTAGTGAATTTCAGTGTTATATAAAGCCACAAGTATATAAAGAACTTCATAGAGTGACTTCGGATCTTCTTAAGATAAGTATGAAAGATCTAAAAAAAGGACTTCCATTTAAAACAGCAATGGAGAGTTTCTTAAGATGGTGTGGCAAGGAAGAATATAGATTTTGTACATGGGGTAGTATGGATCTTATTGAACTTCAGAGAAATATGACTTATTTTGGCGTTGAAGACAGGCTTGAATTTCCATTATTTTATTATGATATTCAAAAGCTTTTCAGTATCAGATATGAAGATGGTAAGATTAGGAGATCGCTTGAATTTGGTGCTATATATTGTTGTGCAAAGATTGATAAGAAGTTTCACAGTGCTTTATGTGATGCAAAGTATACAGCTGAAGTTATGAAAAATATGGATTTCTATTCTGTTAATTCCTATTATTCGATTGATACTTATACTATTCCTGATAATAGTAAGGAAGAGATTACTGCTGTATATGATAAGTATTCTAAGTATATATCAATGGGATTTGATTCAAGAGAGGAACTTATGAGCTGCAAGAGGATATTTGTTACAAAGTGTTATGTATGTAATAAGATTCTTAGAAAAAAGATTAGATGGTTCTCATATAATAATAAAATGTATTATTGTCTTGCTAATTGTAGTGAACATGGTTACATGAAGGGAAGATTAAGGATAAGAAAAGATGATAATGGGCGTTATTATGCTATTAAAATACTTAAACTTACAGATGAAGATGGTGCTTTGCTTATAAAAGAGAAGAAAAAAGAAGTGAAGCGAAAACGCATTGAGAAGAAAAAACGTGATCGTAATAATTCAAAAATGGAAGAAGAGTAGCAGTTAAAATAAGAATGTTCTAAGAAATATTCTTATTTATAGCTGCTACTCTTCTTTTGATAGATAAATATAGTTTGTATATAATATTAGAAAGCAAGTCTATGATATATATGCTTACTTATCATTGTTAGTTATAATAATTGTGTCTTTTTTTATTATGTTTGCGTCTCTTAATCTTACGTTTTTTGTTAATAAGTACAAAATTGTAAGTGAGGATGAAGATTAAAAATACAAGAATAATCACAAGTAGTATGATTAGTTTGATATTTATCTGAAGATAGCTTTTGTTAGTGATTCCTGTATCGTCAGAGGATGCTTCTCCATCTTTGTTGTTGAAGGTGAATATACCAGGTTTTGAGTTGGTAAGTATAAGATCTGTACTTCCGACATTGGCACCTTCATAAGTATAATTGATTGTAGCAATCTTTTGCGTTTCACTTTGTTCATCAACAGATTCTGTATTATATGATATTGATGATGTTGCTGCTGAAAAGTCAACATTGTTAGGAAGAACAATATATGAACTACTGTCTATCGAGAGATCGATATTAGTATGTTCAAACAGATCACTTGTTGTATTGAAAAATGTAGCCTGTGGAACTGTATATTGTGTCTCATTTTGCGCAATATTTATACATTTATAGTTGTTAAAACCATATTCAAACAGGTTAACGGTATCGTCATATATATCTGTCAGTGTTGATTTCATTACACATACAATTAGCTTCATACCATCTTTTTCGGCAAATGATACAAGTGTGTTGCCGGATACAGTGGTCCAGCCTGGTTTGCCACCAAGGCTATAAGCATATTCTTTCTCTCGTCCAGGGAGAAGTTTATAACGGTTATAGAAGAAACGGGATTCGCTCTTCATATTAGTTGCAGGTATTGTATAGGTTGTTGGAAGTGAGATTATACTCATGAATTTGTCGCTTTTAAAACATTGTCTTCCTATCATTGCCATATCGTATGCTGTTGTATAGTGATTCTCGTCTTCAAGTCCACTTGCGTTAGTAAAGTGTGTATCGAGAGCTCCAAGTTCTTTTGCTCGCTTATTCATGAGATCGGTAAATGATTCAAGTGAACCGGAGACATATTCTGCCATTCCGTATGAGGCTTCATTGGCTGATTTCATAAGGATTGCATGAAGTGTCTGATCGACTGTTAACTGTTCACCTACATCAAGGCTTATATGAGCGTCTTCGAATGGATTGATGCTGTAGACTGCATTGTGTGAAAATGTAATTACATCGTCCATATTGCAATTCTCAATGCCAAGAAGTGCTGTCATTATCTTGGTTATGCTTGCAGGATAGTTACGCTCATGTGAATTCTTATCATATAGTACTGTTCCTGTTGTTGCTTCTATAAGAACTGCTGATCCTGAATTGACATTGGGTGGAGCAGGCCATGTTGATGGAACAGTTGGGATTGTAGTATTAGCAGTTGCTGTCTGTGATTCTGCTTCTGTGGATGAAGTTTCTGGCTGATTAGCTGTGTCTGAAGCAGTGTTATTGGTTACGGATTTATTCTCTGCATATACAGTATGCAGGTTTGAGAATGCTGTATTTATAAAAACAAAAGTGCACATAAGGAATGCAGCACATTTTTTGAAATTTTTCATTATTAACCCCTCTTCGTAATTATTGTATATCTTATATATTATATTAGCTTTCAGGGTATATATCAAGATACTTTTTCTTGAGTTTCCGCAGTTTTATCCACAGTCCCCTGATTACTACTGCTTCTTTATAGACAACTTAAAAAAAATGCCCAAAATATAAGGAATCTTCTTCCCTTTTGATGTAAAATTAAGCTACCAACCAAAAACCTTACTAAACAAAAAAGAAGGAGATTCCCTATGGCTAATTGTACATCAAATACTTACACTTTGAAACGAAAAATTTTAACTTTTTCAAATAAAATTTCAAGACGTCTTTCCAAACCAGAACGTAAATTTACAGCAGATATTATATACGGTATGCTGGCCGCCGGAAGTTGTCTCCTAACAGATGTTGTTGATCAGCTTCATAAAAACTCCAAAAAGATAAATATTGTTGACCGCCTTTCCAGACACCTTGATAAAGGTACTCCTGCCGAAGTAGCCGCTTCTTATCTTCAACAGGTTAAAAAATGGGTTCCGGCAGAGCCTGTGATTCACATTGATGACAGCGATGTTGTAAAACCAGATGGTTATAAATTTGAGTCACTGGGTATCGTGCGCGATGGTTCGGAAAGTACCTCTACAAAAATAGATAAAAAAATAGTTCTCCCAAAGTCCGGTTCAGATGGGGCTTATTTCAGTGCCTCTAATCAGCAGACTGTCCATCTCTTTCTTTCGAAGAAACGACAAATTGGCATTTTGGGAAGATTTATCTATTTCATAATTACATTTTGCGGAAACTCAAGGAAAGTGTGCCTTCACCCCCCGCGAACCATAACCTATGGCAGGCACAGCTTTCTTGCGCGCGAATGCGCATCAATTGCCCGCAGGGCTTTTGTCTCATAGGATGATGCCATGAGACAAAAACGCCTGCCCCAAAAAGGGCAGGCGCTTTCGCTCATATTACTATATCTTATAAATTTGCCTCTAAGAATGCTTTGATTCCATCAGCTGCTGCATCCTCGTCAGCTCCGCTTACTTCTACACGGATTTCCTGACCGCATTTGATTCCAAGTCCCATAAGAGCCATCAGTCTTCTTGCATCTGCTGATTTCTCATCCTTGAAAATTGTTACAGTACTCTCATATTTCTGTACTTCCTTTACCAGAAGTCCTGCTGGTCTTGCGTGGATTCCCTGCTCATCTTTGATTGTGTAAGTAAATTCTTTCATTTGTCTACCTCTTTCTTTTATAATATTTTATTTTGAATTCGTCGCACTATTTGTTTGTATCAGTGTTGCGAATTTTGTCACGTACCTTAAGGATCATGGATGGGCTTACGGATAACTCGTCATATCCCATCTTGAGGAAGGTCTCTGTCAGCGTGGTATCTGCGCCAAGCTCTCCACAGATTCCTACCCAGCATCCATGCTTATGTCCATTCTCTGCAATCATCTGAAGCATTTTAAGAACGGCCGGATGATGAGAATCATAAATATTATCAAGCTTTGGATTCTGCCTGTCAATTGCCAGTGTATACTGTGTCAGGTCATTTGTTCCAACAGAGAAGAAATCAACCTCTTTAGCAAGATCCTCACTTACCATAACAGCAGCAGGTGTCTCAATCATGATACCAATCTCTGCATCCTTGTATGGAACTCCTGCTTCATCCAGTTCTGCCTTAACCTCTTTAATAATCTCCTTAATCTGCTTCACCTCAGATACAGAGATAATCATTGGGAACATGATGGAAATATTTCCATAGTAGCTTGCACGGTATAATGCACGAAGCTGTGTTTTGAAAATATCTGTTCTGTCTAAACAGATTCGGATTGCACGATAGCCAAGGGCCGGATTCTCTTCCTTATCCAGGTTAAAATATCCAACCTGCTTATCTGCACCGATATCAAGTGTACGGATGATAACCTTCTTGCCTGCCATGTTCTCAGCAACCGTACGGTATGCCTTAAACTGCTCCTCCTCAGTCGGATAGGTCTCAGATTCCAGATACAGGAACTCACTTCTGAAAAGTCCGATTCCGCCGGCATCATTGGCAAGAACAGATGCCACGTCGGATACACCACCAATATTAGCATAGAGGTTAATTTTCTTTCCGTCAAGAGTAATATTCTCTTTGCCCTTTAACTCCTGAAGGAGACGCTTCTTCTCGTCCTCCTTCTCCTTCTTCTGCTGGTATTCCTCAAGCAGTGACATAGTAGGATCGATGATGATTTTGCCTTCAAATCCATCAACAATTCCCATCTTGCCCTCAATATCCTCCGGATAGTCTACACCAATCAGAGCCGGAATATTCATGGTTCTCGCAAGGATTGCGGTATGGGAATTGGTGGAACCATGTCTTGTTACAAAGGATAAAACCTTTGATTTATCAAGCTGTACTGTCTCACTTGGAGCAAGATCATCCGCAAGCAGGATTACAGGCTCATCGGAATGAATTCCTGCTACACCTGCCCCCTGAAGAACAGATACCAGGCGATTGGAGATATCCTTAACGTCTGCTGCACGCTCCTTCATATAATCATCATCCATGGATGCAAACATCTCTGAGAAATTATCTCCGGTATTTGCTACTGCAAACTCTGCGTTTACTTCCTGATTACGAATCATATTCTCGATGGATTCCACGTAATCCAGATCCTCAAGCATCATCTGATGCACTTCGAAAATCGCGGCGTTAACCTCACCAACTTCTTTCAGAGCCTTGTCATAAAGACCTGCAAGCTGTTTCTTCGCTTCCTCTCTCGCATCCTCAAATCGTTTGATTTCAGCCTCTGTGTCACTGATTTTTGTTCTTTTTACAACATTCTCTGCTTTATTATATACAGACAATCTTCCAATTGCGATTCCGCTAAAAACACTCTTACCCTGAATTACCATAGTGTCTCCTTCTTTCTGTTATTAATTATATGTTTCAACTGCAAACAGTGGCTCTCCAGCCTTCACTGCACCCTCTGCAAGCAGCTTGATTCTTTGGTTATCTTCCAGTTCTGTGCAAAGAATTGGTGAACACAGTGATGGGGCATTCTCTTTGATATAATCCATATCAATCTGCATCAGCTTATCGCCCTTTTTCACCTTCTGTCCATTCTCAACAAATACCTCAAAGCCTTTACCATCCAGCTTCACGGTATCAATTCCAATGTGAAGCAGCAGTGATACCCCGCTGTCTCCCATGAATCCGATTGCATGCTTGGTATCAAAAACGAATGCAACCTCACCATCCTCTGGCGCTACGATTACTGCGTCTGTTGGAGTTACGACAGCTCCATCACCCATCATGCGTCCTGCAAAGGCCTCATCCGGAGCTGTTGCAAGGTCTGCTGCAATACCGGTAATCGGACTTGAGATAACAACGGATGCTGTAACTGTTCCTTCGTTATTCTCAGTCTTAGCTTCTGCCTTGACATCTGTCCGTTCCGGAGCCTCTTCTGCGATGATTTCCTCATCCGGTGCTGTCTCAAGATAATCTTCAAAGTTTGACTTAATTACGGTAACACGAGGTCCGTAAATAATCTGTACACCGTTGCCCTTATGAACAACGCCGGATGCTCCGGTTGCCTTTAACGCTGCATCGTTGACAAGTTCAGCCTTCACAACGGTACAACGAAGTCTTGTTGCGCAGCAGTCAACATCTGAGATGTTCTTCTTGCCGCCAAGTCCTCTTAAGATACCTTCTGAAACAGCATCCTCTGTGGATGCATTCTTGCCTTCTTCTTTTCTTGCATTCACATCTGCTCTTGTATAAAGCTTCACTTCCTCAGCATCGTCACGTCCCGGTGTCTTGAGGTTTAGCTTCTTAATTAAGAAGCTGAATAAGAAATAGTAAACAATAAAGTATACAATTCCGACAATTACAATCCAGATCCAGCTTGTTTTCTTATTGCCCTGTAAAATACCAAACAGGAATAAATCGATAAATCCACCTGAGAATGTCATACCTACACCAACATTAAAGATGTGCATAAGCATGTATGCCGCACCGGCAAGTACACAGTGAATTCCGTAAAGTAATGGTGCTACGAATAAGAAGGTGAACTCCAGTGGCTCTGTAATACCTGTGAGCATGGAGGTAAGTGCTGCGGAAAGAAGAAGTCCTGCTACTGCCTTTCTCTTCTCCGGCTTTGCTGTCTTGTACATTGCAAGTGCTGCTCCAGGAAGTCCGAAAATCATAAGCGGGAACTTACCTGACATAAATCTTGTTGCGGATACTGCAAAATGCTCTACTGTTGGGTCTGAGAGCTGTGCAAAGAAGATATTCTGTGCGCCCTCGATCACCTGACCGGATACCTCTAAGGTTCCACCAACTGCTGTCTGCCAGAATGGAAGATAGAATACATGGTGAAGACCGAATGGAATCAGTAAACGCTCCATGAATCCGTATACCCAGGTTCCTGCGTAACCGGAACGTAATACAATATCACCGATTGCATAGATTCCTGACTGAATTGCCGGCCAGATGAAAAACATCAAGATTCCGACACCTACATATACAAGTCCTGAAATAATCGGTACGAATCTTGTTCCTCCGAAGAAGGATAATACCTGTGGCAGTTCAATTCTGTAGAATTTGTTGTGAAGTGCTGCAACTCCAAGTCCTACGATGATACCGCCAAATACACCCATCTGAAGGGAAGTGATTCCACATACATCGGTAACCGCACCGGAGAGCATTGTTTCTGATCCTCCGTTAACCGTAATCAGTGCCCCAATGGATGCGTGCATGATGAAGAATGAGATAACTGCTGCAAGTGCTGCAACCTCCTTCTCCTTCTTTGCCATTCCGATAGCTACACCCATTGCGAAAATAACCGGCAGGTTGGCAAACACAATGTTACCGGCTGCGTTCATAACCTGTAAAATCTGATTGATAATAGTTCCAGGTCCCATGATTCCCATAAGACCATAAGCTTCTAACATGGTTTCATTGGTAAATGATCCTCCAAGACCGAGCAGTAAGCCTGCTACAGGAAGGATAGCGATTGGAAGCATAAACGATCTTCCGACCCTTTGTAAAACTCCAAAAATTTTGTCTTTCATAAGATACGCCTCTTTCTTAATTAGATACTCTAAATACTTGTTTGTATTGTGTCCATTTTTGGGAATTATCATTTCGGTAGCCTGCAATTTGTTAAGACAATTTCTCCCGGGCGTTTGTCTTTTGTGAATCAAAAAAAGCAAGCGATAACCCTACATAAATATCCCTCAAAAATACTTACGCACGGTTAATGCCTGCTTATCAGTTACACACCATGTTTTACAATTAATTTATAACATAACCCTGTCCTAAAGTCAATATATTTCCGTGCTTGAGTTTCCGCAGTTTTATCCACAGTCCCCTGATTACTACTGCTTCTTTATGGACAACTTAAAAAAATGCCCAAAATATAAGGAATCTTCTTCCCTTTTGATGTAAAATTAAGCTACCAACCAAAAACCTTACTAAACAAAAAAGAAGGAGATTCCCTATGGTTAATTGTACATCAAATACTTACACTTTGAAACGAAAAATTTTAACTTTTTCAAATAAAATTTCAAGACGTCTTTCCAAACCAGAACGTAAATTTACAGCAGATATTACATACGGTATGCTGGCCGCCGGAAGTTGTCTCCTAACAGATGTTGTTGATCAGCTTCATAAAAACTCCAAAAAGATAAATATTGTTGACCGCCTTTCCAGACACCTTGATAAAGGTACTCCTGCCGAAGTAGCCGCTTCTTATCTTCAACAGGTTAAAAAATGGGTTCCGGCAGAGCCTGTGATTCACATTGATGACAGCGATGTTGTAAAACCAGATGGTTATAAATTTGAGTCACTGGGTATCGTGCGCGATGGTTCGGAAAGTACCTCTACAAAAATAGATAAAAAAATAGTTCTCCCAAAGTCCGGTTCAGATGGGGCTTATTTCAGTGCCTCTAATCAGCAGACTGTCCATCTCTTTCTTTCGAAGAAACGACAAATTGGCACTTTGGGAAGATTTATCTATTTCATAATTACATTTTGCGGAAACTCAAGACTTTTTGTGAACAATGTTTTGGAATTTAAATGACTAGAATTTAAATGATGGGTATTAATTAATATTTTGTATGGTGTGGGATATATAATATATATAGCCACTTGATATATTATACGCTCCATTTTAGATAGGTGCTCAAATATCAAGTGGCTATATACTTATTTTAACAATTATTTGTTCTTCTGGTTCTTTTTCTTAGTCTGAGTTCTCTTTATGACTTTAAGTCTTGTGAATTCTTCTCTTTCCTTTTCTTCAAGGGCATTAACAATTGTTGTTGTAAGTGCCTGGTATGTTGGAATAGTTATATTCTTAAGAGCATTAGCACGTTTTTGAGTTTTGTTAATATTAGTTGCAAGACGATATGCTGAATTCTCAACAGATGCAAGTCTTATTGTAAGCTCACGAACTTTATCAAAGTTCATTCTGGCTTCGTCAAGAGATTCTCTTGTACTATAAAAAGCATACGTTGGAGCAGAGTTGTTATCACCTTGTACAAGTGGAATCTCTGTTCCCATTATACTTCTTGTCTTTATCTTGATGGAGTTATCTATAGGTATTGACTGTGATATCTCTTCAACATATCTGATACCAAGCTCAATGTTGGCTTTTTGCAAAGCGGCGTATGCAGCTGTGAATGTTGAATCGATCTCAGTCTGTATTGCTGATGCCTGGTCGATAAGTTCCATTAACTCACGAATGAGGATATTTCTCTTCTTATCCATAAGTTCATAGCCTTGTTTTGCAAGGGCTAATGAATTCTTGGCTAAGATAAGGTTACCTTTTGTAGGAAAGCTTCTAGGATCCATACAATCACCCCTTACTTATCAGCTGGTTTGGCATCATAATATTCGTCAAGAATCTTAGTATTGATTCGATCAAGTTCTTCACGAGGAAGTAGTCTTAATAACTCCCAGCCAAGTTCAAGTGTCTGTGTAATTGTTCTGTTTTCTTCTTCTCCCTGACCTACGAATCTTGTCTCAAATTCTTTACCAAAGTGTAAGTATTTCTTATCAATATCTGAAAGTTCATCTTCACCGATAACTGATGCAAGTGCTCTTGCTTCACCAACTTTTGCATATGATGAGAATAGCTGGTTGGCTACATCCTGATGATCTTTTCTTGTATATCCTTCACCGATACCATCTTTCATAAGTCGTGAAAGTGATGGCAGTACGTTGATTGGTGGATATATTGCCTGTCCATTAAGGTTACGGTCAAGTACGATCTGACCTTCTGTTATATATCCTGTTAAGTCAGGAATTGGATGTGTAATATCATCGTTAGGCATTGTAAGGATTGGGATCTGTGTAACAGAACCATTAACGCCACTTACGATACCGGCTCTTTCATATATTGTTGCAAGCTCACTGTATAAGTAGCCTGGGAAACCTTTTCTTGAAGGAATCTCACCTTTTGATGATGATACTTCTCGAAGTGCTTCTGCGAATGATGTCATATCTGTAAGGATAACAAGGATGTGTTTTCCTTTTTCAAATGCGAGATATTCGGCTGCTGTTAATGCAACTTTTGGTGTTATAAGTCTTTCTACAACAGGATCGTTAGCAAGGTTTAAGAACATACATACATGGTCTGAAACACCGCTTTCTTCGAATGTTTTCTTGAAGTATTCGGCAACATCGTATTTAACACCCATAGCTGCGAATACGATAGCGAAATCTTCATCTGAATCATCTCCAAGTGAAGCCTGTTTAACGATCTGTGCTGCAAGTTTATCATGTGGAAGACCATTTCCTGAGAAGATAGGAAGTTTCTGTCCACGAATAAGTGTTGTCAGACAATCAATTGCTGATATACCGGTTCTTATATAGTTACGAGGATACTCACGAGTTACAGGATTAAGTGGTTTACCATTAACATCTCTTTTACATTCAGCATTGATTGGACCAAGATTATCGATTGGTTCACCGATACCATTAAATGTTCTTCCAAGAAGTTCTTCTGATAGACCGATCTCCATTGGATGTCCTGTAAGTTTTGTATGAGTATTGTTAAGTGACATGTTTTCTGAACCTTCAAATACCTGAATTACGGCTTTGTCTTCATATATTTCAACAATACGTCCGAGTTTTTTCTGGTTATTTTCAACTGTAATTTCTACAATTTCTTCAAAGGCAGCGTTTTTAACGCCCTCTAATACAATAAGAGGTCCGTTGATTTCGCTGAGTCCTAAATATTCTATTGACATACGAGAGCCTCCTTATGCATTCTTTTCGAGAACACGATCGTAGAAATCGTCAATCTCTTTTTTATATTCATCAAATTTGTAAAGATCTTTGTTGGCAACGTCATATTTGATTGCAATTATTCTCTCGAATATGTTCTCTGATTTTAATACTGACATTGGCATTCCCATTGTTACAAGGGCTTTACATTTTTTGTTAAGATAGAGGATTGTCTCCATCATCTTTAACTGTTTCTCAAGTGGTACACATGTGTCTTCTGGATGGAAAGCGTTCTGCTGTAAGAATCCAAGACGGATAACTCTTGCAATTTCAAGAACAAGTTTCTGATCGTCTGGAAGAACATCGCTACCAATAAGTTTTACAATCTCAATGAGGCTGCTCTCCTGGTTAAGTATTGCAACTAACTGGTTTCTGTAATGTACGAAGTTAGGATCTATATTGTCTGCGTACCATGGAGCGAGATCTGAGAGATATTCGCTGTAACTTGTTAACCAATGAATTGCAGGAAAGTGTCTGGCATATGCAAGTGATTTATCAAGTCCCCAGAAGCATCTTACAAATCGTTTTGTGTTCTGTGTTACTGGTTCTGAGAAGTCACCACCCTGTGGAGATACAGCACCGATAATTGATACTGAACCTTCTGTTCCATTAAGGTTTTGCATCATTCCGGCTCTTTCGTAGAATGCTGAAAGTCTTGATGCTAAGTATGCAGGGAAACCTTCTTCGGCTGGCATCTCTTCAAGTCGTCCTGACAGTTCTCGTAAAGCTTCTGCCCAACGTGATGTTGAGTCAGCCATTATAGCTACATCATATCCCATGTCTCTGTAGTATTCAGCTAGTGTAATACCTGTATAGATACTTGCTTCACGGGCTGCAACAGGCATGTTTGATGTATTGGCAATAAGTGTTGTTCTGTCCATCAGTGGATTGCCTGATTTTGGATCGACAAGTTTTGAGAAGTCTTCAAGTACCTGTGTCATCTCGTTACCACGTTCACCACATCCGATATATACGATTATATCTGCATCTGACCATTTTGCGATCTGATGCTGTGTCATTGTCTTACCTGTACCAAAACCTCCTGGAATAGCTGCTGTACCACCTTTTGCTATTGGGAAGAGTGTATCAAGAATACGCTGTCCTGTTACAAGTGGTTTGGCAGCAGGATATCTTTTGCTTGTTGGTCTTGGAACTCTGATTGGCCATTTTTGTGACATTGTAAGTTTTACTTCTGTTCCATCATTTAATTGTAATGTACAGAGTGGATCATTGATTGTATATTCTCCATCTTCACATACATCAAGGATTATACCTTCCATATTAGGAGGTACCATTACTTTATGAACGATCGCATGTGTCTCTGGTACTTCAGCGATTATTGTTCCACCGAATACTGCCTGACCTTTTTCGATTGTCATGTGTGTTTTCCATAATTTTTCTGTATCAAGTGAATCGACACTTACACCACGGCTGATGTATGCGCCTGATTTTTTCGCAATTTCGCTTAGTGGTCTTTCAATTCCATCGAAGATGTTAGAAAGTATACCAGGAGCTAGTGTTACAGAGATTGCATCACCTGTTGCGACTACTTCTTCACCAGGTTTTAATCCTGTAGTTTCCTCAAAAACCTGAATTGTTGTAGTATCTTTGGTAAGGTTAATTACTTCACCAACAAGTTTTTCCTTACCTACATATACCATTTCTGACATTTTAAATCCGGTATTGCCTTTTAGGTATATGACAGGACCGTTAATGCCGTATATAATACCAGTTCTATTCATGGCTAATACCTCCGTTAAAGTTAAAGTTTTCTTTTGCTTCTTCGAGTTTTTTTGCAAATGAATTATCTATTAAGATGTTTCTATCACGAATAACGGCTCTTGTTCCACCCATGAATGAGTATTCACTTATTGTGAGTGAAGCACCTGTCATCATCTCGAGTTTGCTAAGGCTTTCGGAATCGGCAGGATCTATATAGATTGTTACATCGGATTCTCCGGCTATGTCAACTGCCTCTTTGATCTCCTTAACAAGAAGCTTTGTATAGTCTTCAGTACTCATATATTCTTCAAGCATATGAGCTACTTCTACAAATAGTTTATCTTTTAGTTCAGCCTGTTTTTTTGTTATTTTTCTCTTTATGTGAAGCACCTGTTTGCTGATCTCTTTATTTCTGTTACGTTGAAGTTTGTCTTCTTCAACTTTTATCTGGAGTTCAGCTTTTTTCAGTGTCTCAGCTTTATGCTCATCAGCGATTTTTGCCAGAGCTTCTTTGTAATCTGAGATCATTTTCTGACTTCTGTTTTGTGCGTCTTCTATAGAAGCGTTTAAAAAGTGTTGAAGTTTTTCTTCAGTTGTCAAGTTATTCACCTACTTTACCTGATTTTTGGATACTGCATACAGACATATTATGTGTGGTTAATGCAATATAGCAGTTTGCAATAAGTCTGTATGCTGTTTTTTATAGATTGAGTCCGATTGCTTCATTAACGTATGCTGTTATGAAGTCAGGACTTCTTCCTGTACCATGTCTGTCTGGTATCTCTACGAGAAGAGGAAGTTTGTTATTGGTTTTTAGTTCAAGAACTAGATCAGGAAAGTCGTGACTAAGCTTTTCAGTTAAAAGAATTATACCGATCTCTTTGTTCTGTAATGCCTTGTCGAATGCTTCCTTAAGTTCTTCTTTTTCGTGGACAACGACACCTTCTACTCCGGCAAGCCTCATTCCTGTCTGTGTATCCACGTTGTCGCTTATTAAAAACATTTTCATAGTATTATAATTTACCTAAAATCATGAAGGAGATGATTAAGCCGTAGAGGGCAACACCTTCAGCAAGACCTACGAAGATAAGTGATTTACCAAGAATACTTGAATCTTCGCTGATTGCACCAAGAGCGGCACTTGCAGCGCTTGCAACTGCAATACCACCACCGATACATGATAAACCTGTAACTAAAGCGGCAGCAAGGTAACCTAAACCTGTTGAAAGACCAGCTGATGCAGCTGCATCTGCTGCAAATGCGTTACCGCTGAACATAGCGATGTTTGCAAGAATTAATGTTCCAAAGAAGAAAAAGCAGTTGATTCCAAGTGAAGTTTTGTATCTTCCTTTTGATCTTTCTCCAATTAAAAATGCTCCAAAAGGAATTACTATGCTAAGTATTAAAGCAATAATTAAAACGATTTTTGTTAATGTCATCATAAAGATATGACCTCCTTAATTAATGTTGATTATTTGTTATTACCAGCCTTGTATGGCTTGAATTCATGACCGTTTCCTTTGTAGAAACGACTGAATAATTCATAATATTCAAGTCGTAGTACCTGAATACCTACGATAAGTCCTTCCATACCCATTACAAAAAGGTTGCCAAGGATTACAACAATCCAGTTAGGACTTCCGCCTTCTGTAGCTCCTGCAAGCATGAGAACAACTTCCATCATGGCTGCGTGGCTGACAGCAAATGCACCAATACGGACAAATGAAAGTGTATTGGAGAAGTAGCTTAAAAGAACTTCAAACATCTCGAAGAGTGTCTGTACAATGAACATTCCGACACCTGTTTCTGTATCTTTTGCTTTTTTGTCAACAATTCTTGTTAATGGTTCTTTTAGTGCTATTAGAATAAGTGGGATTACAAACATAATTACAAGTACTGCTGTAGCTGGAAGTGAGTTGCCTGTCATGAACAGTACAATCACAAGTACAAGTGAAGCATAGAATACAAATCCTGCCATAGCGTTAGTGTCAAAGAATTTGTTCTCTGTGTCATGCTGTTTGAATCCATTTATAACATGTAATATCATTGATACAAGCACAAGGAACATACCAAATGCAATAGCAACAACGAAAACTGTATTAAGTTTACCTATGAATGGCAATGTTGTCATATGCTCAACCGGTCTAAGCCATACTGCATCGAGAACGTTCTCAAATCCGAATACCGAACCGAACATGAATCCGAAGAATGTGGAGAAGACACCTGCACATGATACAATCGCTGCAAGGTTAATCTTTTTAAATTTGTAAAGTAACAGTCCACCTATGAATAAGACGAGTCCCTGTCCGACATCACCAAACATCGCACCAAATATAAATGAGTATGTTAATGCTACAAATATTGTTGGATCGAATTCGTTATATGCAGGAAGTCCATACATCTTAATAAACATTTCAAATGGCTTGAAAAGTTTTGGATTTTTTAATTTGGTAGGTGGTGTTGAGAATATATTGTTGTGATCGTCTTCTACAATGCAGAAGATGTCCGGATCGTTTTCAATCTCTTTCTCAAATTTTTTAGCATCTGATTCAGTCATCCATCCACAAAGAATATAAAATACAAGGTTATCATCCTTTGTGCATGCAGCTAATTTTCGGACGTCAAAATTAGTTGATAAAGAATTTAATTTGTTATATGATGCACGAATGTCTGAAGCGTTCTTAGAGAGAAGTTCAGCTATTTTAGTATTTACTTCAGTAAGTTCACTGTCTAATTCGGCAATCTTTTTCTCGAGTTCGGCAATTGCTTTTGATGGCTTACCTTCATATTCATCAGGGATAAATAATCTCTCGAAGTGTAGTGATGAGTAGACAGCATCGATCTTTTCTGATTCGGATACAGGAACGAAGTATACGCCCCATACGTAATCTTCATCAGTATGGCATTTGTAGAATACTGTGTCTAAATCATCATATACATATTTCTCAAATTTTTCGTAATATTCATTGGAGATCTTACCAAATCTGAATTTTACGAATTGGAATTTTAATAATTTGTCTACATCAAATTCCAGTTCTTTGAAGTTGATAATCTTTGAAAGGGACTGCTTTAACAGATTCTGTCTGCTCTCAAGATTATTCTTCTCTCTGTTGTAAGATTCAAGACAATTGTCTGTGTCACTTACTGTCTGTAGGGCTTTTTCAAGAGTAATGTCTTTTGAAGCCACGGCGGAAATATTAGATTTATCAAGTAAATCTGAAAATGATTTCGCCTTTGTCAGAGCATCTTTATATGGATTGATCTCCATATATGGCTTAAGGTCGCTTACCGTTTTTAGTTCTGAAAGTGCATTCTCAAGCTGTATTTCATACTTTGAGAGGTATTTTTCAGTAACTCGGTCAATGTCTTCCTTAGGTCCTGTGATGCTCAAAAATTTCATTTTGACAATCACTATGCACACCTCCGTTAACTTAATTTGTAATATAACTTAAAATAGTATTAGAATCTAAGCCGTATCGTACACACTCTAATGCGGTGGTAAGCATTCTTATTTCTCTCTCTTTAAAGAAAAGATATGAATTAATAGTTGCTATAGTGTAAGGCTTTTTCTTACTTTCTAAGCTGTGCATCATAAAACGATTCTTTCGATAGAATTCTTCAGGAGAATTAAGATTAAGACTATTATATAGTCTGCCATAGTAGCTTCCTGATATTATATCTTCAAGATCTTTCCATGATTCAGCGTTTACCATTGCGTTCAAAGTTTCTTTTTTGAGCTTATAATTAACTGGTATTATAAGTGAATAGATATCAGTATTAGGGATATTATAGAACTTTTTGGCTCTGTATATCCACTGAATATTGAGCATGTCTATCTGGCAACCATAGTTATGTGTGATGATCTTAAGATCATCACCTTTCAGGTATTTACCAATAGTCTTCCATACTGATGTAAAATGATACAGATCAAGTTGCATCTCGTAATCAAAGAGCGTTGGTACTGAAAGTGACTGTAATTTGCTAAGTGGCTTATAATAATCAGTTCCTTCAAGGTTAGAAACTAATTCTTCAATGGTTGTGGAGTTTGATAATTTTACAATGTCAATCTTTGAATGACTTTTGAAGAAGTCTTCAAATAAAGACAAATCAAGAGAGACTTCTCTCTTATCAAAAACCATACGCATACAGGACTTTAATATGTTGACTTCATATTTAATAAAATGAAGATCCATAAAGTCTCTTTGTTTTACATTTGCAAACTTATATATCTTTGCGTAGTCCATATACACGCTGTATTCAAGCATCTGTTCTATCTCATCACGATGGATATTATGCTCATCAACGTGCTCAAAAATCTCATGATAACCTGGGTGAGATTTTAAGAAGGCGACGAATTCTGATACAGACTCTATGCCTGATATGGTATTTTTATCCTCGCTGCTGATAAGTTTGCTGCTCATAGCTTTGATTTTGGTATTAATACCACTGTAGGATAATATATTTCCCATAGGTTTATCACTCTCCAATAATAGAAGTCATCAATTGCTTTGCTAATGAAACATGGTTGTTTTCGTAATCTGCCTCCAGGCCGGACAAAGTACTTTCTGTTTGTTTCTTCTGGGCTTCAAGTTCATTTTTTAATTCTGTTTCAAGTTCACTGCGCATTTTTACTATTTTGCTTTGTGTTTCGGCTTCAACTTTTTGGTCGAATTCAGCAATCATGGCTTCGTTGGCAGCAGCAAGCTCTTTTTTCTCAGAAGCGGCGTGTTCCATAATCTTCACAGCTCTTTCTTCTATCTCAGAAAGGGTTTTTACAACTTGTTCCATAAATACCTCCTTAATATTTTTTTTCAAACCTTATAATACACTTTTTTTAAAAAAATTCAATCAATATTTTGAATGAAAATTTTACAAATTTCCCAAAAAAATTGTTTGAAAAGATATATAAATTTGTGTATTATTGTATGTGTTACATTATGAATTGATATATATTTAACAAACACATATATATATATTAGTCACTTTCTTACATATTGTCAAAGAAAAAAAACAAAATGTATGATAAGTGCTTTCATATTATTATATTTCGTTATGGAAAGGGAAATTTATGAGATTAAGAAATGTAAAAGGTGCAAGAGAAGGCCTTGTTGAAAGTAAATATGTTATTGATGAACCAAAACTTAATAAAGGCAGATGGAGAGAAGTGTTTAATAATGCGAATCCTGTGCATATTGAGATTGGTATGGGTAAAGGTAAGTTCATTACAGAGCTTGCACTTAAGAATCCGGATATCAATTATATAGGGATTGAAAAATTCTCAAGTGTTCTTATAAGAGCTGTTGAGAAGATGAATGAACTTGAACTTCCAAATCTCTTATTTATAAGAATGGATGCTGAAGAGATAACGGAAGTGTTTGGAGAAGGAGAAGTTGATAAGATATATCTTAATTTCTCTGATCCATGGCCAAAAGACAGACATGCGAAGAGAAGACTTACATCAAGACAGTTCCTTGGAAGATATGATATTATTCTTAATAAGGCTGGTGATGTTAACTTTAAGACAGATAATAGAAGTCTGTTTGATTTTTCTGTTGAAGAGATTAAAGAGGCTGGCTGGGAGATAACCGGTATTACTTATGATCTTCATAACAGTGATATGAATGAAGGAAATATAATGACTGAATATGAAGAGAAATTCAGTGCTAAAGGAAATCCTATTCATAAAGTTGTTGCAAGAAGATAATTATTGTAAAAGCTGTATTTAGATGGCCTTGAAAAAACAATTAAACAATGGCTTTTGACTTAAATTATTTTTAAAATTGAGATTTGGTAAAATATGATATTATGATGCATATATAATAAGTAAAAAACTAAGTGATATTTAATTATTATATATGCATTTTCTAAGTAAGACATAATGTGGCTTTGTATATGGTCTGCTTACTTAAAGGCGATATTAAGTAATTATTATCAATGGAGATTTTTATGAGAAGAGGTCTAAGAAAGTTAAGATGTCATATTCAGAGAATTTTTATATGTAATTGCAGACTTAATAAGAAAGCATTAAGATGCAGGAAGTCTTTTGATGAAGTTAAGAGACTTATTGATTGTGGCAAGTGTAAAAAATAGAGAGATAAAGTTATTAAAAGAATAGATATTAGTGTTTACAATTGCATATATCAGGATCACGATTTTGGTTTTGTAACAGTTTTTACAATCTGTATAACTGTTGCAAAGCCAGAATTTATAAGGGATTATGGTACATAATTAAAAAAATTAAAAAAAATTAAAAAAGTACTTGCATTATTTAAAAACATGATATATAATAATAAACGCGTCACAGATAAGTGATGGGCTAATAGCTCAGTTGGTAGAGCACCTGACTCTTAATCAGGGTGTCCAGGGTTCGAACCCCTGTTGGCCCACTAAAGGTACTAGTTTTGCAGATTGTAAGCTGCGGGGTTAGTGCTTTTTTTTGCCCATTTCCTGAATATGAGATGACAAATATTCAGTTACAATCTTTTAGCAACTGATTCATATAGATATCTTAACTATGCAATTCTTTCCGGGAATGATACTGCTCATTATGGGTACGATTCTTTGGGAAGATTTTTTTGCTTGGAAAATAGAATATTAAAAAAGAGTTTAAAAAAGGAGACCCCCAGGAATTTGGGGAAAATTCCTGGGGGGTGTTGCCTGTAACTGGTACAGGTGGCAATGGGTTTTATATACAATTATCTCTGTATATCGTATGTATTATTCATTAACCTTAGGATCTGCTCCTTACTGGTAATGTTTGTATCGCCTCTTATAGAATGTTTCATTACTGATGATGCAACAGCAAAGTCTATAACGTCCTGTGGCTGCATCTGTTCCATAAGTGCGAATATGAGACCGGATGAGAATGCGTCTCCGCCACCTACACGGTCTACTATATCAAAATTAATTAACTTGCTCTCGTATGTTGTGCCGTCCATATACAGGTATGCCTTTAATGAGTTATTGCTTCCTGAATGAACGAAGCGGACTGTTCTTGCAATTGCTTTAAAATGATACTGATGGTCTAATTCTTTCATTACAGGATCCATCTGTTCAAATGTCGGCTGCATTGTAAGTCCGTCTTTGTAATCATGTCCCTCTGGATTGTATAGATGAAGAGGTTCGATTCCTATAAGAACGTCTACATATTTCATGTATGTACTTAATACGTCTCGTGCTGTCTCGAATGACCACAGTTTACTTCTGAAGTTAGGATCGAAACTTACTGTAAGTCCATATTGTTTTGCAGTTCTTAATGCTTTCTCGATAAGACGTCTGCAATTATAAGATAGTGCAGGTGTTATGCCGCTTAAGTGTAACCAGTCATAGTCTTTTAAAAAGCTTAAGTCTACATCAGTGTAATCGAATTCACTGAATGCTGAATGTGCACGGTCATATATTACCTGTGAAGCTCTTACTGCGACACCTTCTTCAAGATAATAGATTCCCATTCGTTCACCGGAACGAATAATATGCTTAGTGTGTACATCATTGGCCTTTAAGTAGCTAATTGTTGATTTACCAAGGTCTGTGTCAGGTAAAACTGTAAATATAGTACTGTCAATACCAAGATTAGCTAGCGATACGGCAACGTTGGCTTCTGCTCCACCATAATTCATAATGAAGTTATGAGTTGTAACTATCTTCTCATAGTTTGGAGGAGAAAATCTTAATAATATTTCGCCGATTGTAATAAACTTCATAAGGCACCTCCTGTGTAAATGTTAAATATCACATTCGCATATACGAATTAAAAACGCAAATCCGAAATACTATACTTATTGTATAATACATCGACAGAAAATGCAACAATATTTTGCTATTTTGGCTATTTTTTTAAATAAAAAATAAATAGAGTCGGACCTCGGCCGAAATATATGTTATAATGAGCATGGGTATGTTTATTATATCCTGAAAATGAGTAGTAAAAAGGCTTAAAATTATCTAATAATAAAGGATGCGAGGGAAAGCTATGGCAAATAAAGTTGAATTTACATATGCGTCAAGGGATGGAATTAATAAAGTACATGCGATTAAATGGATTCCAGAAGAAAAGCCGGTAAAGGCGATAGTACAGATTGTTCATGGGATGATTGAATATATTGACAGGTATGAAGCTTTTGCTAATTATCTGTGTGATAATGGCATTATGGTTGTTGGTAATGATCATCTTGGACATGGTAAGACGGCAAAGACGCAGGATGATTTTGGATATTTTGCAGAAAAAGATGGAAGTACAATTCTTGTGAGGGATGTTCACAGACTTAAGAAGATTGTAGAAGAAGAGAATCCGGGGATTCCTTATTTTATTCTTGGTTTTAGTATGGGTTCTTACATACTTAGAAAGTATCTTACATGGTATGGAAAAGGAATAAGAGGTGCAATTATTGCAGGAAGCGGTCAGCCTGATAATAGTCAGATTAACAGAGGACTTAGAGCTATTAAGCTTGTGAAGAGTCTAAGAGGTGACAGATTTAGAAGCAGATTCCTTGAGAAGCAGTGTTTTGGAAAATATAATAGTAAGATAACGTCACCAAAGACCAGTCATGATTGGCTATGTACAGATGAGAATGTAGTCAGAGATTATGAGAATGATGAATTTTGTAATTATCTTTTTACATGCGAAGGATATGAAGAACTTGTTAAGATGATAAAATATGATGGTGACATTGAACATGTTAAGAGTGTGCCTGAAGAACTTCCGATTTTGATTATATCAGGAAGTGAAGATCCAGTTAGCGAGTATGGAGTAAAAGTGAAGACTATATATGATCTCTATCTTAGATCCGGTCTTAAGTATGTGACTTATAATATATATGAGGGCATGCGTCATGAGATATTTAATGAAAAAGATAAAGAGAAAGTATGGAAAGATGTTCTTAATTGGGTTCTTGCCAATTGTCTATAATATGTCTTTGATAATACTCTTATAGATGAGTTAAGTATATATGCAAGATAAGATATATGATTGAAATATAATATAAAAAACAGAGTCTGTTGTATGTTATTTTAAAAGTCGAATGTTATATCTGACTTTTTAAATAACATACAAATATGACTCTGTTTTTTATTAGAATAATTATTATTAGAATAATTAAAAATACGTTAAATCCTTGTTTTACAAATAGTTATATGCACTTTTGATGTAGTCTAATCTTCTTTGTAATTAACGATTTCATCAATGAGTTTTGGAAGCTGTTTATCCATATTGTCGTTAGTGAACTGGCATGTTCCGACAGCTTTGTGACCGCCGCCACCATATTTTAGCATAAGGCTTCCGACATTGACATTACTTGTTCTATTAAGGATGCTATATCCAACAGCAGCAGAACATCCTTCGCCACCTTTTCCATCTACGATCCATACAGAGATGTTCTGTTTAGGATACATACTGTATATCATAAAGCGGTTTCCTGAATATATTGGATTAACGCCTCTTAGATCGGAGATTATAACATCTTTTTCTACTTTTGTATGATTCTTAACCATCTCTTTAAAGAGTGCTGTCTGTTCAAAGTATACGTCTATTCGTTCTTTTACATCCGGCATATTAAGAATCTCTTCGGTAGTCATCGTACGACATGCGTCAATTAATTTTTCCATTAACTGATAGTTAGATATAGTGAAGTTACGCCATCTGCCAAGACCTGTTCTAGGATCCATTAAGAATCCGATAAGAATCCATCCTGTCGGGTTCATTATCTCATCAATTGTAAGATTGCCTGAGTCAACTTTATCAACGGCTTTCATCATCTCGTCAAAGTGAGAGAACCTCTCAGAACCACCATAATAGTCATATATTATTCTTGCACATGAAGGTGTGATTCGGCTTTCGCCTTTATACTTACCTTTTAATTCGTTACGTTCATGTTCGCTTGAATGGTGATCGAACCAAAGCCCACATCCTGGAACGAATGGAACATTGGCAAGGCAATCATCTTTAGTAACTTCGACGAGTCCATCTTGAAGATCCTTTGGATGGGCAAATTTCCAGTTATCTATAATGCCTGCTTCTTTAAGCAATGCACCGCAGGCAAGTCCGTCAAAATCCGAACGGGTAATGAGTCTCATGTAAACACGCTCCTTTAAAATTATATAATTGGTTATTGTTATAATCGGTATAAGTAGTGGGTTTGTTCAATAAAAAATCTTTAAAAAATCTTAATAATTGTATTCGCTTTTAATTAAGATTTATCTGATATAAAAAAAGTATAAAAATTTTCACAAATACTTTATAATGGAGATGAGGTGATGAAAATGGCAAATATACTTGTTTGTGATGATGACAAAGAGATAGTTCAGGCAATTGAGATATACCTGAAGGGAGAAAAACATAATATTTTTAAAGCGTACGATGGAGAAGAAGCTCTTGATATATTGGAGAGAGAGTCGGTTGAACTTGTTCTTATAGATATAATGATGCCAAAACTTGATGGAATAAGAGCAACTATGAAACTTAGAGAGAGATATAATGTACCGGTAATTATTCTGTCTGCTAAATCAGAGGATAATGATAAGATATTAGGACTTAATATTGGTGCGGATGATTATATAACAAAGCCTTTTAATCCGCTTGAGCTTGTAGCAAGAGTTAATTCTCAGATAAGGCGATATACGGAATTTGGCAATAATAGGACTGATAGAATTGAAGATGATGGAATATATACAATAAGAGGACTTACGATTGATGATAGACGCAAGACGGTTACTGTAGAAGGAAAAACTGTGAAGATGACGCCTATTGAGTATAATATTCTCATTTTTCTTGTTAAAAATGCAGGAATGGTATATTCGATAGACCAGATCTATGAGAATGTGTGGAAAGATTATTCTTTTTGTGCAGATAATACTGTTGCAGTACATATAAGACATATTCGTGAGAAGATAGAGATCAACCCTAAGGAACCAAGATACCTTAAGGTAGTATGGGGGGTTGGTTACAAGATAGAAAAATAAAAGAAAAGGGGTATACGTATGAATAAGACGAGGTATAAAAAAGGATTTAAAGCAGCGATGGTGATACTTATGTTGATATCTATGCTGGTAGGGGGAGCAACATTTAAGCTTGTTGTTATTAACATTAACCGTGGTGTTAATCTATCGCAGACGTATACAAGCTATTTTACGGTAAGTGATCTGATAAAGCGTGATATTGGAAAGACTTCTGTATATAAAGATAATATGAACGATTTGATTAATTATGATATAAGCAGGCTTGCGTATTGTGCAGGAAAGTATGGAATATATAGTAGTGATGATAATGTGTTTACTAATACTATATATAGCGATATTAATGGAGATAAGTATACATTTGATGATATTATGAGGATATCATGTGAAGAAACTGGTAATGTATATGCACCGATTAAGAAAGAGACGTTTGCATATATTTTTGCCAATAATCTGGTAGAAGAGATTAATAACAAATATCAAATCGAAGACGGAAAAAAAGATGAGATCTATAATATAATATACAATGCTGTTCTTAATGCAGTTATAAAGAATTCTATAGAAGAATTCGCATCAGATATATATGGCAGATATGAAAGACAAGGATATATTGAATATGCAGCAAAGATACAGGCAGGAGATACAGGCTATAGTGAATTCGCAGATATGATAAGCAATCAGACATATAAATATGCTGATTGTGTAAGCAAAGTAAAAGTAACTGGTAAAGCTATGTATGATACACAAAATAATATACCCGATATTGACAATATAGCTCCATATGCTTGTGCTATGGTTACTACAAAAGAAGAACTTAAGAATCTTAAAGTACGTTACAGAATAAAATTAAATGACGATTTAATAATTACGAATTATGCATCAGAACCCGCAGATAATCAGGTGTTTGAAGAATATATATATGACTCTGGAGACTTTAAGAGCGATTCAAATATAGTATATGGAGGAGAGTATTCATACTCCCATACTTATACTTATGAATGTGAAGATACGGATATAAGTTATATTGATAGTGCATATTCAATATCTGAAGTTGCAGCTGGAGCTGGTGATAACAGTTCACAATATATAAAAGAAGGTAAGATATATATACTTAATGATTATGTTAAAAGTGCAAAAGAAGATTATGAGATTTTAAGCAATATGTTTATCGCAGCTTTAATTATGTGTATCCTGGCATTCATAGGTTTTGTATATTCTAATATAATGCTCATATTGGCAGCAGGACACAGGTATGGAAGTGAGGAAGTACAAAAAAGTATTATTGATAAGTGGTATGTTGAGATAAGAATTATATTAGAAATAATAATATTAGGAATATTTACTGGTGGACTTTCAATATATGTTAACGGATATTCATATACTAACGTTGAAGCTGTTATATTAGGAACGTTTACTATAACAATTACATATCTCTTAATATTTTATCTGGCTCTTAGTATTAAAAGACGTATAATGCTTGTTGATGAAGGGCATAATGAATACTGTCTTAAGAACAATATGCTTTTATTTAAGATAATAAAATGGATTAAGAAGAGATTTGAAGATAAAAAAGCAACAGTAAGAGCAGCTATATTGTTCTGTATATATTTGGGGTTAATACTACTTGGATTTTTAATGGGAATATCAACAGGCAGTATAGAACTGATGATTGTTGAGTGGGTTATAGTTACAGTTGCAGCATTTTTATTTGTTATAAAAGTTATTGCAGAGTACAACACAATTACGGAACATGCAAAACACATATCAGCAGGTAATCTTGATGCCAAACTTGATATATCAGAGTTTCATTATCTTAATAAGAGTATGGCTGAGAATATTAATGGAATTACAGATGGTCTTAATAGTGCTGTTGATGAGAAAATGAAGAGTGAGAGAATGAAGACAGATCTGATAACCAATGTCTCGCACGATATTAAGACACCGCTTACATCGATAATTAACTATGTAGATCTTTTGAAAAAAGAGGATCTTAACAATGAGAGAGCAGCAGAATATCTTGATATTCTTGATAAAAAATCGCAGAGACTTAAAGTGCTTATAGAAGATCTTATAGAAGCTTCAAAGTTAAGTTCAGGAGTAGCAACAATAAGAGAAGATGAGATTAACTTCTTAGAACTTGTCAATCAGACTAATGGAGAATTTGAAGAGAAGTTTGAACAAAAAAATCTTACACTTATAAGCAATATACCAAAAGATAAGATTATGATTCTTGGAGATGGCAGAAAGATATTCAGAGTGTTAGAGAATATATACAATAATGCTTATAAATATGCAATGCCAAACACAAGAATATATCTTGATATCAAGATAACAGACAATAGCATTATTATGGAATTTAAGAATATATCAAGAGAACAGCTTAATATAGATGCGTCAGAACTTACAGAGAGATTTGTAAGAGGAGATCTGTCACGCAATACAGAAGGAAGCGGGCTTGGACTGTCGATAGCAGCCAATATAGTTGAACTTCATCATGGCAAACTTGAGATAATTCTTGATGGCGATTTGTTTAAAGTGCGAATTGTGCTTCCACTTTTAATAAAGAACACCATGAAGTCTGCTAACAGTAGTATATCTGGTGCAAATCCACCATTAGATATGACATTTAATGACGTAAAAGAGCCTAAGAATGAAGCTCATACAACAGACAAAAAAGACAAGAAAGATATGAAAAATCCACAAGATATAAAATTTGAAGGCTTTACATTTAAAAGATAATAAAAAAAGACATTGCATTTTTTTACATTGACTATTATAATAGGTACAAATGCTTTAACGTAATAAAGGAGGAAAACGGATGATTAGTCTTTCAAAGTCTGGTGCGTACCTTGTCAATGGAAAAGAAGTAGTACTTGATACACCAGAAGCAGAACAGATTTTAAAAAGTAAATTAGGTGATAATGTACCATCAAAAGAAGATGCAAAGAAGAATACAATAGCATACAGTATTCTTGAGGCTCACAATACATCAGACAATATGGAGAAGTTAAAGATTAAATTTGATAAACTTACTTCTCATGATATAACATTTGTCGGAATTATCCAGACAGCAAGAGCAAGCGGACTTACTAAGTTCCCTGTTCCTTATGTACTTACAAACTGCCATAATAGTCTTTGTGCAGTTGGAGGAACTATCAATGAAGATGATCATATGTTTGGTCTTTCATGTGCTAAAAAATATGGTGGAATATATGTACCACCTCATCAGGCAGTAATTCATCAGTTTGCAAGAGAGATGTTAGCAGGCGGTGGCAAGATGATACTTGGTTCAGACAGCCATACACGTTATGGAGCACTTGGAACAATGGCAGTTGGTGAAGGTGGACCTGAGATTGTAAAACAGCTTCTTTCAAAGACTTATGATATTAATATGCCGGGAGTTGTAATGGTACATCTTACAGGAAAGCCAGAAAAAGGCGTAGGTCCTCAGGACGTTGCACTTGCAATTATTGGAGAAGTATTTGCTAATGGATATGTTAATAACAAAGTAATGGAATTCGTTGGTGAAGGTGTTAATAACTTAAGCGTTGACTTTAGAATCGGTGTAGATGTTATGACAACAGAGACAACATGTCTGTCATCAATATGGGTAACAGATGAAAAAGTTAAAGAGTTCTATGATATTCATGGACGTGTTGAAGAATATAAAGAACTTAATCCAGGCAAAGTTGCATACTATGATGGAGTTATAGAAGTTGATCTGTCAACAATCAAACCAATGATAGCAATGCCATTCCATCCAAGTAATACATATACAATCGAAGAACTTAATGCTAACCTTATGGATATTCTTGATGATGTTGAGAAAAAAGCACTTGTAAGCCTTGATAATAACAAAGTTGAATTTAAGTTAAAAGACAAAGTAAGAAATGGAAAACTATATGTAGAACAGGGTATTATAGCAGGATGTGCTGGTGGTGGATTCGAGAATATCTGTGATGCAGCAGATATCTTAAGAGGACAAAGCATAGGTTCAGATGAATTCACATTAAGTGTGTATCCGGCAAGTATGCCAATATATATGGAGATAATTAAGAATGGTGTTGCAGCTGATCTTATGGGCGCAGGTGCAGTACTTAAGACAGCATTCTGTGGTCCATGTTTTGGTGCCGGAGATGTTCCTGCTAATAATGGACTTAGCATCAGACACTCAACAAGAAACTTCCCTAACAGAGAAGGATCAAAAGTAACTAATGGACAGATAGCATCAGTTGCACTTATGGATGCAAGATCAATAGCAGCAACAGCAGCTAATAAAGGTTATTTAACAGCAGCAACAGATATTGATGTTAACTTTACAAAACCAAAATACTATTTTGATAAGACAATATATGAAAATCGTGTATTTAATGGAGTTGGAAAAGCTAACCCTGATGAACCAATCAAATTAGGACCAAACATTGTTGACTGGCCTAAGATGGTATCACTTACTAATGATATTCTTCTAAAAGTTGTATCAGAGATACATGATCCTGTTACAACAACAGATGAATTAATTCCATCAGGAGAGACATCATCATATCGTTCTAATCCACTTGGACTTGCAGAATTCACATTATCAAGAAAAGATCCTGAATATGTAGGACGTGCAAAACAGGTAAGAGCATATGAAGAAGCAAGAGAACAGGGAACATGTCCTTGCGAATGCGATGAAGAAGTTAAGAAAGCATTTGATGTTGTTAAGACAGCATATCCTGAACTTAAAGCATCTGAGACAGAGATAGGAAGTACAATATTTGCAGTAAAACCAGGCGATGGTTCAGCTAGAGAACAGGCAGCATCATGTCAGAGAGTTCTTGGTGGTCTTGCAAACATTGCTAATGGATATGCAACTAAGAGATATCGTTCAAACCTTATTAACTGGGGTATGCTTCCATTTGTAATTGACGAAGAAGAACTTCCATTTAAGAATGGTGATTTTATCTTTGTAAAAGATATAATTGAAGCAATTAAGACAAAAGCAACAACAATCAAAGCATACGTTGTAAAAGATACACTTGTAGAATTTGACTTAAAACTTGGTGAATTAACAGATGATGAGAGACAGATTATTCTCTCAGGATGTCTCATTAATTACAATAGAGAACAATAATTAAATCTTGATTTAATTATTGATATATAATTTAAAGCTAAAGCAAAGCATGGCAGATTATATCTGTCAAAACAGGAATCAGTTATTGCTGATATCCAGAAAAAAGCGTTCAGTACCAATGGCATTGAACGCTTTTTTTTAGATTTTTATATACAATAATTAAAAAATGTATTATCTTTTAAACAGTTTCTTGATAGAAAAATACAGACGTGATATGATAAAAGTGATTACAATGGGGAAGGTGGCATAAAGATGGAAGAGAATTGCAATTTTATAACTGATTTTGACAAATATCTATTTAACGAGGGAACGCATTATGAGATTTATAACAAGATGGGAGCACATTTATGCAAAATAAATGGTAAGTCTGGAGTTCATTTTGCAGTCTGGGCACCGAATGCCAGGGCAGTAAGTGTTGTTGGGGATTTTAACGACTGGAATGAACAAAATGGCATTATGAGATGTCTTGGAGATGGAATCTATGAGACTTTCATAGAAGGTGCAAAAGTATATGATAATTATAAATATCTTATAACAGCAGCAGATGGAAGTAAACTCTACAAAGCTGATCCATATGCATTTTTTGCAGAAAAACGTCCACTCACAGCATCAAGAGTTGCAGATATAAGTGGCTTTAAATGGAGCGATAAAGAGTGGATTAAGAAGCAGGAAGAAAAAGATATCTACAGAAGTAAGATCTCTATATATGAAGTACATATTGGCTCATGGAAGAAGCATCCGGTTACTGATGAAGATGAAGATGGTTACTATTCATATAGAGAAGTTGCCGAAGAACTTGCAGATTATGTTACAGATATGGGATATACACATATTGAGCTTATGGGAATACTTGAACATCCGTATGATGCTTCATGGGGCTATCAGGTAACAGGATACTATGCACCTACAAGCAGATATGGTGAGCCATCAGATTTTATGTATCTGGTTAATTATATGCATAAAAGAGGAATAGGCGTAATACTTGACTGGGTGCCTGCACATTTTCCAAAAGATGCACATGGTCTTGCTAATTTTGATGGAAGTCCATGCTATGAATATGCAGATCCACGAAAAGGAGAACATCCTGACTGGGGAACAAAAGTATTTGACTTTGGAAGAAATCAGGTAGTGAACTTCCTTATAGCCAACGCACTTTTCTGGATTGAAAAATATCATATTGATGGAATAAGAGTAGATGCTGTTGCCTCTATGCTATATCTTGATTATGGAAGACAGGACGGAGACTGGGTACGCAATAAATATGGTGACAATAAGAATCTTGAAGCGATAGAATTCTTAAGACATTTGAATTCAGTTATTAATAAGAGAGACAAAAGAGCCATGACTATAGCAGAAGAATCAACAGCATGGCCGATGGTAACAAAAGGTGCTGATATGGGCGGACTTGGTTTTACATTCAAGTGGAATATGGGATGGATGCATGATTTCCTTGAATATATGAAACTTGATCCATATTTTAGAAAAGGCAATCATCATAAGATGACATTCGGAATATCTTATGCATTCAGTGAAAACTTCATATTAGTGCTTTCTCATGATGAGGTAGTTCATCTTAAATGTTCAATGATAGCAAAGATGCCTGGTGAATATGAAGATAAATTCAAGAATCTTAAAGCAGGATATACATTTATGATAGGACATCCGGGTAAAAAACTTCTATTTATGGGACAGGAATTTGGCCAGTGGCATGAATGGGATGAGAAAGTATCACTTGACTGGAATCTCCTTGAAGAGCCTGCTAACAAAGATCTTAAAGATTACTGGAGTAAATGTCTTAAATTATATGCAAAATATCCTGTTTTGTCAGAAGGTGACTGTGACAGTGAGAGCTTTAAGTGGATTAACTGTAATGATGAAGAGAAAAGCATATACTCATATATGCGACTTGACAAGAGTGGTAAGAATAATCTTTTATTTGCATTCAACTTCACACCGGTTGAGAGAGCAGATATGCGTGTAGGCGTTCCATGTGCCGGCCAATATACACTTTTATTAGATTCGTTAAACACTGAGTCAAAGAAGATTGTAAAAACAGCCAAAAAGATGGAATGGGATGGACAGCCATATTCGATAGAAGTTCCACTTAAAGGATTTCAGACTATGGTATTCTCATTCGACATAGCAGATAATAACAAAAAGCATTAGATTAGTATAAAATAAAATCTTAAAATAAACACTTCTAAATGCCGACATAATTGTAGATTAAGTTTACAATTGGTGTATAGGAGTGTTTTTTATGAGAGTAGATGCGACAAATTTATTCGAAAAAGTTAATATAGAACAGACAAATGCCAATGCTTTAACAAAAGAGTCTTCCAGTACGGTCAAAAGTTCAGTGGCAGGAACAGAAATTGGCAGCTCATTGTTTGATAAAGTCATGAACAATACGGAGGTAGATAAGTCCATGTGGGGGAGAACAGACGGTACATTATCTTATGAAGAACAGATAAAAAATCAGGCAATGCAGATAAAAAACAATCTAAAAGCATTGTATAATAGCATGTCATGTGGGGACTATGCTGCGATAACCGAAGATGGTACTGATATTAACAATATGGAAGTAAAAGATATAGTAACAGTTGTAGACAGAATAAAGATTATGCTTGCCACATATTGCCGACACTCAGACTATCAGATGGATAATATAAATGTTGATGACATAAAGCAGGTCCTTGGCTCATCAGTTAATGTATACAGTGTGGCAAAGAAGATGGAAGAAGCGGATATTCCATTAACAGAAGATAATTTTAACGACACGATAACAGCGTATGAGATGTATGATAAACTTGAACCACTTAATCGAGAGATGGCAGGATATCTTGTAAAAAACGAGCTTGATCCTACTATAAAAAACGTCTATATTGCAGTTAACAGTGGAGCAAAGGATGATACAAATACAGATAAAAATGGCGATGAGGAACTTTTTAAGGAACTCAAATCCCAGATAGTAAAGATAATAAAAGAAGCCGGACTTAAAGCAGATAATAATACACTTTCAGATGCAAAATGGATGCTTAATAATGATATACCGGTGACTGCAGACAATATTAAAAAATTAGAAGATTATCAGAATATTGGAATAAATAAAGACAAAGATATAATTATTGGTGAACTTACGATGGCAATAGCATCAGGAAATTCACCAGTTCAATATAATCTCCTTGATGGTAATAAGACTTACGATGATATCAAGAATGCTATAGATGTAATTAACAGAACAGACGAGACACAGGTTATTAATCTTATGATGACAGACAGAGAGATAACAATCAAAAATCTTGCCGGAATAATAGATCTGCCATCCTTAGATACATCTGACAATATGGAATTTTATAAAAACAATGAAGAAGAATGTAAAAAAAATTACAGATTACTGCTAGAAGCTAAGATACTTATGACATCAAAATCAGCCAAGAATCTTGCAAAAACAGGAATAGAGATAGATATAACACCAATAGAAGAACTTGTAGACAAGTTAAAACAGTCAGAACTTGATTTAATCAATAAAGAAGCCACAAGAAACGACAAAATAACAATAGAGCAGCTAGATATATATACAGAGACTAATGCAGCGCTGTATTCAATGAGATATGCTCCGGTTATGATTACAGGTCAGATTGCAGAAGGAACAACGCCATATAATATACAAAACATAGCATCAGATGGTGAAACAATGCGACTTGCAATGAACAATGCAGGAAAAGCATACGAGACACTCTCGACACAAGTAAGGACAGACCTTGGAGATTCAGTTCAAAAAGCAGTAGATAACTCAGCGGAAAAGATATTAGAAGAACTCTCATATAAAGACACCAAATATAACAGAAGAATTGTAAGCGTATTGGCATACAACAATATGGACATAACCAGAGAGAACTTTGAAAAAGTAAGAGAGATAGACAGCGAACTTAACAGACTTATGAAAGATATGTCACCAGAGACAGTTATGTCACTGATAAAAAAAGGCATTAATCCACTTACAATGAATATTGATGAATTAAGTGAGATTGTAGAGAATACAACCGTAATAGAAGATACAGCGATGAAATTCGGAGAATTCTTGTATAAACTAGAAAAAGACAATACAGTAGACAAAAAAGACAGAGACAGATACATAGGAATATATAAAGCATTCAGTGTTATAAACTCCACAAAAGGAAAAGTAATAGGAAGTCTTTTGAAACAGAACGAGAATATAACTCTTGGAAACATAGTATCTGCATACAGGACAATGCAAAAAGGTGGTATAGATACAACTGTTGATGATAACAAAGGAATGAATGAAAATACTGAAAAAGGAAAATACTTTAAGAACATTTTCAAAGAAGTATCAGACGGGCTTACACCAGAAGTATTAAAAAAAGCTTTATCAGTAAAAAATGCAGACGATATAACACTTGAAGAATTAAAAGAAATTGCAGGAGATACAAAGTCTGATATAGAGTATACCAAAGAAGCATATGAAGAATATAGACAGGTATATGAAAGACTAAAAGAGTGTGACAACTCAGTAATAGAACAATTAACACTCTATAATATACCAGTTACGGTCAATAATATGATATCAGTATATGCACTTAATGAAGACTATACAAGATATTATAAGAAAATTAAAACACAATTTAATAATTCAGACAATGTCGATGAAGCCAAGATACAAAGCGAGATAGACAATATATTAGACTCGGCAGATGACATGGAAGAATTACAAAAGACCTACAAAACGCTTGATGATGATGTCAATGCATATATGAATAAATACTTAAATTCACAAGAGACACAAGTAAACACTGTAGACGTAAAAAGTCTTAAGCTTGTCAATAATGGTATCTCTATAATTAGTAAATGGAGTAAAAATGAGAATTATGTCATTCCATATACAACTAATGATGGAGATGTAGGTGCCATTAATCTAAAAGTAGTAAGAGACAAAGAATACGGCGGCAAAGTAACAATCGATATAAATTCAGACAAAACAGGACATATCAATGCATACTGTATGTGCAATGACACAAGAATACAGGCATATATAACAAGCGACAGCCGTACAACAAGTGATAATCTTTTAGAAAGCGAAAGCAGATTAGAAGACAATATGCATGAACTTGGTTACAAAGAATGTGATATAAAAATAAGTTTTGCTAAAAAGATACCGACAATAAGTCATGCAGAAAAATCAAGCGAGAAGACACCAACTAATAAACTGTATAAGGTAGCAAAGACAATGATTAATACAATTATTGAAACATTGTAAACTATAATAAAAACAACATCTATTTTTACAAAAATACAATATATGTAGGTTAGAAAACCTATATAGCAGGAAACTAATAGTCGATACAATTGTAGAATAATGCAGAGGTGAAGAAAAATGAGAATTAATACAAATGTGGCAGCATTAATATCAAATAATAATTTACAAAAATGTCAGGACAGAATGTCCGTATCAATCGAAAGACTCTCATCAGGATATAAGATAAATGATGCAAAAGATAATCCGGCAGGAATAGCAATATCAGACATTATGAGAAGCCAGATAAGAGCACTTGATCAGGCAGAATGCAACGCATCAGACGGAGTATCAGTAGTAGAGACAGCAGAAGGAGCATTATCAGAGATAGAAGCAATGCTTCAGAGAATGAATGAACTCTCAGTAAAAGCTGTTAATGGAACTAATACAGACGAAGACAGAGAAGCGATACAGCTAGAAGTGGATGCACTATCACAGGAGATAGACAGAATAGCAAGCGAAACAGAATTTAACGATCAGTCACTTTTAGATGGAACATTCCAGCGAAGAGTATATTTTACACAAGAGACTACACAAGCAGGCGCAACAGTAGAGAACAATATGAATAGCAAAATAAAACTTATAAAAGTAACAGACGTAGTAGAAGCAAATGATTATAAACTTAATATAACATCAGCGGCTAAACAGGCAACAGCAACAATTGCACAGACATCGCTTGTAGCGGGAAAAAGTTATAGTATTAATGGATACAGTTTTGCAATTGATGCAGGTGCGACACAAAATGATATATCACAAGCATTTCAGGATGCATGTGAAAAAGTTGGAATAACAGCAACAATAGATAATGCAACAGGACAATATAATCTTGAAACAGTTGAATATGGTAAAGATATTAAGATTAACCTCATAGATAATGCTGATAAACAGAATCCTATTATAGACAATGTTAGCGGTGATGACGCACAGGTATCATTTGTACAGTCAGGAACAGGATATGCAGGATTTGCAGATTCAGCAACAATAATAACAAAAGGCGATAAGATAAGCGTACATGATATTAATGGATTTGAGCTTACAATAAGAGTAGGTGACATAACAGGCGAGATTAATGCAAAAGTAAAAGACATGGGCAAGATGAACGTTCAGGTAGGAGCTAACGAAGGACAGGAGATAGACGTTAATATTCCTAAAATATCATGCTATAACATAGGAATTAAAGACATCAACCTTCTAAGTGCAAGTACAGCATCACGAGCAATAGAAAAAGTACAAGGCGCAATAGATATGGTAACAGCAGCCAGAACAGAACTTGGAGCATATCAGAACAGATTTGAATATGCAATATCCAACCTCAATGTATCGCAGGAGAATATGACAGCAGCATTTTCAAGAATACGAGATGTTGATATGGCACAGGAGATGACCGAATATACACAGACAACAGTTCTGTCACAGGCAGCAACATCAGTACTTGCACAAGCAAATGCCAGACCAGAGACAGTATTACAGTTACTTGCTTACTAATATAAAAAAGAGGAGGCAGCAATATGACTGATGAGCTTAGAAAAGTATATGCCAAGCGAATATCACAGGCATCAAGAACAGAACTTATAGTAATAATGTTTGATATGTTTAATGACTATATAAAAGATGCAGTAAAAGCGTCACAAGAGGGCGATATAGAAAAGATGCGAAAGAATATAAGACAGGCACGAAAAGTTGTCAACCGACTAATAGAAAGCCTTGATCCAAAATACGATATAAGCATAAAACTCATGTCAATATATCTGTTTATAAACAGAGAACTTCTAAAAGCAGACATACATGCAGACATGAGCAAGACAGAAGAACTAAGCAATATGATGTCAAAACTTCAAAGTGCATTCAAAGAGATTGGTGACAGCGAAGACGAAGAACCTGTAATGAAGAATGTACAGTCAGTCTATGCAGGACTTACGTATGGCAGAAGAGAACTCAACGAATATGTAGACACAGCAGGCAACAGAGAATTTAAGATATAAAATAAAAAAATAAATAAAAGTATTAAGTAATTTGAAAGATGGTACGATATAAAAAATAGTTGTTGAATGTTTTTCATTTAATTATTTATTCCTTTCTTTCATGTTTATAGTACATATAGACAATAACTCCGGATGTGAATCAATCATATCCGGAGTTATTTTTGTAAAATTAGTAAAAGACTAATTAATCGTCATAAAAGACTCTGCACACTTACATTACAGGAAGAACGAGATAAGTGAGTTAGATCACATGGAATAGTCTTATCATAAGTTATACCAAGAGATTTGGCATTCTCGATAAGAAACTTATACCTCTTTTGTATTGAATTGACCTCATATATATAACAATCAATCATATCAGGCTCTAATGCATTATTAAATCCCATATAAGCAGCATTAAGAGCTTTGTTTGTATTTTGAATCTCTTCAATTAAAATCATCTTTTGAATCTCATCAGAAGTATCCTTTTTAAAAAAACTTAAAAATTTAAACATAGACAACCCTCCAAAACATCATATACACTATAAATATAATAAATAAAACCTTTTTCGATGTTGCAGATATGACAGATACATATATTACCTTCTATTACAATATACCCATCAGATAGCGAATATATACAGATAAAAAAATATATAAACTGCTAATAATTAATACAAAATCATCACAATAAAAATAAAATAAAAAATTTTTAAAATATGTATTGACAAAAAGGTAAATATAGTTTATATTAATCAAGTCTTTGCTGGAGCGGCTCTAAGAAAGGAGCTACAGTGAAAGGTATAATTATCATAATGGTATTGACGCTTATTGCCGCAGTATATGATGCGAGACAGAGCAGAATACCCAACTATCTTATTATATCCGGATTAATTATATGGACAATCTGGATGATTCATGACAACAGCAGTTACAAAGACTGCATCTTAGGATTAATAATTCCACTATTTGCATTATTTCCATTTTACATTATAAAAGGATTAGGAGCAGGAGACGTGAAACTTCTAAGCGTATGCGGAGGCTTCATAGGAGTGAATGAACTAACAAAGTATCTTGTTATAATTCTTATGATAAGCTTTATATATGGCGTAATCACTGGAATTGTGAAGAAAAAGAAAATATTAAATCATAATTTAATTCCTATGGCAGTTCCGATATTTATGGGAACTGTAATATATGCAGCAGCATCATTTGGAATTATATTATAAAAAGCAACTGTTAAATAACATAATATAATGTATAAACAATAACAGTTATAAAAAGAAAGGAAAGAGATATGGCCAGAGCCCGTTGCATAATATGTACCAGTGAAGATGAATATACCAAAAGACTATGTAACTGCATTAATTCAAGTGCAGATTATAACATACAAGTCAAAGCGGTTACACATGATAAAATGACAGAAATAGTAAACGAAATTTACGATGACATCTTAATTGTATCAGGAGATATATATGAAAAATTACAGGAATCCAACTATATACATAATAAGACGATGATTCTATGTGATGAAAAAGAATATACATTCTACAATAATGCGATTCTTATGTACAAACCATTTGAAGAGATAATCAACAATATTGTGGGGATAGCAACAACTAATATGTGGATAAATACAAACAATTCCAGTAAAGTTGTGGACAACAAAATCTATGCAATTATATCACCATCAGGTAATGAATACAAATCACTATGTGCATTGGATTTTGCAAGATATATGGCAGAGACAAAGCGAACGCTATACCTTAATTTTGATACATTCTCAGGAATAAGATTTAGCAAATCAGACACTCAGAATATGTCAGATCTTATATATCTCTATCAAAGTGAGAGCGCAACCTATGAAGAAGCAGTAAAAAATATGATGTATATAGAAGGCAATCTGTGCGCACTCAATCCCGTTAATGATCCACTTCATGCAAAAGAACTAAGCCTGTCAGATATATTCGAATTCACCGAAAGCCTTATGACAATAAATGGAACATCATGTGTTGTATTAGACATAGGCAAAGAATATCAGGATTATGCACATATATTCAAACAATGTAATAATGTAATTAACGTAGTATCATCACTTCCTTATGGAAGACGTAAAAATGCAGAATTCGAAGAATATCTTGAAGTAATGGAATTAGGACAATTAAAAAAACAGATGACCATTACAGATCCAGGCAACATATATATGATGGACAACTTAATGGAGACATCAGATGAGAGGAGAGGATACATATCTACAATATATCAACACTTGAACAGTTAAAACGTCAGGTACTTCTAAAAACAGATATATCAAGAGACATACCAGACGAAGAACTACTACTTGCAATAGACTATGAGATCCTCGAAGTCAGTAAGACAATGCGTATGAGCGTTGAAGAAAAGAAGATGTACAGAGTAGAACTGTTTAATGCAATAAAAAAACTAGATATACTTCAGGAACTTGTAGACAACGATGAGATCACAGAGATTATGGTAAATGGTCCGGACAACATATTTGTTGAAAAATCCGGAAAGATAATAAAAGTAGACAAACGCTTCACAGACAGAAGCAGATTAGAAGACGTAATTCAAAATATCGTATCAAAAGCAAACAGAATAGTAAATGCATCAACACCAATAACAGATACAAGACTAATGGACGGATCACGAGTTAATATAGTACTTAATCCGATAGCACTTGATGGACCGGTAATAACAATACGAAAATTCCCAAAAGATCCGGTGACAATAAATCAACTGATAAAATGGGAATCAATAAGCGAAGAAGCAGCAGAATTCCTAAGAAAATTAGTATTAGCAGGCTATAACATATTCATAAGCGGAGGAACAGGCTCCGGAAAGACAACATTTCTTAATGTATTATCCAATTATATTCCAAAAGATGAAAGAGTAATAACAATAGAAGACTCGGCAGAATTACAGATACGAGGCGTAGACAACCTGGTAAGGCTGGAGACTAGAAATAGTAACATAGAAGGAGAAGGAGAGATAACAATGAGAGATCTCATCAAATCTTCACTCCGAATGAGACCTGACAGAATAATAGTCGGAGAAGTACGAGGAGCAGAAGCACTCGATATGATACAGGCGATGAACACAGGGCATGACGGTTCAATCTCAACAGGACACGCCAACAGCCCGGAAGACATGGTAAGCCGATTAGAGACAATGGTACTTATGGGAATGGATATGCCACTTAGCGCAATAAGAAGCCAGATAGGTTCAGCAATAGACATAATAGTACATCTTGGAAGACTAAGAGACAGATCAAGACGAGTACTTAAGATAATCGAAGTAGTAGGATATGACGCAGACAAGATGAATTACAATACATTATACGAATTTGTTGAAACAGATACTATAAAAAACAGAGTAAAGGGGGAATTAGTACGAACAGACAACCAAATGATAAATACAAAGAAGTTGCAGATGGCAGGAATAAAAATCTAATTAATTATGATGAATATACATTTACAACAAAAAAGATAATAATTGGAATATCAACAGCACTAGCGATAATTCTTGCGGTATCATATCTGTTCTATGAGAGTTTTTTTGCAGCAATACTATTATCACCATACATAATGATACACATGAAAAAATATAAAGAAAGATTAAAAAATGAGAGAAAAGAAAAACTCTCAAAAGAATTCTGCGATGTACTTCAGTCAGTAAAATCATCCCTTGCATCAGGTAATTCACTAGAGAATGCATTCAGAGACTCAGGAAGAGAATTAGTGATGATACATGGCAGAGACTGCTACATGATAAAAGAACTCACCAACATAGTCAACCAGCTGTCAGTCAACATTCCATTAGAGATAATAATAGAAGACTTTGGAAAAAGAAGCCAGATAGAAGACATACAGCTATTCTCAGAGATATTAAAATATGCAAAGAGAAGCGGTGGCAACATAATCGGGATAATAACCAAGACAATAGATACAATAAATGCCAAAAACAATGTAAAAACAGACATAGACACAATGATAAGTGGTAAAAAATACGAACAGAAGATAATGAATATAATGCCATTTTTCATAATAGTCTACCTTAAGATGTCAGGAGGAACAATGTTAGATCCGCTATATGGCAATCTTATTGGAATAATAGTAATGACACTATGTCTGTTAGTCTACATGGCAGCAATACAGCTAGCAGCAAAAATATTAGATATAGAGGTATAAATATGAGCATTATATTAGGCGCAGTTATGGTATTAATATCAGCCATAGCCATAGTATATCTTAAAAAAAACAAAGAAAAAAATATATATGAAAAATTTAAAATTCCAATATTAATAATACTTGCAACAGGAATACTTGTAATAATAGGAAGTATCAAAAATTCAGGAGTAGAAATATTAGATACAATAACAAGACCACAGGCAGACGAAGAAAGTGAGGAGATAGAAGCCTATGCGAAATATGATAAGAAGGATTATCCAGTCAGAATTGAGATATCAAAAAAGGAATATACTAAGGAACAGCTTAGCGAGATTTTTGAGAAGACTTATGAGATAATAATAAAAGACATTCCGGCAGAAGGAGAGAGACTAGAACACGTAACCAAAGACCTTAATCTTATGACAAAAGTAAAAGACACAGGAGTAAAAGTAGAATGGACATCAGGCGACCAAAAAATCATACAAAATGACGGAGAAATAGTTGCTGAGAACATACCATCAAAAGGAACAGAAGTTACATTAAATGCAATGATGACATTTGAAGAAAGCATTGCATACTACGACATTACAGCAATAATATATCCTCGTGAATACACACAGGATGAGAAAAATCAGATGCTTATAGACGAAGCAGTAAAAAAATCAGAAGAAAAAGATGAAGAAAAAGTGGAACTTCCAGACACAATATCAGGTAAGGACGTAACATTTTTTATAAAAAAAGAAGACAGTTTCAGATACATAGGAATACTTGGAATTGTCGGAGCAGTGGCAATATTTGTAGCCAAGAACAGACAAGAAAAAGACAAAGAAGAAAAAAGAAAAAAACAGTTAGATCTTGAATATTCAGAGATGGTATCAAAGCTTACACTTTTAGCAGGGGCTGGAATGACCATATCATCAGCCTGGGAGAAGATAGTAAAAGACTACCTTGCAGGCAAAGATCAAAAAGATTTCAAACGCAAAGAAGTATATGAAGAGATGGCAACAACTTACTACAAGATGCAGTCAGGAATGTCAGAGACAGTTGCCTATGAAGACTTTGCAAGAAGATGTAATACACCATTATATCTTCAGTTTGGAACATTATTATCACAGAATGTACGAAAGGGTACAGCTAATTTGCTAAGATTACTCGATAATGCAGCAAATGAGGCGTTTATTCATAGAAAACAACTTGCAAAACAGCAAGGAGAAGAAGCGACAACAAAACTTCTTGTACCAATGATTATGATGCTTGGAATCGTAATGATAATAGTAATATTCCCGGCATTCGTATCCTTTAATATGTAACACACAACAACAGTATAACAATATCAATATATTAATAAAAAATAATAAAATTCAAAAATAACATATTAATAAAAAAAGATAAAGTTATACACCAAACTATTAATAATTAATGAGTAACTGCAACAGCAGTACCATAATAAGAGAGGAGAAAAATAATTATGTTAGCAACAGTAAAAAACTTTTTAAAAGAGGAAGACGGAGTAGGATCAGTAGAGATAATTCTTATTCTTTTAGTGCTTGTAGGACTTGTACTTGTATTCAAAGATGAGATTACTAAGATAACAACAAAAGTATTTAAACATGTTAATGCAGATGTTGACAAACTTTTTAAAAACTAAGTAAAAGACTATGATGCGTAAGAAACTAAATGGATATATGACTGTATTCTCATCTTTATGTTTTGCATTAATCGTGAGCCTTATAACAGTCTGCATAGATGGAGCAAGACTCCAGGGCGCAAGAGCACTTGCATATATGATAAACGATCTGAGTCTTGACACACTTATGTCATATTATTCCAAGCCGCTTTTTGAAGAATATCAGCTTCTGTTCCTGGATGCAGGTTTTGGTGAGAATAAAGTCGATGAAAATAAAATAAAAGAGATTGTAATGAACAATGCAGTCGAGAATATGGAAAAACCTGACAACATTCTTATACCATATACCAGTTATCTGAGTGCAGATATTGCAGAATTTGACATAACCAATATGGTAAAAGCAGTAGATAACAGCGGTAAAATAATGGAAAAAGAGATCACAGAATATATGAAATATGCTTATCCTGCTGAATTACTAACAGACTTTGAAAAAACAGCAGATGACTTAAAGAATGCAGAAGACAAAAAAGACACAAATGATGAACATAAGAGCCTTGAAAAAGCAATAAGAAATCAGAATAACAAGATATTTGAACTTATTGAAAAAGTTGATGGAATTCGTACAAAAAAAGGATCAATATCAGTAAGTGGAGGAACACCTGATATAGTTACAACATACGCCAAGAAGATAATGTATTATGACAAATCAATGTCACAGACAGGAATCAATAATGCAGACATATATAACGCAATATCGCCATTATATATAGAGCTTAACAAGACATTTAAAGATATAACGGATAAATATAATGAGATACTTGATAAGCCGGAAGCAGAGAGACAATATGATATGAATGATGAATATATTAATAATACAATATCAGCACTAATTAATAATACAAAAGAAGCCAGAGAAGAAACTGAAGCAGCTCTTACGATACTTGCACAGATAAGAGAAGCATCAGACGATGTTGAAAAGAAAAAAGATGAAGCAAAGAAGAAAATAGATAATAAAGATGCTGATGAAGATACAAAAAATACTCTCAAACAGACAATAGACGATATGTGTGAAGGCGGATGCATATTTGATGAAGATGAGATGGAATCAGGACTTAGACATAATCTTTCAATATATTCCCAGATTATAGAATTAGAGAATATATCATCAACTAATACAACCAGTGAAAATATAAATAGCAGAATACAGGCAATAAACAATTGTGAAGATTACGCAAAGACACTAAAGATAAGAGAATTGTCATTTGACTATTCAAAATTTGATGTAAATTCATCAAGTAGTGCAGATGATATCTTAGATTCAATAGAAGACTTCTTAGATAATGGGATATTATCACTTGTAATTGATGATACATCAACCCTGTCAGAAGCATCACTATCAGTCACACCTAATGCGGTTATAGAAGGTGACACAGATGTAGAGACAGTTAATCCGGTATATGGAAAATTCCTCACCACACAATATGCACTCGACTATTTTGATAATTATCTTGAAGACAATAGCGATAATACGATTAAGTACGAGTTAGAATACATACTCTGTGGTGAGAAGACAGACAAAGGTAATCTGACAGAAACAGTATTAAAACTGGCAGCAATAAGAGAAGCAGCCAATCTGGCATACCTTTTTTCAAGCCCTTCAAAGATGCAGGAAGCAATGACACTTGCAACAACTCTTGTAGGATTCACAGGAATCTATCCACTTATAAAAGTCACACAGCTTGCGATAATAGCACTGTGGGCTTATGCTGAAGGGATAATGGACGCAAGAGTGCTTCTTGCCGGAGGCAAAGTTGATATAATGAAGACGGAAGACACATGGATGCTGTCGCTTGATAATCTTATGAATAAAGATATCAAGAATAATACAAAGCAAAGCGATTCAGGATATACATACAAACAATATCTCCAATTTATGCTATATCTTAAGAATGAAGAAACTGTCATTGTACGTATGATGGATCTCATAGAAGAAAAAATGCATAAATTAGGTTATACAGGCTTTGCGATGAAGAACTGTATCTACTCACTAGATACTACAAGTAGTTATGATATAAGAAATGGTAATAGAAATATAAAAGTTATAGCTCATAAAAATTATTAAGTGTAAAATAATCTGTCGCAAATAAAATAAAATGAGCTAAAAACAGAGAAAAAGACTTATCGTACCATCTGCAATTAATAATGCTCAAAATCAAAAAATGTATAAGCAAAAATATAATTAATATTTTTGCTTATACATATATGAACAGAGAGGTGAATCAGGATGTTCTCTTCTTTTAGACAGGAACAGTCAAAAAATATATTAGAAAACCAAAATAAAAAAGTAATTAAAAATAAAAATACAAAAGAAAAAAATGGGTCTCTCCAGGTATCCCAAACCAACAAAGAAAAGACTGTAACAGGCAAAAAGGAGAGAAGATCCGGGTTCATCAGGACTCTTGATGGGGTAGTAACAGTAGAAGCCTCATTCGTTCTGCCATTTGTACTTATAGCACTTGCTGCAATTATGTTTCTCATTGAAGTGGTAGTATTCTCAATGAAAGTACAGTTTGCCCTGTATACAACTGCCAGGACAATGTCAGCATATTCCTACAACATAGACGATCCATCCGCCTCACTGTCAGACGCAGCAGCAACAGCGATGGTAATTAACAATGTTGGAAGTGAAGCGATTAATCATGCCAATGTTATAGGTAATGTGGCAGGAATATATATGATTAACTCTAAGATACTAAAAGACAATAAAGACATAGATCTTGTCGCATCATACAATATAAGAGTGCCATTTGATATGTTAAAACTTATGCCAATACATATAGTACAAAGAGCCAAAGTAAGAGGTTTCGTTGGGTATGATTGCCTTAATGATGATGATAAAGACAAAGACGATGAACAGATAGTATATATTACAAGAACAGGAAAAGTATATCATCTTCACAGAGATTGTACATATATACAGCCGGTAGTCTATACAGTAAATGAATCAGAGATTAGTTCAAAACGTAACGAATCAGGAGCTAAATATTATAGATGTGAGATATGTGAAGATACACCGGTAACAGATCATAACGTATATATAACACAATATGGAACTGCATGGCATACAGATGCGAATTGCACAGCTATTAAAAAAGGAGTTCAGGCAATCAAGATAAGTGAAATTGGAAATAGAACACCATGTTCAAAATGTGGACAATAGCATAGTAGATTTACAATACATAAAACGGTTAAATAATTAATAATTAACAAGGAGAAACGATATGGTGATAATAAAAATAATAATAATGTTGATACTTGCTTTAGAAGCAATAATGGATATAAAGACCAGAAAAGTACACATTGTGGCACCGGTATTAATTGCTATATGTGCGGTAACCTATAATATTATATCAGGTAACATAAGTGTAGGATATATAATAACAGTGCTGCTTATAAGTACAATATTTGTGGCAGCAGGAATTGGCTTTAAGAAAAGTATTGGAATGGGAGATGCACTTATATTAGCATCACTTACAATGCTTACAGGAACGAAGATAATGTATATCGCAATGGCATCTTCAATATGCATGGTAATTATATCAGGCATATTAGTAATATTAAAAAAAGCTGACCGAACAACGAAGATGCCATTTGTTCCATGCATACTGGCAGGCTACATAATGCAGGTGATATTATGATAATGAATGATAGATGTAAAGCAAAAATAATAACAAATAATGTCTCAAAAACAAAACCTGAAATAACGACAAATAATGCCTCAAAAACAAAACCTGAAATAACGACAAATAATACCCAGAAAACAAAACCTGAAATAACGACAAATAATGTCTCAAAAACAAAAACTAAAATGACGACAAATAATGTCCAAAAAATAAAAATTAAAAACCCAGCAGACGTTAAAAAAAAGAACTCTTTTAAAAAAAATATGCAAAAAATGTTGGATGCAAAACTTGAAGCAAGTCTTACAGTTGAAGCATCACTAATAGTTCCGGTAGCAATAATGATATTTGCAATGGTAATATTAGCATGTATAAAATTGTATGATAATAGTGTTATAGAAGCCTACTCAATAATAACCAGAGTAGAGTATGCACAATATAATGATTATGGCGAAGATAGACTAAAAGAGATAACAGAGAATATGAAAAAAAGCCTGGATGAAGCAACAATATCAATACAGCTTGAACAATTCGAACTTGATACAACATTTTTAAAATATAATATTAATATAAAAGACAATTTTTTCACTGATAAGACAAGAGGAATATTAAAAGAAGACAGTTCAGAATATGTTCGTCTACAACACTTTTACAAAGAATTCACCAATAAAAAAGACAAAGAATAGATATAAGAGTGAAACTCACTAAGTACCTAAAATGTATAAAAGACGAGGAGAATATAAAAATGGAAGAAGCAAAATATATAAGAGAAGCAGATAAAAGTTATATGAGTTTTGCGATAGCAAAAGACAGACTGCTGCCACAGTATCATATCAAGATGATATCAGAGAATTATATGGAATATATAATTCAGGCAGATACACTGGATGTTAACAGCGAACTGATTCTTAACTATAATATTACATCAATGCGTGCGTTATCAGCATCTATAGGTAAGAATATGATAACATCAGAACTTATAAAAAATCTTATATATGACCTTAAAAATATGTCAAAAGAAATAACAAGATATATGTTAGATATCAATAACATCTGTCTTGATACAGATAAGATAATGATAGATAACATACGAGGACATTTTTCTTTTATATATTATCCATGTGAGAATAAGACATTTATACAGAGCATGCAAGACCTTATAGATGATCTCATACAATATGTAGATTATACAGACAGAATATCAGTTGAGAGCATATATGCACTATATGGTGTTCTAAGACAACCAAACTGCTCATTTGAAGATATGTTAGAAGTATTTAATAACGCAGGCATTAATAATTCTAATAATATGGTAAATAATAATATTAATGCGATGAACAATGCTAATTCTTATGGTGGCAATAATCAGGGGAATAACACAGAATACTGCTTTAATAATGCAGGTGCTAATATGAACAGCAATAACATCGACAATAATAGAACCGGCTATAATGACAATAATTCTAACAATAGTAATATTTACAATAATACTAATAATTCATACAATAATAATTCATGCAATAATACTTCATATAATAATAGTACATACAATAACTTAAATACTCAATATAATAACACATACAACAACAATACTTCATATAGTAACGATAACAATAATTATAATGCTAATATCTACAGCAATGATGACATATACAATGCTATTAATGAAGAAAATAATAATATCCATAACAAAAAATCATTAAAAGACAGATTCCTAAAAAATAAATCCAAAAAAGAATCTAATAATAAAGCACAGACAGATATGCAGTCACAATATGGAACAGCACAACCACAACAGAACAATATAAATGCAGTTACAGATATGCAAAACTTAGATGCTGCAGCCAGCACAACAATACCACCGACATTCATAATATCAGTTATAGCACTCATATCATCAGTGATAGCGGCGATTGTAATAAAAGCATATATGCCAAGAAAGATATGCCTTGTGGCGGCTATTATAAGTGCGGCATTAATGGTATTAATATATCGCAAGAATGAAGATGCAATCAAAAATTATAAGTTTGCTAACAGATCAAAAAATAAAGCAGACAAAAATAAAGAGAAGAATAACGATAACAATAATTCATATAATGATATGTACAACAATAATGATTGGTATAACAATCTTAATAATGGCATAGATAACAATACATTCGCTAATAACTGTAATAACAGCGAATATATATCTGCTTATAATCCATCAGACATGAATAATCAGACATTCAATAATAACTATACTAACGCAGGAATGCCACAGAATAACAATTATACTAATGCAGGAATGTCACAGAATAATAACATAGACAACCAGAATATGTCTAACAATTATGCTTATGACAATATGTCATCTTATGAACAGACAACTGTTCTTAGAGAAGAAGGAACAACAGTACTTAATGACTGCATAAGCCATGTATTTAAGGAAAGTTACCTTGAATATATAGACGATAATGAACGCCAAATCTATGGTGGCAATATCACAATAAGACAAGATAATATGCTTATAGGCAGCAGTAATATCTGCGATTATGTGATAGATAACCCGGCAATAAGCCGCAATCATGCAAGAATATCAAGAATCGGAGACAAATATTACATGACAGACTTAGACTCAACTAATGGAACATTCATTAATGGAATCAGAATGAACAAAAGTGAGACTAAGGAACTAAATAGTGGAGAAGAAGTCATGATAGGACGCATCAGATTCCGATTTGTATGCAATTAAAAATCTTATAGTTTTTATAGATTTTAAAATGAATTATCGACTTACGATATACAATTATATAACAATATGTAAACGATTGAATTTGCCAAAATGCTATGTTAAAATAGGGAATGAAAACACAATAAAATACAGGTGGTGATGCAGAGTGCAAAACAGGATATTAACAGCAATAATTAATAGAGGATATACACTTATAAGAACAGATAATAGCTGTATCAATCTGCTTTTATCTAAAGAACACATGATAATATTAATAGATGTTCAAAATGGAATGAATGTTACACCAGAATTTTTTACTATGATTAATAACGTAGCTGTTGGATTTTTGCAAAAAAGAGGAATACAAAATTGCGATATTATAAAACTTATATTCACAGACAATGTGGCAAAAGTAAGAGAAAGTCTGTACTTTGATAACTCTTACTGGATAATTGATACAATAAGTAAAAGACTTATGGTATATGAAGATCAGCCATACGACTTTGGAGGATTAAGAACAGTCATAGAAGATGCGGTACTTGGTAAAGTAACAAAGCCTAAGAGAACACTAAGAGATATGCCGATTGTGACACTTGCACTTATAGCTGTTAATATAATATATTTTATTGTAATCTATGAGAATGGTGGATTTAACAATGTTACGATGGTAGAACTAGGCGCAGCATTTACACCATATATAACACAATATGGTGAATATTACAGAATATTCACAAGTATGTTTATGCACTTTGGAATAGAACACCTTATAAGCAATATGTTAGCACTTATGGTACTTGGAGAGGCACTTGAGAGATATGTAGGTAAGATAAGATTCCTTATTATATACCTTCTAAGCGGGATAATCGGAGGTATAGTATCAGTCGCTTCTTATGCACTAAGAGACAGAATGGTAGTAAGTGCAGGAGCATCAGGAGCAGTATTTGGCGTTCTTGGAGCGATTCTTGTAGTTACAATTTTTGGGCATATTAGAAGTGGAGAAGTGAGAATAGATCCAAGGAGACTTATAATGTTTGCATTACTAAGTATACTGTCAGGATTCAACGATACAGGAATCGACAACTATGCACATATCGGGGGACTTGTGTCAGGAATCATAATAGCATTAATTATGGTTTTAATAACTGACAGATATAAGTCTGCCAAGTGACATAATAAGACAAAACGGAGGGAAAAGGTATGAAAGTAAACATATATTATGGTGGCAGAGGTCTTGTAGATGATCCTACCAAATTAGTGTTAGAGAAGATGCAGGCAGTATTTGACGAACTGCGTGTTACAACAGAGAGATATAATCTTTTTGAACTTAAGAACAGTATTACAACACTTCCACAGACAATGAAAGATGCCGATGGAATAATTCTTGCTACAACAATAGAATGGCTTGGAATCGGAGGATATATGCAGCAGTTCCTTGATGCCTGCTGGCTGTATGGTGACAAAGCAAAGATGAGAAGTTTATATATGTTTCCAGTAGTAATGTCACAGACGTATGGCGAGAGAGAAGGCGTATATATGCTTCAGAGAGCATGGGACATGATAGGTGGTAAGACATGCGAAGGACTAAGTGCGTATGTAAGTGATACATTAGAATTCGAACTCAATACAGAATATATGGAAGTTGTTGAGAAAAAAGCAGAAGACATATACAGAGTAATCTCTAAGAAGACAAAGACACTGCCAACAAGTACTAATGAGATAACACAGGCTGTGATGAAAGACAACCTTGATCTTACACCACAGGAAAGTGAACAATTATCGAAGTATGTATCTAATGATGAATATGTAAAAAAACAAAAAGAAGATATAGAAGAACTCTCAACACTCTTTATGAGTATGATGGCAACTTCTGACGAGACATCAGAAGGACTTACAGACTATATTGCAGTTCTTAAGAACAGAGCAAAGCCGGTAGAAGACCTGAATGCCGAATATATGATACATATAAGTGATACGGACGAATGTATACATATTAGAGCAGATGAAGAAGAAGTTACAATAGATAATGAGCCATGTGAAGACGCAGATGTGACAGGTAAGCTCACATCCGAAGTACTTAAGCAGATCATAGCAGGAGAGCAGACATTTCAAAAAGCATTTATGTCAGGCGAGATGTCAGCAAAAGGCAATTTTAAAACATTAAGAATGTTAGATCAGATGTTTGGCTTCTGACATTCTCTTTATATACACAAGGAAGGGTAATAACGAATTCATTACCGGAATCTCTAAGATTTCTATGAGTGATTGAACCATTATGTAAAAGAAATATTTTTTTGGCAAAGCACAGAGAAGTTCTTGCACCTTCAAAAGCGGGAGAGCGATAAAAAGCAGTAAAGATATTATCATTTTTATTCTGCTTGTAATGTTTGTTATTATCCTTTATAACAATTTTAATAATATCTTTTGAAAAAGACATTCTAAGGTTGACACAGATGTTATCAGAATTGCATGAGAATATAAAATTTAATACATAATAAAGAGCCTGCCATATTTTGATTGTATCAAAAGAACAGGATGGAATATGTTTTGTAATAGAATATGTAAAAGAAAAGTTTTTGCTATTAAAAGTATCACGAAAATCCACACATAGATTATTGAAATAGCTATATCCATCAAACGTTTCAATCTCTAATTTAGAATTTTCGCATAAGTTTGATATCTCAGATATCATCTTCGTCATACATGCAACATCTTCATTTAACATAGTCCATACAGTATCAGAGTTAAAATCAGGATTTTTAAACTGCATAAGCTGGCAGTTACTGTTAATAAGTGTTATTATATTTCTGAATTCATGAGTCAGATGATTAAGTGAACCTGAATATGAACCAATGATTTTTTCAAAAAGAGCATATAAATCAGGATTGTCGTGTTGAGTTTTTGAAAGAAGATTATATTCGTCTTCACTAAGCATGCTTTGCCACCTCTCATAATTAACAGGGTTAGTCCCTGAATACATATAAAGTAGTTTATCACTTAAATGGGCAAATTACAAACATAATTTGTTTACAGAAAGTGACAAAATATAAAAAAAGATGTTTAAGGAGGAATAAAAATGGCAGATATGTGTATTTTTTGCAAAATTGCAAATGGAGAAATTCCATCAAATTGTTTATATGAGGATGAATTAGTAAAAGTTATACTTGATTTATCACCGGCATCAAAAGGACATGCACTCATCATACCTAAAAGACATGCAAAGGATCTCTTTGAACTTGATGAGGAGACTAAGGCGTATGTATTACAGGTAGCATCAAAAGTAGGTGCGGCACTTAAGAAGACACTTAATGCCGATGGAATTAACATTATGCAGAACAATGGAGAAGCAGCAGGACAGACAGTAATGCACTTCCACATGCATATAATTCCAAGATATAAAGGTGATGGCTTACAACTCTTCCCATCAGGCGAATCAACACCTGAAGAATTAAAAGAGATAAGAGATAAAGTAGTAGCAGAACTTAATTAGTCACAACTAATTAAAAGTAAATAGTACTGCATTATCATTACGAAAGTTAAAACTCGCAAAAGCATATTAAATACAAAAGTACATTATTAAAAACATCTATTAAGATAAAAAATGGATATCCATACTAAGGTATATCAGGCAGAAGCCAATACCATAATTATGAATATCCATTTTTTATACAATAATTTATATAAAAGCTTTATTTAGCAGTTTTATATAAAAGTTCAGTAATAATCTTAACAGCGTCACTTTGAGAACTCTTATCCATATTCTTAATATATGTATCTTTGTTCTTGTACAGAGTCATAATTGTATTATATAAAAGATCATCATTAAGATCATCTTCATCAATCACTTCACTATATCCTTGAGCCTTAAAAGAATTAGCATTAAGAATCTGATCTCCTCGGCTTGCTCTCGCAGAGAGAGGAATAAGAAGATTAGGCTTTCTGATAGCAAGAAGTTCACAGATAGCATTAGCACCTGCTCTTGATACGACTATATCAGAAGCTGCGAAGTAATCTCTAAGTTCATCTTTGGCATATTCAAACTGAACATAACCTTTTTTATCATTGTAACTGGCATCAGTCTTACCTTTACCACATAAGTGTATGATGTCAAAAGATACAAGAAGTCTGTCAAGAATACTTCTTATAGCATTATTAACATTAGCAGAACCTGTACTTCCGCCTACAACTAAGAGAATAGGCTTAGAACCGTCAAAGCCACATAATCTGTAAGCATTCTCTTTGTTACCACTTAGAAGCTCCTTTCTTATTGGAGAACCACTGAGAACAGCTTTCTTCTCCGGAAGCATCTTAACTGTCTCCGGGAAGTTACAGCATACTTTGGTAGCACAAGGAATACTTATCTTGGTTGCAAGACCGGGTGTCATATCAGATTCGTGAATAACAATAGGTACTCTGTGAAGTTTAGCTGCAAGAACAACAGGAACAACAACAAAGCCGCCTTTTGAGAATATAACATCAGGTTTTATCTTCCTCATAAGAGAGCAGGCTTCAAAGAATCCTTTGATAACTCTAAAAGGATCAGACAGATTCTTGATACTCTTGTATCTTCTTAATTTACCAGATGATATTCCATAATAAGGGATATTCTGTTCCTCGATAAGTTTCTTCTCCATACCTTCATATGAACCGATGTAAGATACATCAAAGCCCATTTCCTTTAACTTTGGCAAAAGTGCAATATTTGGAGTAACGTGACCTGCTGTACCTCCGCCTGTCAAAATGATTTTTTTCATTTTACTGCCTCCGATTATTTGTTCTCAAGATAAGCTTTTAAAGCTTTAGAAAGCTGGTCTGGACATGAAGTTCCTTTAACACCACACTGGATACCTTCAAGTCTGTTAATAACTTCATTAATATCCATACCTTCAACAAGTTTGGCAACACCCTGTGTATTACCCATACATCCACCAACGAATTTAACGCCAGTTACAGTATTACCTTCAACTTCAAAATCGATTTCTCTGGCACAAGTGCCTTTTGTCTTGTATGCTATCATAACAATATATTCCTCCTTACATGTAAAAATGAATAAACACTATTGATAATTGTTAAACAATAATGAGAATTATAACACAGTAAGAAGATGTTCGCAATTCACAAATTAGTTGCTTATATTAAAAAGTGCGTGCTATAATTAGAGACAGAGATAATAAGAATAAGCAGATATTAGTAGGAGGAATTATAGATGATAGGAATAATAGGAGCAATGGACGAAGAAGTTAATGCTATTATCGAGAAGATGACTAATGTAGAGTCAAGAGAAAAAGCAGGAATGACATTCAATAAAGGAACGCTTGAAGGCAAAGAAGCAGTTGTAGTAAGATGTGGAATAGGTAAAGTTAATGCAGGGCTATGCACACAGATACTTGTAGATGATTATAAGATAGATGCAGTAATTAATACAGGAATTGCAGGTTCACTTAAGAATCAGATAGATATAGGAGATATAGTATTATCATCAGATGCACTCTACCATGATATGGATGCTACAGGATTCGGATATGACTTTGGCGTAGTTCCAAGAATGGAAAGCTCAGTATTTAAAGGTGATGTAAGACTTATAAATCTTGCAAAAGAATGTTGTGAGAGAGTTAACCCGGACATCAATGTTCATATAGGACGAGTAGTAAGTGGAGATCAGTTCATCTCAGACAAAGCCAAAAAAGACTGGATTAATGAACACTTTGACGGATACTGTACAGAGATGGAAGGTGCAGCAATAGCACATGCAGCAACACTTAATAATATTCCATTCCTTATAGTAAGAGCAATCTCAGACAAAGCCGATAACTCTGCTACAATGGATTATGGTGAATTTGAGAAAAAAGCAATTATCCACAGCGTTAATCTTATAATGGAATTTGTAAAAAATATGTAGAAAACGCTCGTAATTTGTATTACGATTACTACTTAAAAAAATATCATGGAAGTACTATACTATACTTAGATAAAAAGATTATCTAGGGGGGATATTCATGAATAATGTTATATATGTAAGTGCAATACTTATTACAACAGTCACATTTTTGGTAGGAATAATACTAAGGATTAAGAACTATATGTGGTATACTAAAGCTATTAGAGACAGTATCCATATATCTAATACCAAGAACTGTCACCTTAAGAAGATAAGCCTTAAGTATACTAATATGCAGAAACTTGGCGCACTATATGAAGAACCATATATATACGCAAAGCGCAACGTAGATAAGCTAAGTTTTTTAAACAGGCAGGAACAGATACTAAGATGTATACAGATTCTTATGATATATGAAGTTGTAATAACAAGTGTCATATCGGGAAAGACATTATTGGCACCAGATGTATCAATAGATATCAATAACTACTTATTATTAATACTGCCACTTACATATCTGTGCATAACACTTATAAGCACAGTTATATTAGACAGCTCATATCAAAAAGAGATGTTAATCTACAGTGTGTCAGAAGCACTTTCTATGTCTAAGACAGGAAGAGAAGCCGATATACCTGTACAGAAGTCAGATACTAAAAGAGATATGTCAGTACCTGTTAATCTGACTGAAGAAGAAGCTAAGATTGTGGAAGAAGTTATGCAGGAATTTCTTTCATAGATAGAATAATTATACAGGAGGAATAAAGATATGAATATTGTAGTATTAGACAGCAATACACTTGGAGCAGATATAGATCTATCTGTTTTTAAAAAATATGGTGAACTTACAGTATATGAGAAGAGTTCACAAGAAGAAGCAAAAGAACGTGTAAAAGATGCAGATATTATAATAACTAACAAAGTTATGCTTAATGAAGAGACACTTGGCAAAGCTTCACACTTAAGACTTATCTGTGTAACTGCAACAGGCACTAATAATGTAGATTTTGATTATACTAACAGCAAGAATATAACTGTTACTAATGTAAGCGGATATTCAACACCTACAGTAATGCAGCATACATTTGCGATGCTATTCTATCTTCTTGAAAAATTAAGAACTTATGATGAATATGTAAAGAGTGGAGAATATATAAAATCACTGGCATTTACATATCTTGGCGAGAGCTTTAATGATATAACAGGTATGACATACGGAATAATCGGTCTTGGAGCGATAGGACGTGAAGTAGCTAAGGTAGCACAGGCATTTGGATGCAGAGTGATATACTATTCAACATCTGGCAGGAATAATAACTGCGACTATGAGAGAGTTGACTTAGATACGCTGTTAAGAGAGTCAGACATAATATCAATACATGCACCACTTAATGAGAATACACAGGGGCTTATTAACTTAGATAATCTTAATAAGATGAAGAAGAGTGCAATACTTCTTAACCTTGGGCGTGGACCTATAGTCAACGAGAATGACCTTGCATATGCACTTAAGAATGATATAATTGCGGCAGCAGGATTAGATGTTCTTACAAGAGAACCAATGACTAAAGACAATCCACTGTTTGATATAAAAGACAGCAGAAAACTTCTTATTACACCACATATGGCGTGGGGAAGTGTAGAAGCGAGAAGAAGGCTGATGGAAGAAGTATGTAAGAATATAGAAGCATATATTAATGGCAAAGAAAGAAATGTAGTAAGATAATGAAAAAAAGTAGTTACATTATTTTTAAATTTTCTAAAGATAGGAGCATTCACATTTGGCGGTGGATATGCGATGATAGCACTTCTTGAGAATGAATTTGTAATGACAATATTATCAATAATGTCAGTGAAGTTCTCATCAATATATTATATAGTTATTAGTGGTGTTGTGGGGATAGTAATGTATATTGTCCATCATAATTATAAGTAAATGGAAACAAAATGTTTCCATTTAGTGGGGTTTTGTTTTAATAATATGCATGTTATAATGATTAACGTAAAGAGTAGGCAAAAAATATATGGATTATATGTTTCTTATAGTTAGCTTGATATATGTGATGGGAGGTGAAAAATGTGTTTAGTGTAGAGTTAAAAGAGATTAATATGGATGCAGTTGCATCTATGATGGAAACATGTCAATCCCAAAGTCTATCACATTGGATTTTGAAGACTAATGAAATGTTACAAGAAGAGAGGAATTGACGTTGAATAAGAATGTATTAAAGATTGTATTATCCCAATGTTTGTCCAGATTTGGCGATAATATTGAGTATATTGCATTATGTATGTTATGTTACAAGATTACAGGAAATGTAATATCAATAGGAATTGTATCAGTAATTTCAGCTATACCTAATATAATATTTACATTATTTGGTGGGGCAGTATCTGATAGATATGATAAAAAGTCGTTAATGAGTATATGCGAAATTGTTAGGGCAATTGTTATTTTAACAATTCCTATTATGCAGAAGTATAATCAAATATATATCATATATATTGTTTCATTTATTGTATCTACGGCTGAAAGCTTTTTTGAACCATGCTGTTCAGGATATATGTCTTGTATGCTGAATGAAGAAGAATATTCAAAAGTAAGTGGAATTGCTAATTCAGCATATCAGATAGTTAGTATAATAGGTCTTACAGCTGGTGGATTTTTTATATCAATATTAGGAAATTATAATGCATTCTATTTTGATGCATTTACATTTTTGGTATCGGCGATAGTATGTCTTTCTATTGAAAAATGTGAAATAGAAGTGAAATCAGATAATACTAATCTTTTGGGTGAAATAAAAGATGGAATAAAAGAAGTATTTTCACAAAAGAAGAATATTATAAATCTGGTTTTATTAATAGTAATCTCAATATTAATATCACCATTAGAACCATATATAACTGAGTATATGAATCAGGCGGTAGGTTCTTTATCTAAAGATTTTGGTATAGGAGTTATGTTTGCTATCTTAAGTATAGGAGTTATAATAGGTAATCTATTGGCAGTAATTTGCAATAAGGATACTAAAAATAAGAAAAAGATAATCACTTGTGCTATTTTGACAAGTATTCCTGGTATTATGTGTATTAGTTGCAAAAATATATTTTTATTAGGTTGTGGAATATTAATAGTTGGAATAACATCAGGCTGCCTTAGAACGGTAAGTGTTGTTAATGTAATATTATCTGTAGATAAGAGTTACAGATCAAGAACATCTTCTATAATATTACTAATTACACTTTGTATAAGTCCATTGGCAACTATGATCGCTAGTACATGTATTAGTTATAAACATTTGAATATCTTTTGGGATTTTGAGATAGCATTTATTATAATATTAGCAATAGTATGGTGGATAACTTATAATGACAATGAAGAAAGATGTGTGGAGGCTGAATGATGGAGAATGGTATCAGATACCACAAATATTTATACATGAAAATGTTAGAAAATAATAGGAGATATAGTATTATCATCAGATGCACTCTACCATGATATGGATGCTACAGGATTCGGATATGACTTTGGCGTAGTTCCAAGAATGGAAAGTTCAGTTCATCTCAGATAAAGCTGATAACTCTGCTACAATGGACTATGGCGAATTTGAGAAAAAGGCTATTATCCATAGTGTTAATCTTATAATGAAATTTGTAAAAAATATGTAGAAAACGCTCATAATTTGTATTACGATTACTACTTAAAAAAACATCATGGAAGTACTATACTTAGATAAAAAGATTATCTAGGGGGGGATGTTCATGAGTAATGGTATATATGTAAGCGCAACGTAGATAAACTAAGTTTTTTAAAAAGGCAGAAAGAGAAGCCGATATACTTGTACAGAAGTCAGATACTAAAAGAGATATATCAGTACCTGTTAATCTGACCGAAGAAGAAGCTTAATAAGAAGAAGAAGGTTGATGGAAGAAGTATGTAAGAATATAGAAGCATATATTAATGGCAAAGAAATGTATCACATTGATGTTAATTCTATCTAAATGGAAACAAAAAAGTTTCCATTTAGTGGGGTTCCTTAAGCTTAAGATGTATGATAGTATAAAAGCATTACAGGAAAGGAAAAGTCACTTAAGTAATATAGAAATAATAAAGATACATTTTAAGTGATAAGAAACTAAGATGCAGAATAAAATAAGAAAAATAATGACAATAATAGGAATGACACTCATGCTGGTTACAGTTGTGGGGGTAAACAGCATAAGTGTTATAGAACCTAATGGAGAAATTAAAGAAGAAAATATTGATTTTTAATAAATATCAATGTTAAAGTCTTCATGAATAAATTGACATAAATTTGTTATAAGTTTTTCGTTTTCGTAGAGCTTATAACAGCCAATTGAGTATTTGGCTATAGTTATCATTTTATTATAATGTTTACATTCACCAAGTGCTTGCGAAAAGTGTGCATATATATTAGCTAAAGAACAAATATCAGTTGCAATGCAAGGATTTATTGAAGTTATCATGGGTAGTACTTCAATCATTTCCGAAAAACGGTTGAAACGATATAGTCTTCTAAATAGCATGGCGGTAGTAATGCCACTAATTTTTGAACTTAAAAAAATATCAATATTATTAGTGCTTATATATTCTAGAATTTTATAGAAATATTGTATGCCAAGAGATGGTGAAGGACCATCGCAATAAGCAGCACTTAGGCTGTTTAAAATAGTAAGCTCTAGCCATGATAAATGATAGTTTAAAATTTCATTTATATTAAAATTTGGAAGGGTAAGTGATAATGCAGCGTTAAGCTGAGTTATTATTTCTTCGCAATTTTCAAGATAATTTGTGTTTTTATATAAAAAATATTGATAATACAAAGTATCTTTTGGTGTTAAAACCTTTTCCATTGAATGTAAAAGGTTTTTAACTAAATTATAATCAGAATACTTAGTTTTTCTAAGTGCTTGCTGTAAAGAGGATAATTCAGATTCATGCTTGTTACCCAAGAAAGTAAAAGCATTGTCATTTATTCCAAGTCTTTGCAAAAGAGCTTCAGCAAGAGCAATTTCTGGTTGTAAAATATTATTTTCAATCTTAGATAATTTAGATTTACTACAAAGTCCATAACACAAAATAGTCTGAGAGAGCTTCTGTTCTATACGAAGTTCTCTAATTAGACCGCCAAGCGATAACGTGTCTGGAGATGTTAAATCATAACTGCCGTCACCTAAATCTTCTGATACAATGTAGAAACTTTTGAAATCAAAAGCTTCTAACGGAATAATAGGTAAGTTAATTAAATCATCTGAAACCTTTATATTATGAAGTGTTTTTATATAATTAGTGCAAATTGTAGCATAGCAACTTCCTGTTGAATGAGCAGAATAAATTGTAGACTCAAATAATTCATAAGCATTCTTAATATCACCATTATAATATAATCCAAGTGCTGTAAGAAATGATAGCTCGTGTAATACAGAATTATTCATGTTAAAAACAGCTTTATGTCGAAAAGCATCAGCCATTTTATAGGCCGCATTAAAATCTTTAATAGCAAGTAAATACTTGCTATATACAATAGCATTTTCAGCAAGAAGCTGTTCTTTTTCATAAAAAGAAAGTGCGCTGTTTGTAAGATAAGTTGATATTTGAGAACATATGTCAACACATATATCTAATTCGTTAATATAAAAAGCTTCATGTGCAAGAGCAATAAAAAGCTCAATTTCAGTAATTGATAAGAGCATTTTATTTATTTCATCATAATGAAAATCAGGAATGGAGATACTGATAGCGTCAGTGATAGTATCATAATTCTGTCTGTGGTTGCCACATCCTGAACGAAGTTGGATCTTACAGTGAAGTAATAGCCATTCTTGATAATAGTATTTGTTATTAGCCCAATTCATTTTTTCAATTTTTTCTAATTCATCATAGGCAGATCTAAGCTGCCAATAATCCAAAAAAAAGTGAGAACGCTTTAATGAATAAAAACAGTTAAAGTCAGTGCGGTTTGCAAATATAGGAGATGCTTTGGTATTGGAGCCGGCACGCTCCATAAGAGCTTCAAAAGTACTTGGACTTACACCGAGAACTCCAGTTTCTATTTTTGATAAAGATTTTAAACGACAAATTCCATCTGATAATTGTTCCTGTGTTAAGCCTGCTTTTAAGCGGGCTTCTCTAATTACTAAACCTGCGTTGCGTAAGCTCATAATTGTGTCCCCCTTTTAATACTGTAATTTAGCAATTAAAAACTATGGGCATAATTATAAACAAATGTTTTGAAAAAGTCAATATACAATACAATTCTATCTAAATGGAAACAAAAAAGTTTCCATTTAGTGGGGTTCACTTTAAATGAAGCAGGTTTTATAATAAGCATTGTAAAGAGCAGACAGAAAGGAAAGAAATAAAATATGTATGATGTAATAAATGCTTATATGGAAAATGGACTAAAAGTTATATTGCATAGAATACCAGAAGCAAAGACTGTTTCATGTGGACTATGGGTTAATCAGGGAAGCAAACATGAGAATGATGAAAATAATGGATTGTCACATTTAGTAGAACACCTTGTAATTAATCCGCAGAATGCGAACAATTATGAGTATTCAGAATTAGCATATAGGGCAGCAGCAGAAGGTGTTATATATAATGCAGCTACGACCAAAGAGTGTACATATTTTTATTATATAGGTCTAAAGAATACATTAGATATTTGTCTATCCTGTTTGGCTCATATTGCTATTAATAATAGAGATTTTGAACATAACTTTTTTGAGAATGAGAAGAAAGTTGTACTGCAGGAAGCAACAAGTTTCTATTCGTCATTTCAACAGATAAAAGAGCGTACAAGTCAGGCTATATGGGGAAATGTTGGAATTGGAAAAGTTATTATGGGTAATTTGCGATTAATAGAAAAAGCTACACAGGAGCAAGTGCAGGAATTACTTAGAGTAAGTTATATACCAGCAAATGCAACGATAGTAGTGGTTGGAAATATAGATTATTCACAGACTTTAGAGATGATAGAAAACAAGTTTGGAAAATGGGAAGATAGGCGAAAGATAATTAAAGAAGAATTTGTTGAAGAACTTCCAAGTGGATATTGGAATAAAGGAAGTGGTTCAAATGCAGTTATATCTATTGGCTTTAGAGCACCGTCATATCAGTCGGAATATAGAACAGCAACAGATATGATGGTTAGAATACTTGGACAGAGTGGACTACAGGCAAGAATAGTTCAGGAAGTCAGAATGAAAAGAGGACTTGCGTATAATGTAGGAGGTTTTTCAAACTTTTATAAAAACAGAGGTACAATAGGTTTTATGGCAGTTTGCGATAAGAACAAGACGATGGAGGTAGCGGATGTAATTATGAATACGTTTTTTAAAGTATTAACTACTGGGTTTACAGAAGAAGAGATATCTAGAGAAAAGAAAATTATGGAAACATCGATGTTGCTTTCGATGGAGAATACAACAGATCATTTAAGAAATGTTGGAAAGTGCAGTGTAATGGAGAGTAATTTTTATATAGAGAATGAAGTAAGAAGAATAAGAAGTGTAACAAAAGAAGACTTAGATTCTATAGCTAAGAGAATATTACATGAAAACAATATGGGATTAGCTGTAATTGGAGATTGTGAATTAGATAAATTAACAGAGAAAGTTAGATTTTCATAAAAATAAAAAGGAGGTGACAATGATGAGTGATATGGCTTGTATTTATGAGATGAATATGATTGACGAGAATGAGCAAATGGAAAATGATATATTATCAGGTATAGGAATGGATGTTATGCTTTGTCTCATGGATGGGATAAGTACTGGCAGAGAAATTGCAGGTAGAATAGGAGTGCCTAATTATTCGGTTCAATTATATTTGCAAAGGTTTGTCAAGGCAGGATTGGTTAGAGAGGATAAAGAGATTATTCAAAATGGTCAAATTGAAAAACAATATGCTTTGATATCTGATGAGATAGAAATAATGAATCGAATTAGGGGAACTGAAATTGAGAGAAGAAGAAAGGTAGAGTTATCAGGGCAACATTTTGCTTATCTTACTAAGAAAGCGATTAAAAATGTTAATACTGATTCAAGTAAGCCACATAAGATTAAGTCTTATTTTATGAAAGCTAAAAAGTCAGATATGGAGAAATTCAAACAGGAAATAGATGTATTGTTTGAAAAGTATCAGGCACTTGAAGATTTAGATGAAGATGAGACATATAGTCTGTTTACAATATTAGCACCTTATGGAAAAGGAGAAAATGAAAATGAAGACATCAAAATATGAATTGCAAAATGATAAGAATGAAAATCAGGAAGAAAATCTTGATATTCAGAGTACAGAAGTATCTGTAATTGCCGAGGAAGAAAACTTTGGAATCGGTTATGAAATTGTTATTAGTTCAGAAAAACACTGAGTTAATATATAAAATAATAGAAAGAAACGAGGTAAGAAACTATGGAGAGTAAGAAATTTATAGCAAACAAGGAAGACATAACAGTTGCGGATGGAAAAGTTGTGATTGATTCAGAAGAATTTGCAGCAGCAATTCAGAACTATTCGGTTGATGCAACAGCAGCTGAGGAAGACTATTTGAATTTCTGTGTTATTATAGGCGGAAATTAATAAGTATCAAATAATAACAGATATTTAGTATTCTTATTAGATAGGCAGGGATACTCTGCCTATTCTGATAAGGTATACTATTCGATATGGTGGTGCGTAGATGAAAGTATCTAATTATACAACTGAAATACAAATTGATGATGGTAAGAGTATGTTATATAACACGTTATCAAGAAAATATTATGTATACAATGTAGAAGATAAAGAAGAAATTTGGAGTCTTTTGAAAAATCTAAATTGTGGAAGTTATACTTTTCAAGAAATAGAATGGTTAAAGATTTGGTTAGAAAAAAAGATAGTATTACAGGATGCAATTGATGAATTGAGTGAATTGAAGGTGTTGGAAAATACTGCTAAATATCAGGATAGTACTTATAATATTTTGATATATGCTACAAATGCCTGCAATTTTAGATGTACCTATTGCGAACAGAAGCACGTTACCAGGGTGCTTGATGAAAAAATTATGGAACAAATATTAAAATTAGTAAAAAATGCGGCTAAAAAATCAAAAAAAGTAAAAATAGATTGGTTTGGTGGAGAACCTGTGATAGAATATAAAAAAATGTTTTATATTCTGGAAAAAGTTAATGAAATTTGCAGTGCTGAAGGAACTAGTGTTTATTCAACGATTACCACGAATGGATACTTACTCACTGATGCGATGCTTGAACAAATGCAAAAATTGAATATTAAATCTATGCAGATTACTATAGATGGAAATCGTACTTCTCATGACGCAAGACGTGTGTTGGCAAATGGGAAAGGCACCTTTGTTAAAGTGATGGAAAATGTAAACAAGGTTTTACAACATGATATCAAAGTTACTCTGCGTATAAATGTTGATGCAGAAAATATAGAAGATATCTCAGAAGTATTAAATGGAATAGATAAAAAGTACCGTTCACAGGTGTTTGTTAGTATTTCGAATATTTTCCAAAACAAAGAGATGTTAAGTACTTATTCACTTTTAAGACAGGCAATAGACATGGGATATAAAATTATTGGTAGAGAAAATTCATATATTCATTGTCATGCCTGCCAAAAAAATGCAATAGTAATTGATACAGATGGCTCGGTTCTATTGTGTTCTAATACAGATTCAGATGAAAAAAGGATGGGATATTTGGATATAGATGGAAATGTTAGAATAGAACGACTGTCAGATTATTACAAATTAAAAAGTATAAGCGCATTAGATAATCCACAATGCAGAGATTGCATAGAATTGCCATATTGCATTGGAAGTTGTAAATATAGTCGTATGAAAAATAATCAGAAATGTCTTGAAAAACGAGCTGATGGATTAACTCTAAAAGAAAGAGCATTATTAGATTATTACTACGACTTGCATAATATAACACAAAATAAAGTATGTTAGGAGAGATTAAATGGATGCACAGGAAGTAAACGTAAGCATTGAAGAAAACACAAAAGAAGAAAAAATTGGTTATGGAGACATAATAAAGCAAAAAGAATACATGAAGATAATAATCTCTAATGTAATCAGTCGTTTTGGTGATTCCATAGACAGTCTTGCATTTACATGGCTTGTATATGCAGTAACAGGAAGTGCATCATGGACAGCAATAATATTTGCATTGAACCAGCTTCCATCAGTAATTCTACAGCCATTTACAGGTGCATTAGTTGAGAATATGAACAAAAAGCGTGTTATGGTATCAACAGATCTGATAAGAGGAATAGTAGTAGTTCTTCTTGCAGTTTTGTATAAAACAGGTGTAGTTAATCCATTAATACTTGCGGCATTTACACTTATTATATCATCGGTGGAAGCATTTTGTCTTCCAGCAGGAATAGCATTTATACCTAAAGTTATAGATAAGAAGTATTACGCATTTGGAACATCTATGAATTCAACTCTTTGTAATATATCACAGTTAATCGGACTTGGAATAGCAGGTGTTATTATTGGTGTTGGTGGAATAGAAGTTGCTATGTTAATTGATGGTGCAACATTTTTCTTGTCAGCATTTATGACAGGAATGGTTCATAGTACAGAAGAGAGACATGAGAAGAAGAAAGTTAATGTACAGGATTATTTAAAAGGATTAAAAGAAGGATTTTCTTATATAAAAGTCAAAAGAATAATTTTAAATTTCTGTATACTTGGGGTACTTGTTAATGCAGTCACAGTTCCTATTAATTCACTTCAGTCACCAATGGCAGTTGAGATATTTGGATTGGGAAGCGAACTTTTAAGTGTGTTTGGTGTAGCACTTATTCTTGGAATGAGTCTTGGAACAGTAGTATTACCTTACCTAATTAAAAAAATACCGGCAAGAGTGATTGTTGTAGGTTCAGGAATTATAATTGGAATTGGTTATGGAAGTTTTGTGCTTGGAAGATTTACTTATGGTCAGCAGATACCATCATATCTGCTATGTGGAGTTATATCATTGATTGCAGGTATGACACTTAGTTGGATATCAGGTGTAGTACAGATTCAGTTTATGAATAGCGTTGAAGAACAGTATCTTGCACGTTCTGCTTCTATATTTAATGCATGTTCATGCGCAGCTTCTCCAATAATGTCATTTGTTGTAAGTGGATTGGCACTTCGTCTGTCTGTATCAACAATATTCTTGGGTGCAGCTACATGTATGGTAGCAATATTTATGATTATAGGAATTAGTGGAATGAAAATGGAATAGAGCGTTATAGAATTGTTTTGAAAATTTAGAAGGAGATGAGAATTATGGTATTTGTAAGAAACTCAAGCAAATTCTAAATTGCTAACGCTATTATTTGGCGGGTAGGTGTAGTATAGTCGAACTATATTACGCCTACTTTTTGTAAAATATGAGTAGGAGGGAGATAATAATGAAAAAATACTTGTACAAAAATAAAAAGGAATTCATAATGTATCTGATTACAGTACCGATTATGGCGATTATGTCAATTCTGTTCTGTAAGGCGCTTCAGCCAGTACTTGATATAGTACTTACAGGTAAGAATGAGGATTTTGCGAGATACTCACTGCTTGCAGTGGTATTCTCAATTCTTGATATGAGTGCAACAGCATTGTGTAAACGTTCTAAGGAACGGTATCGTGCAGCATTTTTGAAAGATGTGAAAGAAGATATATTTGCTGGAATATTTAATAAAGACATTGTTACATTTGGTGCAAAAGGAAGTTCATATTATATGAATATATTAAACAGAGATGTCTATCAGATGTGTGAGAGCTATTTTGATGCATTGTGTGGAATATATCGTGTGGCAGCCTGCTTTTTGATTACATTTATAACACTTGTGTTTATTAGCCCGTACATAGCTTTGCTTAATATAGCAGTGGGACTTTTATCTGTTATTATTCCGGGAAAATTTGAGAGAAGGCTTAATGATGCACAGAATAATGCGTCAGAGAAAGCTGAGAATTATATAAGAGAGATAAAAGATTCATTTGGTGGTTTTTCTACGATTAAATTGTTTAATATTCAGAGCAGGATAAAGGAAAAAGTAAATGTAGCTAATATAGCACAGGAAAATAGTACATATAAGAGTAATATGCTTAACTATTATGTAGGATGGATATCGATGATGTGCACTTCGTTAAGCTATGTGCTTACAATTGTAATCGGAACATGGCTTGTGCTTAAAGGTAACATGACAGCCGGTACAGTTCTTATGATATCACAGCTTATCGGGGGAATATTATCACCATTTGAGGAACTCCCAATGTATATGGCTGAATATAAATCTGTGGGTGACCTAAGAGAGAAGATAGAGAGCACGCTTGAAAGTGATAATACAGATGTTAATAAGTCATATATAACAGGTGATGGTACAGGAATTGAATTATCGAAAGTATCATTTTCTTATGATGGAGAAGTTAATCAGATTGAAGATATAAGCGTCGGGTTTAAGCCTGGTAAGAAGTATGTAATAGTTGGAGAGAGTGGAAGTGGTAAATCTACACTTGCCAAACTTATTATGGGATTTTATAACAATGAAGGTGAGATAAGACTTGATGGTGTACAGCTTAATGATTATCCCAAAAAACAGCTTTACAGCACTGTTAATTATATGCAGCAGGATGTATTTCTATTTGCTGACAGTCTGTATAATAATATTACTTTATATAATGATTATGATGATAGCAGAATAGAAGATGTAATTGATAAGTCGGGGTTAAGGGAACTTGTCGATTCTCTGCCGGAGAGACTGTCATCTAAGATAAGTGAGAATGGCAATAATCTGTCTGGCGGTGAAAAGCAGAGAATTGGTATAGCAAGAGCACTGTTAAGTGGAGCTAAGTATCTTGTTCTTGATGAAGTTACAGCAAGTCTTGATGCTATTATGGAGAATCAGATTGAGAATACTATCCTTGATATTGATAATGTTGGAAGTGTAATAATAACTCATCGTCTTAATCCTAATCTTTTAAACAGATGTGATGAGATTATTGTATTAAAGGATGGCAAGATAGCAGAGATGGGAAGTTTTAAAGAACTTATGGACAGTAAGGGTTATTTTTATGGCTTCTATATTGTTAATCATGAATAGAATGTAATAATATTTTTGATAAAATAAGTAATAGAATATTATATTAAGGAAACTTTGGAATAGCGAGTTATTAAAAAGAGTGAAACATATAAAAGTTTCACTCTTTTTAATAACTCGCTATTCTTCAATAACATGAATTTCAAGATAATCGAAATCAATATGCTCAATAAAGTTATCCTGTGTAAATCTTACTTTATCATGTCTTTTAAAATCTTCAATATTAGAGTCGAACCACATAGGTCTTTCGAGATCGAATGCTACACATATTTCATCGATTCCATTGAAGATTTTTTTTGTTCTGTTAAGATTTTCAGAATCATTACATACAACAATATCTTTCACAAGATGATTATTCTCAAATATTTTGCCCCACAATCTAAACACATTGTCACATCCTATTCTTTAATGGTATTTATAATCCCTATTCTATCATAAAAGAATAGAAAATGTACTGTAATTGCAAAAATAAATGAAATGAGATTATTTCTGAGTTAAAAGTGATGTTAATATTCCAATAAGCAACAATAAAGAAGTAATAATAATAATACCCATGTTTAATTTACTTTGTCCTATACAAATAGGAACTATATTTAATGTTGATGTAATAGCTGATAGAATAATTATTGCTTTTGCTAATTGAAGATGTTTAATAGTTTCTAAAGCTATTAGAATCATCAATATGCAAGTCAAAGTAAAAACTATTACAGGGAAAAAGTTGGCATATCCAAAAGTAATGGGTGAAATATAATTTGTTTTATGGTATATAATTCTATGTGGCGAGAGTGCAAATTTTAACCATACAAATTTACAGGTTACTTCTAATGTAATAGTTATTAAAATTAATATTAACTTGAAATATGATAATAGGTTGCTTTTGAACATAATTAATCCTTTCGAAATAAGATAATTTAATTAAGTTGAAATAATGTACATGAACCAATAAGTCCACTATCTAATAATACATGAGAATATCCTGACCAACCATAATGGCAAATATAATAGTTTCCACTTATTCCATAAACAGTTACGGCATGAGAAACTTTACCGTTTGTTGAGAAAGGAGAAATACTTGCGGGTGAAGGCGTTGAAGTTAATAATCCGAAAACAATGGCTGGATGACCGTTTTTTATAGAATCCGAAACACCAAGTTTACCAAGATAGTAATATGAAGTTGCGGAAATATTATATTCATTGCAATAATCTATTAGAACATCACGAATTGTTTTTCCCCATGATGAGTCAGAATGTCCATAAGAAAGAAGTTTATTCTGTAAGGTATATCCAGATGTTAATAATTGACCATTATTATTCAAATAAGTTGATGGAATGATTCCTCCGTTTGTTTTATGCCAATAATAAAGTAACAAACATGCTGCGGTATATCCACAAGTGCCATTTTCATTTGCGGGATATACTGCGTTTTTTATATAGTTGTAGTTAGGTACATAAACTTTTTTATCAGTGCTCATTATGTCTAAAGATAATGAGTTAGTTCTAGTGGTAGATAGAGCAGATGTAAATCTTTGGTTGGAAAGGACCGTAGTTGCTTTGGACATGGTGTCATGAGTAATAGTGTGAATATACTGATTATTAGTTTTGACATAATAGCATAGTGGACCAAAATAATATAAATTATCATAATATGATTCATATGGAGAAGGTGCGCTGTCAGACATTTCTAAGTATTTTCCAGAAGCATTATCATAAATATAGTATCCATTAGTTCCGATTTCAGTTAGAGTAAATATATTGCCGTTTAAATCCTTAAGTATCTTAGTGCAGACTTTATTTGTATCAATACTAGTAACATTTATTGTGTATTTAGAGCTGGTAAAGGTGTTACATGGAAGTTTGTCCTTAGCTAAAGTTGTCATAGGAAAGGAAATGAATAGAGCAAGAGACAAGAATATAGATAATACTTTTTTCATGTTAGGACCTCCTTTATGAGACTTAGTAGTAGTTAGGTTATTAATGCTATAAGTTATCTGTCATTAAAAGCACCACCTTTTTAAGTTGAAATATTACAAAACTGCGTGTGGCTATATAGTAATAAATTACTATATATACATTTTATCGGGATCAAATTACAAAAAGATAATATAAGTAATCCCTATTCTATCATAAAAGAATAGAAAATGTACTGTAATTGCAAAAATAAATGAAATGAGATATACTCTAAACAGTAAATATATGTTAAGGTGGGGTGATAGAGATGATGGATGGCAATGCAAGGCGAGCTGGAATTGTAGATATTTTGCGCAAAGAAGATAGGCCTGTTTCAGGAGGAAGGTTAGCAACGATATTTTCAGTAAGCAGACAGGTAATAGTGCAGGATATAGCACTTTTGCGTGCAGAGAATAAGAATATACTTTCGACATATAAAGGGTATATTATACAGGAACATACATCGGGAACATTATATACAAGGAGTTTTCATGTAAAACATACGGAAGATGAGATGGAAGACGAGTTAAACACGATTGTTGATCTGGGTGGTAAAGTGCTTGATGTTGTAGTAGAACATAGTGTGTATGGTGCGATTACTGCTGATCTTATTTTAAAAACACGTAAGGATGTAAGAGAATTTGCCGAAAAATTCAAAAAGAGTAATGCAAAGCAGCTTATGAGTCTGTCAGACGGAACACATTATCATACAGTTTCAGCAGAAACAGTACAGACACTTGATGACATTACACAGGAGCTTAAGAAGAAAGGTTATCTTATAGACGTTCAAGGGGGAAGATAATATTTATGGAGAAGAAGAATATACTAGATGGAGACATAACTGATTTAAAGATAATGCGAAAAGATATCAAAGAACTCAATGATATGGAGCAATACAGAGAAGATCTGTCATTTGAGATAAGAAATCTTGAGAAGAATATAGAAGCGGAACATCAGATTCTTGAGAATACGATAGCGCAGACGGTAAAATCAAGGCGTGAAGAGATAGAAAAGGCATACAATACAGAGATAGAGAAGCTTATAGGCAAAGACAAGAAGATAAAAGGTCAGAGAGAAAAAGCCAGAGAGAAAGGTGTAATAGACCGAATTGCCGAGGAGACAAAGCCAGTCTATGAAGAGAATGCGAAGATAAGAGAAGAGATTGCGAATATAATGAAGAAGAACAATATACCATCATTTTGTAATTCATCATTATACTTTTCTATGTTTTTTGCAAGCTCAATTAAAGAGATGTTTTTATTTATAATTCTTCTCATAGGTGTATTCTTGTTTTTACCATGTGGAATATATCTGCTGATACCAAATCATAAGTCATATTATCTTGTAATAATATATTTTGTTATAATAGTAGTCGCATTTCTGTCATATATCTTAATTAATGACAGAACCAAAGTTGCATATACGGAGGAACTTAAGACCATAAGTCGTAAGAGAAAGCTTATAGCACAGAATAATCGTAAGATTAAAGTGATGCGCAATAATATCAAAAAAGATCGTAATGAAGAATATTATAATCTTAATAAATTTGATGCAAAACTTTTTGATAACCAGAAAGAGATGGATCTATATAAGAAGAAAAAGATTTCGGCACTTGCAACATTTGAAGAAGAGACAGTGCCTGTTCTTAGAAAACAGCACGAGGATGAAGATCTTCCAAGGATTAACAGAATGGAAGAAGAGCTTAACCGTAAGAAGAAGCAAAAAGAAGATATAAAGCAAAAAATAAAAGAGAGAACATTGTATGTCTCAACTAATTATGAAGCATATCTTGGCAAAGAGATGTGTACAGTAGAGCGTATAGACAGGCTTATGCAGATTATGTCACAGAATGAGAATATGACCATAAGTGCAGCACTAAAAGCCGGACGAGAACCGGTTAATTTGCAAAAATAGACTTTGGTTTATGCAAAAGTATATGTAGTGGCAATATTGTAACAATGAATTAATAATAAAGTATGATATAAGTAATGTAAAAAATGCCGGAGAGACAATTTAGATCTCCGGTATTTTTGTTTTATGTATTATTTTTACATATCCGTCATATACATAACATTATTTCCGCATAGCTGCTATATACATAACATTATTTTTACATAGCTGCCATATACATAACATTATTTCTGCACAGCCACCATATACATATTCTAATAATCTTAATCTATCACAGATAACCCTTGTCTTGTCCAAATGTTAAAGCGTAAAAATAAAATGATTTGAAAGATACATAAAGTCATAGTGTCACGCATATAATATACATAGCACAGAAGCAACAAAGTAACTTTAGTAACATACGTTAAAAAACGTCTGGTATAGAGAGTGGGGGATAGTGTGATAGAGGCAGTTGTAAGCAAATCGAATAATAAGGATGAGAATCAGACGAATATAAATCTGCCTAAGAACCTAAGACAAATCGGCGAGATATCAAGAGAGAAGAAGATATACATAGAAGACTATACACAGAGTTATATAAGACAAACAGTCAGAAATCGCATGATTCCCTGTATGGGAGTCCTTCTTGGAAGCAGAATAAGAGATAATGGAAGAAAATACATATTTGTAAATGGTGCAGTCAAAGCAGACAAAGGAATAATGCGCAATAATAGAGTAATAATGACAGATACTCTAAAGAATGAGATACAGGAAGAAGCAGCAAGATACTATCATAATACATCAGAAGTTGGCTGGTACTATGTATCAGACCAGGAGAATATAGAAGAGAATATGTCAGTTCTTAAGAATCACATAGACAATTTTCAGAAAAAAGATGGAATATTTATTCATTATAATTATGAAAAAGATGAACTGACAGTTTACACATGCACTCTTGGAACACTTACACCACTTCCGGGATACTATATATACTTTGAGAAAAACAGAAATATGCAGGATTACATGATAGACAATCTGATTCCTGCGACAACAGAAAGCATTGATTCAGACGAGACTTCTAAGAAGATACGGGAGAAGATTCGTTATAAACAGGAAGAAAAAGAGCATGAGAGACTTATGTCAGCAGTATATGTTATGGCAACAATGGTTCTTGTGCTTGCAGCAGCATTTGGAATGAATATCATCAAAGATTCAAAAAGAATAAACAGTGTAGACAATACGATTAATTCTATGGCAACTACTATAAGCGAGATTGGCAAGATGATAATTCCGGGAAGCAGTGGATCTGGTAGTGTTGATGAAGGTGAGACAGTAGAAGTTATGAAACTGAATGGAGAAGTAGAGACAGAGACGGAGACTTCTACGGGAGAGAGTGAGAGCAGTACAGAATCAGATGCAGATACATCAATTAATGATGCACAGGACACGATTTTGCACCAAAGTGGTAGTACCAATACAGAAAATTTGACATCACAACAGGAAGAAACACTACATAAAGTAAAATATGGCGAAACAATAACATCAATATGCAAAAAATACTATGGAACAGATGACAAAAAAACAGTATTAATGGACATGAATAACTTAAGTGATGAAGATAAGATATATGTTGGACAAACGCTTATAATACCATAAGACAACCGATTGCAGTGATAGAGAAGATTCTTGAAAAATAAAGGAAAACACACATACAGATACTGTTAATTAACCCAATTTACCTAAAAAATCAAAAAATACTTTATCTCGACAAAAAATAATAGTATAATAAAACCTGTAGTAAAAAACTTAATAGGCGGAGGGAATGTTATGGAATGGAAGAAAAAAATTATGTATAGCTGGCAGTGTTTTGGGGAAAACATCATCAGAAACGTTTTTGAACTTTCAAATGTAAGTACGGACAAAGAATTAACAGATGGAGTATTTGAAAAAGTTTCTAAACAGCTTGAAGTAATTAATCAAGGCGCAAACGTGGAGTATTTTATCGGTAAGAGTATTTGCTATGAACTTAGAAAAGCCGGATATTTTGTTAATACATATAATATTTGTATGCTTGTAACTAAATTCATTGGGGAAGCAAAGAGAATGTCAGCAAACAAGATGCAGGCATAACAAACATAACTTAACAGCGTGCGTGAACAAAAAATGCTTATATACATACGGGAATGTATATAAGCATTTTTTATATTTTACCCATTTGATTTCAAGATGCTTCTAATATCTTCATGAATGTATATAAGCATTTAAATAAGATATAAAATCGTATAAAAAGTCTCCAGATAGTATAAAAAGAAGTTAACATAGGGAAACTAATATATAAAATATGCAGATGATAAAGAATATAAAGTAAAAGATATCCACTAAGCAGAGCTGATAATGATAAAAAATAAACATTGTTTTCCACAAAAACACATACAAAAAGAGTTGAATTGTTGAAAAAATAAGAGTTATTCACATAGTTATCCACAATTTCCACACAGTAAAGTGCGGGAAACTGTGGATAGAGAATAAAAAGATTATAAAATAAAAGTAAGCATAAAACTAATTGCGAACTGGTCGAATATACGTCTCGATTTCATATCCATTGCACAGAACAATGGTATATACAGCGAGTTCTTCAGAAGTATCATCAGCCAGTTCTTCGATATCATCAGAATAAGAAAAACCCTTAAAGCGTACACGTTCTATAAAAGTAAGACATCTAAGATCTTCTATAGTATGTGTACTTATAATTCTGTGATTAGAATTGATAATGTCCTCTTTGGTAACACTATGCATAGATCCCCCTCCTATTTAATTTTGATTAATAGCTGATTGTAAGACGGTATTTATATCAAGAACACCAGATAAGCGTTGCTATACTAATATCCAAAATACCAGTCAAGTCCTGCTAACTATGAACTTTGTAATCAACTATAATTGTGATTAATGTAGATATTTCTTATAAGATGTGACACAGATAAGCCCCCCAATAATACATATGGCATATTATGTACTCACATAGATACATTATACAATAATATATATGACAAATGAACACAAAATATTGCTATAAAAAGTAAGACAAAGTATATAATAGAGATAAAAAACATCTTCTAAAACCGTAAAAATTAATTGCATAAATACAAAAATAAAATTATACTAAAGGAAGATACACCTAAGGAGGCAGAAAATAATGATCATCGACGAGATAAAACCAGAGATATATACTTTCATCGATTTTACAAAACATGGATACGAAATGGGCAAAAGAAGAGGTCTGCACTCACTAAGCAGCCATTTAGGAGGAGAGATACCACAAGATCACCCATTGCCATATTATGTATATAGCAAGGTAAGAGATTTTCTTATAAAAAATCCAAAAGCAGTAGATGCAATAAAAGAATGTATAAGAGAAGAACTTGAACATCCATCAAATGGATTTAAAAAAGTAGACATAGAAGTAGGACATTATATAGAGAAAAAAGGACTTTTTAAGAAAATAGACTATCCACAGATCAATGTAACAGTAGAATGGTAGATAAAAGCGAAAGTTAGAACAAAAGATACCCAAAAGCCAAGGATAAAAATAAAAACCAAAGTAGAGGATAAAAAAACCAAAGAAAAAACCGGAATACAAGAGCGAAAGTTAAAAAACCAAAGAAAAAACCGAAATACAAGAGCGAAAGTTAAAAAACCAAAGCAAAAACCGAAATACAAGAGCGAAAGTTAAAAAACCAAAGAAAAAACCAGAATATAAGAACAAAAGTTAAAATCAAAATATAAAAGTTAAAAAAGAAAAAACAGCTGCAAATCGCCAAGTTTTAATTCACGATAAAGTGAATACTACTAGCGAGCCGCAGCTGTTTTTATATCACAGCCATACAATAACCTACTCAAATAAGCCAAATATAACATAAGCCATACAATAACCTACTCAAATAAGTCAAATATAACATAAGTCATATTTATAATATCTTAAGCAAGTTCAAGAGCAACTTCCATCATATCTCTAAAAGAAGTCTGTCTCTCTTCAGCAGATAAAGCCTCTCCTGTATAGATGTGATCTGAGATAGTAAGAATACATAAAGCTTTCTTACCGGCTTTAGCAGCATTCATATATAAAGCTGCAGCTTCCATCTCAACACAGAGAACCTGCATACTCTTCCAAAGATCATTAGCAGTAGCATCTGCACTATAAAAAGTATCAGAAGATAAGATATTACCTACAACAGCATTAATATTTTTGCTTTCAGCAACTTCAACAGCTTTTCTAAGAAGAGAAAAGTCAGCAATAGGAGCAAAAGTTCCAGGAAGTTTATACTGAGAAGCATAATTAGAATTAGTAGAAGCACCCATTCCAATTACAAGATCACGAACCTTAACATTGTCTGATAAACCGCCGGCAGAACCGATTCTTATAATGTTATCAACTCCATAGAAATTGAAAAGTTCATAAGAATAGATTCCGATAGAAGGAATACCCATTCCACCGCCCATTACAGAAACTTCTTTTCCATTGTAAGTACCAGTATATCCTAACATATTTCGAACGGTGTTAAAACATACAGGATTCTCAAGATAGTTTTCAGCAATAAACTTAGCACGAAGGGGATCTCCAGGCATTAAAACAGTTTTTGCAATGTCGCCTACTTTAGCTCCGTTATGAGGTGTTGGTACAAATGACATAAATATAGTCTCCTTTTCATATTATTTTTTTCGAAATATATATCGAATAGATATAATATATCACAAATACCCAAAAAACACAAAAGTCTAAAAAGAGATACATAAAGATAAAAAATATGTAACAGATACAATTAAGAAAAGATAAAAAGAGTATATTTTTTTTTACTATATTTGGGCTAAAATACTATGACAGTCAAAAAATATATGCTACAATATGTATTTAAAGAAGGATGAGAAAAAGGGGGCTTTAGGCTTGGTAAGTCGTGAAAAATATTTAAAAGAGAAGAAGAAGGGCTTTCGGACAATAGAGAATCCGGATATAGGAGAGTACGAGAAAAAGATAAAAAGACATCGTATGAAAAACATACTTATAATTATAGGAGTAATAGCAGTTGTCTTTATAATTGTTGGCATCAATATACTCAAAGAGAAGACAAAAGTATATGGTGATTATGATATAGAATCCACACTTGCAGATGCTAATGCTGTTAACAACAATTTTTTTAAATACAAAAATGGGATAATAGAAGTATCAAGAGATGGTATATCATATATAGAAGGGAAGCAGACAATCTGGAATTATGCATACGAGATCAAGAATCCGATATATGCGGTATGTGATAATTACATAGCAGTTGGAGATACACTTGGAACAAAGGTATACATATTTAATGAGAGCGGTTATAAAAGTGAGACAGACGTATATGGAACACCGACAGACATCGCAGTAACCAATACAGGATGCATTATAGTATGTATAGAAGAGAATACAACCAATTATATATATATGTATTCACAGGATACACAGATATATAAGATAAAAACAGACATATCAGGAGGAGGATATCCACTTGCAATGGCATCATCAAAAGACGGACAGAAGTTAGTTGTATCATACCTGTATATTGATGGTGAGAAGATGATGACCAAAGTAGTATTTTATAACTTCTCAGGAGTAGGACAAAATGAAAGTGAGCGAGCAGTTGGAGCATGGCACTACGAAGACACAATAATACCAAAAGTACAATTCACAGACAATGACACAGTAGTGCTTCTTGGGGATAATATGATAAGCGTATACGATTACCGCCAGATACCGGAGAACCACTATGAAGTCAACATAGAGCATGAGATAAAAAAAGCCTTCATAGAGAATGGATACATTGGAATAGTATATAATCTGACCGATTCCAACAATAGCCACGAACTATGCGTATATTCAACATCCAAACAGAAACCGGTGTTAAAATATGCATACAACGAAGATTATACAGAATATATGGTTGCAGAAGACTATATAATGATGTATAACACATCAGCCTGCCGAATGATTAACTTCAATGGATCAGTAAAATTTGATTATACATTCAAGAATATCATCAACAGACTTGTAAAAACCGACTCGCATAACCAGTTTTATCTGATTGCAGATGGAAGTATAAGAAAAATAAGGCTAAAATAATATGTAATTGCGAAAGATATATCAGTAAAAGCAAGCGAAAAATCATCTATAATCCGTAATCCAGAGATTTTACTGCATTATAAATGATAATATAGTAAAGCCTTTGGGATTACCTTTATAAAAGATAGAATAGAAAAGTCTTTTGGAATTATCTTGTAAAAGATAGCATGAAAAAGCTTTTTGGAATTATCTTGTAAAAGATAGAATAGAAAAGTCTTTTGGAATTATCTTATAAAAGATAGAATAGAAAAGTCTTTTGGAATTATCTTGTAAAAGATAGCATGAAAAAGCTTTTTGGAATTATCTTTGCAAAAGAAAAACTTTCGCAATTGATTAAAGCAAACAAAGGATAAAAATAAAAGAAGAAAAACGAAGTACTTATGTAACATAATATTATTTTAAAATAGACAAAATTAATAAAAATAAAAAAAGTTAGAAACAACGAAAAGGAGCGAACTAGATATGAACATATTACTCATAGTAACAATACTTATATTTGCATTATTTACATATGAAGGCTACAGAAAAGGTCTTATAAAGATTGCAATATCGATAGCTTCGATGTTACTTACAACAGCAATAGTGCTTGCAATAACACCGGTAGTGGGCAATTATCTCAAGGAGCAGACTAGCCTTTATGATACAATCAGTGAGAAGACAACAGAATTTGTAAGCTCAAAACACATAGGCGAAGATCTATTTGAAAAAGAACAGTCAAAAGCAGCAGACACATTAAAACTGCCAGAGACAATAGTAAAACTAATAGCCAATAACAACACAACAAAAGCATACAAAGAATTAGGAGCAAAGACATTTGATGAATATGTAGGTGGTTATTTAGCATGTCTTGTAATAGATGCGATAGCATTTGTAGCAGCATCGATAATAGTAATGCTTATATTCAGAATAATACTATTGGCAACCAACATAATAACCAAAATTCCGGGAATACATGGAGCCAATAAGATACTCGGCGGTGTACTTGGATTCGTAAAAGGAATAGTAATAGTATGGTTTATGTTCATAATAATAACAATGTTAATCAGCACACCATTTGGTAAAACCTGTGCAACAATGATTAATGACAATGGATTCCTGTTATGGATCTACAACAACAACCTTCTGCTAAAAATAGTAACAGGAACAGTGTCTTCAATCTGGTAAATGGTAAAAACTATCCAAAAGAATATTTTGACCAAAAAATATTTTAGCGAAATATATAAGCAAATATAAAAAACATCTTTAATTAAAAGTGGCTATTGGTTCGCACCATAGCCATTTTTTAGTATAATGAATTCGTTTTATTTATTGAGTTTAAACTTATTCATTTTAGTTGTTGAGTTTAAAATCATCTAGCAAATGTATTGTTTGTAGTATATACTTAATTTTATGTTACCTAATTTTATGTTATGATAACAAGATACATAAAATAGTTGAACCATTACCTGTTATATACTCTTCATAAGAAGTTGTGGAGAATACCGACTTGTCAACTCCCCACAACCTAAAGGCAGAGGAGCCTATGACAAATGAAAGGATTTTATATATGAAAATACATATTATTGGTTGCAGTGGTTCTGGAAAAACATATTTAGCAAATGCACTTTCAAAGAAGTATAATATTTCTCATTTCGACTTAGACGATATTCAATGGGATAACAACGCCAAAGGATATGGTAAAAAGAGAACGCTTGATGAACGAAAAGCGTTATTACAAGAAATACTATATAATAATGATGAGTGGATAAATGAGGGAGTATATTATGCCTGGGTACAGCAAAGTTTTGATGAAGCTGATAAGATATATGTTCTAGATATGCCTGGCTATCTATGTAAAAGCAGAATTATTATGCGATTTATAAAAAGAAAATTGGGAATACAAAAAGGAAAAAGAGAAACTTTAAAATCGCTCTATGACCTTTTGAAATGGACTGAGACTTTTCAGAATAAAAATATGAAAGAAATAAGAAGCATTTTAGAAAGCTATGACAATAAAGTTATATGGTTATCAAGCAAAAAGGATGTAGAGAAAATAATAAAGGCGGTATGATAACAATCGGAATTTGGCAAAGGAGTGTGATTGTATGAAAAAGAAAGTCTTTGTGGTAATTGCAATTATAGTTGTTTTAGTAATCCTATTAACCCCTGTTCGTATGAACTTAAAAGACGGCGGAAGTGTTAGGTATAAAGCATTAGTGTATGAGGTTACAAAAATACACCGACTTGCACCAGAAGTAGATGGTGTAAAACCATATATTGATGGGTTCGAAATTAAAATATTCGGAATGACAGTTTATAGAGAAACAAACGAATAGACAAATTCAAGTTTACCGAGGAGGTCACCAAATATATTCTTATTTGCGTATGTATCAGAGACCCTCGGTGAACAGAGTCAATATATAAAAGAGAGGCAGTGGAAATCCATTGCCACATTTCAGTATACGACAATTAACTTAGCCTGCGATAGCTGTTTCGTGGGCATTGGAGCGATTATCTATGGTGTCAGTAACATACATATAATGCTTTGCTGTTGTAGAAAAATCTTTATGACCTGCCAACTTTCTGATTTATTCATATATCTCTCCTATTCCGGTCGGAGATTAGAGATGGATGAGCAGGAATAAGATAACATTAAGAATAAGTAATTTCCACACCTGATGTTCGGGATTAGTAACTTCCACGACAAGCCATATAGGGGTGAAAGTTAGTGTTAGAAATGAGCTATAAAATAAAAAATAAAAAAAGTTAAAAAAGTGGTTGACATAACTTGTATGGTATGATATCATCTATCTTGCTGTTGAGGCAAAGCCTTAGAAAATAAGGCAAAACGAAGAATTTAATATATAAAATTAACTGGGGAATTGATTTTCACATCGGTTAAAAAATAAAAAGTTTTTCAAAAAGTTCTTGACAGACAATCACGAATGTGATAAGATATAAAAGTTGCTGATGAACAGTAACAAACACAGAACTTTGAAAACTAAACAATAAAACAACCTTGAAAATTCCGGTTCCAACGAAGTTGGAACGAGAACATTTTTGAAAAAGTTGTGCTGAACTTAAAACAGTAAAAACGAGGATAAATTAGCCAAGAGTTGATTTTGAATCAGATTCAAACTTTATTTGAGA
>NZ_JAHLQC010000014.1 GCF_018918265.1 Falcatimonas sp. MSJ-15
TCTCAAATAAAGTTTGAATCTGATTCAAAATCAACTCTTGGCTAATTTATCCTCGCTTTTACTGTTTTAAGTTCAGCACAACTTTTTCAAAAATGTTCTCGTTCCAACTTCGTTGGAACCGGAATTTTCAAGGTTGTTTTATTGTTAAATTTTCAAAGTTCTGTGTTTGTTACTGTTCATCAGCAACTTTTATATCTTATCACATTCGTGATTGTCTGTCAAGAACTTTTTTGAAAAACTTTTTTATTTTTAACCAATGTGAAAATCAATTCCCCAGTTAATTTTATATATTAAGTTCTTCGTTTTGCCTTATTTTCTAAGGCTTTGCCTCAACAGCAAGATAGATGATATCATACCATACAAGTTATGTCAACCTCTTTTTTAACTTTTTTTATTTTATAGCTCATTTGTAAAACTAACTTCCACCCCTATATGGCTTGTCGTGAAAGTTACTACTTCTGAAAATCAGCTGTGGAAGTTACTTATTCTTAATGTTATCTTATTCCTGTTCATGCATCTCTAAACTCCGCCAGGAACAAGAGAGATATATGAATAAAAACAAGAATAAACATTTAATTTTAGATGAAAGATACGTAATTGAACATTTCCTTAACGAAAACATGAGTTTTAAAGCCATTGGTAAACGGATTTTTAGGAGCTGTACTACTGTATCCAAAGTTAACAGCGAACTACCCATCACCTAAAGATAGCGTTGATACGCTCTAACAATACAAAAACTACTTGCGCTTGCAGACCCCCATCACCTAAAGGTAGTGGGAAGGTAGACTCTAACTTATAAAAAAGCCGGAGTCCTACGCATTTTTGATAGAAAACCATACTTTTCCGGAACAAAAAAACTCCTTATAAGTTCTAATAATATCATCTGGATTAAGAAAACCATACTTTTCTGGAACAAAAAACTTCCACCTCATGGAATTTAGTTCTACAGGTGGAAGTAAGCCTCACAAAGTGGAGGTAACTTTTATAATTGACTATTTTAGTTCTACAGGTGGAAGTAAGTCTCACAAAGTGGGGGTAACTTTTACAGTTGACTATTTTAGTTCTATAAGGTAGAAGTAAATCTCACAAAGTGAAGTAACTCTTACAATTAACCATTTTTTAATATCAATTTAGTTCTACAAGGTGGAAATATCAGTTTTTATCATTCAAATAAATTTCTTATTTTGATACGCCTACTATTATTCCATTTACCTGATAAAGATTCAGACAACTGTAATTCCATGGGTTGGCTGTTGCATCTGCAAATATGTATAATGTTGATGGTCTTGCTACTCCACTTTCAAGCTCATACATGTATGATTGTACAATCTGTGTTGTCTTATCATACATAGAACGTGATAATGGGAACATATTAATTGATTTTTTATTGGTTACTGCATATATTGCTAAATCATATCCAGTTTTAGTATATGCATAATCTGCATTACCTATTATAACTACATTATTGCATCCAAGTGTATCTAATGCACCTGTGTCTATTGTCGATGTGTAATTATATCTGCTATAATCACCACATATATTTTTTATATCAAATGTCTGTAATATTATAGCTCCAACAAGAACTACTACTATTGCATAGGGTTTGTTTTGTTTTATAAGATTAGCTATTCCAAATAGTGTTATCATATATACGATTATTATGATAAACCTTCCACTATGTTTAAACATTCCTATTAATTGCTGAAATTGTGACTGATAGCTTATCTCGGCTATCTGTGTGACGCCAAATGTTAACGAACTGCCTATAGCAAATACAAGTGTCACTATAATTATCGTTATCATTCCGAATATTCTACCTGCGGACACTTTATCTTTTAATTTATCTTTTTTAAAATCAAGAAGATATATGCTTCCTGAACCTATGAGCATAAATATAATTCCAAGTCCTAAGTATGCAAAACCATCATGTTGGCCTGAACTTGCAAGTGATAATCCCTTTAAGAAGAATGTTCCTGTCTGTTTTTGCATAATATTAGTTGCCGCTGTTCCGAACCCATTAGTATTCCACAATGCATTAAGATTAGTATTGTTCATTGTTCCATCTATATGTGTATCTGAAAATTGATTGTGAAATCCGCCTAAAACTGCAAAACCTAGTATAAATGTTATTGCATAGAATACCATTAATACTAATGAACCTCCAATTTTCTTATCGGTTATCGCTTCTTCTACTGCATATCCTAAAAGAACTATTCCCATAATAACGAAGAAATAATATGATACAAATACTGCTAAAATTCCTAATGCTATTCCGACATATATCTTTGTCTGAAGTTCTTTAAAATCTTCTCTATATACCCATAAGTATATTGGAACAAGTACCACAAAATGTCCTGCAAATGACATATCTGTAAACATATCTTCAAGAAGTACAGGGCATACTATCATTAGCACTGCTCCTAATGCACAATACAAATAATTCTTAGTATATTTTCTAAAAATTATTGCACTAAGTCCGCCCTGTATAATAAAACATATTAAACCATATAATCCAAAATATTGAAAATGTACCGGAAGTATGCTTCTAAACAGTTTAAATATTATTGCGAGAAGTGGCACTGAGCCTGTATAAAGTATTGATACACTTTCTCCGGTAATCAGATTATCTGTAAGCCATAATGGAAAATGCCATGGTGAATTACGGTAACTTACCCATCCAAGATAGCTTCTTGTAAGATCTCCTCCGGATAACAGCCATTCAACATTTGTTATGCCTATAACTCCATATCCATATATTTTGTAAAACAATACTAATCCGACTAATGCACCGAATAAAAATGCAAATGCTTTATCTTTCTTCTCTACTTTCATCTGGTCTTCTTTCTTCCCTTCATCTCTCTATTTTGTCCAGTATTTTTTGTCCATCGTCATTCTCATTATAAGCCATTTTGGAAGTTTGTTGTAGTTCTTTCCAAGTCTATAGCCGATGAATTTGAATCCACATGTTATTATGAATTTTGGTATCAAATAACCTTTTTTAGTGGATATAAGGTATTTTGTTGTAGATTTTACAAGCTTCATTCCTTCACTTTCACTTTTTATATCTGCAAATACCTGTGGATTATCTTTTTGTGATACTCCTAAATCAAAATTACGTCTCAATTGCTGCATACATGTGTAATTATGCGAATGTATTACTTTAGAGTCGGCACTATAACATATACCATAACCATTATTAATCGCTTTTGCTGCATATATCATATCTTCATTAAAAATAGTCTTTTTAATAAAACCACCAAGCTTATTGTATGTCTCCCTATTGTATGCTGCACATACATCCGAACAAAAATATGCTTTTATTCCCATTTTATCTATGTCTTTCCTGGTCTTTACATAACTTTCATCTGGATAGTTAAATCTTCTTGTATAACGTTCTATATATGAACAATCATCACGAGGTAACTGTTTTGCATATGCTACAGCTATATTCTCATCTGACAGTCTATCTACAAGACTTGATATCAGCATATTATCTGCCGGTACTGCATCCTGTGTCATAAGCACAACAATATCTGCATCTGACATTTGCATTCCTAGATCTCTGGTAGCTCCATGATCAAATTCTTCTAATCCTATATGATGTATACATAGTTTTGGAATACATGAAAAATCTTCCTCTTTCATGTATTCCTTGCATGTATTTATCAGTATTATCTTATTAACTGGATATGTCTGTGTCTGAAGCTTTTTGATATTATTTATCAATCTATCATCCGGCTTATATGTTGGTATTATAACATCAACTGTGTATTCTTTTAGTGAGTTTCTTTTTTTATCAAGCTCACTGTTTGATGGTTTGATATCAGTTGTCTTATTATCTATGTCTTCCATATTCTATTCTCCCAAACCACTCTCTATAAGTGATACAAGTGCTTTTAATGCTTCTTCCTCATCTTCTCCTTCACAACAAAGTTCTATCTCATCTCCACATTTTACACATGCACCTAATACACTTAATACACTTTTTGCGTTGGTTTTATTTCCATCTTTTGCAAATGTTATTTTTGATTTGTATTTGATTGCTTCGTTGCACAGCATTCCTGCCGGACGCATGTGAAAACCAAGCAAATTCTTTACTTTTACTTTTTCGTTTACCATTTTTTACTCCTGTTATTTTATTGTAGCTACAATGAGATCTGCAAGCTCTTTTGCATCCTTCTCTATCTCTTTTTGGTCTTTTCCTTCTATCATTACTCTTACAAGTGGTTCTGTTCCTGATGGACGTATAAGTACTCTTCCTTCACCTGCAAATTTTTCTTCAAGTTTTGCAATTGCTTCTACGATCTTTGGATAATCTGTATATTTATCCTTTTTATCATTAGGCACTTTTGCATTGATTAATGACTGTGGAAGAACTGTCATTACAGATGCTAGTTCTTCTAATGATTTACCTGTTTTTACAATTACTGATAATAGATGAAGTGCACTTATAAGGCCATCACCTGTTGTATTCTCATCAAGGAATATTATATGTCCTGATTGTTCTCCACCAAGGTTGTAGTTGTCTTTTTTCATAAGTTCAAGAACATATCTATCTCCAACTTTAGTTTTTTCAATATTAATTCCATTCTTTTCACCCATAATGAAGAATCCAAGATTACTCATTACTGTTGCCACTACTGTATCTGACTTTAATCTTCCTTCATTTTTCATATCAAGTGCGCATATAGCCATTATCTGATCTCCATCTACTACATTACCTTTTGCATCAACTGCTAAAAGTCTGTCAGCATCTCCATCAAATGCAAGACCTAACATAGCTTCTTCTGCCACAACTCTCTCTTGTAGTTCGTGAAGATGTGTTGAACCACATTCTTTATTAATGTTAGTTCCATCCGGATTATTATGAATTGCTACTACTTCTGCTCCAAGATCTTTGAATGTCTTAATCGATGTATAATGAGATGCTCCTTCTGCACAGTCAACTACCATCTTAACGCCTTTAAGATCTACAGGAACTACTTCTTTTGCAAATTCTATATATGCTTCCTTTGCTTCATATCTGTATTCTATTCTTCCTACTTCTTCTCCAACCGGAGCCGGATACTGTGACGGATTCTTCATTAACTCTTCTATCTCATCTTCCATTGCATCTGGAAGTTTGTAACCTTCTCCGCTGAAGAATTTAATTCCATTATATTCAACCGGATTGTGTGATGCTGATATAACTACACCTGCATCATAGTTGTATTTTCTCGTGAGATATGCTACTGCAGGAGTTGGAAGTACTCCAACATATACAGCATTAGCACCTACTGAACATATACCTGCCATAAGTGCACTTGAAAGCATCTCTCCTGATATTCTTGTATCGCATCCAACTAAAATAGTCGGTTTATGTTCCATCTCTTTTGTGAGAACACATGCTCCTGCCTTTCCGAGGTTCATTGCAAGTTCTACTGTTAATTCTTTATTCGCTATACCTCTTACTCCATCTGTTCCAAAAATTCTTGACATAATCTGTAACTCCTAACTTTTATTTATCTTGCTGCTGTCTCTGATTCATTCTGCTGTGATTGTGAAGCACTATCATCTGGTGGTGCTGTTTTTTCTGCAACATTAACGGCAACAAAATATTCATCACTTATTTTATATGAACCTGTTGTCTCAAATGTCACTTTTACAGAATGTGAACCTGGTACTAATCCGGATACATTAATAGCCGCTTTTATATTGGCAGCATCCAACTCTTCAAGTTCTTCAGCTATTCCTTTTACCTGTATAATCAAATCATTATTGTCACTATAACTATAATCCAATAAATCCGATTTACCATTAACTGTAATACTATCTTTGCTTATTGTTACTTCCTGTGTAAGCACAGGCTCAATATTAAGTGTAACATCAATTGTTGATAAGTCTGATACTACGCTTATTCCTGCCGGAAGATATGAACTTATTGTTATCTGCTTATTAGTAGTCTCTGTAAGCCCTTTTATACTTATAACATCACTAGGTATTGTTAAAGCTGTTATCTGTTTCAAATCATCGTCATATCCTGCGACTGTTATATTCTTTGGTGAATAATTCATTCCTGTATATCTATAGTCTGTTTCTGTCTCGCCTGATACTGTAAGCTTAACTGGTATTGTCTTCGTCTTTAAAATCTGTGCTGAGACTATAACGTCTGATATACTTATCTCAAGTTTTGATTTTTCTATATCAATCTCTTCACCATTACCATCATAGATTCTTATTGGTGCATTCTCATCAAGATCTGTTACCGCTGCACTTACATCAATCCTTGCTACAACTTTGCTTATAAGGTTAAGTTGTGAAACAGGACCTCTTATTCTTATCTTATTACGTGATGCTTTTGCACTTCCGACTGCAAAACCTTCTGCCGGGTTGCCTGCAACTTCTACTTCTATATCGAATGTCTTCTCATCTATATCTTCAAGGCTTAATTTTAACACTGTGGGCGTATTCTTAATACATGTTACGTTGTTCTTCGTACATGTAACTTCAATTGGCACTGTATCTGTTATCTCTCTTGCATCTATATCTGCACTCGCAACAAAATCTGATGCCTTCAGGCTATCTATAAGGTTACGAGGTCCTTTAACCTGGATAGCTACTGTGTCACCAGATATTATATCATACGCTGTCCCTGCATCGTCAAGTGTCTCTGTATTCTTAAGATTAACAGGAATATTATATATTGTTCTTGTTGTTGTCGGGTTATCTACATTAACTATTATCAGCCAAAGTACAATGGCTGATATTACTGCGGCAATTTTAAAAATAAGATTATTGAATATTTTCTTTTTCATTCTTCAGTCGCCCCCTTAATCTTCTAAATTTCCTAGTATCTCCACCTTTTTTCTGAAGTTCGGAAAGTCTCTTCTTAAGGTAATCTCCATCAACATTTCTTACTAATTTACCACCCGCTGCCACTGATACTTTACCTGTTTCTTCTGAGACAATGAGCGTAACTGAATCAGATACTTCACTTATTCCAACGCCTGCTCTGTGTCTTGTTCCAAGTTCTTTACTAAGTTCCATGCTCTCTGTAAGCGGAAGATAGCATGTTGCTGAGACAACTCTGTTGTTTCTTACTATTACAGCTCCATCATGTAATGGTGTATTATGTTCAAATATATTAATAAGAAGCTGACTTGTTACTATCGCATCTATTGGTATGCCTGTTCTCTCAAATTCGGCAAGTGGTGTATTCTGTTCTATTACTATAAGTGCTCCTGTCTTAGTCTTGCCAAGTTCAAAACATGCTCGCACTAGTTCGTTGATTGTCTTATCTGTAAAATTGGCATCTGTCTCTTTTCCATCATCAAATGATATTATATTAGTTAATATATTCTTTCTTCCAAGCTGCTCTAATGCTTTTCTGAGTTCAGGCTGGAATATGATTACTATCGCTATTATACCAACATTAATTGTCTTACTAGCTATCCATAATATCGTATTGAGCTTAAATATAAATGCCAGTATTACGAAAACGCCTATAACTACTATACCTTTTAACAGTGTCCAGGCTCTTGTATTCTTAATCCAGATAATCAACTGATAAATCAAAAAAGACAGGATGATTAGTTCTACAATATCTGTTGGATGAACTTCTGGCCAGTAAAATTCCAACACATCATTTTTAAAAAATTCTGTTATTTTTTCAAACTGTGTCATACTTAATCTCCTTTTCTTTATTTACCAGTTTCCTATTATAAACACATATCTTCAATTATTCTTTAAATATTCTTTTCAAAATATTAATTTTTTCTTAGTTTTTTATTTATGTCATATGCTTATCGTCACAGTTTTGGTTTTACTGTTATATAGTAAACTGTAAATATTATTTTTTATCTCTAATGTGTTTGCTTTGTTCTCTTTTATCTATATCTGTTTTCTTTCTGTCTGTTACTTCTGTCATATTTCTCTCATTAATCTTCTTAACTTTCTTGTTAGTCTGTGTAACATTAATCTTTGGTACTGCTTTGACATAATAGTAATAATCATCATCTTCAAACTGTACATTCTCAGTTCTTGAATAATCTACAGAAAATACAAAAAACTGGAAGAAAATTCCAAGTATAATTGATATAACTGTTCCAATTATAAGTTCAGCAAGTGCTATCTCTATTGAGAACATATAATCACCGATTATTATCATTATTATCTCTACAATTCCTCCTGTTATAACAGCAATTAACCATGCATGATCTATAGAAAGTTTTCTTATTATATATACAATCGCAACTGTTATGGCAAATCCTACAATAACTACTAACATGGATTTGTTATTAATTATACCATCTAGTATAAAAGTTACTCTTGATATGATATTATCTGCTGAATAACTGCTAAGTGCCGCTGAATTAGCTTTTACAAAATACAATACATAGTATACAACGACACCAAAAGATATCGGTACAATTGCTGTAAAATTACAAAGAAGTCCTACAATTATTGGAACAAGATATGGTATCTTTATAAAAAACATTATTGGAGTAATTACAAGCAAATATCCCATGTTTGGCGAGAATCTAAAATACAAAAGAAACATAACAAACATAAGTATGAGTGCTACAACTGCTGCTTCTACTGATACTGCCGACATATTAAGTATAATGAATATCATTGAAAATATTGATATACTATTAGCAGGAAGCACTGAACACATAAGTGATATAAGAAGTATTATAACCACATTATTAAGTTGTTTCATATATCCTACATTCTCTTTTATTATCGTAAGTGCCACAAATGCTATTATAAATTTGATAGCCGGCACTATGTATACATCATATTTTGCATAAAAGTGCTTTAATTTTTCTTTAAATTCCAGTATATTCGTCATTATTAACTGTTCCTCCCAATCTTCCTGTCATACTTAATTCTTCATCATCAATTTTTTCTATCTTCTTAAGTCTTGATGAATATACTTTGAGATATCTCTTGGCTCTGTCATACTTTAATGTATATATGGCAAATGATATCAACATATATATAGCAAGCACTATTACATACATAATAATTATTCTTTTTACAACTTCAAAATAATCTGCTTTGCTTATAAGTTTTACAAGTTCTTCAGCTCTCCATATAACAAAAATAAGTAGAGAAACCATATAGCCTATTGTAACTGCCACAGCTGTTTTTATCATACTATATGTAATATAATCTGTCTTAAAATACTTTTCTGCAATTGTAATATCTTTGTTTCTCTTTTTTTCGTAAATGGATGTCTTTGTCATGAGCTTTATCTTTTCTTCATTAAGCATATATTCGCTACCACTCAAAAGGTATTTCAATATACTAAGCATATCAAAAATTTGAAGATTTTCTATCTTCCACATAACCATACAAATATCTGTAGATTCTGTCCGAAAACTTTAAGCCATTCTTTATTGCTTTGCAACAATACCATTTTCATCTCTTTTAGCTTTCGCTTTCGTATATTCTTCTGAGTGGATTCTCCTTTCCTTAAATTCTCATATTTGCGAGAAAGACATCTTTGCTCTCTACGCAGTCGCCTGTTAATTTTCTTATTTTTGCTAATTTATTAATATTCTTATAGATTTTACCATCTGATATAATTGCAAAATCTTTTAATTCTAAATCTATTCCGATACCAGCATTGCCATTATTTATAATCTTGTTAATTCTGATTTTTTGTCTAGTTGTCGGATTTATCTTTGTTTTGAATCTCTTTTGCAATTTCCTCGTCTTTTTCTATTTGTTTTTTATACTTGCGAAGACCATACAAGCTACAAGAGAAATCGTCGGAAATTGACACAATGTCCTGTACAAGTTCTTCCTTTGGTGATAATTCCTCATTATTTACCACAATAATATTTGTGTTAAACTTCATACAGAATTGTTCAAACCAATCATAACCAAAGCGAACAAATCGATCTGTATGCGTGATTATAATAGTTTTTATCTTTTGTTCCATCACTTCATCTAATAGTTGATTCCACTTTTTACGATTGTAATCAAGTCCACTTCCATAATCCTCAATGCATTGGTCTACAATGATACCTCTGGCATTACAAAATTGTCGTAAAAATGTCACTTGGTTTTGTAAGTCGTCTTTTTGTTTTTTCGTAGACACTCTGGCATAAATGACATTCTTACGATTGTCACTTTCTGTCTCTATACCTTTGAATTGAAGATATTGGTCATAAGTGTAATAACGTCTATCAGTTGGAGTACGATTTGCTTTTAGAATCCCTTCTCTATCCCAACGTTGTAATGTTTTAACAGAGACTCCTAGCAATTCAGCAAAATCCTTGGGTTTGTAATTAGTATTATTTGATGTGTTCATAACGTTACCTCCATGAGTACATTTAAGCACATTTAGTCGTTAATATTAATATTTTTGTATATTGGCAATCAATTTTTAATATACAATATTCAATATAACATATCCTCTATTTTCTTTGAATAGCGAATTACTTACACCCATTATATCATAAGTTTTGTACAATTACGATATTTTTTTGATTGAAATGCTAATATATTATGTAAATCTTTTTAATGCTCTTTTTAATGCTTAGTAAAAGATTACCATATTACTTATATAAGCCCCTGCGTACCTATTGTATATTATCAATCTGACACTTATGATATTGTTATTTTTTTATCATAAGTATCATAAGTTCAAATATACATATTCACACAGGGGCTTAGTTATCTCGTTATAAGCTTATAGGCTGAATCATTCACGTATTATCATTCATATACCTTCTTAGTTATCAATTGCATATATATTAATAAATGTATGATCTCCACCGGTCATTATATTCACTTTATGATTATCCATTATCATTACTCTGTCATTAGTAGCTGCTTTATATATTGAAAAGCAGTTTTCATAACTTTCAGGCAAAACAGTTCTTAATACATTTTTAAATGCTTCATCTGTCATGTCAGAGTTAGATTTGATACCTATATATATTGCTTTTGAATCTACAATTACCTGACCATAATAATCTCCATCATTATATATTGCATATGATGAATCCTGACATTTTGTGAAACCATAATTCTCTATATTTTCTCTTACTCTTTGTAGTTCTTCCGGCGAAAGATCTGGTTCTGTCTCAGGTATCACAGCATCGACACCTATGGACGTATTGCCATTACCTGCTTCTTGGTCACCATTAGGCTCGTCTGATGCATCATCTTCCTGCAATATATCATTATCTTGTCCATTGTATACTACATTTGCTGATTGTGGCTTTAATGTTGCACTTCCGCTTATTCCTGCATATTCTTTTGGAAGTATCTTAACTGATGGTTCACTCGTAACCTCTGCTTCATCTGTCACACCTTCGATTGTTATTGATGTAGCAAGATTACCTGTTTTTGCTGTAAGTACAGCTTTACCGGCACTATTTACTGTAATCATTCCAAGTTGTGTTACTGTAAAAATATTACTGTCTGAACTTGAGAATTCTACTGATGCTGCAAGCTCTGTTTGTGGAACAACATACGCTTCAACCTGAATCGTAGCGCCTACCATGACTTTCTGATCACCCATATTAAGATAAAGTTCATTAACTGTATCCGCTCCTTCTTCATTCATCTTCACAAGCTGTTCATGCCTTTTCTTCGTATCTATCTTCTTAATAACTGCTTTTGTTGTAAAAACACCTGCCATTACAATTGCCAGTGCAATAACACCTGCTGTAATCTTTTTTATAATAATCTTATTATCTGACTTTTTCTTTTTCATTATCTGTTCCTCCATGATGATTATTATCAATTTCCCATACTTCATAGTTTTTATCGACATTAGCCTGCTTTTTTTAATGCTACATTTTGTTCTTTAACTAATTATTGACTTTACTATAAAAAACTGATACAACTAAAAAAGCATTCCAGATAGTTGAAAGACTATTTTTATAAGCTAGATTGAACTACCCTTTACCTTTAGATATGGGTAGTTCACAGTAACAATAATGACTGCATGTAAAAAACTAGATAGGAGACTGTATCATGAATTTTAGAGTACATCATATTCTATGCACACAACTTTACAAAGGACTTGGCTATTCTGGCAGTTTTTGTGAAAATATGACTAACAAAGTCCTCTTTTTAAGAAATGTCACGTTTATGAAAAGTATGTGAACAAATTACTTTTCAAAGTCTCATAATCATTCTTCATAAATCCACTCATAATGCATCCGCCATATGCACCACAACTAACCACTTCTTCAATATTATCCATTGATATTCCGCCAATCGCCCACACTGGTATATCTACTTTATGTGTTATCTCTCTTAAAAAATCAAGTCCTCTTGGACTTACTCCCCTCTTGCAATCAGTTGCATATATATGTCCTGCTGTTATATAAGTGCATCCATGCTTTTGTGCTTTAACTGCATCTTCTATACTATGACAGGATGCTCCAAGAATTTTAAAATATGCTCTCTCCTCTTCATTCATACTCTCAAGTACTGAAAGTGGCAGATGAATTTTATCTATATCTAGTCTTTTTGCAACTTTATAAAAATTATGTAATATTAATGTTTTTCCTGCTTTTTTGTATATTTCATTTACTTTCTTTGCAAGTTCATAATATTCATCTTCACTAAGATCTTTTTCTCTTAAAACTGTTGCTGATATCTCCGAATAAGCTATATCTGTCAATCTCTTAATATAGTCTTCATCACACAGTTTTCTATTGGTAAAACACATCACTCTATACATATAGATAATCATTCAGCACTGGCTGAAGTCCTTCCTTAGTCATATCATTATACATCTTGTCAAAACTTCTTCCATCATTAATCTCAAATTGCTCATCACCTGTATTATCCTGCAAATCATTATCTTTACTATCATTATTGCAATCCGCTTTATTATATTTACTCTCATGATCGCCGATTCCTGTTGATACACCTGCTGATACTTTGGTTGCCGCTATTTTTACAATACCATTTCTAAAAGTCTCGCTCTCTCTTGAAGAAACTGTAATTCCTACGTATGGAAGAAATATTCTATATGCACACAAGATCTGACAAAGCTGTGTCTCATGTACATCAAGAGGATTTATCTTATCATTGTTAATTATTGGACGAAGTCGTGGACATGACAGACTCATCTCAGCATGTGGATATTTTCTTTGAAGATAATATACATGAAGTGCTGTTGCAAGTGCATCTTTTCTAAAATCAGATAAGCCTAAAAGTGCTGAAAAACCTACACCTCGCATTCCTCCCATAAGTGCTCTCTCCTGAGCTTCAAATCGATATGGCCATACTCTTTTATGCCCCATAAGATGTAATGTCTCATATTTATCAGTATCATAAGTCTCTTGAAATACCGTAACATAATCTGCTCCACATTCTTTTAAGTATCTGTAATCATCTGAATTAACAGGATATATCTCAAGTCCTGTCATTTTAAAATATCTTGATGCAATCTTTACTGCTTCTCCAATATATTTTACACTGCTCTTTACAGGACTTTCTCCTGTAAGGATAAGAATCTCTTCCATTCCTGAATCAGCTATTACTTTCATCTCTTTTTCAATCTGTTCCATATTAAGCTGCATACGTTTTATATCATTATAGCAATTAAAACCACAATATACACAGTAATTCTCACAGTAATTTGCAATATATAATGGTGTAAAAATATATACTGTATTGCCAAAATGTCTCTCTGTCTCTACTTTGGCTCTTACTGCCATCTGCGAAAGATATGGCTCTGCTGCCGGACTTAATAATGCTTTAAAGTCTTCTATTGTACATCTCTCATGCGAAAGTGCCACGAGTACATCTTTCTCTGTATAGCCAGAAGGATCATAAGATTTCATCTGTGACATAACTTTCTCCATTACATCAGAATTAATTCTCTCCATTCCTTCCATATATTCCATATGATTTGTTCTTGATGAAGGATCATTCTCAAGTCTATGTTTCTTCTCAAGAGCCTTTTCGCTAAGTTTATCTGAATCTATCAAAAACTGATTTTCCATCTTAATTATCTCCATCTTAATTCTGTATTTACCTTAGAGTAATATTTTGCTTAATTATTAACCAAATATTGCCTCTAAGGTATTATATTGCAAGATACTATCTATCTAATCTCTTAAAAATCCTGTAAGCGGATCTGACGATTCTCCGCCTCTGCTTATAACTCTTCCAAGTCCTGCAAGATATGCTTTTCTTCCTGCTATAATAGCATCCCTAAATGCCATAGCCATAAGTGGTATATCACCGGCTGTTGCAAGTGCTGTATTTGCCATAACTGCTGCTGCACCCATCTCCATTACTTCACATGCCTGTGATGGTCTTCCTATTCCTGCATCTACAATTACTGGAAGTTCTGTCTCATCTATAAGTATCTGTATGAATTCTTTTGTTGCAAGTCCCTTATTAGAACCTATAGGTGCGGCAAGTGGCATAATACAGGCTGCTCCGGCATTCTCTAATGCTCTCGCAGCATAAAGATCCGGATACATATATGGCATTACAACAAAACCTTCTTTTGCAAGTATATCTGTTGCCTTAATTGTCTCATTATTATCAGGAAGAAGATATTTAGAATCTCTCATTATCTCAATCTTTACAAAGTCACCACAGCCAAGTTCTCTTGCAAGTCTTGCTATTCTTACTGCTTCATCAGCGTTTCTTGCTCCTGATGTATTAGGTAAAAGTGTAACATTATCAGGTATATAATCAAGGATATTCTCATGTTCCTTTGTATTAGCACGTCTTAATGCAAGTGTAACTATCTGTGCTCCTACATCTCTTACAGCTGCTTTTATAAGATTCATTGAATATTTTCCTGAACCAAGAATAAATCTTGACGTAAATTCATGTCCACCAAGTATTAATTTGTCTTCTATATTTGTATTATTCATCTCAATATTTCTCCCATACTATATTTTTTGTATATCAGATAATTATGCATTACAAAATGGTAATAACTAACATATAAACCACTTTGCTGCTATCTGATTCTATAATCTATACTTCAGTCTCTCCGGCTATAAGTCTAAGTATCATTGTAGCTTCATGAGCTGCACATACGAGGACTCTTGCTGACACAAGTGATAGTCCCATACAGGAATCAGCTTCTTCATCTCCACAAAGATAGAAATTCTTCATAACTTTTCTTGTATGTATCTTATTCGCTGAGTCAAGCCCTGCCATTCCGGAACCAGACACTATCTTCTTATCCGGATACTCACACAATACTCCATTAACAAGCATTGCTTTTGCTTCCGGTCTGTCAAATGCCTCACATATAATATCTGCATCATCAAAAAGTCCAGGTATAACATCTTCTGTAATCTTCATACATTCACAGGTCACTTCAACATACGGAGCAATTCTTGCAAGATTCTCTTTCATAGCATCTGTCTTATACATATCAAGCTGATCTGTAAAATATTGCTGTCGGTTAAGATTACTTATATCAACCTTATCAAAATCAATAAGATGAAGATGCCCAACACCGGCTCTTGCAAGTGCTATTGCTATATTAGAGCCAAGACCTCCAAGTCCACATATTGTAACCTTAGCATTATTAAATCTCTCTTGCATTTTAGTACCATGCCGCTCGCATAATGCCTTTTGCATCTGTTCTCTACTTGGAATCATATCAGCCACCTCCAACAAAGCTTACTACTTCTATGTGATCTCCATCCTTAAGAATCACTTGATTATAAATACTCTTTGGTACTATTTCACCGTTTAATTCAACAGCCACACGTTTTAAGTCATATTTAGAATCTGTAAGATACTCTTCAAGACTTATTTCTTTAATATCAATTTCTTTTCCATTAACTTTTATCATGTTCTCTTCCCTTTCTTCTATATTCTTTTTGGACAGTTTCATATATTTACTTCACTTTGAAAATATGCTTTAGTGAACTACCCATCACCTAAAGATAGTGGGTTTTACGCTCTATCTTATAAAATACACTTCAATATAAAACTATCTATTATGATACAAACAATTCGTATATATTTTTAGTTCTTAGCGTCTCTTTACGCAAATTTACACAAAGTTTTCTGACTCAAAAACATTCATATACGAAAAAAAGCCACACAAAGAAACACACCCGTGGTGGTGTGCCCCTTCATGCGGCTTTTGCTCACAATCTGTTGTCTATTCTAATTTAATATTGTATATATGTCAATACATTTTTTGTCATTTTTAACAAAGATTTATGTTATTATTACAAAACAAAAAATTTCAATTGTATTTTTTTTTGAAATCTGATACTATGACATTGTTAATAAAAAAACATACTAATTAGAAGGGAGTGTCTGCAATGCGGAATAAGATTAACAAAATATTATGTTTCATCTTTGCTATATCAATACTTATATCCACAATATTCTGCGAAAAACAAAATGCCGATGCTCTAAGTGTCTATAATTATATAAATTATGACAATTCTCTTACTATATCAATCTCGTTAAATACACAGCATACACAGTTTTTTACTACTGATATCCCTCGTATACATTCGTATACCATAAAACAGGATAATTCATCATATAATTACATTAAGCAATGGAACAACAGACTCACATTATTCTTATTATGTGCTGCTCTGTTTGTTTTATATAAATCAAAGATTTATACAATTTTTGATATTTTATTACTAAAAATGTTGTTCCCGATGGAATTAATAATTGATTTCATCCACAAAAGTGATGGCAAAAAACGCGCATATATCCCAATTATTACATCAATATGTTAATAGATTTATTTTCTAAAATTATTATTAAACAGTGAAACGGAGTATACAAATCAACAGGTATGCTGCCAGTTTTTCTGTATACTCCTTAATGGAGGTTATCATGGAAAATATAGTTGTAGGTATATTATGTGTAGTTGTTGCTTTTGCCGGTATCTTTGGATGGTGGTATGAAAATGGTCATTCCAAAAGGGAGAAAAACAACAGTAACACAAAATAAAGGAATGGAGAATTATTATGAGAAAAACCAAAGTAATCTGTACAATTGGACCTGCATGCGAAGATGCTGCAATACTTAAGGATATGTGCCTTGCTGGTATGAATGTAGCAAGACTTAACTTTTCACACGGAACTCACGAAGAACATCAGCAGAAAATTGATCTGATTAAGAGTGTTAGAGAAGAACTTAATTATCCAATAGCTCTTATGCTTGATACTAAGGGTCCTGAATACAGAATAGGAACTTTTGAAAATAAAAAAATCACATTAAAAGATGATGACACATTTACATTTACAACAAGACAGCTCGTTGGTAACGAAAGTATCGTCTCTGTTAACTATGATAAACTTATGGAAAATCTTGAAGTTGGAGATAAAATACTTGTCAACAATGGTCTTGTTATCTTTGAAGTAACTGAACTTAACGATACAGATGCAAAATGTAGAGTTGTAATCGGTGGAGAACTTTCTAACAGAAAGAGTATGAATTTCCCTGGTAAAGTTATGAAACACGATTTTTTAAGTGAACAAGATAAAAAAGATCTCCTCTTTGGTATTAAAAATGACGTTGATTTTGTTGCTGCATCTTTTGTATCTACTAAACAGGATGTTGCTGATATGAGAGAGTTTCTTGATGCAAATGGTGGTAAAGACATAGAAATCATCGCCAAAATTGAAAACCGTTCCGGTGTTAATAATATAGAAGAAATATGCCAGATTGCAAACGGCGTAATGGTCGCACGTGGTGATCTTGGTGTTGAAATTCCAGCTATGGAAGTTCCTTCTGTTCAGAAATATCTTATCAATAAATGTCGTATGCTTGGTAAACGAGTTATAACAGCTACTGAGATGCTTGAGTCTATGATCTACAATCCAAGACCAACAAGAGCTGAATTATCAGATATTGCCAATGCTGTATATGACGGAACATCAGCAGTTATGCTCTCTGGAGAAACTGCTTCAGGTAAATACCCAGTTGCATCAATCAAGAACATGGTTGAAACAGTTGAATTTACTGAAAAGAATATTAATTATACTAACAGATTCAGAAAAGCTGAATTTACAATGAAAAATAATGTTGATGCTGTTTCACATGCTACATGTTCAATGGCTATTGACGTTAAAGCAAAATGTATTATTGTTAACTCACTTACAGGTCAGACAGCTAGAATGGTTAGCCGTTTCAGATGTCCAGTTGATATCCTTGGTCTGACAACTTCTAAAAAAGGCTGGAGAAAATTAAACTTAAGCTGGGGTGTTACACCTGTATTATGTGAGACATTTGAGTCAACTGAAGAGATGTTTGCTAACGATCTTGTCGAAGCCGGCAAAATCTTTGAACTTAATTCAGGTGACAATATAGTATTCACTAGTGGTCTTATTGATGGTAATACTGGTAATACTAATATGATAAAAGTAGAAAGGATCTAAAAATAAAATGTCATTTACAAGATTAATGGGACTTCTTGGTGGTCTCGCTTTATTCCTATATGGAATGCAGATGATGAGCACCGGTCTTGAAGCCGCTGCCGGCAACAGAATGAAAGGAATCCTTGAGAAACTTACTTCTAATCGTTTTCTTGGAGTTCTTGTCGGTGCACTTATTACAGCTGTTATTCAATCTTCATCAGCAACAACTGTAATGGTAGTCGGTTTTGTTAATTCAGGTATTATGACTCTTACACAGGCAGTATGGATTATTATGGGTGCCAATATTGGTACTACTATAACAGGACAGCTTATAGCACTTGATGCAGGTGCTATAGCTCCCCTGCTTGCTTTTGTCGGAGTCGCTATCGTAGTATTTATAAAAAATGAAAAAGCTAAAAACGCAGGGCAGATTCTTGCAGGACTGGGAATTCTCTTCATAGGAATGGATATGATGGGAAATGCTATGAAACCTCTTGCAGAATCGCCTTCTTTTGTTAATATTTTAACTAAGTTTGAAAATCCTATTCTTGGAATTCTAACCGGTACTGTATTCACTGCAATTATTCAATCTTCTTCCGCCTCAGTCGGTATACTTCAGGCTCTTGCCAAAAGTGGTGCTATAGGTCTTAACAGTGCCGCCTTCATCCTCTTTGGACAAAATATTGGTACATGTATTACAGCACTTCTTGCTTCTGTTGGAACTAATGTCAACGCAAGAAGAACTACTCTTATACATATAATGTTCAATGTATTTGGTACTGTTATATTCACAATAATATGTCTTGTAACTCCATTTTTAAACATTATAACTAATATCTCACCATATAATGTTACTTCACAGATTGCTAATCTTCATACTATATTTAACATTGTAACAACTATACTCTTACTTCCTATTGGAAGTTATCTTCCAAAACTTGCTACTATGTTAATGAAAGATAATGGAAAAGATGATAATGAAGTTCTTGATGAAATGAAAACTATGTACCTCATCGATTTTAAACATATCGACAAAGAGAAACTTGCTACATCATCACTTGTATGTATAGAAAGTATTAAAAAAGAAGTTACAAGAATGCTTGAACTTGCCAAATTAAATGTATCTGAGTCACTCTCTATATTTGCCAACCACGATCTAAAAAAATATAACGTTATCGAAAAGCGTGAAGATTATGTAGACTATCTAAACAGAGAGATCTCAAAATATATAACTTCTGTTATATCTTTCGAGAAATCAAAAGCCGGAAGTCAGGTACTTAACTCAATGTTTTCAATAACAAGCAATATTGAAAGATTAAGTGATCATGCTGTTAATATTGCCGGATATTCTAAGATGATTGCAGAAAAACAGATTGTATTCTCAGAAGCTGCAAGTCTTGAATTAAAAGAGATGCAGGAAACTTGTGAAAAGCTTTTTGAGCTTCTTGAAGATATTCCTGAAGATTACATAACATGGCATAAACTTGTTGCATTTTTTGAACAAAAAATCGATGATATGACTATTCAGTTCAGGAACAATATGTATGATAGAATCCAGAAAAATATATGCTCTGATGAAGGAAGTATATTATTCTCTGAGATGCTTACAGATTTTGAACGAATTGGAGATCATGCACTTAATATTGCTGATGAGATGGTTAAAATCTCACTTGCTGCATAATTAATTCTCTTTTGTTAGTAATTGTATACATTTTTTGTATACAGATTTTAGCTTATAATATTATGATTTAATATAAGTCTTTACTTCTATACAATTACTAATGCAATTACTATATCTAATTATAATTACTAACTATTGTATAGTTGCAAAGCAAATGTGGAAGTTTTAGTTGATATCACTCTGATTTAAAGTATAATCTTTTTGTAATCTATTACGTAGTAGCATACTAATATTTTACAATAAATCCCAGGTTTTTCGAAGCCTGGGATTTATTTTTTAGATTATGTACCGCATTAACATAGAAAAAGGGGCATCTCACTAATTTCTTAATGCGACAGCCCCATTTTATTTTTTACTACTCTATTTAATCTATTACTCTTTTGTATACTTTTAAACTATTCTTTATTGCTACTCGTATCCTCTCTTTACTATTTTTATCTTCCTATTGCATTTCTCATTAGTCTATCTCATTGATGTAACAACTACATTCTCAAGAACTGTCTCTGTAGTAGAAGATGTTGCACTAAATCCTGCTGTAAAACTACCATTTGCAGCTATATCCGAATTATATTCACTACCTTTTATGACATAGTGTGTACCTTCGTGACTTATTATCTCGGCACCCCACATAAGTGTTATCTCATCCGAATAATCAAATTCTACTACAAAACTCTCCATATCCTCGTCAGTGTTGTTAGTAATCGCTATATTGGCATTATATCCATCATTCCAGACTCCATGTTTTTCAATGGTTACTGTTGTATCACTGTCATCATGTGTAATTCTATTACCTTCAAATGTAATCTCATCAATTACTGGTAATTCCTGTCCTTCATATTCTGCTATAAAACCGAATTCTACTGTCTCATTCGCATCAAGAGTCTTATTCCATGATGGATGTCCAATTACATATGTATTACCTTCATGGCTTATAATCTCGGCATTCCATATCTGTTTTATCTCTCCATCATATTCAAAAGCAACTTTCCATGCGTCTTCTGCTGTCTCATTATTGTTAGTAACTTTAACTGATGCTTTAACATAACTACCCCATGCTGCTTCATTATCATACTCAAAATCTGCATATCTTATAGGTTCTGATTCTTTTTCCACAACAGCACTGAATTTCATATCTGTTAATTCACACATCTCTGTATTCCAATATGAACTCTTAGCAAGTCCTACTCCATAAGTAATATCCTTGCATGATGATATGAATGAGAGAATATCTGAATATGATGCTCCTGAACTATTCTTAACAATAGGAAGTTCTTCATCATCAAATACTATCTTAATCTCATCCTTAGTTATTTTAATAATAACATTGTGAGTCTTATCTTTGTCTGACAATACAGCCATATTCTTAATTCCACTCATTGAAGGCTGGTTAATGTCAATCCAGTTACCGGTTGAATCATTGTAACAAAGATATGGTGCACTTTGAACTGATACTCTTCCTCCTGTTTCTCTATTATAGAATGAGAATAATCCATCCCATCCATTTTTGGCTGCTTCATCACTGAATTTAATATTATATTCAAGTGTAAGTTCTTTAATATTCTTTCCTTCAAATGGATTAATATCATAATTAATGTCTGAAGATGTATTAAGTATTACATCTTCTGGTGTATATTCAATCTCTGCATATTCTTTTCCTGTTATAGGCTCTGCATAGAACTTAAGATTACTTACTGTACAATTAGCTTCATCATATCCGGCTGCATTCCACCATGAACCATATCCAAGATATACTTTATCCGCCTGTTCATTAAGCCATTCAACTATTCTTCCATAGTCTGTGACTGTTCCTGAACCGGCATCGGTATTGACTATATCCTCTGTATATACAGTCTCGCCATTAATCTGCACTTTATAACCATCACTATTAAGATTAATCGCAACATGAGCTTCATCGCCTATATAATCATTAACAAGTGCGTAATCTCTCATATTCGCATCAAAATATCCGGCTGCTCCATTGTATCCAAGATATGAGCCTGGTGTAAAATACATTCTTCCCAGACTTCCTTCATTACCCATGAATGATAATATAGTTCCAAGCATATGCAAATCTCCAGTTTTCTTAACATCGAATTCAACTGTTACTCCTCCTGAGAGATCAAGGCCTCCTGTATTGCCTTTATATAATGGATTATCTATTGCTATACTCTTATCAAGTCCAGTTGATATATCGACCTCTTCATCTGTATAATATTCTGCTACAAGAAGTCTGCTTCTTACATTTTGTTTAGCTGCTTTTACAAGTACATTGTAATCTTTTTTATAACAATATTCACCTTTTGATACTGTTAATGTTAGTGTGACTATCTCATCTTGTGATGGCTTATTAACAATTCCATCTTGTGATATTATATTTTCGTTACTACTTGACCATGTAACTACTGCTCCATTAGTGCTATTTGTGTCAAGTTCAATATCGCCATATACAACAGATGGTATTGCTACGCTTAACTCTTTTACATTCTGTGCAACTACAACATCATCACTTGCGACTTTTGATCCCCATATTGTTACTCCATCTTTGGATGCCGCTGTAAAACACATCGTCTTAATGTTAGTATTGTCCATTGCCTGCTCTAGTAGAACACCTTTATACTCTTTTCCATTAATATCAAGAGCTATATTGACATTCTTATCATTAATCTCATATGTTCCTGTATATGCACCTGTTATTGTTCCATCTGTATTAAGAATTATATTCTTAACTTCGTTATATTCAAGATCTGCATAATTAACCTGAAAATCATGAATTATCACTTCATATTCACCGGCAACTTCTTCTTTCGTATATGGCTCTTTAGATAATCTTTCGCCTGAATATTCATATGGTGCTGCAAGAAGTTGTCCATCTTCATTAGTAAATAACTGATGTACTCTTATCTGATGCCCTGCTGTTCCATCATTAAATTTGGTATGATATATGACAAAAGCACCATCATTAGTTACTATAGCTGAATTATGTCCCTGTGCTACCTCTGCTATATCCATTGTATTCCATTTGTAATTACCAAAAAGTTTGAGTCCTCTGTTATCACTACTATTAACAGAACTGTAATTCATCACATATTTATTATAAATAGCACTGTTGCCACTCTCATCTGTATATGGTCCATCAGGATTATCAGAACTAAATATTCTCATATTATAACCACCTTCCGGTGAATAAAAGCCATAAGACATAAACAGATAATACTTATCTTCTATCTTCTGAATATATGAACCTTCTCCTGATACATAATAACCACCTGCTATTTTTTTACCAAAATATTCATCGCTTGTTACTGATGCTCCCTTACTGTCATAATCGCTTTCATAACTTACTGTATAATCTCTAAGACCTGTATTCTCGTCAAGTTCAAGCATATATATTCCACCTGACCATGAACCATAAGACATAAACAGTCTTCCGTCATCATCATAGAATACACATGGATCTATTGCATGTGGCCAATATGTTCCCCATGTTCCATCTGATATCTTATTATATTTATCAGGAAGCTCATCTGTTGTGCCTGTAATAAGTTCAAGATCCGTATTTTTGTATGATTTAGTTGAATCTGATGTACTAAAGCCTGAGAATACAACTGGTCCTTCATATACATAAGGCCCTTCTATATCATCTGCTGTAAGAAGCACAATTGATGAATTCCATTTTGCACCATTAAGACTTAGATACATGCACCATTTGCCCATAGCTTTATTATATATAACATCAGGTGCCCACATATTACCCTGAATTGTATTATCTGATATCCACTCATTAATATTATATGAGCCAAAATCAGCCTGATATTCTGCACCGTCTTTACCTCTTACAGTTACTGTCCCTGTATAAGCATTGCTCTTAAATGCTTCATTATATGACAATACCTGTCCATTAGCATCTCCAAACAATTCTGATGTCTCACTCTCATCTGTTACATTAGTCCAATTCTTAAGATCCGAACTCTTTGCTACGCCCATATGAGAACCAAATATATAGTAACTTCCATTATTATCATATACAACAGATGGATCATGTACTGATACTCTGTCATATGATACTTTCTTCGTAAGTTCATTAACTTCTTCATCAGTAAGGACATTCTGCCATGTTACATTGTCCGTCTCTGCGGCATATATTATACCTGTCGGATTTACTAATGTTACACTTCCTGCACTCATAGTTGCTGCAAGTAATAATGATAATGCTTTTACATATCTCTTCTTCATCATAATCCTCTTTCCCACATCGTAATCTACAGACTTATTGCAGACATATTACGATGTACATTATGTCTGCAAGTGCTTTTACCCTCTCCTTGTAAAATTGCACAATTATTTTATATGTTACGTTAATTATTTTATCACATTTTTAATATTTTTCCATATGTTTTTTATTTCATTTTAAAATATTTTTATATTTTAAATAATTCTAAATACTATTTTTGGATATTTTGACGGTTTTATGCACTTTTTATCTATCATTTAGTTCTTGGATATAGTAATTATGATATGTTGTTTAGATTTTTCTAAAGATATTTTTATACAGATACTTATAAATATTCTCTTAAAATCTATCTATTCTATATGTATCTGTTAGACACTTCTCTATCTGATATTCTCTGTTTAATATCATCTTGCTAGATACTTCTCTAGCCGATATTCTCTGTCCAACATCATCTTATTAGATGTTCTATGAATATATTAAAATATCAGAGTATAAATAGCTAATATAATCTTCATTAGCATTATTATCTATACTCTGATATTCTTAAATTCTTATATTTTATTCATATATAAACTACGAACAAAGTTATTTTCCTGGCGTGTCTTACTCAAATCTTTATATTTTTCAGTAATAGACTTTACTTATTAGTACTATTTTTTTTAGGTTTGTATCGCATATCAGATACAGTATATACTGTAACAAATGCTTCTGGATCTTCTGTTATTATATAATTCATAAGTTTCTGATACTCACCTTTATCAACTATTGTAATTATCTCATTACGTTTCTCCATATTATACGCACCTATTGATTCATAGATTGTTGCTCCACTATGCAGGTCATTAATTATAAAGTTACGGAGTTCTTCTTCTCTTTTGGTTATCACACATACTCTACGCTTCATATTATGATCAAATATAAAATGATCAAGTATTATTCCATTAAAGTATGTTCCAAGAACACTAAGCACTACTGTCTTCTTATCATATACAAGTGCTGATGAAAGCGCTATACATATACCGGCTGCCGACATCGCTTTGCCTAACTCAATATGAAGATATTTATTCATAACTTTTGCTACTATATCTATTCCTCCTGATGATGCATTACGATTGAATAGAATACTAAGTCCAAAACTTACGATAAGAATATAGCACAATACATCAAGTTCCTGGCTGCCTGTAATCGATTCATTTCCTGGAAATGCCTGTTCTAATATTCCAAGAATAACCGGAAGTGCAATACTTGTATATACTGTTTTTATTCCAAATTCCTTACCACATGTTAAAAATCCTACAATAAGAAGAAATACATTAAGTATCATTGTAATTGCAGAAAGTTTAAGTGGAATAAAGTTAGTAAGTATTATTCCAAGACCTGTTATGCTACTTACTGTTGTATGACTTGGTACCATAAAAAAATAAACACCAAGTGCTACTATTGCTACTGCTATTGTCAGTATAAGCGTTTCTTTTAGTAATTCGATGTAATTAATCTGCTTTTTCAAAATATATCCACCTTTTCATATGTTTTTCCAAGTAAGTATATCACAGTTCTTTAAAATTGCCTAATACTAACTATTCTCTTTTTATCTCACTAACATCTATTCCATATACATTAAGATCTACTCGCCCATCTACAACTTCTATTCCATCATTTGCAAGAAGTTCTTCCTGAACTTTCTCTCCACCAAAAGCAAACTTTCCTGCAAGCTCACCCCTGGCATTAACAATGCGATAACATGGAATATTAACAGGATCTGGATTCTTATGAAGTGCATTGCCGACAGCTCTTGCCATATCTTTATTACCGGCAAGATAAGCTATCTGACCATAAGTTGCAACTTTGCCTCTTGGTATCATCTTAACTGCTTCATAGATTCTCTTAGTTGGACTCGATGTTACAATATCATAACTCTCAGCTATCATCTTCTTAACAACTTCATCAGGAACTGTTCCATCAAGTATTATTGTATTCCAATGTTCCTTATTCTGATGCCAGCCTGGAATTACTGACGCAAATGCATTGCGCCAGTATTCTCTCCATTCTTTATCAACTTTTACATTAAGATTAATACAACCTTCTCTTTCGTATATCCACAAAAAAGCCTTCTTACTTTCTTTTACTCTTATAAGCTGCCAATTATCATCATGAAATGGTGCTTCAAGATAAGTATTATTAAATGATAAACCATATTCAATGGCTTCTTGTCTGGTATTCATTATAATAACCTCATTACATCTTCTGTTATCTGCTCTTTTGTAAGACGATTATCTCTTAATACATCCTCTACTTTATAACGATCTATTAGTTCTTTTTTAAGTCCATAATTAAGAACTTTCATATCAGAAATACTATAAAATCTTGTAATCTTCTCTCCAAAGCCACCATCTGTAATTCCATCTTCAAGTGTAATTACAAGCTGATGTTCTTTTTTGAGTTCTTCAAGAACTTCTTTATCAATTCCTGATATATAATAAGGATTAATAACTGTTGCTTCAATTCCTGTCTTAGCTTTTATCTCATCAGCAGTATTATAAGCTAATTCCATGAATGTACCAAGTCCTATGATTGCAACTTTACTTCCTTTTTTCTCTATCTCATACTTATTAAATTTTGAAAAATCTTTTGTCACATTCTTGCCATCTGATATAAATCTGCCTGCTGGTACTCGTATTGCTACAGGATAATCACTCTGTTCAATACTCCAGTCAAGCATTGCAAGATATTCTTCCTTAGTTGATGGTGCAAGATATACAAGATTAGGTATATTGCTAAGCATTGGAATATCCTGAATTCCAAGATGTGTTACATCACTCATTCCATATACAGAACCACCAAAAGTAAGAATTGTTGCCGGATTACTGTCTATACAAAGATCCTGTGTCAACTGATCATAAGTTCTTTGAAGAAATGTTGAATATACACCATATACAGGCTTGCCACCGTTAGCTGCTATTCCTGCTGCAAGTGCAACTGCTGTCTCTTCTGCAATTCCAACATCAACAAACTGCTCACCTGCAATATCACGATATTCTTTTGTAAATCCCATAATTGTTGGTGTTGCTGATGTAATTGCAACAACTTTCTTATCCTTTTTCATCCTATCAAGCAGATAATCTCTCGTAATTGATGCATAGTTCTCCTCACCTGTTCCTTTGTATAGAGATTCACCTGTTTCAATATTAAAAGGGCCATGATAATGCCACTGTTCTTTATTAGCTTCTGCAGGTGCATATCCTTTACCTTTTAATGTATTAATATGAACTGCTACCGGTTTATTAATGTCTTTTACTTTTTTAAATGCATCAATCAATGAAGCTATATCATTACCTTCATTAACATATATATATTCAAGTCCCATTGCTTTAAAAAGATTACATTCTGCCTGTCCATTAGTCTCTCTTAAAAGCTTAAGATTCTTATATAATCCACCATGATTCTCTGCGATAGACATATCATTATCATTGATTACAATAATAATATTACTATTAAGTTCAGCTGCATAATCAATTCCCTCAAGTGCTTCGCCACCACTTAATGAGCCATCACCAATAACTGCTATCACATTACCATCTTCACCTTTTAAATCTCTTGCTTTGGCAAGACCACATGCAAGACTTACTGATGTTGATGTATGACCTATTGTAAAAAAGTCATGCTCACTTTCGTTAGGATTAGTATATCCTGTAACATCATCATAATGCTCTTCATACAGATATGCATCTTTTCTTCCTGTTAACATCTTATGAGGATAACATTGATGTGATACATCATATACAATCTTATCCTTAGGTGATTCGAATACATAGTGCATAGCTATTGTTGCTTCTACCATACCAAAATTAGGTCCAAAATGTCCGCCATGTTTGCTTGCTCTTATAAGTAGTGCATGTCTCATCTCATCAGCAAGTACTATTAATTCATCAATTGTAAGTTTCTTAACATCTAAAGGTCCATTAATTTTTTCAATATACATCTTTAATCCTCCTGATTTTTATATTATAAAATAATAAAAATACAATTGCATTATATCCTGTAATTATCTAAAAACTGCTTAGCTGCATCCCGCATCTGTTCTACTACATCTTCCGGCGAAGTTACTTTTACACGATTACCAAGGCTAAATATCCAGCCAAAGAATTGGCTGCTTACTGCAACATCGACAATAACTTCACTGTTATCATTATCTACAGGTCGCATTATAACTTCTTTACCAAAACGATCTATGAATATTCCACACATATCATTAGGAAACTGTATCTTTACTTTTTTTACATCGCCATGATACATACCAAAATTAATCTTAGAATATGATGCTATATCAAGATTCTCGAATCGCTCTTTGCCTTCCCTTATCTCGTCTGTAATACTTACATATTTCATCTTGTCAACTCTGTAATGCTTACACTCCTTACTATAATCATCAAATGCAACCATATAGTAATTAGCATCATTCCATGTAAGTGCCCATGGGCTTACAGTTATGTATTCATTATTATGCCTTGGCTCAAGCACCTTATCTGTATTCCACTTATAATATTTAAATCTAATCTTCTTATTCTCAGCAATCGCATTATATATATCATCAACATTATAATATATGCTCTCGTTCATAGTCTTTACCCTGCCTTGAACATATACTTGTCTTTGAAGTTTTGATGCCTGATATTCGCTTACAAGTCCTTTTATCTTCTTAATAAGTTCTCTTGATTTATTCTGTGTTATGAATTTTGATGCCTGTATAGCGTCAATAAGCAGCTTAATCTCTGCAAGTTCAAATTTTCTCTGACCTACTCTATAATAAGTCTCACGTCCAACAGATTCCTTAATAATATCTATTCCAATCTTGTCTTTAATATCATTAAGATCCGTATATATACTCTTTCGTTCTGCACTTATATCATATTTGGCAAGTTCTTCTATAATCTGTGCCATTGTAAGACTATGTTCATCATCTGTTTTATCAAGCATAATCTTAGTAAGATATACAAGTTTTAATTTTTGATTAGTTCCTTTTGCCATATCAACACCACCTATTCATTCTATAAGTTATCTGTCCAAATGTCGCCTTCATCAAGCCCTTTTTGTATAAGCCATTCATCTTCAACTAATACATATCTCTCAGCTCCACTCTCATCTACAAGTGTAACTGATACTTTTGGTTTTTGTCCAGGCATTAGTGCCTCACATCCATATTCTCCATCAAATATGTGCTTTATCTTCCACATTTTACTATACCACCTTTGTTGTGAACTTATATACTCTAATCTTAACTTTCTCTTTCCAATCGATTATTAACACTAACTTTCTTAATTATTATAAGTGTAATTATCAAGATTACAGGAAAGATTATCCCTGATAATATTCCTATTCTAAGATTATTATCTAATGCACTTGATACCATTCCTACAAGTGTTGGACCTCCAGAACATCCAAGATCTCCTGCAAGTGCAAGCATTGCGAACATAACTGTGCCGCCACGTCTTATTGATGCTGATGCTTTACTAAATGTACCAGGCCACATTATTCCAACTGAAAAACCACATATTCCACAAGCTATAAGTTCAATAATCGGAACTCTGATAAGTGATATACACATATATGAGATTATACACAGAATCGTACTATATCTCATAAATCTGTCAAGGTCCATTCTCTCTCCATATCTCCCATATATGAGCCTTGATATTCCCATAAGCACTGAAAATAGCATTGGTCCTATAAGATCTCCAAGTGCTTTACTAACTCCAAGCCCCTGCTCTGCAAATGTGGATGCCCATTGACTTACCGCCTGTTCCGATGCACCTGCACATAACATCATAAGCATTAGTATCCAAAATATTTTTTCTCTAAAAAGCTCCCTCATTGTGAATCCACATTCACCCTCTTCATGTAGACTATATATTGGAACTTTGGCAAATAATATAATATTAACTACTGGTATTATAAGCAATATAAGTGTAAGTATCTTCCAATTCTCTATTCCAAATATTTTAAAAAATATAGTTGATACAAGTACTACTCCTGTACATCCCCAACAATAGAAAGAATGTAAAAGGCTCATCGTTGATTCCTTATTGTCTGTTGGACATGCTTCTATAATAGGGCTTATAAGAACTTCTATAAGTCCTCCTCCTATCGCATATATTACTACTGATATTATTATGCCTGTAAAATGATCTTCAAATATCTCTGGCAAAAAAGTAAGCATTCCAAGTCCCATAACTGCACATATATGTGCTATTATAACTGATGCTCTGTAACCAATCCGATCTATGAAACCAGCTGATAACATATCTATAATAAGCTGTATTGCAAAATTAACTGTAATCAAAAGCGTTATCTTAGATAATGGTATATTGTAACTTTTCTGAAATGTGACAAACAAAAGTGGCACAAAACTATTAACTATCGCCTGCACTATATATCCGGTAAAGCAGGCATACATTGTTGTCTTATAATTAAATTTCATCTTTTTTCCTCTCAAATTCTACTTAATAATCAAGTTCATCCATCGCATCATCAACACCTGATCTGTAATCATCATCACTGTCATAGCGATCCCAATCATAATCATCGTCGTCATATATATCTTCATATCCTGCATCATAGGAATCTTTTGTATTGTAATTATACTTTTTACTACCACTTCCGGTATGTTTATTACTGCCAGATGACGTAGTTGTCTTGTCAGTTGTAGTCGTTGTTGTAGTACTTTTCTTCTTATAATCAGACGTCGATTTTCTTGTTTCTGATTCTTTGCTACTCTCTTTGATACTTTCTTCTTCAGCAGCTTTTTTCTTCATATCCTCATCAAGCTCTTTTCGATGTTCTTTGCAATATTTATCTCCAGACTTGCACTCATTATCGCAATATAAAAAAGCACATTCAGATGTTTTTTTATCTTCCAGACATCCAGACATCGTAATGCTCTCCCATATAGCATATAATATAAGAACTATTAAACCACCCTTTAATAAAGTACTATCTTTCATAAAACATTCTCCCTTTTTAATATTGACTTTATCAATCTTCTAAAAACATTCTCTCTTTAGGCAAACTCAACATGCAATATCTACTCTGTTCTTAATAAGCATATTAGTAAGCTGTTGTGTGATATCAATTCTTCGCATCTCTCTTTCTAATATCCTTACATTTTCTCCATACCAATTATCTTTGCAACAAGTCTTATCATCTGTATTCCCAGTCTCAACTAAGCCGTTACTTTCATCATCCTCATCTTCGTTAAGCATCTCATGCACTCTTCTTTTAAAACACCAGTGAACATCAGATATCATATCTTCATATTCATCAGTATTCTCTACATCTTTATCAGACTCTGACAACTGTTCCGCTTCATTTTTTCTAAGCATCGCCATCATATCAGGTGTAAAAAAATTACCCAAAGAATAACTAAGCTGGTGAACCGGCTCTTCTCTTATATACTGTTCAATCGGTTCAAAATCAGGTATTACAGCTATCTGTCTGTGTATCTTTCTAAATAATCTTGCTGTATTATAAGCATCGCAAAGTCCATTATGTATACGTCCAAGTGATTCAATATGTCCGATTCTCATTGCATCTTCAAGTGCACACTGCTTACTACTACCTATCATCTTATCAAATGTTCTCTGAAAATCAAGCCATGTCTCAAAAAGTCTATCTATTGTATTATTCTTAATCTCTTTAGCTCTCATCTCATTCTGAAGCTGATAATAATCTGAAGCACTCCAGGACATTACTGTTACCTGCCTATCACCAATCCATGACACAAATCTGTCAATTGCTGTTCTAAGTATTGGTGCATCAGTAAGATCGTTATCTGTGATTCCTGTAAGTTCAATAATAAACTCATCAAGCTCTCCATAAAGCGGTCTGACATATGTTGAGAATTCATCAACAATATTGTGTGACATATCAAGCATTACTGCACCTATCTGAATAATCTCATTACGCATTCCTCTCATATATCTTTTCATAACTTTATCAACCATACACATTTCCAAATCAATAACTACATAATACTCCATAAAATCGCCCCATTCCTATGTTCTCTTATATTGCTACCTACTTTTGTTAATTACATGCTATTACTGTCACTTTAATCATTAGATTTAATCATTAATGCTTTAATCATTAGATTACTTTATTAAATTCTAACACAAATTGAGTCCAATAAAAATACCTTATATATAAAAATAGCCCCATATCACACTTAAACTTATAATGTATAAGTGTAATATAGGGCTGCTTTTTATTATTCAATATACCAAATATCTATACTTATTTAATATATTAAATTTTTTTAATACACCATTTCATATATAAATATACTAATAATGCAAATTTTTTACTCTCTCTTAATCTTACAGAAAATCTTTACATGATACAAGTAGATCTATCTTCTTCCACTGTGTATCTTCATCTATGCAATTACCTTCTTCTACAGAAGCAAATCCACACTGTGGTGAAAGTGCTATATTATCACCAATTATGTTCTTAGCTTCTTCATATCTCTTCTTAATAAAATCATGTTCTTCAAGAATAGGATTCTTAGTTGATATAAGTCCCACTACAAGAGTTGTATCAGTTCCTTTAAGTACTGACCATGGTTCAAATGAACCAGATCTCTCATCATCATATTCTACAAAAAATCCATCATAAGGAATCTTTGTAATAACAGGTGCAACAGAATCATATAATCCTGCAAATAATGGATGACCTTTGAAGTTACCTTTACAAAAATGATTAGCTATTATCATATCCTGTGGTTTATTCTCAAGTGCCTTAGTTGACACAAGTCTGAACCACTCAAGTACTTCTTCTTTTTTATAACCAAGAGAATCTACTTTCTTTAGGAAATTCTCATCTATCATATATGTCCATGATGTATCATCTATCTGAAGATAACGACATCCATGAGCATATAGATCTCTTATAGCTGTCTGATATGCTATTGCAATATCATCTATTAATTTATTAATATCATTTCCATAGTATGGTATCTCTTTAATTCCAAGCTGAAGATAATTATCTACAAGAATCATATTAGGTCCGGAGATACATTTTTTAGCAACTATACCTGGATATTTTGATGCTTCTTTTCTTAAAAAATCATAGGCTTCTATCTCTGCATGACTGCGTGAAGAATCATAACTTATCTTACCTGTTATATAACCTAATTCAATATGATTGACTACACCATTACGTTCTTTATCAAGATGTTTAGTTGAGAATCCTTCGAATTCTTTTAACCAATCAAGATGCCACCATCTTCTTCTGAATTCACCATCAGTAACATATTTAAGTCCATGCTCTACTTCTTTTTCTACAAGCTTTGCAATCTCTTCATTCTCAACCTGTCTAAGCTCATTAAGTGTTATATCACCATTATTATATTTTGCTCTTGCTTCCTTTATCTGCTGTGGTCGTAAGAAAGAACCAACTATATCATATTTTATATTAAGCATATCATTTCCTCACTCTCTTTTTCTGATGTATAATATCTTTTTACACACTATATCAGAATGATTTGCTTTTTCAAAATATGTTTTTTTTGCGTTTTGGTATAGTTTTTAACTATGCTGCCTTTTCTACAGGCTGCTGCTTATTCTCTTCATCTTCACGTTCTATAATTGCCTGTATCTTCTCTTTTATAATTCTTGTATTCTCTCCTGCCTGTATTGACAATGTTCCAGTTGTTATAAGTTCCATTTCAAGATATTCTTTTGAACAGTTTTTGTCAAGTTTTCTTGCAATAGGAATACATAGCCAATTAGCAAGTACAGAACCATAGAGAGTTGTAATTAACGCAAGTGACATTCCTTCTCCAATCGAACTAGGATCACTTCCCATATTCTTCATCATATTAATAAGTCCTATAAGTGTTCCTACCATTCCCCATGCCGGACCATATGCTCCAAAATCCTGCCAGAATTTTACTCTCTCTCTTTCTTTTTCATATCTATGAGTCATCTCTATATCCATAATATCTTTTATAAGTTCAGGATCTGCTCCATCTATTACAAGTGTCATTCCTTTTTTCAAAAAACTATTATCCATCGACTGCATCCTGTCTTCAAGTGCAAGTATTCCCTCTCTTCTTGCTATATCAGACATATATAGAATCTCCTCACATACATGATCTATATCCCGTCCTTTTACCCTGAATGCTTCTATAAAACCACTTAAGCCAAATATCAAATCTTCAAATGAATCCGTAGTTGCCATAACTGCGAAAAAAGAACCTCCAACAGTCACAAGTAATGATGGCAGATGAAGATAGCTTACAATAGTCTCCATTCCACCATTAGTCGCTATACCAAATAGTATAGCTGTAAAACATAATACAAACCCTGTTATTCCTGCTTTATTTAACTTCATAGATCTTCCTCCTTATCAGTAAGGCAAATATGGTTCACTATCATTACATGTCTTTGTTATAATCTTTTGCGTATTATTGCCTTATATTCTTACTATAATTGTAGGAAGATTCTCGCAATCTCTCAACCTGCTTACCGTAGAATTAATCCGAATATTCGTAGAATAGCCTTTAAGGTTTTATTTTACTCTCTATTACTACTATAATTATGTATGCTATCATTGAATACATAGCAGATAAAATCGCTACTGCCAGATTAGGACCTAAAAGCGTTGCACTACCTAATAATGCCATTATACATACAAATGCTATCATGCTTACAACCAATCCTACTGGTATTACTACCTTTCTTAAAAGTCTAAGTATATCTTTTTTCTCTCTTTTTCCTGATAGCAGTATTATAGCTGTACATAAACAGGCATTAATTGTAAGTGTTGGAACATCTATATACCATTCTATTCTAAGTGTTGCAAAGCCAAATGCAGTTACTATTCCAAGAATCAGCAATATAATCCCTAATATTATCTGTATCTTCATTCCTTTTTTGGATATCTTATTTTCTTTTAGAAGATTAAGCATATTATCTTCTGCTCTCTTTGGATATTCTTCCGGTTCAAGTCTCTCACCTGATATAAGTTCATTAACATTGACTTTAAGTGCATCACAAAGCGGCATAAGTGAACTTATATCAGGAAGTCCTTTACCAGTCTCCCACTTTGATACTGTCTTATCACTTACACCTACTTTATCTGCAAGTTCTTTTTGTGTATATCCAAGTTCTTTTCTTGTCTGTTGTATGAATATTCCTGTTTTTACCTGATCCACTTTATCGTCCCCCTATAATTGTATAATTCACTAAGGTAATTACATAATCTCGTTTTTTATACCATAACTTTATATGATATGACGGTCAAAAGGTATTTTGCCCGTCATTTATGATTCATCAGATTACTACATGCTACGCATTCCCGTAATCTGAATCTTTATATTATTTCGTCACACTAAAGTATCATTTCAAGTATCAAAAAAAATTCTCTACCTGTACATTCTTAACCTACGCTTTATCACATCCGATATTATCAAAAAGTATTTCTATGGAGGTTTTTGTTATGTATGAATTCACAAAAGACTGTATGATAAATATTGAACAGATTGACAATGAACATAGACAACTATTTCAAGTAATTAATGAATCGATTGAACTTATAAATAAAACTGATGATGTTATGCCATTATGCAACAATCTTTTAAAGTCATTAAAAGATTATTCTCTTAATCATTTTGCCCATGAAGAAGCCTATATGGAAGAGATTAATGATCCTGAACTTAGTCTTCAAAAGAAAGAACATGCCGCTTTTGCAGAGAAGATTAACAATTTTAAACTTGATACTTCATCTAAAGAAAATGCAAAAAAATCTCTTAATGAACTTCTTACATATCTTGTAAGATGGCTTTATCATCATATTCTAAGCAGCGATATGATGATTGGCAAGATGTCTGCATCAGCTAATGAAGTAAAAGACTCTTCTATTTTTGATTTTTCCGAAAAATATATGACCGGAATTGAACTTGTAGACGATGAGCATAGACATCTTTTTGAAATCATTAAAGGAACTAATGATGTTATTAATGCTGCTTATCTTCATGATAAATATGATGAAATTATGCGTCTGTTATCTGAACTTAAAGATTATACCGAATCACATTTTCACGATGAAGAAGAATTAATGTTACGAATTAACTATCCACATATTAATAGTCAGAAACATGCACACAGTGCATTTATTGAGAAACTTGTTAATATTAACTTAAGTGAACTTGATAATATTGATGACAATCAGGACGAATATCTTAACGAACTTATAACATTCTTACTTCAGTGGTTATCTAATCATATACTTGGTTCTGATAAAAAGATTGGTGAGTATATTAAATCTCATCCGGAACTTAAATCCAAAATCTAAATACAATTATAATATATATATTATCTCTTAATATCAATGGCGAATCAACCTTTTTACTTGATTCGCCATTAACTTATATTTATAATTGTATCTTTTTCGTAGCAATCTCTTCTGTAAATCTCACATCATGTTCAACAATAAGCATTGTAGGCTTATATTGTTTAATCAGCTTTTCAATCTGCATTCTTGAGAATATATCAATATAATTAAATGGTTCATCCCAGATATACAGATGTGCTGATGTTATAAGGCTTGATGCTATAAGAAGTTTTTTCTTCTGTCCCTCTGAATATGTCTCAATATTCTTCTCAAATTGCACACGCTCTAGATCAAGTTTTCTTAAAAGTGTAAGTAACATTGTATAATCAAGCTCATACATCTTAGCATAATCTCTAAGATTGCCTTTAAGATGAGATGTATCCTGATTAATATAAGATATTATTATATTCGATGCTACCTCTAAAGTTCCTGATGTTGTAAATGCAGAAGATATATCAGCAATATTTTTATTGATGGCACTTGTGCTATCTGCGTGACCTGCCTGTTGTAAAATTGCTTTTATAATGCTAGACTTACCACAGCCATTATCACCTCTTATAAATAATCGGTCACCTTGATTAATCTCGAATGTAATACCACTTACAGCTAGTTTATCTACATCATTATATTTAAGCGAAAAATCTCTTAAACTTAACAATCGTTCCTTATAATACTTCTTAGGTACAATCTGTAATTCACATACGCTCTCTATATCTTTTAAAAGACCTTCTTTTTCTTCTATCTCACGATTAATTCTAGTCTCATAAGATTTAACTCTCGCCTGCATCTTCTTAGTCTTTGCACCTATATAAGCTCTAGTCTCCATATATCTGTCATGTTCCTTTATCGGATCATAACCTATCTTGGTATCCTCATTCTTATCAGCCCATCTCCTGCTTCTATCTGATGCCTTCTTTAACTTACTTATCTCGCTAAGATGTTTTTCATTCTCCATCTTTGCATAATTATCTGCTCTCTCTTTATTCTCCCACCAGCTTGAGAAATTTCCCGTCTGCACTTCTATTGATTCTTTGTTCAAGACAAGTACATGATCTATACATGCATCAAGCAGATCTCTATCATGTGATACCAGAATAAATCCTTTTTTTGACTTAAGATAATTCTTAATTATCTCCCTTGCTCCAATATCAAGATGATTAGTCGGTTCATCTATAAGCAGAAAATCATTATCACCTGAAAAAAGTACAGCAAGCATTATCTTATTTCTCTCTCCAAAACTTAATGTTGAAAATGGGCGATATAAAAGTTCTGCATCTATAGCAAGTGCAGGTAATTCACACATTACTCTCCAAGTCTCAACTCCTATCTTCCAACTATTCATAAGTTCATCTGCTGTCTTATGAAGATCTGTATCACTAACATGGTATGGAAAATAATCAAACACTGCTTTAGACGTTATAGTCCCTATATATGGATATTTCCCTAATAAGAGGTTAAGAAAAGTTGTCTTTCCTTTTCCATTTCGTCCAATAAAACCAAGTCTCCAGTCTGTATTAATACTAAATGAAACATTATCAAATATATTATCATAACTGCCCTCATAGGCAAAAGTAAGATTATTAACATTAATATCAGCCATATATTCCTCCAATCTGCAGTACAATTAACTGCATACAATCATCGGATGCAATAATCCAAAGTATACTATAATCATATTCCTTAGATAAGCCCCAATAATCAAAAAACGCACTGCATACACATTAATCTGTATACAATGCGAATTCCATATATAAGCTCTCTTATATATTAAATCTTCTTAATCAAATCTCATATCTATTATATTAATATACTGCTTCATATCACCCACTGACTACTTCCACTTACAAGCCTGTGGTGTTCTTACTGCCAAGTTTAGCTTGTAATCGTACATCATTTTCAGACTTTGAAATACAAGTACAAATCTATTCTAGTAAAAACTTTTATAGCCAGATAGCTTCTATATAATATTCTCCACCGCAATATATCTATAACCAAAATTCACAATTAACGACAATTCAATCAAAGTGTATACAAATAAACCTGTATCCAGGCATCATATTTATCTGTTTCTCTTATAATCAAACTATCTATTAATCATGACTTCACCTTACACTTCATTACCAAGTGTTCTTTCTGTTATATTTCTGTTTCTATATCTACAGTACTTTTCTCATTAATTATAAACACTTTTTAGATGGTTTTCAACCTTTTTCTATTTTCACCTTACACTTTGTTCATTTTTAAGTTTAATCTTATTCTCATACATCTTCTCATCAGCTCTTTTCATAGTCTCTCGCAGATTAGCATCTGTCTTCTTATCAAAAGAACAATATCCTGATGCTATCTCCATCTTTATCTCACTTCCATATATCTGAAGTGTATTTACACGTTCTGCCATCTCTTTTTTTATATCTTCAAATTCACTTTCAGTAAGTCCGGCAACAATTCCACAAAACTCATCCCCACCTATTCTTGATATCTTGCCATATCTGCCAAAAAGATCCTGTATTACTTCACTACATATCTTAATATAACAATCTCCCATATCATGCCCCATAATATCATTGAATTTCTTAAGGTTATTAAGATCAAACATAACTATTGCTTTATCTGCCAAATGTATCTTATCAAAACTATCAATATATTTTTCAAAAAATGCTCTATTATTAAGTTTTGTCATTGGATCCATATATGCTTCTGCCTGTATATTCTCTGCCTGTCTTCCAATTGATACTAACTTCGCATAATCCCACATTATTGCAGTCATAATTGCAATTACATATATAAAATATCCACCCCTGCTAAACCTTGCTATATCAGGAGAATTAGAACAATAAAACCTATATATATCTATAATACTCGTTGCTACAAGTATAAACACAACAACTATATTAACTCTATATGTCATATGCTTTTCTTTAATAACCCACTTACCATGTTTTTCTTTTATTATTCCATTAATTCCGGTCACAATGACATATATGCATAAAGCCAAAATAAGTACATTAGTCAGAAGTATTGTATCAGCAAAATCCGCTATTCCCATAAGCTGAAGTGGTATTGTTAAAAAAATATCTATGAATGATAAATACATAAGTACTTTTAAAAACTTTGATCTGCTCTCATAGAATGTTATATCAAAAAATAATGCAAATGGTACAACTGTGAACTTAAGACACAGATATGATATCCATACTAGCAATATCAGATTTGGCGAATGTATTGAATATGTATTAGCTTCAAGATACGACCATGTTCCTCTTATTACAGCAAAAGCACCAAGCCATGGAAGTCCTCCAGATACTATGATATTCCTGCCAGTGCAAAGCCACAGCATAATAAGAACAACGCCTACAGCAATTCCGACTACGCTAAAGCATAATGCCATTATCTTATCTCTCATGTATCTATTAGTTATTCCAGATATTGTACCACTATATATAATTGGTATTGTAACACTACCTTTAGCATAACATTGTTCCATCTCTATTGTTAATATATGTCCTTCGTCTTCTTCTTCAAATTCATAGAATATCCAACTATTACCCGGCATCTTGCTCTTTATTGACGTTGTATTAGTAAATGATAATATCTCTGTTTCATCTATGTACATATGAATATTCTTTTGAAATGAAAAAAATCCAATAGCATTGTGTTCCTTGCTTATTTTTCCAATTTTTCTAGTAAGGCATACTTTATTATCTTTTGACTTTACAGATACAGGAAGTGTATCATATAACTTTGTATCTTCACTGCTCTTTACTGTCCATCCCTTATTAAAACTTTCTCGTATTGCTTTTGTGTCTGTAATACCAGATTTATCACTATGACAGATGAAAAATATTATGAATACAATGACAAAAAATATACATTGTCCCATAAATATCTTCTTCAGTATATCTACACTCTTCATATATTATCATCTCTCCTCTTTTAATAATTGCAAAAATACATCGCTAATATCGTATAATTTTTAATGTCATATAGTTTTTATCGGCATATCTTAAAGATCTTTTATTAGGCTATCTGACTTATACTTTGTAAAAATCTTTCTTCTACATCTACAAAATATTAACTATGTTCTTATTAACAAATGTATAAAATACAAAAACAGCTGATATACTCTTATGTCTAGTCTAAACAAATATTATAAAAAAAGAGTAGATATATTTTTGTGCTTAAACGCATATTATAAAAAAGATCACATATACTTTTACACTTAAATGCATATTATATATGTGATCTTCTCATGCTTTATATAGTTATTTTACCAAATTCTAAAATAGCAATTCCAAACGATTCTATTTTTTAGTAATTCTAACAGATTCTTAACAATTCTGTCAGAGCATATTTTAGTAATCTACTAGATTATATTCTAGTATCTTCTATTAATATACTTTTGACAATTACTATCTTCCATAACAGTATGCTACTGAATATACTGTTATAGTACCTTCTTTTGCTCCTACATTAATCTGATCAAGCTTTGATGCAAAATCTGATGTTCCAAATGCTTTTACACAATCATCATATGAAAATTTTGCAAAATAATGTCCATTGGCACTTCCATATTCTGATGCCTGTACTTTAGCCCAGTTAGCTCCACCTGACCAACTCTGTAAGATAAGTTCAAGCTGTTTCTCATCGCCTGAATATTCTACATAAAAGTAACCATTCTTCTTAATATCTGATGCGTTAAACTCACCGCCTGCTCTGTTTGTCTTAGATGATGCTGTTGCCTGCCACCATGATGTAGTTGCATTTCCCCAAAACACTGATACATAAGGATCCTGCTGTGAATTATTGTCTGTTGTATCTTTTTTAGTCTCAGTCTCTTTATTATCATTTTTTGAGTCTGATGAACTATCTGATTTACCAGTATATACTGAGCATATCTTAGATGTATTCTTTATACCATTAGTATCATATATAAGTGTCTTACCCCACTCTGTAAGACTGCTGCCATCCCATGTATTAGCAAGATCTAAGTATATCCAATCATTACCATTACCTTTCCATGACCAGCCTATATATCCTGCTTTTTTCTCTTTACAATAACTCATAATTGTATATTCGTCTACATCACCATTAGTATGTCTGCATCCAAACTCGCCAATAACTACAGGAACACCTGTTGAAAGTGCATTATCTATATTCTTCTTAACAGTAGCTGCATCGCCACCTGCATATTCATACATATGAATTGAGAATACTGTATTGCCAGTCTTATCAGCTTCATATACACTTCTTCCATAATCTTTTATTGAATCCGGATACTGTCCCCATCCTGCACAGTCTACCATTATAAGATTCTTAATTCCTGCATCACGAAGACTCTTAATTGCTGACTTATTGCCATCTGCCCAAGCAGCACCATCCCATGTTCCATACCATTCATTAGCAATGTTTAGAATAACATATTTACTATTCTCATTAAGAATATCTTTCATCTCTTTCCAATAATTCACTGCATTGTTAAGATAACCGATATCATCCTGTCCTGTTGCATCATGTACATCAAATACACATACAAGATTATTCTCCTTACACCAGCTGATTATATTCCTAAGTTCGTCTGCACTTGTCTTAGTATATGTCTGTCCATCAGCTACAACAACTCTTACTGTATTGGCACCTGTTTTTGCTATCGCTTCTATTGACTGCTTAGTCTCCCCTGTATACCATGCATGTGCAACATTAATACCTCTCATTATGAATTCATTACCATTAGCATCACGTATTGTCGTTCCATCAACATAGAAATTTTCTGCTTTTGTAACTGTCTGTAAATTATCTTTATTCTCTGTATTATTTTTATTACCTGTGTCTGTTGTACTTCCTGATGTATTACCTGAAGCACTATTCTGTGATGAAACTGATTTGCCATAATCATAGCAAAGTGAATATACATTAACATATGTATCTGTCGCACCTACATATACTTTATCAAGAAGTCCGACAAAATTATCTGTTCCAAATGCTTTTACACAGTTATCATATGAATATTTCATAAAATAATGTCCATTTGCATAACCTTTCTCACTTGGTTCTACTTTTGCCCATGATGCTCCACCTGACATACTCTGAAAAATAAGTTCTACTTTTCCTTCTGTTCCACTGTATTCTACATAGAAATGACCGCCCTTTTTAATATTAGATGCATCAAATTCTCCACCGCATCTAGTTGTCGCTACATCTACTGCCTGTCCCCAGTTACTACTCCATGAATCTCCATAGAATAATGATACATACTGTGTTCCATTACCTGATGCAGCATTGGCACCGGTCTTATTGAATGCAAATACAGCTGTCCCCATCATTACAAGTGCTGCAAGAAAAATTCCTGTCAACTTAGTGTGTTTTGATAATTTTGTTTTTCTCATACTTTTACCCTCACTACTTATTAATATTCCCCCTGTTATCGTTAATAATCTCGGATTTAACATCCGATTTTTTTTCATAAAATATCATATAGCTGTTATCAGTCGCTTAATATTCTATGATTTTCTCTAACAGTATATATATCATAACATAGTGATTGTTAATTATCTATCACAATTTCTTGCAATACGGTTTATATTTCTTTCAGTTTCCATTTTAATCATTACAACATAATTCCATCATTAATTCATGCACTGACATTATCCTATCTATTCTACCTACATTAGCACCACAAAACACAAGCCCATTATCTATATCTCCTTTAACTGCATCTGTTAATGCTTTTGTTATACAGTATGGAACTTCTCCCGGATTACACTTTTCAAGGCATCCATAACACTTTGTTATAGGAATTCTTCCTTTCTCTGTTTTTTTAACAAAATCATTGTATAATGCACGACCTGGCATTCCAACAGGACTTTTTATAATTCTAATATCTTCTTCCTTAGCATTAATATATGCCTCTTTATATCTGTCAGATGCATCACATTCACAGGTTGCCACAAATCTACTTGCTATCTGCACTCCATCTGCTCCAAGGCTTAATGCATGCTTAATATCCTTATTGTCATATATTCCTCCTGCTACGATAACCGGTATCTCTTTGCTATACTTCTCTTCATATTCTTTTTTACATTCTATAATATCTCTTATCTCATTGTCATAACAGAGGTTATCTATATCCTCTAGCTGTTCTTTCGAAAAACCAAGATGTCCACCTGCTTTTGGTCCTTCAATAACTACAAAATCAGCTGTTGTATTATATCTTTTCTCCCACATCTTAAGAATTATCTTAAGTGCTTTCTTAGAAGATACTATAGGTGCAATCTTAGTATTACAGCCTTTTTCTATAAGTTCCGGAAGTTCAATCGGAAGTCCGGCTCCACTTATAATAACATCTGCACCTGCTTTGACTGCTGCTTTTACATGTTCCTTATAGTTCTTAAGTGCAACCATAATATTAACTCCCACAAGCCCATTGCCACAGGCAATCTCTTTTGCCTTATCTATATGCTTCTTAATCGCTCTTATATTGCACTCATTCGGATTCTTAGAAAAATCGTCTTCATCATATCCTATCTGAGCTGTTGATATTATTCCTATTCCACCTTCTTTAGCAACAGCTCCTGCAAGACGGCTTAGACTTACTCCAACACCCATGCCACCTTGAATTATTGGAATCTTCGCTACTAGATTACCTATTCTTAACTCTTTTAACATACAATCACTCATTAATTATTCCTCCACTTTCTATACCTGCCAGATAATTGACTATAATATATTACATATTAAATATCCGACAGGCTACTTGTTCTGACTTTATATCTTGTAAAAAATACTTTGATATTCAAAGTATTTTTATTTGAGTATAATTCTATATCGTGTTTTTGTCAAGATATTATTGTATGTATGTTGTGTTACATAGTTTTTAATACTACTTATATTTATGGTATTCTCATGTATATGTTCTATAATATAGATACATTTATGAATATATACATTGTATAGATATGTATGTTTATAGATATCTATGTATATTATATAGCTATGTTTGCAGACATTTATGTGTATTATATAGATACGCTTGCAGACATCTATGTGTATTATATAGATACGTTTACAGACATCTGTGTGTATTATATAGATACGTTTACAGACATCTGTGTGTATTATATTGATATGCTTACAGACATCTATGTATATTAACAAATATGCTTACAGACATCTATGTATATTATGTAGATATGCCTGCAGATATTATATATGTATATCGTTGCATAAATATTATATATTGCTCTTGATATTTTCTTGCAAATCTATTTTTCACTATACGGATATTATTTCTTGATATTTTGATAGATTAATTTTTATATAACCAAAAGCACATTAACTTCTATGATATGATTGTTAATGTGCTTTTGTGGATTTTTATTTTGCCAGTTACGTTATAATATTTTATTCATCAACATTAAAATAAACTATGTGCTATACTAACTTTTAATTATTATATTCTATTTGCGTCTTCATAGCTAACTTTACAATTTTCTCAAATGATTCTGCAAACCTTTTATCATCTTCTTCTGTTCTCTTTCGTGGTCCTTTAATATGATTCTTAGCAGATGTCCTGCGTGCTTTTTTATTAATATGCCTTTCCATAAGCATCTGATCTATATTCTCATTGGTATACCATCTACCCGACTGATGAATTGAATATGCACCTTTTGCAAGAGCCATCGCTGCTACTCCATAATCCTGTGTAATTACAATGTCTCCCTTATGGCAGATATTTATAAGTCTATAATCAACAGCATCTGCACCTGCACTGACAACTATAACTTCACTATAATCTGAATTAAGAATATGATTCGTGTCACATATAAGTGTCACCGGGATATTATATTTTATTGCAACTTTCTCTGCTATTTGAATCACAGGACAAGCATCTGCATCTATTAGTATCTGCATAGTTTTCTCTCCCTTTTATTGATACGTTGTATTATTAATCATATCAATCTCTATCAGATAAGTCTTATACTATCAATAATTTTTCTTAAATATAATCTGACACATATGGTATCTCATGTAATAATACATCATCGATTTTTCCAACACCTTCTACATCACCTTCAATTTTACCCATATTAAAAAGATATTCTGCATTCTTATATCCCATCATGAGTGTTGTAAGTGTCCCTATTGACATCTTTAGATGATACTCCGGCTTTTTCTGTGAAATATTACTTTTGCCATCTATAAATTCTATAATAAAATTACCATTATTCCATGGTAAAAGTTCATCTGTAATCTCAAATTCGAATATACCACCAGGACCGTCCGGATCAGACTGATATTGTTCAACAAACTGCTTTATATCTATAATTCTTCCCATTGCATACGGACGAATAGTTTCTTTTATATCACTATCATCTAATTCGAATGCAATCGGCTCACTATAATAATTATTACCTCTTACTTCGTCAATCATAGAATCATGTTTATGTATATATTCCCATAATCCAAGCTGTGCTTCTCTGTTAAGATATATCATCTCTTTTATATGCATAACATCTGAACTAATTAAATATACCATATAGCCACTTGGTACACCCTGCGCTGTATAATATATAGCCACCATAGTATCGTCTTCATCCCAACGAAAATATTCTTCCCAGGCAAGCTTATTGCGATACAGACATCCATGCATCTTAGCCGCAAACATTCCATGAAGTTCTTTAAAATCATGATCGTTCCATTCAACACGCCTTACATAACCTGGCTCTTTAATCTTTTGTGGAACTTGTGTATCCTTAATTACATAAGTCATCTTATTAGATATAATCTCCCAGCCAAGTCGTCTATATAATGGGATAGAGTATGGATATAAAAGTGCAAATGATTTATTGCTCTCTTTCATACGTGTAAGACTCTTCTTCATTAACTTTTTCATAATACCCTGACCTGTATATTCCGGATATGTACATACACTTGTAATAAAGCCAACCTGATAACGTTCCCCATATATATTCATATCTAGTGGATATACTGCGAACTGTGCCACAAGTTCATCTTTATTAAAACAGCCTAATACGTCTGCTCTCTCCAAAACCGGAAACTTTGACTGTTTAATCTCATCATCTTTCCATCCTGTTTCTGCAAGTTCTTGTTCTGTAACCTGAAAAGAATATCGTAATAATGCATTATACTGTTCTGCGTCATCTTTTGTCAAAACTCTAATTATAAAATTATTTTTACTCATAACCTTTATACTCATTTCATCATCTTTTTTATTCTTATTACATCATACCAAAGCATAATTTGAATTTCAACACTTAATCCTATCAACACTATGCTATGATCAATCACCAACTGGCATCGCTAACACCAAAGAGACAAATAATCATCAAAGGCAACTTGTTTATGACTATGCTTATGCCTAATACTCTGTCACCAGATAAGTCTTACAATAGCCATTAGACGTATTATAAGCATATATACTGAGTGTAACCTCTTGTGGATGCTCCTCTATCTTAAAATACTCTTTTCCTACATTATACCATCCATCTATTTCTTTGACTTTTATAAGATAATTAGTTCCACCATATCTTCCACTGCTTGATACTGTTGCTTTCTCGAACTTTGCACTTACTTTTTCAATCTTCATAGTATTAACTCTTCTAAGTTGCTCTCGCTGATTACCTAAAAGTACTCTTGATATTATTCCTGCAAATATGAATACTATCATCCCAAATATAGCTACTACTATTCTTCCATAGATACTGCTGATTGTAAAAATAATTGTTATAAAGCCAAGTAGAATTGTTATTGCCATTATTCCTATTAATTGCAACGACTGTCTATATCTTTTTGTTATAGCATTGATAAATAATTCCTGTTCTCTATCATTAGTTGATGTCATACTCATACTTGCAAGTATATTCCTATCTATAGTCGATGACGACATTGAAACTGCCCACTTCATTATAATGCCTCCAATTCGTTATTAATATCATCTTCCGTTGTTGCCATGGTAACAATACCTAAGATTCTGTTTCTGTCATATTATTCCTCCACTTCTCTCAGACATGTTCTCGTAACAAATCTTTCAGCAGCATGTGCCAGCATCGGAATAAATAAGCATTCTGAAGAATAGAATACATATCCTATTCCCATTGAGAAAACAAAGGAAGCTGACACTTCTAAAAATAAGTATTGGAAATTCTTTTGTTTGGTAACAAGTGCTTGAACCAGGATGCCCGCACACCAAATCAATGCCGTTATAAAAACACTCCATAAAGTGTTTAGTTTCTGCATTGCTAAAATCCCCAAAACCAAAGTCTGCATCATCACTCTTTGAGGTATTTCCATACATGCAGCTTCTACGCATAAAGGTGCTAAAGGTACATTCTCATGTGATTCATGTTTCAACTTAATGATAAGACTCGTTACTATTACTGTTGCAATTGCTACTGACCACAATTTCCAATTAAAAATTGAAATAAAATGAAATGGATGAGCATGAAAGCAAATTCCAATAATTATAGTTGGAATGATGGATATAATCACCATACTCATTCTCTGTAGCCAATATATTTTTTTCTTAATACAGAAACTCTGTAGAAAAAGATTACACCCATAACAAGCTCCACTTAACAAAAAGCCTATTAAAAAAGATATACAATACCACATTTTTTTCTCCTAAAAATTTGATTTTATCATAGTCTGTAAGTTTATTTATTCCACCTTTTTCTCCACCATTTACGTTGCCCTGCACATTTCTATATAAATTCGCCCGAAACATATCATCATATACTTCCACTGTGAGAACAGGAAGTCCGTATTCTCTGGCAGCACTTATAATTCTTCTGATGCCACTTCCCCATGCTTCTACCGGAAGTTCATAGCTTTCCCGACGCACTAAACCATCTATTGTCGCTCCAAGTCTGATATTTTTCAAAACAAAATCAACCGCACTCTCTATCTGCTTGTATATCGGTCCGGTATATTCCCGTTTATCAAGAAAAACCTACCTATCCATTGCTGTTAAATACTCCTTAATTAAAACTCTCCATAATAAGTACCATTATATTCTACTATTGGAATAATAGCAACGATTATATTATGAACCTTACCTCTATATTTCTTAAAATAGCCTGTGATTTTGTGTACATTTTACAAACAGATAGAACAATATGTCCTATCATCTTTTTCTTCTTGTCATCGTTATCATTTTTAACCACTGATTGTAGCTTACTAATCTTCCACAACATCATCTGGTCCGACAAGTGTAACTCCCTTACTTTGAAGAACAACATACTACAATTGTAATCAATACAATAATAGCAATTATAAGAAGTGCTGGCTGTGTAAATAACCATAATATTACAAATAGAAGAACTAGAAAGCCAACTACTTTTCCTATAACTACAATCCCTGAATAATCTCCTCCACATGCTGCTATAATCGCAAATATTATGAACATTAAAATTCCTGTTAAAATATGCATATCTGCCACCTCCAAATCAATAGTGATTAACTCTGACTCAACTTACTTGCTTTTTCTTTATATCTTATTTATAACATTTATGCTGTCCAATAAGCATCCCTTGCATATCGAAATTTTATTTATTTCACGCACAAAAAAGGACGCAGGATATTCTCCCACGCCCTCACTACTATTTAATCGTACCATATCTTTATTCACAGGGACATTGTGAAAACTAAATTGAATTCCTGCTACCACTACAACCAATAAACTATTTCTTCCTGTAAATCCACAAACACATCTTTAATACACCCACATTTACCAACATTTCTGTTAGAAATTTATGTCTTTCATATATCTTTTCAGCCACTTTCTTACCCGTTTCTGTCAAATGCAGAAAATAGTCTGAATCCATAGTAATATAGCCGCATTCACGCAAAACGGACACTGCATGGCATATACTGGGCTTTGCATATCCCATGTGCCGGGCAAGGTCAACTGAGCGCACAATCCCTATTTGTTTTTGTAATATAAGTAAAGCTTCCAAATAATCCTCACCCGACTTATAAAGTTTCATTGTATTTATCTCCTTTATTTCTGCTGCAATGCCACAAGATGTGCATACAAGCCATTCGCAGCCATCAACTCAGACGGAGTACCCATTTCACTTACTTTTCCGTCATCCAAGACAACAACCTTATCCGCATTGGCAACTGTCCTCATGCGATGCGCAATCACCATTACGGTTTTATTCTTCAATAATACGGAAAGCGCATCCTGAACCAGTGTTTCACTTTCAACATCCATTGAAGCAGTAGCTTCATCAAGAAGCACCACGGGAGCATTTTTCAGCAACGCACGGGCAATGGAAATGCGCTGCCGTTCTCCTCCTGAAAGTGCGCTTCCATTTTCCCCGATATTTGTCTGATAGCTTTCCGGCAGACGGTTGATAAATTCTTCGCATTGAGCTGCCTTTGCCGCCTGCTTCACTTCTTCATCTGTCGCTCCATTCCTGCCTAAACGTATATTTTCCATTACCGTATCATCAAACAATAAAACGTCCTGAAATACCACCGCAAAATTTTTAAACAAGGTTTCCGGCTCAACGGTTTTTACATCAACGCCACCAAGCGTAATGCTTCCTGAATCCGCGTCCCAAAATCTTGCCGCAAGTTTTGACGCTGTGGATTTTCCGCTTCCGGAAGGGCCAACAAGTGCTGTTACCTCCCCCTGCTTTGCCACAAAAGACACCCCCTTTAACACAGGTTCTTCATTATAAGAAAATTTAACATTCTTAAATTCAATATCATATCCATGATTATTGCATACATCGCTTCCCGTCTGTTCTGTTGTATTTTCAATTTCTTTCATTCTCTTAGCACTAACCTGTGAGGAAAAGAGTTCTGCCATCATCATAAAGCAAGTGGTAAATGGATCGTAAATTCTTCCTGCAAATATCAGGAACAAAATAAACATAGGAACAGCTAACGAACCATCTATAACCAAGACACTGCCAACAAGCAGCACAGCCACCAATCCCAAACGAAGCACAAACTGTGCTACTGTTGTTGCCGCCCCTGGTGCCAGTTCATTTTTAAAAGAACACTGAACAACATAATCCAGTTTCTTCTCCAAACCATTCAAATAATCCTGCTCTTTTGCGCATGATTTTAATTCCTGAATTGTATCCAGATATTCCTGAACCCCATCATATGCTGCTCTCTTTGCATTAAAATTTGCTGTTTCTGCTTTAGTCTGCGCCTTTCTCGCCATGCAAACAATTAAAGCAGCAATAGGAATCGGCAGCACAATACACAAACCCATTCTCCAGTCTATGGCTAATAAACTTACGGCGGTTATGATAAACATGATCATTGTTCCAAAAAACTGCGGAACGGCATTGGAGAAAACACGCTCTAACGCCGTACAGTCTCCCATAATGGTAGAAGTTAAATCTGACAAATCCCTCTGTCCAAAAAAGGAAAGCGGCAGTTTTCTGAGTTTTTCAGCAAGCGTGATTCTCCGTGACGCACTTTCTGAATAAGCTACCGTATAGGTTTTGTTGTACTGTATCCAATGCATAATAAACACAAGGATAAACATGGCGGCTGTCAGCCCGATATACTCCCATGTATTATGTTCCAGTTTTTGTGTGTTCCCTGATATAACATTTAGAATATCAAGAACAATCATCATAAGCAGACCGACAGGAAGCAGTAAACTGATATGACTAACTGCGGTTGCAATAATGCCGCCCCTCAAATCCCTTGCTCCCTTATCGCTTAATGCAAACATTTTCTTTAACATACTTCCACCTCATTTCCTATGTGCCAGTTTGTCGTTTTCATATAATTATTCCACATACGGGCATACTCTTTGTTTAACTGCACCAACTCCTTATGTGTACCCTTCTCTACAATCTCGCCTTGTTTCATTACAAGAATCTGGTCAGCATCCTGCACGGCTGAAAGGCGGTGCGCAATCATAATAACCGTTTTACCAGAAAGCAGCCCTTCAAATGCTTTTTGTATCTGCTGCTCATTTTCCGGATCAGCAAATGCCGTGGCTTCATCAAGGACTATAATTGGAGCATCCTTTAAAATCGCCCTTGCAATCGCAATACGCTGTGTTTCTCCTCCTGATAAGTAAACGCCTTTACTCCCTACCACTGTATCAATCCCACTTGGAAACTTAGCAATAATATCATCACACTGCGCCAGATGAGCCGCCTTCAGGACTTCCTCTCTTGAAGCTGACGGTCTGCCCGCCCTGATATTTTCTAAAAGGCTGTCTTTAAATAATTGGGGATTTTGAAAAACAAATGCCACCTTTTTCATTAAATCAGCGTGGGCAATCTCTCTAATATCCACGTTTCCAATCTTAATCTGTCCACTCTGCACGTCATAAAAACGTGGTATCAAACTAGCTGTTGTGCTTTTTCCTGAACCCGAATGTCCTACCAATGCTGTCGTTGTTCCCGACTTTGCCACAAAACTTAAATTCAAGACTGCCGGATGCTCCGTATTTTCATAGGCAAAGGTCACGCCCTCAAAGACCACATCATTTTTATCTGTTGTTTTTGGATTGTTTGTTTCCGGCTGCGGTGTAGCAGTCAGTATCGTATCAATCCTACGCATAGCTTCCTCTGCCTGCATCTTGTAACTTGTCATATACATGATTTTATTCAGCATAACTGCACAGGCTGGAGAGAAAATCAGATAGAATAAAAAGCTCTGCATAAATCCGATCAGATTATCTGAAACCATAGCAATAATAATTGCCGCCGGAACCAGAACCAGATAATTCGAGTTGATAACAGAATTAAACGCTACCATACCCTTCCTGCATGACATCGTATATGCAAGCGCCTGTTTTCTGTAATCATTGATTGTTGCATTAAATTTTGAAAATGACCTGACTGTCTGACCAAATACCTTTACTACTGATATACCCCTGACGTATTCCACAGCTTCATGATTCATCTTCTCTAACGAATCCTGATACTGCATCATAAATTCCCTGCTCTCCTTGCCCATTAAAGCCCCTTGCAGGAAAAAGCCTATTCCATATAACAATATCAATGGAATGCCTATTCTCAAATCAAAAACAAGCATTAAGATTACGCTTGCAATCATAGTAACCTGTGCGCCTACAAGATCGGGAAGCTGATGTGCAATAAATGTTTCTGTCTGGAAACTATTTTCATCAATAATCTTCCTGAGTTTTCCACTTGGGTTTACATCAAAATATCCCATAGACATCTTTGAAAGTGCCTTTAATGTAGCCATTTTCAGGTTCTTTTCTGTATGAAACGCTACAACATGGGAACACAGCAATGCTATGAAGTAAAGCAGAAGCCCAACCAGTTCCAATACAAGTGCCGCCATGCCCCACTTTACCAGATTGCCTGTGTCTATTGGCTTTCCGGCAAATATGGATACCAAATCTCTTGCGGCAAAATAGACACACAAAAACGGACACATAATAAACAATGCGCTGATCCCCGATAAGAACCGAGATACATTCAGCAATGTACGGTGTTTTCCCATAAATTGAAACAACCGCTTGATTTCATTTGATTTTTGTTTCATTGAAACAGTACCTCCTTAAATTAGTTTTGACTAACTATATTCATTATATAGTCAGATAATTTTTTATCTATGACTTAACAGGTATATCTTTACTCCAATCAGTCCACCGCTTTTTATATGAAAGGAGGTAATGACTTCCTCTGTCATTACCGCCTTTCTTCCCAAGTACAACATTCTTCACTATTTTACTTTTATATTTTGTACTGATGTAAAGCTCGTATCGCCAGAATATTCATAATTTGATACATTGCTGTTATATACAGATAGCTGATGCGTATAATATAATGGCGTTACCAGACACTCATCTGACATTGTAGTTAAAATGGTATTGTAAATTTCCTGTATTTTTTCTTCTTCCGTTGCAGCGTTTAACTCGTCAAGCAATCCGTTTGCTAAATATGCATTTACCTGTGATAAAATAGGATCAGTTGACGTTTTGGGATCAAGGCCTCCCACGACAACCGTCGGGTCATAATATCCGCCCTGTGTTTTAAAAATTGTCACTCCATACTGCCCACCGGAAACCATAGCAAACCAATCCATCATTGCGGCGGAGCTGGGCGTCAGTTCTATGCCGATCTGCTTTAGCTGGTCACATATGTATACCACGGTATCATCGTCTGATGCTGAACCTGTCTGATATACAAATTCTGCTGACAGCTTTACTCCATCCTTTTCACGTATTCCATCGTTGTCTGTATCTACATATCCGGCATCGTCCAATAATTGATTTGCAGTATCCATATTGTATTCATAAATCTTCTGGTCTACATCACAATATGGAATGCTTCTTGAAAAGAAGGTATCGGCTGCTTCATACAATCCCCCAAAAATATTTTGAGTAATTGTTTCTTTATCAACTGCTGTCGCAATCGCCTCCCTAACCACCTGATCTCTAAAAATCGGATCATTCAGGTTATAGCCCATATAATACGTTTGCATGGCATTTCCATCCGCTTTTGCTGAAAATCCATCCGTTGCACTCATTTCTTCAAAGTTTTCTGCTGAAATCTTGGTAATGCCTGTGTAAAAATCAATCTCTCCATTCTTTAATGCCAATAATTTTGCATCATTATCCGGAATGTTCTTTACAGAAAAACTGTCAACATCCGGTTTTTTGCCCCAATAGTTTGTATTGTATTCAAAGTTGAATACCTGCCCATTGTTATCCCCGGAATACATATAGGGGCCTGTACCACAGGTAGCACTCTTAAATGTATCCTTGGCTGTCAAATCCTCATTTAGCTGCTCGCTTGACACAATCCCCCAGGGATTCGCAAGGCACAATTCACGCATTGTACCGTAATACGGCTGCTCTAACTGAAGCTCAACCGTGTATTCATCAACCGCAACCGCATCTTTAATTATAGTAGACAGTTTTCCATAACCACCATTATACTGTCCGAGATTTACCGGAACCGCCAATAATGACTTTGCCACATCCTCCGCTGTCATATCAGAACCGTCCGAAAACTTAATCCCCTGCCGTATCTTAAATGTATAAGTACAGCCGTCCTCGCTCATGCTCCAGCTTTCAGCCAATACGCCAGTCAATTCCCCGTTTGAATCATATTTCACCAATGTGTCATAGAAAGAAGGAAGCCAATATGTCAAATCGTAGCCGCTTGAGGTTACATCTGGTGTGATTACCGTGTAAAAATACTCAAATCCCCAGCTTTCTGCTAAATTGAGATGCACCCGCTCCTGTCCTGTTTCCTGAGTATTGCTTACCTCATTTGTATTGTTTGTTCCGTTTGCCTCACTTGCTCCATTGTCACTGCTGCAGGCTACAATCCCTAAAACCATAACCGCAGACAGCAATCCTGCTGCTAAATGCTTAAATTTCATGATAAATATTCCTTTCTTTTTATTTGTTTTTCTTATTTTGAAATGGACACGGGTTATAACAATCCGCTGGTTCTCAACAAAATTTTGCTATACTCATTAACAAATACTGTTGTGTTACCAGAAAATGCAACCTGTTCCATCAAAACAGACTCTTTCATTACCAGAATCTCATCCGCAATCACCACTGCAAGCTCTATGTCATGCGTAATAAAGATAAGGGTAAACCCCAATCGTTTTTGCAAAGAAACGATTTCCTCTATGATTTTCTTCCTAAGCGGCAAGTCAAACCCATTCGTTGCTTCATCAAAAATCAGGCATTTGGGTTCTGCCGCTAAAGCTCTTGCTATCGCAACTCTTTTCTGTTCCCCACCAGACAACTCTGACGGCATTCTTGCGTAATAGGCTTCCGGGAGGTTACAAAGGCTAAATAATTCCAGACACCTCTTTTTTCGCTCTTGCCACCCCATATGAAAAAAACAGCTCAACGGTTCTTCAACAGACTTTCCCACTGTCATTTTAGGATCAAGAGCCGATGCCGAATTTTGCTGGATTAACTGCACCGTTTTGTAATGCCCTCTCACCGTTCTCCGATTCTTATATATACCATGTCCGTCAACCAGTATATTTCCGCCGGAAGGAAACTGTAATCCGGCAATCATTCTTGCCAGTGTTGTTTTTCCAGAACCGGATTCTCCTACAATCGCATATCTGCCTCCGTCATGGAATGAGATTGAAACCGGAGCCACGGCCACAAAATCCCTATTTCCAAACTTTCCTTTTCTAAATTTGCAGCTTACGTCATTTAGCTCTATCATATGCATCCCTCCTTAGTTCGCAGGCATTTACCAATTCTTTTGTAAATTCATTTTCAGGGCTGTTCATGACCATATCTGTCTGCCCTGTTTCAACAATCTTTCCATGATTCATTATCATCATCCAGTCAGATACAGAAGCCGCTTTCAGATCATGTGTTACAAACAGGACAGACATACCCTGACCACATAATTTTTTCATTTGCTGCATTAACTCCATCCTGTTACAAGCATCAATCGCTGTCGTTGCTTCATCTGCCACTAACAGTTTAGGCTCCTGAATGATAGCTGCTGCTATCATAATCCTCTGTAACATACCGCCTGATAATTCAAAAGGATAATTATTCAAAATTCTTTCTGTATCATCTAAACCTAATCCATTTAAAATCGTTTCATATCTTTTTCTTGTTTCTTTTTTCTCTGCTTTTAGGTGGTGACGCAGATAAGATCTTTCTAACTGTTTTCCAATACGGATAGACGGATTAAAAGCTGTCATTGGGTTTTGCATGATAAAACAGATTTCTTTTCCATAAATTCCACTTAACTGCTTTTTATTTAATTTTCGTAAATCTCTGCCCCCAAAATTTATAGAACCTTCGATTATGTAATTATCAGAAAGCAATCCCATAACCGCCCTGCAAACTGTTGTTTTTCCTGCCCCTGAACCTCCGACCAGTGAAAGCATCTGACCATGACTGATCTCAAAAGAAACATCATTTACAATCATTTCTCCAGAGAACAATGATATTTTCAAATTTCTAACATCAAGTGCCACTTATATCATCCTCCTTCCCAATAGAATTCCTCAGCCCTTCCCCTAACAAATTAAATCCTGCACAGCATACAAGCAGACAAATTCCCGGATAAACAATTAGGTTAGGATTTGAATATAAGCTGTTGCGGGCTTCGTTTAACATTGCGCCCCATTCTGATGTACCCTTTACCAGACCTATACCCAAAAAAGCAAATCCAGAAATAGAAATAATGACTGATGCAATCCCCGTTGTAAAATATACAATAAATTGTGGCAGTACATTTGGTATCAAGTGCATAACAACAATGCGGATATTGGAAGCTCCCGAAATTCTTGCTGCCTCTACATACTCTTTGCCGCACTCTGTTTTTGCATAAGAACGCACCATCCTCAAAAACCATGCTGTCATGGATATGCTGATCGCTACAATAATACAGACTGTCGGATTTTCAAATGAAGTAACCAGAGCCATTGCAATAACTAACAAAGGGAATGCCATCAATATATCACATACCACCCTTGCTATTTCATCTATCATTCCGCCTATATAGCATGAAAAACTTCCTGTGAATAAAGCAATCACCGCTAAAACAATCAATACAGGAATAGAAAGCCCTAATGAATACCTTGCCCCATATAAAAGCCTCGACAATTCACAACGCCCCATCTGGTCACATCCTAACGGATATTCTGCGGAAGGCTCTGCATTTTTCATTGCAAGGTTTGTTGCATTTGGATCATTTGGCGCCAGCATAGGTGCGGCAACTGCAATCAGTATAAAAAAAGCGATCAACATGATTCCAATAATTATCTGCCATTTCCTTCTCATATCCAGTTCCTCCTATACGCAGGACATATTATGCTTGAAAGAATATCAGCAACTGTATTGAAGAACGCAAACAGGACGGCACACACTAAGATTGCTCCTGATATTCCATATATATCCATTCCTTCACAAGATTTCATTAAATAACTTCCTAAACCATCAATCGAAAAAACGCTTTCCACCAGTGATGATGTTCCAAACAACGCCGCACAATATTGAGCAAATAATGTGATTGCCGCAGGCAGGGCATTTCTCAGTACCTCCCCAAATATAATCTGCGTATTGGAAAACCCCCTTGCTTTTGCATATAGCACATAATCGCTTTTTAATTCATTCAGTATAGATGCCCGCAGAACCCTTGTCGCGATACATACAATCGGCACCGCCATCGAAACAGAAGGCAGTATAAGCGATTTCAGGCTTCCGTCCGCAATTACATTGAAAATCGGTATTTTCACAGCAAAGACAGATAACAGAACCAATGCCAGCCAGAAACTCGGCACACATATTCCCACAATACAGAGTATTCTTGCAACATTATCAAAAACGCCATTCTTCCTTATGACAGAGATAGCCGCAATAAGAATTGTCAATATGATAATCCAGGCCATTGCCATAATTATCATCATGCAAGTAACTGGAAGTGCATCCATAATGTTTTGTATTACCGGCTTTCTGTTTGTTATTGCGGTGCCTAAATCACCACTCAGGACACCCTTTATGTACTCGAAATACCTTTCTCCGAACGGGGCATCCAGTCCAAGCTCCACCCTCACTGCCTGTATCTGTTCTTCTGTTGCAAAAAGATTGTTTTTTCGGACAATCATTTCTGCGGGATCTGTTCCTGTGAATAATTGCAGGCAAAAACTTAATGTTACAACACCCCATATCACAAGAACAAAATTCAGGATACGTTTTAATATCCTTCCCACCAAAATCTTAATGTCAGACATAGGTCTAATCGCTCCTTACTTTAGTTAGTTTATGCTAACTTTTGATTCAAAAAAAGGAGCCGCAGTATAGCGACTTCCTTACCAAGACGAACCAACCTTCAGCACGCAAATCATTATATCGAAGTTAGTTCAAACTATCTATAACCTATCAGACAAATTTTACTCCAATCAGGTCACGCATATTTATATCTGTAAGCCTGCGGCGTTATCCCCTTGACAGACTTAAATGCTGCTGAAAATTTACTTTGATTCTCGTAACCTGCCGCATAAGCAATTTCCCCTATATTAAGGTGTGGTTCTGTTTTCAGCATTTCTGCCGCAGCCTCAATCCGTTTCACTTTAATAAATGTTCCAATAGATTTCCCTGCTATGGATTTGAAACACCTTTTCAAGCTGGATTCAGCAATTCCAAATTCTTCCGATAAGTCAGTAATGGTTTTTACATCGAAAGGATTTTCAATGATGTATTGATATACCTTTTGGGTTCTTTGGGATATATCTTCTGAAAAATGCTGCGGTTTCTGCATGGCAGTTCCATCCAGCAAACTCAAAAATAAAAGCAGCTCTATTGTCTTAATCCAAAAATATGGTGACTGTATCCGCTTATCAACAGAATACAATTCTCCAAAAATATGATCTATTTCACGTTTTGATTTTACTAAAAGCAACGTACCATTACTGCATAACATATCTCTGATTTTTACCAGATTGATGTCTGCCTGTTTAAAATTTTCAGATATTGCTTTTTGAGCTTTCTCCATCTCAAATAATACAGTAATGCCTTTATATTTTTTTAACGGGATATTGGAGCCAATAATCGCCTGTTTCCCTTTATACAAACTCCCGACTGATAAATCCCCTTCTCCCAGAAAAGTAACCGTACCATCTGCTGATTCACACTCATAACACCCTTCCAGACAGTGATCTATTTGAAGGAAATCATGTTTCGGAATAATAGGACGGTAGCAGCTCCCCATGTTTAGGTCATTATATGTGATCTGAATGCCAGGAGCAACGTCAAAACAAACCATCTTCCCCTCTCCTGATCCGGTTTCTTCATGAACTACAAATGATGACCTCTCTTTTCCATTATGAAAATAAATATCATGAAAAGATGACCTTTTCAGTATATTCTCCACAGTTACACCTCCAAAACAGTTAAATCTGAGAAATCACTTTTGATTCCCCTTTGCCGTCATCTGTTTCTGTCATTCCATGCGTTGACAGCCACCCCCTTTCATTCGCTGTAACATATCTTCTCATTTCGTATACGGCATTTCTTACCAAGTCTTTCTGAATTGTGTTTCTCTTATTTGTCATCCGTCCTCCTTGTTAGGATTCATTTTTAATTAGGATTATGCATCAATTTCATTATAATGTCAAGAAAGATAGTAATAATTATCATTATTGCATGGACCATTTATGATAATGTCCTAATATACCACAAGGGAAAATGTCCCAATGTAGTATAAAGTATCAAAGAACGGATAAAAACACGAGACAAAAACGTACAGACTATAAACAAAGGAATTATGCTACCCGTAATCTTATAGACACATACTCAGAGAACTTTGCAGATAGTCCGGGATTGCAGCATTGGGCAGATATTGAAAACTTGAAAATAGCCGCCAGTGCCTATGCGGAAGCACAGTCAATCAAAGCATTGGAACAGAAAATTGCTGAAAAGAAATCTCTGTTCAGTGTGGCACGAACAGAACTTGTTACTTTGGAGTATGAAATCAAACCTTATGCAGAACTGCTCAAATATGCAGAGCAGTACGAATCAAATAAGCCTTATCATCTGTGTAGTGGTATAGTAAATTTGTAACACCTTGTTCGAATAATATAGTATAATATTATTCCAATAAGGAGGACGTTACTATGTCAGTACATTACACCGAAGACTTCAAAAAAGAAGTAGTTAAAGCCTATATGGCAGGCGATAAATCAATACAACAACTTGCTAGTGATTTTAATATTGCCAAAAGTTCTGTTAGCAAATGGGTTAGCAAATACAAAGAAGAATGCCTTTATACCACCAATACAACAGTAGAAACTAATCAAGCTAAGGAAATTAGACGATTAAATCAGCTTCTGAATGAAAAGGATAAGGAAATCGCTTTCTAAAAAAAGCAGCGGCATTCTTCGCGAAGGAAATCGATTAGTGGTATATCGATTTATCGACGATAATAAAAATATATTTGGTTTAAGATGGCTATGCAATAAATTAGGAATTAGCCCTAATTGTTACTACAATTACAAAAAAGATGCAAAGCGAAAATATCATAAACGTTTGTCACGTATCTTTGAGCTTATAAAATATGTTTATTACAACAATAATCGTGTTATAGGCTATAGGGCTATGCGCATTTTTATTAAACGTTATGGATATGAAGTAAGTAATACCACTATGCATAAATACATGAATAAGGAATTAAAATTATGTGCTGTAATTATGCATTCCAAGCCGGGTTATAAGGCTGGAAAAAGGAATAAAATTTTTGACAATCTTTTAAACCAGAATTTTAATGTCGACTGCAAAAATAAAGTATGGTGCACTGATTTTACATATATGCGCTAGCCAAAATGAAATGGGAATACAACCGCGAAGACAAGTCAAAGCGACGCGTTTGTCATTGCGATAATCCCTGCACAACCTCTTCCTGTGGCAGAATGATTTATGTTTATCCTGAAAAAAAACTTAGAGCATACCCCGGTGTGGAGCGTGGCTCACAAGAATGGGATGGCACTTACAAAATCCGAGTAAATGTTGAAAAATCAATCAACCACTTTAAAGGCAGTTTTTGTGTCGCTAATCGAAAAACAACGAACGAAAAAACACTTCATGCAGATTTACTTCTTGCTGGTATATCACAGTTATTAACTGTAGTTGTTGCCGACGAAATCCATCAGCGACAATATATCAGAAGTCTAAAGTCTTTCATAGTCTAGGACTTACCAACAAGCTCTTCTGGTTCATAGAATGAACTACCCCTTCAACAAAGAAATTAAACTGAATATTGCTTATTTTCTTACAAGCTTTTTCATCATCCCATATGCGTCACAATATGAACCATCTGTATATTTCATATTATCTTGAAAAGTAGCATACTTTTTGAAAACAAGTTTCTCATATAGCGAAATTGCACTTTCTCTTCCTAGTTTATCATTTATAGTTATTGGTTCTATTGTCATTGTCTTTCCCCCTACAAATTTTGATTGTATTTCTGTTTCTTTAGAAAATGGGCAATCCCGATTGGAATTGCCCATTTATTTTACTAATTATGCGATTTTTCTTGCTTGCACTTAATCTTGCATCAATTAATGTAACTCTGATGTAAATCGCTATTTTTTCAATCTTTTATCAAATGCATTTCGTTCCGTCTATTTGGTAAAACGATACCTCTTCACATCATCTTAATATAATTTTGCACCTGCTGGAATATGTTCATCTACCATAAGAAGGTGAAGTTCTTCATCCTCTGAATCCTTGAGGTTATTAACTGCTGAGAGTAACATACCACAAGATTCGATTCCCATCATCTTACGTGGTGGAAGATTTGTTATAGCGATAAGTGTCTTACCAACAAGTTCTTCTGGTTCATAGAATGAATGAATACCACTTAAGATTGTACGGTCTGTACCTGTTCCATCATCAAGTGTAAACTGTAATAATTTCTTTGACTTTGGAACTGCTACACATTCTTTTACTTTAACTGCTCTAAAGTCTGATTTACTGAATGTCTCAAAATCTACTTCTTCTTCAAATAATGGTTCGATCTTAACATTAGAAAAATCGATTACTTCTTTCACTGGTGCTGCTTCGCTAACTGATGATTTTACAGTCTTTGGAGCTTTTTTGTCTGAGTCAAGTGACTTCATTGTCGGGATTTCACATCAATTTAATTTACTTTAATGCTTTTTCCTTTAATAAAGCCTTTTTCGGTGTTCCAACATTATCATAATAACATATTTATGCTGATTACACCACTCGAATTTGTCGTACTCTTGTCGTATGGCACACATTTTGTCGTACTCTCGTCAGTCCATGCCGGACTCTTTCCTAAAATACATCTAAATTGTGTGCTAAATTTTGAATTGCTTCCTGCTTTTTAGTATCGGTAACTTCCGCATAAATATCCATGGTTGTTTCGATATTTGCGTGTCCCATAATAGACTGAATTACCTTTAAGTTTGTTTCATTTTCGCAAAACCTTGAACAAAAGGTATGTCGCAAATGATGACATGAAAAATGTGGTATTATCACAGGCTCTCTGTGCTGTTTTGCAGCTTTTACCACTTCTTCTGCATTATGTGCTTCATATATACGCTTGATTGCTCTGTTTACAGCTTGCGGATTATGGATATTGCCAAAACGGTTCATAAAGATAAATCCTTTCATCCCATCAATCACTGTTTCATTAAATCCATGTTCCTTCTGGTCATCCAATTCCATCTGGAGTGCATCATAAACCGTATCCATCATCGGAATCGTGCGTATACCAGCTTCTGTCTTTGGAAGAGATACAGCAAATGAACATATCGGATGTTCTTTGAACTCTCTACTGTAATAAACCACGCTATGATTGATACTGATCGTCCTTTTTTCAAAATCAATGTCTTCCCATCGGATACCGATTGCTTCTCCAATTCGACAACCTGTTCCAAGTAGGAACTTAAAAAATGATGCCCAGTGGTAAAATGTAGGACTTTCATCAATATAGCGTATAAAGGCTCTCTGTTGTTCCACTGTCAAAGCGTGTCTCACACCATGATTTTTCCCCGGTTGCTTTTTAATCTGTGCCATTACTCCATCGCTTGGATTAACACGAATGATGTTATCACGCACAGCAAGCTGAAATGTCGGGTGTAAAACAGTATGAATTGTTTCTAGCGTATTTATCTGCATTTCCTTCTCTTTCAACAAATGCTGATAGAACTGCAATACATCAGAATACTTCACAGCGGCAATTTTCTTCTTGCCAAATCCACCTCGTATAAAGCGATCATACATATATTTATAGTTCCGCATTGTTGTTTCCCTCAACTCTGCCTTTGTCGATATATATCTGTCAAAAACAAAATTGATTGTAGATGTTCCGGCTGCATACGCATCCAACCCATCAAGCTGATCTTTCATCAGTTTAACTTCTCTCTCCCGCAATTCCATGATGTCCTTAGAATAGATGCTCCGGCGCTTTCCTTCCGGATCAACATAAGTATATACATACTTACCATCGCAACTGCGTTGAGTTTCGCCTTTTCTTAATACTCTCCCTTTGTTATCCTTTCTTGATTTCGCCATCTCGTCTCCTCTCTCAAGGAAAGAGATTTTGTACTAGCTACTCAGCCGGTTTATCCATTGCATACTGCATATCAATCCCTCTTTGTAGCACCTGTGTTATGGTCATGTCATGTTTGGACGCATATCCTTTCAGTCTTGCAGCTTCTTCCTCCGTCAGTTTTAATCCGATAAGAGTTTTTTTAGGATTATCCGACTTCGGTCTACCTGTTCTAGCCACAATATACACCTCCATCCATTTCATAATCATTATACTTTCTGTTTAACCAAAAGTCAAGTGAATTTTGGTTAAACCAAAATCTTTTTCCTTGTCTGCAAAATTTATTTCACCCGAAATGACTCAAGATATTGGTCAAACACATCAAGGTCTACTAACACCATTCTGTCTATCTTCAGAATTGCTCCCGCATCTTTGGCAAGAGTCTGAAATTTATTCATACCCATGCTGTACATTTCTGCCCCTTCCTTATATCTGACCAGTCTTTTCTTATTTATTGCCTTTGGCATCCTCTGCATTACTCAAATCCTCCTTAAATTTAACACGCATTTTATCTGCCAATGACAACCCACAATTCACTTGCCGACTCTCATAGGCAGATAAAAATGCAATACAGGTGACAGATCATTACTCTGTCCACATCGGTCTTGCACCGTCATTCAAATTGACCGGACTGCAAATTTCCTTACAATCCGGAAGTATCATTATCACGAATATGCTTCATCGCCCTGTGTTACTGCCACACATTTTGTCAGATCTTCTCGCTCCATACCTTTGCTTCAATGTAATGTTTCAACATTTCCTCACATTCACTCCTATCAAAGAGCAGGTACATCTTGGCGAATCTACCTAGTGGCTCCACATATCCTCACGTCCTGTATGCAAAAAATATTCAGTTGTCAAGGTACAGGGTGCATACGCAGCAATCAGCGAATGGAAAGGGACAATGCTAACCGCCTGTTATGCAACTTCAAAAGCCAGTATCTTTGTGATCAGCTTTGTTTCTAATCTGCGACGCAGAGTTTCATCAATGCAGTAGTGTACCTGTCCACTTTCGTCATACAGCTTTCTTGTGGACAATTTGATTATGTACCCTTCATAATGTTTTAACACGGCATTGATTGCACTCACATCGCCCTCTGATGCTGCCTTTATAATATGGAAAGGCAACAAATTTTCTTTGTTTCTGGTTTTAGACATCTTTTTCATCTGCTATTCCTTCCATAACCTTTCTCAAAATTTCCAGTGAGCGTGTTCTGTGTTCATGAATGGTACTGCGAACCAGATTCATTTCTCTTGCAATATCTGCATCGCTCATCTCCATGAAATAGGAAAGTAAAATAACATTCCTTTTTCTTTCCGTAAGTTCTTTTAATGCTTCCGCAATCAAAGTATTTTTTACTTCAATATCGTAGCCATGCACTTCAAAATGATGATTTTCTGTTCCGTACTCATCCATAGTAAATAATTTGCTCAACTCCTTTTCTGACAGTTCAGAGAATGTGACTTCGTGTTTTCTGCGATAGTCCATGTGCTTGTAATAATTGGCAGCTTCACCTTTTAATGCCATCTGGCACAAACGGTCAAACTGATGCCTGACAGTCATTTCATCCTTAGAAGAAGGTTGCCCCATACGAGTTCACCTCCTCCCGTTCCGAATGACAAGGCATTTGCCTTTTTTCCCTTCCGGTGTATCTCCCAAATGAAACCGGGGAGATGTTCGGGTGGATTGAAAAATTTTTATAAAAATTTTTCTGTATACAAAAAACGTCCTCGCAGGCACACACCCACAGGACGTTGTTCATATCTGGTATTTATTTTTTCTACATTCTTCATTCCACTTTTAATCAATTTTCTATTTATTTACGTATTGCAATCTTTTATATAGCACAGCTATAATAATGCCGCTTGCCAACACTATAGCTGTCAACAAACTTCCTTCAATTCCAAATGTGCCTCCGCTAAGCACTTCACAATCATTAGTTTCAAATGCAAATACGTTTTGTGATTGTGCCATTCCTGATACATTAAAACCATAAATATTTCCTTGTATAAAATTCCACATGCTATGTATTGCACTAATGCCCCAAATATTTCCAGTTTTCAATAAATAGATTGACTCGAATATTCCAAATAATATCAAATTTAATAAAGCAAGTACTTGAAATCCATTATTGAAACCATGTGTTAATCCAAATAAAATAGAATTAACCATCACCGCTACAAATATGGTATTTTTTCTGATTATAGATATCATGAAAAATCCACGAAATACTAACTCTTCGTAAAATCCCTGCAATAAAAATCCGCCAAGAAATAAGAATATACTTATTTTATCCAAATTCACATTGAATCCATTAAAAATAAAAGTATTGAAAAGAACTCCCATCCATACTATGGCTGATATCAGCATGGCTCCTACACACGCACCTTTTATATACTGCTTGCATACATGTCTTTTCATAAAACCCATACTCATAAAAGTTCTTTTTTCAATGCAGCAACAATACAATACAACCAAACCAATTCCCAAAGCACATTCATATAATTGAATAAGCATGGATATCTCTTCGTTAATCACCGACTTCTGAAATAATGCAGCTTTTATTGCCTCCCCCGCAAATACCATTATCAAATTTATAGGTGTAAGAACAGCCAAGAATTTCAATATTTCAATCCAAACCCTATTTCCTCTTCCTGTTTTTCTTACCTCATCAACCAATGTAATATTTTCCTGTTTATATAACATAACTTTTTCCTTTTATTCTGATATAAAAAAGTCACAGAATCCAGTAATATACCATTTTCATATCCCGACATTCGCATAATTCGTTATATTATTTCCGCCGAAATACGTTATCATTCTTTTTTTGACAATGCACAAAGAGAAAGAATAAATGCAACGACAGCCCAAAAAACAACTACTATCAAATCTAACAGACTTATAGACTTCGTCACAAATAACGCAGACCTTATTAAATTACTTATAGGAACAAATGGCAGCACATTATAAATATACATAGACCACTCCGGGAGTCTTTCCGCTGGATATGTTATCGGTGAAAAAAGCAGTCCACCTATCATAATTACCTGTGTTGCCAATGCCATTGCACTAGGTGGAAGCCAGTAGGCAATACAAAATCCGATACAAATCAATGTAAACTGTGTAAGCAATATAATCAGGCAACTTTGTCCCGTTATATTTAGATTTATATCAAAACGCAGTACAGAAGCAATACAACCCATAATCACGCCTGGAACTGATGCAATTCCCCATATGATAATATCTGCTAACAAAATAATGTTTCTTGAAACTGGAAGCGTTCTTTGATATTCAAATATCCCATTTTGTTTTGCCTCACTTACAATCTGTGGTGCTAAAACACAGCCGACCGCAATCATGCCTAAAGTCAGTGCCCCGGACGATAAATAAACAACCGATGTATCATCAAGCTGTGGAAGAAATAGTGCCATTCCACATATTATTGCAATCGCAAATGCAGCCTGTGCCACACTGAATACCGGCACCAGATATTTGTGTCTTATCAGGCTCCAGAATATCACTCCTTTAAGTTTTGTCAAATAAGATGCCTGCGGTTTTGATAATGTTTCTTTATTCTGCATCTATCATACCTCCATATTGCATATCCAATGTTGCAGATGTAAGCTTATAATTCAAAACTTTTCCCTGTCTTATAAGCTCCATCAGCCAATTAACAGCATTTGAAACCTGATTTTCAGACAAGGTAAGCACCAACTGCATTTCATCTTCTCTGTATTCACTGGTTTCGGCATCCGGTAGATCGTGCAACTCGTCCGTATCATGCAGGGATACTATCATTACATTTGAAACAAAGTCATTACTAATAACAGCCGTAGAAACATCACGAATTATACGACCTTTATTCAGTAAAATATATCTGTCTGTATACTGTTCAACTTCAAGTAGATTATGGGTGACAACAAAAATCATATGCCCCTCTTTTGCTAGTTTTCTCATATACTGCCATGTCAACTTACGTCTTATTGGATCAACATCATTTGTGGGCTCGTCAAGCAGAATTATGTCTGATGGGTATGCCACTGCCATTGCAAAAGAGGTCAGTCTCTGTAAACCACCGGATAATTTATTTCCTGTCTGGTCAGCCCACTGCTCAATATCCAAATCCTTTAACACTTGTTTTGTGCATAAATGCACCTGCTTTTCAGATACTCCTTTGATTCTCAAAATAGATTCTATGGACTGCCTTAGTGTTACTCCTTCAAGCGGAGCATGAAACTGGGGCATTATTGATACCAGTTCTCTCGCTACTTTTGAATTTTTTACCAATGATATTCCCTTATAAGTAATATCTCCACTGTCAGGTTTGGCATTACCTATAATCTGATTCAGCAGAGTTGTTTTCCCCGCGCCATTATGTCCAATAAGTGCGGTGATTTCAGAAGGATGCAGTTCTAATGAAATATTATCATTGGCTTTTATCTTCCCTCTTTTATATGTTTTACTTATTGAATCAATAATTAAATTATTTGCTTTCATAAATTACCTCTTCTTTGTTCTTAAAATTAAATAAACAGGTTAGCGTATATGCTCAATACAAACGGGATACCCCAAAAGACAACTACTGCTATCTCGACAAGCACTCCAATTACCTGAAACACTTTCCATATCAAGACATCCTTTTTATAAGTAAAATCAGCATCATTCTCATTTCCCAGTGCAATCACAGGATTATCTAACAGAAGCATAAGTATCAAACGCCCATCCGTCTTTCTGTGAAAACGAAACTGCCATAATATTCTTACCCAAAGGATCGACGCTGCCGCCAAAATAATCCAACTGTCATTATATAATCCCAGTATTGAACAAATACATAATATCAACAAATCGGACATTATTCCTGCTGACACGGCAGCCACTCTCCCCAAAAACGACCACACCCATATATGTGTCATGTTAACTGTAGCCATAGACTTTTTTAATACTATCTTTACCCCACCATTCCGCTTTTTCCATGTGTTTGCATACAGCATATGCAACAGTTCGTGAATCATTGTTGTAGCAATCGAAAATCCTATCATAAATATGACCGACATCCACATTGGAACATTGGCAGGTATCATTCTGTTTCCAAGCGGAATCCCGGAAAATGGAATAGTCATTAACACACCAAGCAATGCCATGACTGATATTATAAATACTCCCTGTCGTAACAGATTCCACTTTTTCCCTGTCGGTTCTTCCGGAATAACTGTATCCGATAACGCATCAACAAAAAAACCGCTATCCTTAAATACGGAAATAACGCTCTCGTCAAAATTTGCTAATGCGTTACCGTCCTGACTTATGCACGTTGCAAATTCCTCTTCTACTACCAACGGCTCAGAATCAGCAGCCAAAATTACATAATTGCCATTTTTTAATTTCCTGGAAAATATTGTTTTCAAAGTTATATTTGCTTCCATCTTACACTCTGAGCCTACTTTCTATTTTCATAATATTGAAATATCTCCCAGTCCTCCTTTTTCCCTTTTCCGCAGGTAGGACACTTCTCTTTGTAACGTTTCCATGAAGGATGCCTAAATGAAGAACCATCTTCAAAATTGATTTCATATTGTGTTCCCAGACTGCGTGGCTCTGCATATCCCGTTATCACGCGCACTGCTTCATCAACAATCGCTGCTGTAAGCTGAAAAATTGCCGGTGCATATGCTATAGTTGGTGGAGCAAAATCTATTTTTCTAAAAGCAACAAATTGCTCCACAAACTGCGGATCATTCATACTATAATGAAGATTTAAGCAGTCAAAACAACCTGTTACTCCAGGAATGACTGTAAACACTCTTCCTCTGCTTACCTGTGACGCTCCAAACACGCAAGGCACATTAGCTTTCACAATAGCTTCATTTACTATTCGCTGTGCAACAAACGGAGGCTCATCTATCGCACATATTACAAGGTTCACACCATCTATCACATCCAGTACATCCTCCGGCTTTTCTATCTTCTTATTGTATGCCTCAATCTCAATATCCTTATTCATCTCAGAAATTGCCCTTGCCGCTGCTTCTGCTTTAGGTGTACCAATATCTGATTCTTTATATAAAAGCTGTCTGCCTAAATTACTCTCTTCTACATTATCATAGTCCACAATTACAATTTTCTTTGGACCAAGTCCTGCAAGCATTGTAAGTATATTTGAACCGCCTCCGCCTAGTCCCAACAAAAGAATCGTTGTTTCGCTAATTTTTCTTTGTGGTGTATATCTATTACCACCACTTCCTATATACCTGCTAAAATAATTTATATTGGGCATATATCGAACCGGTACATCTGTTTCTTCCTCTAAAACTTCTTCTACAAATCCCTCATTGTCCAAAAGTTGTATTCCATCGATCACATCTTCCACTGTTAACTCTGGAAATACCTCTCGCACCTCTTCTATGACTGTCATAACCGGTCTGCCATCAAGCCTTGATGCCAATTCCCATAACTGCCCCTCTGGATCCCCAAACTCTGCTGTAATTCCAAGTTGTGCTCCAATCCTGAATTCCTGACTGTTTAATCTGTACAATGGATAGATTGGCTTAATTCTTGGTCTGTTATATAATGTATCCATAATTATCACTCTTCTCCTTTTGCAAATTCTCGTATGTAGCACCAAAGACAAACTGAAGACTCATTTTGTCTCTTGGCACTACCAACCTACCGGATCGTCTTAGAATACGATCCACCATGCTGTTGCATCAACCTTAACAGCACGACGAACTGTAATGTTTTTCATAGTTTCACCTCCTCCCAGTCATACTGAATGCCCCACTACTGGTAACATTCTTTATATGTATACATTCCTCTGTCCCTATTTAAGAGTATACAAAAGAATGTGATACACTAAATTAAATTTCCATTTTTCCTGCCTGACTTAACATGCTCTCGACGGCTAAAAATGTAATAATTCCCATACCAGCCAAAAGCAATATCATCGCTACTCCAGAAAAAAATGTCATAGCTGCTATCTGACACATTGTGACCATAATAATGCAGGATGCAACTATTGTTGCAATAACAGACTGCTTTCTGAACCCAATCCAGCTCGAAACAATACCACAAAATGCAGCAATCAGAGCATAACATACTAAATATATACTACTTGTTAACATAAGTCCTAATCTTACAATGTCATTGCCAATTGGAACGAAGCTTTCTGTTATCATGAAAACTGCGAGTACTATTGCTCCACTTATCAACATCGAACCAAATGTAAATAAAAATACTAATAGTATCTTGGTTTCCATTATTTTTTTTCGACTTATTGGATATGAAAATAATAAAATTGCTTTTTTCCCTCGATATTCATCCACAATAAACTTTGATGACATCGTTGCCGAGATTACAGAAAAAATTCCCATCATGACTACCAATGTCAGTCCTATTACAAAATTGTAAGAACTAAATAATTCTGCATCGCTATCCCCTGGATCAATTTTGGGTATTGCTGCCATTAAATATATAAAGCCCAGTATAAAAAAAGTGCTTACCGCAACAGCAATTTGATATGGTCGTAAGCTATTTCTTTCCAATTCCAGAGAAAATAATCTGTTTATTTTCATATACTCACTCTCCTTGAATCACTTTCATAAAATAATCTTCCAGTCCACCGGCATTTTGTTGTGATATATCCTGTGACTGAACCTCACGCACAATTGTTCCATTAACCAAAAAACCTATATCATCCGCAACCAATTCTACCTCAGATAGAAAATGACTGGACATCAAAATTGTGACTCCCTGTTCTGAAAGATTACGAAACAACTCTCTCATATCTCTTATTCCAACTGGATCCATTCCGTTTATTGGTTCATCAAGAATTAGTAAACTTGGTTCATGTACAAGTGCTCTCGCAATAGCAAGCCTCTGACGCATTCCCAGCGAAAAAGTAGATACCTGCTGATCTGCCGAATCCTTCAACCCGACTTTTTCCAATATATTTTCAATTTTTTTGTCAGCATCTTTGCAGTCCATATACTCTGAATGTATTTTTAAATTCTTTCTTGCTGAAATGTGTTCATAAAAAACCGGAGTTTCTATTAGACTTCCTGTTCTGGCAAGAATTTCCAAGCTTTCATTTTTACAGTCCATTCCCAGAACTGTTGCCGTTCCCTGCGTGGCTGATGTTAATCCCAGCAATATCTTAAATAGTGTTGTCTTTCCCGCTCCATTTTGTCCAACCAAACAATATATCCTTCCTTTTTTTACACTCATATTGCAGCTATTTATAACCGTTTTTTTATTATAAGACTTCGATAAATTATTTGTTTTTACAATATATACATCTTTAAGTTCCATTTATTCCTCCTTTTCATACATTCCGAATGTATGTATTGATGTAAAAATAAAATAAAATTGCATAATACAATTTTATTTTATTTTTACATCAATCATCGATAATATTTGGTCGTTGAATAATGGCACACCCATACGCTCAAACATCTCTTTTACAAACATCACTTTATGTTGCATTTCTTCTTCTGATGCTGGAAATACAGATGGCATTAGCCACAATTCCAACAATGGCAGGATTTCTGCCAATTCTTTCGGATACTCCGTACTAATAGAACCATCTTCAATGCCTTCTTCAATCAGTTTATAAAACTCTGGTGACAGGTATTTTCTTTGTGATTCTATCATTCCAGCCAATATACGAGGATTCTCCAACAGTGGAATCGTATTTTTTGACAATGTGGCTCGTTCTGAATCTTCCCGATTTAACATCATAGCTTTCTGAATCTTCTGTAATCCATTTAACTCGTTCTGTTCTTTGACTACATTGAAAGGATTATTACCCAAAAACATCTTATCGCCCAAAGCATTTATAATCTCCTCTTTGGATTTAAAATGATGATATACTGCTCCTTTGGTTAATCCCCCTAAGTTATCAACAATATCTTGAATTGTTGTTTGCTCGTATCCTTTCTCTAAGAAAAGCCTTTGTGATACTTCCAAAATCTTCTCCACTGTTAATTCTGGATACTTATTTCTTGCCATATTATCTTCACCTGCAATAAATACATTCGTTACGTATGTATTTATATCATTATTTTTTCTCCCTGTCAAGTCTTTTCTAGTTCTTTTATAACTTTTTTTGTAGAATAGCAAGCACTGCCTGTGTCATGACACAGGCGAAATCCCCCACACTTTCCTATCGCCTGTGTGGTTGAATTTCCATAGGGAAGTATCCCTAACCCTCTCTCGATTTTTCTTCAGTTTTCCGGTGGAATACCTTGACCTTTCCTACCGTCTTTGCTACAATTTGCTATGGGTAATTACACCCAAAATTGAATAAAACATAAAACAGACTGTTGTAAAAATCGAACATTTTACAGCAGTTTTTTTGTACCCAAATTTAGAAAGGACGTGGCACAATGGCAAACCGAAACCGCACTAATCCGGTGCAATTTTATCTCAGTGATGATGAGCAGTACATTCTCAATACCAAGTTCAAAGCATCCGGCATGAAAAGCATGTCAGCCTTTTTACGCAAACTGATTTTATATGGATATGTGTATGATGTCGATTACAGTTATCTGCGAAATTATAATACAGAGCTTGGACGAATCAACTCAAGTCTGAATCAGATTGCAAAGCGGGTAAACAGTATCGGAAACATCTATCAGGACGATATGAATGAAGTAAAGGAGTTGATGAATAAAGTATGGCATACACAAAAATCCATGCTATCAAAGCAACCGTTGATAAAGCAATAGATTACATCTGCAATCCCGACAAAACAGATGAGCAAATCTATGTTTCATCTTATGCGTGTGCGCCAGAAACAGCAGCGATTGACTTTAAGTACACCCTTGACCATTGCCGGGAGAACAGTCCTAACAAAGCCTACCATCTGATACAGGCTTTTGCTCCGGGAGAAGTCAGTTATGAGGAAGCTCACCGCATTGGAAAAGAACTTGCTGACAAAGTTTTAGAAGGGAAATATTCGTATGTCCTCACCACACACATTGATAAAGGGCATGTTCATAATCACATCATATTTTGTGCTGCTGATAACATCGAGCATAACAAATATCACGACTGCACACAGACCTACCACCGCATCCGCCACCTGAGTGATGAGCTGTGCAAGGAACACAATCTTTCCGTCATCATTCCCGGCGGTGAGCGTGGCAAAAAATACAAGGAATGGCAGTCTGATCAGAATGGTTCGACCTGGAAAACACAGCTAAGACGGGACATCAATTTCTGTATCAAGTCGGCTTCCACTTATGAAGAATTCCTGCTTCTGATGCGGGCAAAAGGTTACGAAATCAAAGGGGAAACTTTTGGAGAAGATGCCGCAAAATATATCTCTTTCCGCCCTCTCGATAAAGAGCGTTTTGTGCGTGGCAGTGCGAGGTCTTTAGGGAAAGAATACATAAAAGAACGTATCCGGGAACGCATTGAAAAGAAACGGGAACGAAAGGCAGTGATCCCGAAAAAAGATTACTCTGCCCGCAGGATCATTGACACCTCGGATGAGAAATTCCAGAACAGTCCCGGACTGCAACAATGGGCGGCAATCGAGAATTTAAAGACCGCCGCACAAAGCTATAACGAAGCCGGTTCTCTCTCCGATCTGGAGCATAAGATTACTGTAAAAACCGAAGCCGGAAGATCTGCCAAGCAGAGCGTTGTGGAACTGGAACACCACATGAAAGACCTTGCGGAAATCATCAAATATGCCGAGCAGTACAAAACCAACCGCTCCTATCACATCGCCTACAAAAAGTCAAAGAACCCAGAGGCATATTTCCGCCGATACGAAAGCCAGCTCATTCTATATGGCGGTGCACGACGTGTACTTGAGCAGACTGGCATAAACTTAAAAGGATTGAATGTTGATAAGCTAAAAGCGGAATATCAGGAACTAATGAAACAGAAAAATGAACTGACTTCCACCTACAAGAAATGTGAAAAAGATGTTCAATCATTAAACCGAAAACTGGAAAATCTGAATCAATACCTCGGTCAGACACAGCCCGATCCGGTGCAGGCACAACAGACCAAAAACAGAAATCACAGCTTATAAAAATGGGGGAGAATCCTATCCCATAGATAGCACTCTCCCCTCTGAATCAATTTTGTTCTTCATCTAACCATTCTTTTAATTTTTTCTGTAACAGTTTCTTATCCGGCAAATATAATTTATACTCTTTTGCATAAATATTAGCATTTTCCGGAAGTGTCAAATCTACCAGAGCCTCATCACTTTGCTTGCAGAGTAAAATACCTATTGTTGGATTTTCTCCCTCAATTTTTTCATAGCGATCATAATAATTTACATACATCTGCATCTGTCCTAAATCCTGATGTGTAAGCTCATCAATCTTAAAATCAATCAAAACATAACACCTTAAAAGCCTGTTATACAGAACCAGATCAACATAAAAATTTTTGTCATTAAATGTAAATCTCTTTTGCCGCTGTTCAAAGAGAAAGCCTTTTCCTAATTCAAGAAGGAATTTCTGCATTTTTCCTATTACGGCTGATTCCAAATCACTTTCATGATATGATGCTTTATCCTCCAGTCCTGCAAATTCCAATACATATGGCGTATGCAAAATATCTTCCGGTTTCTGCGGAATAGCTCCTTCATTTGCCAATCGCATCACATCATTTTTATCCCTGCTCAGGGCAAGTCTTTCATATAAACTGGAATGGAATTGTCTTTTCAGGGTACTTACATTCCAGTTAGACCGTATTGCTTCCTTCTCATAGAAATCTCTTTCATCCTTATCTTCTATACGCATAAGAATCTGATAATGCGTCCAGCTCAACTTAAATGGCATTTTTTTATATACCGTCTCTAATTGTCCAATTCCTGATTGGACAATTCCAAAAGCCTGTTCAAATTGTCCAATTCCCGATTGGATAATTTCATTCTCTCTGTCTTTGTAAGCCATATAGAACTGCCGCATTCCCGCAACATTACTTCTTGAGAAACCTCTTCCGTATTCTTCTGTCAAATATGATGACAAGGAATCCAGGACTTTTGCTCCATACTTAGCTCTTTCTGCTCCCTGTTGTTCCTGCTCGATAATATATCTTCCAAGCAGAAAACTGGTAAGAACGGTAATTGCATTTGCCATTTGTCCCATATTACTTCTGGCACTGTCAATCAGCTTTTTTGATTTATCAAATAAATTTTGAAATTCGTTACTTTCTATTATTTCTAATTTTTCATTTTTCACACTAGAACCTCCAAACTGTCTATAATTGTCAGGTATTTTCTAAAATAGAAACATTCATTTTTCATCTGATCTCATGACTCATACCGAAATTATACCTTACCCCATGATTTTTCTCAATCAATTTTACATGTCAAAAATTTGCCAAAATAAAAAAGCAGGCAGCCAGCCATTGCAACCGACTACCCACTCGCTACCGCTATTCTTCTACCGCTTCTAATGAAATTTCCGCAAATTCCTTATCCGTCATGCCATCTAACTTTCTCAGCATCTGTCCCGCAAGATCTTCCATATCGCTGTCCTTTATGTGCGGCATTATCCGTCTGATTTCTTTCATCATCTCCATTCTATTCTGTGCCTCAAAAACACACATGAAATTGATTTCTTCTACTGTGAATTTATTCATCATCCTACATCTCCCTATGTGAATTTTTTGATTTTTCCAGTTCCTTCGTATCCTTATTGTTTCCCTGTGTTGCTTCCTTCTGCTTGGCTGCCAGTCGCTCCTTTAAGGAAGAACGTGCTTCCGGTTTTTCCTGCTGTTCTTTCTTTTCTTCCTCACGATTGAATTTCTCCACGCCATTGTTGAGCCTCTCATCAATCATGTTATAATTCTGCTCCTCCAGTTCCTCAATCTTAGCAAGCGGCTTGTATTCTGCCAATTTCACAAGCAGTTCCTTTGCCTGCCTTTCACTGTCCTCGTCTATCCCCTCGTCAATAGATGCCTGTAAGAAAATACTTAGAGGTTTCACATTGCCAGTTCTTATATCATCAGCAATCATTTGTATCTGTGATTCTCTGTCTGATACCGAATCTCTATATCCATATGTATCAATCTCATAAGATAGCTGATCAAGTTCTGCCGCAAGTGCCTGTATTTTCTGCTCTTTTGTTTCCCGGTCATTGACCTCTTTCTCTGGAAAGGCTACAATCAATTTCTTTAGTGCGTCCTGCACTTTCGGAGTGTCCCGAAGCTCCGGTGTGTAATTCAGATAATCGACATCAATACACTTTCCACTCAAAATGTCCGCCTGCTCATCTTCCCATTCTTCTGTTCCCTCGATGTGCATATTCACACCAATCGAAGGGATACCGTTCATCCGGGACGGATCAATGGCTTGATAAATCTGAATGGCTTCCTCAATCGTTTCTATCCCCTCATGATATTCTCCCATATTGTGAAATTCGCCACATTCTGCCACTGTAAATGTCATATGGACGGTCTCCGGCTCAATAACAGGTTCCTTTGCCAGTTCCGTATGCTCTACCGTTTCCTGTTCCAGCTCCTGTGTTACAAACTGGGTGTTGACCTGTTGCTGCTGTGCCTTCTCCTGCAGGTAAGTTTCCACCTCCGGAAGATAAGTCTCCAATGTTCCGGTTCTGCTCTCTGTAATCGGGTTAATATCCACCTGAATACCAGCGATATAAATGCTGTCCTCATGTAGCATATTGAAAAGGTCATCTTCTCTGGTTGAGCCTGTGTATTCCACAACTACATCCAAATCCGAATTTTCCTGCTCAATACCTCTGCATCGGCTTCCGGATACCACCACATCAACAATCTGTGCATCCAGTCCATACTCGTCTATCTGCGACTGTACATAGGCATATACCGTTTTTTCTATATCGTCCGCACTCTGTCCGTCCAGACTATGAAACAATTCTTCTGTCTTTGCCCGGAAATCTGCAACCACATCCAGATTGTTCTCTCTAAATTCTGCCTGCTTTGCTTCCAAATCTGCCTGTTCCACTTCCTCGGCTTTCTCCGAAAGTTCCTCATAATCTACAATTTCAACCTCTGAACCAGCATATACTTCGCCCTGCAAATACTCGTCACGATAATATTGCTCGGTCACAACTGAAAATCTCGGTTCCTTCAAATCTGCAATCACCATATCCATTGCCCTGCGAATGGTAATATCCGGATTGTCATAAACGCCGCCATCCAGTAAATGGTACTGCTCATTCAGAATGGAGTAATCGTATCCCTCATCACATTCATGCATGAGGATATAACGGTCTGCGATATGAACCGCAAGCTCCGTCTCTATCTCATTTTCCTTTCCCTCCAGTGTCAGCATGAACTTCGGCAGTTCTGTAAATCCAAAAGAATCTACAAAGTGTGCGCTGTTTTCTCCGTTCTCATGTAATACCACAATATCGCTGACCGACAGGGAATGTGCCTTGTAATCTGCCGGATGATCAATATTGAGCTTTGTATAGATTGCTTCCAATGTTTCCGACTGCGTCCGTCCCTGCAATTCTGACAGTTCGCCCAGATACACCAGTTTGTAATTTTCCGGCAATCCCGCATCAAAATTGTCCTTGGTTATTCCCATACGCTTCAGGCTTTCCGTTCCCTCAAAACGGAACTTGTTCAGTTCGGGATTATCCTTTAACTGGTAAATACCGTATTTATCGGTATTTCCATATAAAAGCTGTGTTTCCCTGTTGGAATCACTCTCTGATAATTCTTCCTGCATCATGAGAAGTTTCCGTTCATTCTGCCAGTCCCCTTTTTCTATTCCGCACATTCCATCATGCTCTAAAATCTGTTTTCTATCAGCTACAGTACTCTCGGAACCATCCGTATGCAAAAGATACACAGGCAAATCATGGTCAAATAGTTCCAATGCCCTCTCCTGCGTAAGCGGAAGCATTTCATTCCATGTATAGCCATACTCCTGCATTTCAGATATTCCAACCATGCTATCCGGAAGTGCGTCGATTTCTGCCTGTGCATCAACCATTGCTAATGCAACATCCTGATTTCCATCCACTTCCTGTGCATAGATATGTTCTGCAAGCTCCCTTGTTTTCTCCACATTGCTCAGCTTATAAGCATAATTTACAATCAGATTTCTTTCATCATCGGAAAAGGCAGGCTGTCCATGCTCCAACCGGTTAATGATATGCTCCGCCTGTTGCATGACAGACAATTCCTCCGCATCCGTCAGACCTGCATCAAAATCGTATTCATAATCCCAAAAGTCCGGCATATTTCCATTTAATTCCTTACTACTGGACGCAAGTAACGTGATTTCCGCTCCCTGTTTTTCCATATATGAAAGGTAATTGCCATCCCATTCTTTTTCATCAAGAGAAGCCATATCTTTGAGCATTTTTCCGACATCATCCCTCAACATATTTGTGATTTTCAAAACCTCCCATTCGCTTTCAAAAATGGAAGCGAACTTAACAACCACATCATCGGCATTGATCGGCTCCATTGCCTTATCATAGACCGCCTTTCTCTCCTTCATATCAATCAGCTCATCTGTATCTGTGTTATAACGTACATCCAGATGATACTCTCCGTACTCTCTGGAATCCTGATTGCCGATTTCCGTTGTCCATGCACCCCTGCTTTCCAAATACGCCTGTATGCTCAGCTTGTCATCGTCTGTCATTTCTGACAATGCCTGCATCAGTTCCAGTCTGTCCATGCCATATACATCAAGCAGGCTGAACTCTGAAAGATCGGTATTCTGTATCAGAAGAATGCTTTCCTTTGTCTGTTCCTGTGATACTTCCCTGTCCCTTTGCAATTCCTGTAATTGTTCCTCTATCCCGGTAATCAGTTCCGATGCTGTTTTCCGTATCGTATCCATGGAAGATCTAAGTTCTTTGGTGTCTCTTCCGCTGCTCCATCCTGCAATATACCCAAAAGAATAATCAGAGGTGTCTATACCAAAATGCTGACAAACGGTATATGCCACACTCTCCGCTTCCACTTCTTTGGTATTGCGGTCTTTTCGCATCTGCTCATCCTGCTCCACTTCCTTGCTGTGCAGCTTGGAATGAGCCACTTCATGAATCATGGTCTTTAAGGTCTGGCTCTCACTCATGTTTTCCTGTACCGCAATCCGCTTTGCTACCCTGTCATAATAGCCTTTGGAATCTCCGGCTATCTCCTCCAGTTCAATCGGTACTGGTGAAATGGCTTCTATCGCTTTGATCATATCCTGATAGCCTTCCACATCTGAAAGAAGTTCTTTTGCTGCAAGTTCCGGTATCGGCTTTCCGTCTGTCTGCGCAACATCAAAAACAGACACCGCACGGAATGCCGGAATTGTTATCTCGACTTCCTCTTTCTGCGGATTTCCGTCCTTATCAAGTAGAAGTTCCTGTGTGACCGGATCAATCTTATCTCTCTCCTCTTTGATTTTATAGGGTGCCGGTGCAAGGATACGGATTGCCTTTTCCCCTTTATTTACATGACGCTCAAAATTCTTCTGCCAAGCCTTGTATCCAGCCACTAACGTAGCGTCAGGCTTTTGCATCGCAATTAACATAGTATTGTTAAAGCTGTAATTATGAAATTTTGACATGGTATTCAGATAGGTCTTGTACTTCTCGCTTTCAAAAAGCTCCTTGATACCCTGCTCCAGCTTCTCCGTTATTTCCTGTACTTTCTGTTTTTCTGTTTTAGCGTCTGCCATTATATTTCCTCCATCTGCTTATTTTTTACATGACAAAAGGCAGCCATATTGACTGCCTTTGCATAATTACGATATTCACTTATAAACCTTTATCATTACTGCCCGTATTCGTTTTGATTTCTGCAATGTACTCCTGTCTCCTTTCTGCTCCTGTCGCTGTAAATGTTTTTTACAAATAAAAAAGACAACTAAGATTTTGTTTCTTAATTGCCTGTTTCTATGCTATTAAATTTTTATTGAACCGATAACCAACTCCCCATACCGTCTGTATGTAGATCGGCTTGCTTGGGTTATCCTCTATCTTCTCCCGAATATTCCGGACATGGCTCATGACAATGTTGTAATCGCCGGAATAAGATTCTTTCCAAACAATATCATAAATCTGTTCCTTGCTGAACACTATTCCTAGATGCTTTGCAAGAAGCTTCAAGATTTCAAACTCGGTATATGTAAGCTCTATCTCTTGATTTTTCCGAATGATCACACGTTGAACCTCATCTATCATAAGACCTTTGAAATTCAACAAATGATTATTTAAACCTGACATCTGAGTGATTTCATCTCTGGTATTTATAAACGATAATATGCGGTTCATCATAGCATCCTCATTATCCTCAAATGTCAGAACTAGCATTTTCCCATACACATCACCTGCCTTATTACTTTTATCTACTACTGAAGCTCTGTTAAGCAGAAAGACTATCTATTGTGTATACGGCAGAAAATATTCCTTGCGGATACATCAATCCCCAAAGCATATTTAGATACTATAGTCAAATCTGCTTCCATTTTCAGGCGTTTTTTCTGCTTTCACATTTTCCCAATCCACTGCTTTTATCTTTTCAATCAGTTCCTCCAAGCTGTCTGCCCAAACAGAAGTCCTTTTGGTATCCGTACTGCTTTTTGCATAATTTTGAAGTTCTTTCTCGGCTTTCTTTTCCGCAGCCTTTTTCTCGGCACGTTTTTCTTCTCTGGCTTCCTCAATGTGTTCTCTCTGTTTCGCACTGGATTTTTCCAATTCTGCGAAGAAGCTTGTTGTACCATCGTCATGGAAAGCAATACCGATTTTGGTATTTTCCATTTGAAACATGTACCTTCCATATTGGCTTAAAGTGTAACAGCGTCTACATATCTTCCATGCTGCTGCCTCTCTAATAGGGCCGTATCTTACCATTTACACATAAAAAATGAGTGTACTACATCTACATCCATTGTGTAACGCAGCACACCCGCCAAAATGTATGTATCGCTTTCATTTGCTGTCTTTAATATAAGTGCTGGAAATTTCCAACGTCATCCTGCCAGTTCCCTTTTATCGTTTGTGTACTATTGGTTTTCTTCATGTGGTGCTTTCGTTCTGCCAGAAACCGGAAAAACCTGCCCATCTAGTTCTATTTCCTGCTATCACATTAAGAATCAAGAGATTCCAGCAATTCTGTTATTTTTCCACCAAGCTCAGAAGCAGGCATATATATACCCTGATATGGCTGTTCAACATACTCTTTTCCATTCTCCTCATAAAAGAACACTGTTTTTACTGAGCCATCAGAACAGTTAAGATTTATAGTTATATACCCTTCAACATTTGGGACATCATTTATACTCGATTGGCTTGTTGATTCCATATCCGTCAAAATAGTCATAATATCTGCCATCCACTGTTTATCAATAGAAGTAGCAGTTATATCACCGCTTACAACAGAAATAGAAGTCAAATCTCCCAATTCCGGCAAAACAATAGGATCTGCTACTTTCTGTGAAGAACAAGCGGAAAGTAAAAATACGACAATCAAACTTATAATGTACAATGCTATTCTTTTCTTCATAAAAATATCCTCTTTTCTAATCTTCCAATCATAACCTATGCCCTCGCGTCAAATCTGCCCTGCACTCCCATCCCGGATTTTATCTCCTGCCTTGCCGCATGGTACGCATCATAGTAGGCAGCCTTCAAAGCCCCGTGTACCTGCGTTTCCGCTTTCGACTCCTTCTCATGCCAGCCCACGCCCGCCGTGTAGGTCAGTATCTCGTCACCGTTTTCGTCATACACATGGATGGCGGAACTCTGGAACTTAGCTTCATACGGCTCCCCGAACAGGAGGCGCAACCACCGCTCGTCCGCCTCCCGTATCTCCTTCATATCTACTTTTCCCATCAGCGCCGCCCTGTCCGGCGCGACTTTGGCGACCTCGCTTTTCCGCAGGGCGAGGAACTTATTTCCCATATAGACGTTCTTCGCCGCATCCTCCCTGGCGTATGCCGTAATCGTTTCCCGGAGACAATCCGATAATTTCCAGTCCTTCTTTCCTGACCTTTGAATGCCCGTCTGATGGCTTTTTGTTATTCCTGTAATATCCATTTTTCTCTCTCCTTTTTACCGAAACGCTGGGAATACCTGCACTGCCTTGTCAGGCTATGGCTTATCAGTTATTCAGATATCCCTGCTTTTCCTCTTCATCAGACCATATCCGCTCATAGCGGCTGCCAATGCTATCAAACACATCCTGCCATGTGGCGAACTTCTGCATTTCCTCAATGCTGCCCCTGTTGTTCTGCCGCCAGTCAAAAACCGCCTTATAGGTATTTTCCGAAAACAGGACGCTCCAGTTGTTCTTATAATCTGCATTGTCGTTATAGGACATCCCGTTAAAGCCCATAGAGACAATGCCATCCTTCGTGTGCTGCGCCAGCCCCTTTATCTCCAGATCAGCCCATATGTAAGCGGCATTCTTATCGTGGATCAGATTGGGATATTTATTGAAGTAGGTCTCCGCAAGAGCCTCATACCTTTCCCTGTCTGCCTCACTCTGCAAAAGGACTTTCCCGCCGCGGCCTTCCTCACCATCCCGCACCAGATACTGCAGCCCTGTGCCGGAATGTGTCTTTAAGGTAAATCCCTGCATTTCCTCCGTTTCCAGCGTTTCCACGCCCATGACATTCTGCAGGACATCTTTCAGCTCGCCGTCCAATACCATAGCATCATAACTCATGGTTCCATGCTCCGAAATCAAAAACTGCTTGCCTGTTGCGCTGTCCTGCCTGACCTTGATATCAGAATAATCAAAAGCACCTATCCTTTCTCCTTGCTTATTATAGATGTCAAAGCACCCCGCCTCATTGTCCGGCACAATCCTGTAACTCTCGGATTCGTATGTTTCATAGGCAGGCTTCACATTGCGTACTGCCGAAGCCACTGATGCATGGTACGCATCCAATGCAGATGTCCCCACACTGGCTCTTTGGGAAAGAACGCTACCTGCCGTATCTGCACTGTCCATCTTGCTTGCAAAGCCTGTTCCCGAATTATTTCTCTGTGTCCTTTTTGCTTCATACCATGCGGGAGAACCCGCCCCTATTCCATTTACGCTCATTTCCTTTAATCCTCCAATTATTTTTATTATCACGGTTCCTCTGTCGTTCAGAACCACCCCTACACCCTTGCAGTCCACAGAGGCAAAGTTTTATGCGCCTCTGCAGAATTGGGTGTAAAAATTATATCTGTATATCCAGTGAACTACCCGAAGATGGTGCTTTTGTGCCTGTTGCCAGATCAGACTGTATCTGCTGATAAGATACAGTTCCCTTTGCGTTTTCTCCATACTCCTTTTTCAGTCGTGCCAGTTCATCATTATAGATAGATGTAAATACACGTGCCCTTGCAAATTCTTCCTCTGTGCTTATGGCTTTCCAGTTCCTTGATTCAGGATTGTAAGACAATGTTTTATTTCCATTGTTGTCCCAAAACATACAAGCCGCATTCATCTTTCCTCCTGTCTTTCTCATGCTTGATTCATAGATGGCTTTTCTGTCCGGGGAAACTGTCTCACCATGCTGCATACATAACTTTCGGTATGCCGCATCATCCCGCTTCCCAGTAGCAAATTCCTTCTGTGCAAGTTCCTTTATGGCTTCCTCAAACTCTTCCTCCGACATTGCAAGCTTATCACGTTTCGTCATAATATTATCCCAATTCGGTTTTGTGAATTGAATATCAACCGGCTTGAAACGCAGTGCGAAATTTCCATAATCACATTGAGCTAACGGATTATTGGGATTTTTCTTATTGCCAAACATCTGCTGCACCATGTTGGCATACTGTGAATAATTGCCCCTTGTTATCTGCATATTAAATCCTCCTTGATTAATATAATTATATGCCTGTTTTGTCCTACGCAAATAATTTTTCGCTTCATAAAATCTGTCGGCAGATGCACCCTCTTTTTAAACCCGGACTGCACCAAGTAACTATTTATTGCGCCAAATGACCATAACATTTAAAGCATCACCACCGCTTGGAACTTCTCTGAGTCACATGAAATGACAAAGTCTCCGCCGTATTTATCCACTACAGCTTTTACATTCGGCAGACCGATGCCATGCATCCCTCCATTGGAATCCAGCACGATGCCATCCGTGATTTGTACTTTTTCCACGACAGGATTCTTTACAGAGAGAATAATTTTCCCGTCCTCCTGAACCAGCTTGATGTGGATGACGGCTTTCCTCCCCGCCTTTACGACCTTTACACACTCATGAATGGCATTGTCCAGAAGGTTGGACAACAAGATGACCGTTTCCTCCTCGTCCAACCGCATTCCACTCATGTCGCCTACCTTGAATATCATGGAAATCCCCTGCTCCCTTGCTAAATGAAACTTTTGGTTCAGGACTGCGTTCACGACAGGATGGTTCGTATTGACCGCTGACATCTCCACCAATATACTCTCCGTCAACCGCTCGGCAAGCATAACGGCTGCCTGCGGATCACCTTCCTTTATCAAAACTTGTATGGTTCTTATCTGGTTTTTATAATCATGCATCTTTCTCCCCTGCCGCTCATATACTGTCTGCATATCCCGGTAATATGCAAGCTGACTTTCTTTCTTCTGGTCTGTCAGCGCACTTTCCCGTAGTAGTTCTCCCTTTTCAAGGATGTCCTTCATCAGCTCCATGACAAGGAAATTCATCACAATCAATCCTACCGTGAAGAAAAGGTAGGATGCTTGTACCTTTTTGTCACTGCTGTAACAGTAATACATGAGCAGCATAGCTGTTACGGTAAACAGCGGCATCATGCCAAATTTCCACCATTCCTTATGAGAAAGCCCCTCATAGCTGTTCTTTCCTTTCCATATTTTCCTCAATATAAAAATCAAACAGACCCAAACCAATTTTGCAGGCAGAATCAGATAAGTAACTTCTGAAACATACATTTCATTCTTAATAATCAATATATTCTCGATTTGTAATGACAGGAGGTCTGCCAAAAATAATATCGTATAATTCAAACTTGAAAAGAAAATGCAATGTTGCCAGTCTGCCCAATAATACACCTTGCAGAATACTATATGAACCAAAATTACCAACAACGCCTTGATTCCCATTGAATCAAGGTATTCTCCCAGGAACGATACGGTCACAGTAGCCAAATACAAAGCAATATACCTGCTCCTCTCCAGACGCCCCATTCTCTTTCTTTCCATAAAGGTATCAAAAAAATACACACTTCCCCATGTCTCTATCGCCATGAGGAAAAACGAAAGTAACCACATTCCTATTTCCATAATCACTCTTCCCCCTTAAACAGCATGTACTGCCGCTTTACCTGTGCATATCTGGACTTCGGAACGGAAATCTCTTTTCCTGTTGTCAAAGTAAGAACATAACTACTGATCTTTGCAATATAACGCATATTTACAAGAAAGCTTAAATGTATTCTTACAAACCCCATGTCCTTTAATTCTGCTTCCAGTTCATCCAGCTTTTTATAAATACTGTAAATCCCCTTTTCTGTGTAAAATATATTTTTATGTCTGGCTGTCTCAATATAAATAATGTCGTCTGCATGAAGCTTTCTCGTTCCCTCCACAAAGGAAAACTCCAAAATCCGGCTGTTTTTCTGAATCTCCACAATAAGGTCATCCATGCACTCGCCGATTGTTTCTGTCAGATTATCCTTTAGCAGAAACCGGCTTGCCTTTACCTTATATCCATCCAACGCATAATTCATGTATGCAGTTACCAGGACAACAGGAAGCTTCGGATACTCTTCCTTTATTTTTATAGCAGCTTTCAGTCCGTCCATATCTTCCATATTGATGTCCAGAAACACAAGCTGGCACTTCTGTAATGCAGATTCATCCTCACAAAGACTGGCTCCTGAATCATACTCAATCATTTCAAAACACTGCTTCTTTTCCTGTGCATAGCTTTGCAATAGCTCTATTAAAATTTTTCGATCATTCTGACTGTCATCGCAAATAATAATGTTCATGCTTTTCCTCATTTTCAATCACATATTTTATTTATTATATCGGAAAAAGCATTTGTTATCGTTAATTCACCGCACCAGATGACTATTTGTTGCACCAAATGACCATTTCGTACTTCCCTCTGCTCGTCACTTAATCTTCTCTGCTTACGATAACCACATAACAGGGAAAAAGCAGATAGATTGCTACCTGCTCTTTCCATAAAACTTTATAAACTTGCTTCCTGACGCTTGGTCTTTGGTTTCTCCGGCATCTTCTGATCGGAATGCTGGAATGGTCACTTCAACTTCTTCTTTCTGCAGATTTCCGTCTTTATCAAGCAAAAGTTCCTGTGTAACCGGATCAATCTTATCCCGTTCCTCTTTGATTTTATAGGGTGCAGGTGCAAGGATACGGATTGCCTTTTCCCCTTTATTTACATGACGCTCAAAATTTTTCTGCCAAGCCTTGTATCCGGCCACTAACGTAGCGTCAGGCTTTTGCATCGCAATTAAGAGCGTGTTGTTAAAACTGTAATTATGAAATTTTGACATTGTACTAAGATAATTGCGGTAACTATCGCTGTTGAATAAGTCCTGCAATCCCTGCTCCAGTTTGTTCGTAAGCTCCTGCACACGCTGTTTTTCTGTATTGTTGTCTGCCATAAACGACCTCCATCTTGTACGATAAAAGGCAGCCACTACGGACTGCCCTTACATAAACTGCTATAACACTTTTTAATATTCCCAACCCAAATAATGCTGACAGGTTGGGAATAAACTTAGGAATAAAATAGATTTTCCTATAAAATTTCTTCTTTTTTCTTTGTCTTATCCGCTGCATCCCTTCCTGCAGGTGTCCCAGACACCCTTGCCTTCATTGCTGCGAGTTTTTCTTGCAATGAAGTCCGTTCTGCCGGTCGGTCTGACAGCTTACCACCCACAGCCGTTTTCCCAAGATTACTCTGCTTTGCTGGCATATCTGCGACCTCGTCCCTTTTGTTATCCACTGTTTTCACAGTTTCCTGTGGTTTTTCCGGTTCTGCGGCTTCATCATCCATACCAATCGCATCATCGCCCTTTTCATCCATGTTGAGTAAAGAATTAAGCTCTGCCAGACGCTCCAGTTTCTCGGCAAGTTCTGCTTCCTGTGAAAATGGCTTGTCTACCTCTGCTTTTGCTGTTTCAAGCTGATGTTTCACATTGGATAGCTTCATCTGTGCTTCCTCAAGCTGTGAAGGCATGGCTTCCAGTACATTGTTGATTCTTGTGATATTTCCAAGCGGATCAGAGCCGACTTCCATCGGGTGGCTCATTGCACCTTTGACATTCATCACAAATTTATTGTTAAAAGAATCAAAGGTTACATTCAGCTTAAATCCAAGATATTCACCTACATCTGCACTGGCATTGATGCCTTTAATCTCCTTACACATGGCTATGATTGCAGTTCCAGCTTCCTTTTTGTCGGTGTATGATTTTCCACCCACCTGCATAAAGAACTGCTCCTTATCCTCCGGCTTATTTTTCGCATATTTATTCATATCAGCGGTAAAGCCTTCGATACGCTCCTTGAAAATGGCGATCTGATGCGGATAATGTTGTGTGATGTTATCCTCCAGCCTGTACTTCTGACTGGTATGGTTTGCCTTCATCAGTTTCAGCTTCGATACCTGAATATCGAGATCCATTTTTTCTTTTATGTAGGGATTACCTGTGGCAAGTGCCTTGACTTCTGCATAGGAAAGTGCCGCTTCGTCCACATCCTCACAGCTTCGCACCGGGGATTTGCTGGTCATGATCTGTCCGATGAATTTCTGTTTATTCTCGATGAGCTGCCACGAATAACTGTCAAACGTACCTTCCGTAACATAACGAAATATCTTGACCTTATCATTCTGGTTGCCCTGTCGTAAAATACGACCTTCCTGCTGTTCAATATCAGAAGGACGCCAAGGCACATCCAGATGATGCAGTGCAATCAATCTGTCCTGCACATTCGTACCGGCTCCCATTTTTGCTGTGGAACCTAATAAAAAACGAACCTGTCCGCTTCTTACTTTTGCAAACAGCTCCGCTTTTCTAAGTTCTGTATTGGCATCATGGATAAATGCGATCTCCTGCTCCGGCACTCCCTTTTCCATGAGCTTGTTTTTTATATCCTCATACACATTGAAAGTGCCATCACCCTTCGGTGTCGATAAATCACAGAAAATCAACTGTGCCGACTTCTGCTCTTTGGTGTTCTCCCATATCTCATAGGCTTTCTCCACACAGGTTGCCGCTTTAGAATTTTCCTCATCCGGAAGCATATCGTTGAGCAGCCTCTGGTCAAGTGCCAGCTTTCTTCCGTCATTGGTAATCTTTAGCATATTGTCCTCGTAAGGCTGCACCTGTCTGTCCCGGACTGCTTCAGCACGTTCCGCAAGAGAAGCCACCATTTCTTTCTGAAATTCACTCGGCTTTAATACCACATTTTCATACTCTGCTTCCGGCACAGGAAGTTTTAACATATCCGGTGTCTGAATGTCCGCACTCTCCTTGAAAAGTGCAATCAGCTCCGGAAGATTGAAAAACTTCGCAAATCTTGTCTTTGCCCGGTATCCGGTTCCCTCCGGTGCAAGTTCTATGGCGGTCTGTGTTTCCCCAAAAGAAGCCGCCCACGCATCGAAATGTCCCAGTCCCAGCTTCTGAAGCGTACCATACTGGAGATAACGCATATTCGTATAAAGCTCCGTCATGCTGTTGGAAATTGGCGTTCCGGTCGCAAAAGTTACACCCTTGCCGCCTGTAATTTCATCAAGATACTGGCACTTGGCAAACATATCAGATGACTTCTGTGCTTCTGTCTGTGCGATGCCTGCCACATTCCTCATTTTCGTATAAAGGAACAGGTTCTTGTAATTGTGGCTCTCATCCACAAACAGCCTGTCTACACCCAACTGCTCAAAAGTCACGACATTATCCTTACGGCTCTGGTCATTTAACTTGTCAAGCCGCACCTGCAATGCTTTCCTCGATTTTTCCATCTGCTTAATGGTATAACGCTCCCCGTTGTCTCTTTTTGCCTGATCAATAGCAAGCTCAATCTCATCAATCTGTTTTTCGATTGTGGCTGCCTGTCTTTCCTGTGATAACGGGATTTTTTCAAACTGACTATGCCCGATAATAACGGCATCATAATCACCTGTTGCAATACGGGAACAAAATTTCTTACGGTTGGCGGGTTCAAAATCCTTTTTCGTTGCCGCAAGGATATTTGCTCCTGGATATAACCGTAAGAAATCACTTGCCCATTGTTCAGTCAGGTGGTTCGGCACCACAAATAATGACTTTTGGCATAGTCCCAGACGCTTGCTTTCCATTGCCGCCGCTGTCATTTCAAAGGTCTTTCCGGCACCAACGCAGTGTGCAAGCAGGGTATTATCCCCATACAGCACATGGGCAACCGCATTTTTCTGATGCGGCTTTAATTCAATATCCGGTGTCATGCCCGGAAATTTCAGATGCGAACCGTCATATTCTCTTGGTCTGGTGGAATTGAAAAGCTCATTATATTTTGCCACAAGTGTCTGCCTGCGCTCCGGATCACGGAATACCCAGTCCTTAAATGCTTCCCTTATCGCTTCCTGCTTCTGGCTTGCAATCATGGTTTCCTTTTTATTAAGAACTCTTTTTTCCTTTCCATCTTCCTCAATGGTATCATAAACTCTTGTGTCTTTCAGATTTAAGGAATCTTCCAGTATCTTATAGGCATTTACCCGGCTTGTACCATAGGTCATGTTGACAAGCGTATTTCCAAAGTCAGCGTTTTTCCCTTTAATGTTCCACTCTCCGGTCACACCCGAAAACTGCACCCCAATCGTATCTCTGCGGAATAAATGCTCCGGTGTCTGGAACGTATCACGCATGAAATCATTGATATATTTTGGATCAATCCATGTGGCACCAATACGCACCTCAATCTCCGATGCGTCCAGCTCCCTCGGCTGTACCTGCGTAAGAGCCTGCACATTTGGAGCATATTCCGGGTGATTTTCTGCATAGGTTGCTGCAATGGCAAGTTTCTCACGCACATTGCCGCTTAGATACTGGTCTGCTGTCTCCCAGACATCGGTAAGCGGATTCTGGAAAATGACACCACGAAGCTCCTCGGCAAGCGTATCTTTATCTTTTCCGGTAAGCTCTACCATAAAATCAAGATCGATTTTTGCTTTCTCTGCTAAAGATACTGCCAGCGCTTCACTTGCGGTATCCACGCTTGTGACTACCTCTGCCCTTTTAATGGTACGCTTCGAAAACATATCCGCTTTGCCCTTGAAATTGCCCTCATCATCGAGTTTTTCCAAAGAACACAACAGGCAATAACTGCTGTCCTGATTAAAAGCTCTCTTATTCGTCTGCGAATTGATCAGACCATATTTCTTAGAGAAATTATCATACAGGCTATTAAGCTCTGCCTGCTTTTCCTTAATTGCTACATCGGAGTATTCCTCAAGCTGCATATCAATCAGTTCCTGCGTACAGTTACGGATTGCCACCATTCCCTTGATACGTTCTTTTGCGGTGTCTGATACTTCCACCGGCTTCATGACAGAGTTTTCACGGTAATATACCTCATTATCGACTACGGTATAGCTGAAATTCTTGACGGACGGATCAGCCGGAATACTCTGCCTACTCATGTCATCCGCAAGCTCCTCATCCAGATCAATCGTATCAATCTGTCCTGTAATGTTTTGAAGTGCTTTTGCTAACTGCTCCGCAAAAGGTCTGCTGTCATCTGCCCTGCAGGTGCTTTCCATGCCATAAGGACCGGATACCATTTCCATCTTTCCTACGATCTGCTCCGGGTGCTCTGCAAAGTAAGCGTTCATTGCAATGCCATTGGCATCCTCTCCCAGATGTACCCAGTCCGGCTCACGCTCCACCATGCGGTCACGCTTCTGGAAAAATAAAATATCCGAAGTGACCTCGGTTCCTGCATTTGCCTTAAATGCGGTATTCGGAAGTCTGACTGCACCAAGCAGGTCTGCTCTTTGTGCAAGGTATCTTCTGACTTCCGGACTTGCCTTGTCCATGGTTCCCTTGCTTGTGATAAAAGCAACCACACCTCCGGGACGCACCATATCCAACGTCTTTGCAAAGAAATAATCATGGATCAGGAAATTATTTTTATCATACTGCTTATCTGCCACCTTATACTGACCAAAAGGCACATTTCCGATTGCCACATCAAAGAAATCATTCGGATAATCGGTCTTTTCAAAGCCTTTGATCTGCACATCTGCCTGCGGATAAAGCTGCCTTGCAATGCGTCCGGTAATGCTGTCCAGCTCTACTCCGTAAAGCCTGCTCTCTTTCATGGAATCCGGCATCATACCGAAAAAGTTGCCGATGCCCATGGAAGGCTCCAGTACATTTCCTTTGGAAAATCCCATTTTCTCCAATGTTTCGTACATCTGGCGAATAATGACCGGACTTGTGTAATGGGCATTCAAGGTACTCTCCCTTGCCATGCGGTACTCCTCCGGCGATAACAGTTCCTTTAACTGGTGATATTCTGCTGACCAGTTTGATTTGCTCTCGTCAAACGCATCGGCAAGACCACCCCAGCCGACATACTGGGATAAAATCTGCTGTTCCTGCGATGTAGCATATCTGTTTTCGCCCTCGATCTGCTCCAACAGTTTGATTGCTGCAACATTTCTCTGGAATTTTTCTTTTGGAGAACCTTCGCCCAATCGGTCATCGCTGATATGGAAATTGACAGCGTTACTTTTATCCGGTGCAGCCACATTTATTTCCTGTACAGTCTTATTCTCCTCTGCCGAAGGTGTAAGCGGCTCCCATTCTCCGGTAAGCACCTGTGACAGCATTTCCTCTGTCTTTCGGTCTGCTTCTCCATTCTCCAGACGCTCACGGGCAAACTGCGTATCTATACTGTCCAGTTCATCTTCAGTCTGTTCTGTAACAACATTCTGTTCCTTTTCATCAGGAAAGTCCGCTTCTGCTTCCCTGCCACTTTCTGCAAGCTCATTGCCCCAGTCCATTGCTTCCTGCAAAGTCGAAAATGTCTCCAATGCCGGACGGGTGGTGTCTGCCGTATCATAAATAGCATATCCGTCCACTTCCTTATCAATCCAAAGGAATACTCCCTCTGATAAGGTGGCACTCCACTGTGTCGGATTCCCATATTCATCATCAGCATCATGTACCACATGCCAGAATAATTTCTGCGATTCCTCTTGTGAAAATTCTTGTTGTGGCTCAGTTTCATCCGGCTCAGCGATACCATCCGTCCCATCAAAGCGTGAAAACACTTCTGCTTCGTGTCGGTCTATATCTTCCTCTGCCAAAGCATTGATATAATCATCTTCTACCTCGCCACGCTCCGGCTTATGGTCGTATTCAAAGGATTTCCCATTGACCTGTGCATAATAAAAACTGCTGTCCTCAATGTCATTCCCAAGCAGATATTTCTCTTTTTCACTGCCCCACTCATCAACCAGAACACACTCATATCCATCAATCGTGATCTTTTGCTGTGCTTCCTTTTCTTTTTCCCGAATCACATTGATATATCTTCTCGCCTGATTGGTAAATCCGTCCAGCACTGCCGGATGTGAGCTTAGAATCAGATCGTTGTTCTCCCACTCATTTTCCGCAACAATGTCCTTTGCCCAGTCCTTATTGTTCCGTGAAAAACGACCATCATAATCAAAATGCGTAACCGTATTTGCAAGAACAAATTCCACACAGTCAATGCCATATTTATCTATGATCTCATCTGCGGTATTCCTCGGAAGAACAAAACCATTGAATTTCTCAGCAATCAGTGCATCAATGTCTTTCTTACACTCTAACCGCTGTCCATGCTCCAGACGAGAAAGCTCACGCTGTCTTGCTTTTTCTGCCTGTTCTTCCTTGTAAGCCTTATAGTTTTCCTTTCCCTGTGGAGATAAGTATTTGTCCTCTTTGATCAGCTCACGAAGCCTTTTCTCTACAACATTCCAGTTCAGAAGCACTTTTGCATACGGATTGCCATAACTGCCTTTCTCCAGACGGATACCTTTTCCATCATGTTCATTATGGGAATCATCATTACCCGGCAGTCCGCCGGAACCACCACCAATGCCATATTCATTTTTCAGAAAAGCAACTGTTTCTTTCTGGTCATGTTCTTCCATGAAATACTCATAAATGCGGAAAGCTCCATGCTCATAGCCGCTTCCTCTGCCAAGTGCATAGTCGATTTCATCCTGTGTGATAAAATCTTCCTGTGCTACCTCCACCGCATCCGGCAATGGAAATTCCAGTCTCTCCCTGTCAAGGTCTGCTATCTCCGATAACAGATATTCCGGTGATTTCACATGCCGCCATTTTAATTCTGCTTCTCCAGAAGCAAGGCGGTTTGCCGCATCTTCCAAAATATTTTTAAGCTGTTCCCTGCCCTCATGGGTAGAAAGAAGTTCCATGAGTTTTGCTTCACTCTCCGGATAGTTTCCGGCTTTTAATCCAAGTTCTTCCGGTATCTCATCCATGCCATCCCGAAGAAAGAAAAATATCTGATTAGCAACACGGTTCCGCTCCTGCGTATCCACGAGAAATGCTTCACTCGCACTCATATAAGTGCCATTTTCAATCATAGAGCGGATATGGTTCTCTACCTCTTCCCAACTCATAGTAACAAGTGGTGTTTCCTTTGCCTGTGTTCCATAGCCGACACTCATACCATGCTCATCGAACCACACTGATACTGGATTTCCATTGATTTCAAAACCTTTTCCGGTCTGTCCGTACTCATTTTTCAGAAAATCCACCATCTGCTCGGCATTTCTGCCCTCTGTGTACTTTGCAAAGATACGCTTTCTGCTGTGCTGTTTTCCTCCACCACTGCGAAGAATGGTTTCAAGCTCATTCTGTGGCAAAGAAAAAGCAGCGGGCATGGTATATTTCATACTTGCTTCCGCTGCTGCGACTGTTCCGACCTGCTCCTCAAAAGAAGGAAACAGGCTGAGTTGTGTAAAGGTGGGTTCCGGTGCTTCTCCCCGGAGAAGTTCATCGGTATCTGTTACAGACTGTAAACCAGTTCTCCCAGAACCACTTCCTCTGCTCGGTTTCGAATGCTGTTCATCTTCGCTACCCAGAGCATCTGATCGGTTTCCTTGAGCTGTTCTGTCACTCCCTCGGTTGCCGCCATCTGGCTTGTCAGCTTCTCCATTCTCTCCTCTGCCTGCTTCTGGATTGTCAGTAGGTGTTCTTTCAATGTCCCTTTCAGAAGAAACGCTGAGTACACGCCCCTGTGGTTCTCCTTCAGATAAGTCTCTCTCATCATTCCGTACTTTGTTACGGTTCCCTCCGGCTGAATGTCCGCCTGTAATGTCGGGATCAGATAATCCCCGTTCTTTTCGTATGTCAGATTCATCGCTATTGCCCCTTTCTACGCTGTTTTGATTGTTGTCAATATATTCCTCATGTCCGCTCTCGCTTTCACGCTTTAACGCATTGTAGTCTATTTCAGAAGTATTTGCAAGTCCTTTCTGCGATAAATTTTCTGTTTGTTCCTGTTCGTGGCTTCTGTTATATGCCCTTATGGTTCTTCCAATCTCTAAAAGTACCGGTTTTGCAAGTTCATTAGCTGCATCTCCAAGTACCGCAAGGGTATCCATGGAATTAAATTCATGGATAAAATCGAAAGCAAACTCCGAACCATACTCCTGCATATCTGCACCGCAGGCAGATAAAAGTGTAAAAGAAATACTCTCAGATAAAGTATCTCTTAAACGGATACCGACATTCTGCTCGTCCAGTCCTTCTAGGAAGCTGCCCTCGATCATGTACTGCAAATCCGGCAACAATTCCTCATAATAATCTGCTGCAATCCTGTCAGCTAACTCCATAAGTCTTTCTTCAAATAGCTTCTTATCATCGGTAGCACCATAAGTCTGCTCCAGACGCTTAATTACATCTTCCTTATGTTCCTCATGTAATTCCCATAGTTCCGGATACCGTCCGATTCTCCTTGCCGCATGGACATCTGACACATCAAATACATATTTCAGACGCTTTCCATGTGCGTCATCCTCATCCAAAAGTGCGATACCTTTTGCACCTTTATTTACCCAACAGTGCATACGCTCATTCCACAGCTCAATGGAAGCACACGCTGTTGCGTCCGGTCTTTGTGCATAGATCAAAAGCTGTTCCCGGAACGGATACTTATACAGCCTTGCCGCTGTAGTCAGGTATTTCATCCATTCCTCACGATTTTTGACAACCTCGGCTACTGTCTCCTTTGCCAGAGCTGATATAAAATCATATTTTCTCACGCAGTTCTCCTTCCTGTCATAGATACGACAAAAAGGCAGCCACATACACTACATGACTGCCTTTCCTTTATTTCCCGTTACATTCCTATTCTGTTGTACCAAAGCTGAAAGTCTTACTCTCAGCCGTTTTCTTAGGCGTAAACCTTGCCTTAATTTCCGCAACCCTCCCCTCTAATGCCTGAAACATAGCGTCTACTTGTTCCTGTGTATATTCATAGGAACCTCGATTTGCAAGATTCTCCAATCTTCCAATGGCATCCACCGCCTTATTCATGCGGTACTCGCCAATACGGATAAACTTCTCCGCCTTTGTCTCATTTTCCTTTGCCGCAGGCTCACCCTGCATTTCCTCTGCTGTCATTGTTACATTTGTTTCTTCCATGTGTTTTCCTCCATTTTTTGATAAAAAATTAGAGCGTACAGGTTTTCCCATACGCTCTGACGCTGTGTTGTTATTTTAGTTATGTGTGGTATTAGTGTTGCACCGACAAATAAGAAGTTATCGTTTTACTTTTGTTGTATCTTAGCCAAAATACTTTCTATTACAAGTGTTACTGTTATAAAGGCTCCTACAAGGGTATAGTAGTTTAAGCCATACATCAATGGCAAAAGAGAAATAACTACCGTAATAATGGAAAGGACAAACAATGCTTTGAGAACACCTTTCTTCTTCAATGAAAACAATGAAAGTAAGAAGATGGCAACAGTAAGTGTGGCTGTAATAAGTGGAGCAAAATTTGCATAGCCAAACGGTGTAAGGCTAAAGTATGAGAATGTTTCTTTTACTCTTTCTGTTGGAGATGTTGCAAAAATACAAACTGCTCCCAAGGGTAATAATTCTAACACTATTGTTAAAGCTGGCAAAACCGCTAAGCAGACTTTCTTCATGTTGTATATCTCCTTTACAAACTGGAATTTGTCTTTATCTTATTTATCAAAATACTTATCACAGTATTCAAGTGATAGATTGATAAACTCCTGCAATTTATCAATATCATTATACATTCCATGGTTCGATTTTGGAAATTCAACATAATCGTATGGCACACCATTCTCTTTCAATGCATCTATTAAAGGGTATTTAAGTTGAGTCGGCACACAATGGTCGATTAGTCCATACCCCATCAAGGTCGGCACCGAGTTTGCATCCACCAAATATGTAGGCGAAACAGAGTAAATATACGGAAGATACTCTTTTGATGCCATCATTTCATCTGTAATTCTAACCCCTGTCATCATGGTTGCAAAATCCGCATCTGTGGTTATATGGTCTATCGATTTCAGCAAACTCCAATCGGATGGCTCAAATGAAGCAGGACCTGCGAGTTGAAAGACAAACTTTACTGGGATTGCAGAAATGTCAGCATTTTTATATGCATAGTTCATCGCAAGTGTTCCACCTGCTGACACCCCACAGGTAGCCATTTGTGTTAAATCAATTCCAAGCTGCGATGCCTGCTCCTTGATTGCGGCAACACAGCTTAGAATTTCTTCATTCATTAACTCAAGACTGGCGTTGAGTAATTCTTCTTCACTTTTTCCCTTCTTTGATTGCAATGTATAATCAACCGTTGCTGTTACGTATCCTTTTGACGTATAATATTTGCACCACGCATCGCCATCTTCTTTGCTCCCGGAATTAAAACTTCCTCCGTGTATATAAAGAATCAGGCATTTTGACTCTGGCGTATCAAGATTTTTCGGCACATATAAATCATATTTGTGGTCGCTCGGATTTTCATAATCAAGATTTTCATACACACATCCTACTGTATCATTCCATTCAACTTGGATAAGCTTCATCGGTAAAGACCCAAGACGTTGAATGTTGATGAGCATACCCACAATAAAGGATACAACAAACAGAAATATCAACATACCTATTTTACGATTTTTATTTGTACTGAACATGACATTTCTCCTTATATGATGTGGTCTAAAACAAGTTTTCCGGTAATACCACCAAGTATTACACCGGCGATAATAACTCCACAACTAAGGAGAACCCATGCTAAAATTTGTTTCTGTTTTGTATTCATACTTATTTATCTCCTCAATTTCAGATTGTCATTTCTGCAATACTATCACTTAATTGTCATCAAGTTTCTTTGACAAATTCCGATTTGTAAATTTCTTTCTCTCATAATACCACACTTTTTTCATCATAGATACAGCTATTCTGCTTCCGAAATTCTTCTAGTATTTTTTCCTCCCTTTCTCGTTCCTCGCAATATTTCCAGAAATCGTCCAAAAATTCATCGACAGATTTTTCCGGTGCTTCTGTCGGTTCAAGTTCTTCCAGCCTTTTTACAATTTTTATAACTTCCTCGGCATCAAATTCCTCATCGGTTGCTACCAACGTATAATAGTCAAGTTTTTCTTTCAGCATATCTATTTCTTTTTCCTTATTCATGCCAAAGTCCTCCCTTCACTATATACATGACAGTTTTCGACAAAATCTTACAAATTATTTTGGAATTGTTTTCTTCTAGTTTTCTTCTATTTGTCCTTTTTCGGTGGAAATTCCATCTTAAACTTATACTGGAATCCCTTGATTTCTTTACCATCTTTCGTATAGGAAAATTCCTGTACACTCTCTGGAATCAGGTACGCATCATAGCTGCCTTTCTTGCCTTTTAATCCTTTTACAAGTATCTTTTTCCCTTGAAGCAGGCTCTTGACCTGTGTATCGGAAAGTGTTACCCCAAGTGCCTTGCCGACATTCATACCGCACTTCCCGGTACAGTACGCTCCGAATTTTCCCCTGACTACATCAGCACCGCACTTCGGGCATTTGCCTAGCACTTCCTGTCCACCCTTGCCTGTGCCAAACATGGCTTTCTGCTCATCACTAACGCTGTGATAGGTCTTTACAAGATCAGTTACCATTGCTTCAATCCCAGACATAAACTGCTCTGCAGCAACTTCTCCTTTGGATACAAGTGTAAGCTCATTTTCCCAGTCAGCAGTCAGTTTCGGAGATTTTACTACATCCGGAAGTATCGTGATCAGCTTCATTCCGTCCTCTGTCGGAATCATCTGCTTTTTCTCACGCTTTACGAATCCGTCTTTTACCAGTTTTTCAATAATGTCAGCTCTGGTGGCAGGTGTGCCAAGTCCTTTTCTCTCCACTTCATCGCCCATATCCTCTGCTCCGGCTCTCTCCATGGCGGACAGCAGGCTGTCCTCAGTGTAATGTTTTGGCGGCTGTGTGAAATGCTCGGAAACCTTTGTCTGCTCCACTGCAATCATCATGCCCTCACGAAGCTCCGGCAGCTTCTTTTCTTCCTCTGCATCCGATTTATCCTCTGCGGTTTTATAGGAATTTTTGAAGAAATCCTCAAATTCCTTCCATCCATTTTTCCACACTTCCTTGCCAGATACCTTAAATACAGTATTGTTGCAGGTAATCACTGCCTTTGTGGAATTATAAATGTGCTTCTCCCCGGTCGCACACAGCAGACGGTTTGCACAAAGGGAAAGTATCTTCATTTCGCTCTCCGGGATTGCCTTTAAGTCCTGCTTGATGATCTCCATGGTAGGAATGATTGCGTGGTGGTCCGTCACTTTCTTGCTGTTCAAAATTCTTTTAATATCTGGATTGAACATGATATTCTGTTCAAATAACAGAGAATTGAAAATCGCTTCGATCACATTTTTTGCAGTACCTTCCATGTCATCGGAAAGATACTGGCTGTCTGTTCTTGGATAAGTCACTAACTTTTTCTCATAAAGGCTCTGCGTATATTCCAATGTCTGCTTGGCAGTAAAGCCAAACAGACGGTTTGCATCCCTCTGGAGTGTGGTAAGGTCATAGAGTTTCGGTGGTGCCACCCACTTTTCTTCCTTTATCACAGAAGTGACAAGAGCCTGTCCGTTTTCACAGGCTCCTGCAATCCTCTCTGCTTCCGTTTTATCACTGATATGCTCCGATACAGCATCCAAACCATTTTCCATGATATGAGCCATATAATAGGCTTCTTTCTTGAAATTCATGATTTTACTTTCACGGTCTACCAGCATGGCAAGTGTCGGTGTCTGCACTCTGCCGACCTTTAATGCCTTGCCACCATACAATACCGTAAAAAGCCTAGTGCCATTGATACCCACAAGCCAGTCTGCTTCCTGCCTGCATAGTGCTGACTTGTACAGATTGTCATAATCACTGCCTGGACGAAGATTATGGAAGCCGTCACGGATAGCACTCTCCTCCATGGAAGAAATCCATAATCGTTTCATCGGTTTTCTGCACCCTGCCATGTTGTAGGTCAGGCGGAAGATCAACTCTCCCTCCCTTCCGGCATCGGTAGCACACACGACTGCATCCACCCTGTCATCATGCATAAGTTTTTTCAAAATCTGATACTGTGCTTTCGTATCACTTTTCACTTCATGCTGCCATTCCTGTGGGATGATCGGAAGATTGTCATAACTCCATTTCTTCCATGCTTCCTCATAGCTTTCCGGCTGTACCAGTTCTACCAGATGTCCCACACACCATGATACTAGATACTCATTGCCTTCCAAATATCCGTCCTTACGCTGTGTGGCACCAAGAACTGCCGCAATGCTCTGTGCCACACTCGGCTTCTCTGCAATTACAAGCTCCATCTCTATTCCTCCCCATTTTCTTCATCATTCTCATTGTTGTTATCTTCATTGTCATTCTCGTCTGTGTCTACTGATTCTGTATCATCACCACCATTTATGAATGCTTCGTCGGAATCCTGCTCGGTTTCTTCCTCGTCATCATAATCGTAGTCCTCGTCAAGCTCGTCCTCATCTTCATCCTCATCAATGAAGTTTTCCTTTTTCTTCTTGGATTTCACAACATATACCACTCCGATCACAGCTACCGCAGCAATGCCCATTAAAATATATGTAAAGCCGGAACCATCTGCCTTTGCGGTATCCTCTTTCGGCTCACTTGTATCTTCCGTGCTATCTTCGGTGCTGTCCTCAACACTTTCTGCTCCCTGTGTTTTATCTCCTGTGGTATCAGCATTATTGTTTGATAATGCGCTGTCTTTGGTAGGAATTGCAGATTCCAATGCCGCTGAATTTTTCGGAAGTGTCTCGCTGTTATCCGTTGTGGTATTCAGCAGGTCGTTTTCACTGACTTCTGTAAGGAAATACACCTTTTCATCTTCCCCATCACGATCAATCACAAGATAAAATACCTTTTCTGATGCAGTCTGGATTGTGTAAAATTCCTTGCCTTTTTCTGTGGTCTGGCTGTCACTGCTCTGGTCTGCATCCTTAGAAGTATCTCCCGTACTTGGAGATTGCTTTGCTGTTGCGGAACTGCTTGAAGTTGTTCCACTGCCTGTCTGGGAAACTGTATTTCCATTCCCATCCGTTTTCGTATGCTCCGTAACCTGTGCGGTTGCAGAGCTTGGCTTGGTTGCAGACGCATCCACAGGAAGCTGCTGTGCCGGATCTTTTTCATTGCTGTCCTTGTTTTCCGGATCGGTGTAATACGGATTGGCTGTTTTATAGATTTCTGAGGTATTTCCTGCATTATCCATGGCTGAAATCGTGAAATACTGATATCCTGCATCAAACTGTTGCAGACGGATATTCAAAGCACCATTCGTATGGTCGGTAAACTCATAGCCATTGACATAGATTGCCTTGATACCGGAATCCGTATCATGTGCCTGAATACTCAATAGACCATCGCTGACTGCCGCATTTAAGGTAGGCTTCGTAAAATCAAAGCACTTGATATAGCGGTTTTTCTCATAGGTCTTGCCCTTCTGGTCTGTGACCTGCACATAAATAGTGCTGTTTTCGGAAATCTCTATGTACATATCCTCGGTAATATCTGTCCAGCTTCCATTCTGCCCGACTTTCGCCTTTACTGTCTGAACGGTAAAATTGCCGGATACAATAGTATCCTCCACCTTGACTGTTACTTTCGTGGTATCGTTATGCCACCCAGAAGGTGTATTGATTGTGATTTTTACGCTCGGATTGATATAAGCACATTCCTTATGATCCTTTGCACACACCTCACAATCCTCATCCACCGCATACTGACTGCATTTTTCCTTGCAGGTGCATTTTGCAGAAGGCTGTGTTTCCTCGGTTGTGCCTTCTGTGGAATTTTCCGTTGTATTCTCTGTGGACTGCTCTATGTGATTTTCTCCACTACCGGAACTGTCCTTGTTATCATTACCGGACGCTGTGCTTTCTGCACTGCTTTCCTCTGCCGCACTTTCTGTTTTCTGCTCGGCAGTATCCTCCGCATGAACCTCCACAGTATTTGCCCTGTTTGCAAAAAATGCCCCAATCGGCATACAAAAAAGTATTGCCGACAGTATCAGGGACATTAGTGCCTTAACGGATAACTTCTTCATTTTCATTGGTCGAATCCTCCTTTTCCTGTTCCCGTTTCTGTAATAAATTTCTGACTTCATCCTCACTGAGCTTATTAAGCATCTGCAATCGCTCGGATGAGATTTTATATTTACGAATGATCTTCATGGCTTCGGCATCCTCCGCCATCTGTTTCTGCTCTGCAAGGTCTTTTTCCTTTGCCTGTAGCTGTGCTATCTGTTCTCTGACCTTTTTAAGCTGTACATTGATTCTTTCTACTGACAACTGATCTTCCTCCCTTCGCTAATTTAATCTTCCAAAACCATAAAAATGGCTCTGCCAGTAAGAGGTATTGATTGAGGTATACTGGATTGGATCACCACAATGCACCATCGTACCGTTTCCACAATAAATACCAACATGTGTGACGGTTCGCCCTGCATTATAAGTTTTTGTAAAAAATATGAGATCTCCTGCCTTTGCTTCCGATGCGGATACCGAAGTACACTGGTCATAAATGCCCTGTGCGGTGGTTCTTGGCAGGTTATGTACGCCGCTGTTTGTAAATACCCAGCATACAAAACCGGAACAGTCAAAACTAGCCGGAGCTGTGCCGCCAAAAGTATATGGCATTCCCAGATACCTGTTTGCTTCCCGCATAAGCGTCTGCACCGTTGCATCGTCATAGGACTCCGGTGGTATCACATTGCCGGTCCCTCCTCCGGTGCCGCCCGGTGTTTCCCCATAAATGGTCTGCTCTCCTGCTTCAAAGTAAAATAACGGGTTATAATACTCCCCGTTATACAGACATTCAATATGAAGGTGGCTTCCGGTACTACTTCCCGTATTGCCACTTTTTCCAATGTTAGCACCCTTTTTAACGCTCTGCCCTGCGGATATAAAGTTATACTTAAATATGTACAATAAATATTAAATAAGAATGTACAAATGTTATGATATATGGGTTATAAGGAGGAACTCATGATGATATTAAAGAATCAAATCATAACAAACAT
>NZ_JAHLQC010000015.1 GCF_018918265.1 Falcatimonas sp. MSJ-15
CTTACAGAAGGAGATTATATAAATGCAGGACTTAGTGCATTAAGTATAATCCCCGGAGCCGATGCCTTTACAAAGACAGGTAAGGCAAGCAAAGTACTTGGCAACGGAATAGTTGAAAGCGGACTAAAACACCTTGACAACGTGGCAGACGGAATCAAGAAGCTTGTAAAGAAAGCAGACGATGCAATAGACCTCGAAAAACACCTGCCGAAGAAACTGCTAAAAGAAGAATCGGAAGCATTTGCAAAAAAAGCAGATAAAGTGGCGGATGATGTAGTAGAGGATGCGGCGAAGGCGATAAAGAGTGGTAGTAAGACAAATGAATTGGTATTAAAGGGAACAGAGTATTCGCCAGAGTATATTCAAAAATTACAGGACACTTATAGTATTTTTAAAAATAATGGTTATGAAATAAGTGAACATGGATTAAATCGTATTTTGGGTAGAATAAATCAAGGTAAGATAAGTTCTATTGAAGAAGTGCTTGATGTATTGAAGAATGGAACTCGATATAAGGATACAGTTAATGGAGGTATAATCTTATATAAAAACGGAATTTCTATACATATAGCAGATGATGGATTTATTAAAACAGTTATAGGAAAGGCAAAGGTCAAATCCACATGGGAGGTTGTGAATTAATGCAATATAGAAAATTGATATGCATAATTGAAAAATATATAAATAGTAATACAAGCAAAGAAAGCTCACAAAAATTTTGTGACAAGTTTATGGATGAGTTTTTTTCGGTTCAGAATGATTTAGAACAAGAAGTGGATCAAGATACCTATGAGATGTTTGATGATTTGAATTTGGTGTGTGATTCTTATGAGCCCAATATAAAAATTAGAGAGATGGATAAGTATTGCATAGATGAAATAGCTCTTAAAAACAAGGTAGTTAAACTTTATAGAAAAATCATTGGTTAATGGATTGATTGCACTATCGGTTCGATTTTGACAGATATAGCAGATTTTGCAGATGAAGCATCGAAATACTATGATAATTTAGATGATGGGATGAAGGTTTTAGACGATGTTGATGAAGTCAAAGCAACTGATGGTGCGAAAGAAGTAACTGGCAAGAGTGGTAGTACAACCATACATAATGATATTTTAGATAGTCCAAGAACAGGAAGTGCTTTGAAAGTAGATGATATAAATCCAATCTACAAGATAAATGAAAAAACGGGTAAACCTCAAATTGTAAAAGAATTTCCTGCGACAGCTCAATCACACGGTTTTAATGATATAGTTGACAATTATGCTGGATATGCAACCAAAACTCCATTGAATAATGCAACATTGTATCAACTGGATGGTTCATTAAATGGAGTAGCGGGAAGATTTGAATGGATTATCCAAGATGGAAATGTAACACATAGAATGTTTATTCAAAATGGAACAATGAATGGAGTGCCGATAAAACCATGATTAAAATAGCAGATATTAAGGAACTTAAGTTAAATATAACTTGGAGAATGCTTTATAGGGGGTTGTTAGAAAAGCAAATTCCTATAAGTGAAATAGTGGAATATGCGATGGAACAACTTGAAAAGGGAGATGATAGAATTGAAATATGTGAATTGGCAGGTTCTAGCGACAATGATTTAGAGGATATTATGAATATTCTTTATGAGTTGGCTGACGAAGAAAAAAGTCAAGACGATTTAGAGGATAGAAAATTAAGGGCTACTCGAGTTAATAATTTTCTAAAAGATAAAAATTCAAATTGTATTGATGGCTTAATGGGATTAACAGAACTATGGCTTGAATTGGGTTATACTGCTGATTCTCCACATATTATTCAGGGTAAAGATAACAGCATATCTCCAGTGGAATATTATACAGATGCGAACTATAACTATCTTTATGAAAAGAATAAATGTTGGCTTAAGGATGAAGTACATTTTTTGATACAAAATCAAAAATAGTATCAATTTAGGAGTATCATTTTTATTGACGCACCTAAACGCCCATGTTACGATGCCACGTAACAAGAAGGGTAAAAGGAAAAAGATTTCTTTTATAACTAAATAAAATACAGTATCAGCGGTATTCCTTGACCTTAAAACGTCATGAAATACCGTTGTTTTTTTTGTCTGTCCCTATAAATCAGCCAGTTGGAGCAGTAGGGAAAAACAGAATTGCATACCCATCCGAAAGACAACTGCTGTGTAAGCAGATTCCTGTGCTTGGATGGCATCAATTCATTCGTTTATAACTTTTCTTTGCTCTACTGTTAAATCTAGATTTTAATACTGATTACAGAGTACGTCTTCCTGTTGGCAGGCTTCCAGATAGTCAGTGTTCTTTCTTTGATTTACGTGGATGTTGTTATACTGACGTTCTTCAAGATAATATTGAACCAGTTGGAAAAAATTCATATTGTTCAAATATATCCCTCTTTTCAGCCACACATAATACTTTGGAATAGCAAAATAATCTATTCATATAAGTAAATAAGAATGTAAAGATAACATAAGCAGAATAAACAAAGGTTATAATGGATGGATATCAGAATTATCTGGTAAACGATAAGGATGAGTTGAAAAGGCTATATGAGAATAAGGTTATAGAATATGAGAATGTGGATGATGTATATGCATCAAAAGTAGATTTCTGGTATTATTCGAAATATACAAGTTTTGGAGAAGGATTTCTGGATAAATTGGAGTGGATAGGAGGTGCATTAAAGAGCTTTGGAGAAGGAATTTGCGGCGGCGTGGTAGATGTAGTAAAAGGGATTGGAACACTGCTGTGGGAAATTGGAGAATTTGCAATATCGGGAATTACGTGTCTGGTATTTACAGGAGTAGGATGTGAACCACCGGAGTGGGCATCAAAAAATATAAATGAAACGGTAGATACCGTAAAACTGATAATGGATGATCCAATAGTGATACTGGAAGGAATCGGTCAGGGAGTTAGTGATGCCTATGAAAAGGAAGGAATCTGCTACTGTGCAGGCTATGCGATAGGTTCGTATGTAGGAACAAAGGGTATAACCAAAGCCACAAAAGTAGTAACCGGGAAGATTAAGGGAATCAGAGCCAATAAGGAGCTGCCTAAAGTAGAGATAGAGAATACACTGGATGAGTTGGATGAATTTGAAAAATTCTACGATGACATATATGATGCACAAAGAGAACTAAATCCGGAGTATGAAGAGTTTCTGGATGACTTGACAAAGGCGCCGGATGATGGGATAGTAATTGAGACCAGCTATGGGGAGTCAAGCGGAAATATTTCTGAATTGTTAGAAAATCGTCTAGAGTTGACTGGAATGAATCGAGAGAAATTATTATCTATGGTACAAGACACAAAATTAGCAGCGTATATTAATGAAGTGTATAGACCAGGTGCATCTGTTGGAGATGGTGGAACTGCTGATAAATTAATCATGGAGTTTTATGAAGGAAGTTCCCATCATTTGCCAAAAGCTAAAGAAAGATTAGTCGGTATAAATAGAATAATAGATTCAGGAAAACTTGGACTGAATGATTTAGATATAGCTGAAGCATTAAGAGATGATTTAGAATACGCTATAGACTTATTCAAATAAAGGAGATTAATAAAAATTATGATTATAGATGATTTTTTGAAACAAATGACAATTTATTTTCCAACAATAAAAAAAGATTTGGATGAACACATACAAGAATTCGGAGAAAGATTGGATACTATTGTTATAGAGGATATTATTATGCCAGAAATTATTGAACTTTTGGAAAAAGACGCGGATACGAAGAAGCTAAAAGTTATATTTGACTATTTTGAGGATGTATGTATTAATTCAGATGATTATCTCAATAATGTTTTTTCTATAACAGCATTGGAAATATTGGGTAATGATAAAAATATATTGGAAAAAGCTAAGAAATATATGGGACCTATAACAATAAAACTTCAGAGGGAAGCTGATATTGCTATAGGACGACAAGTATAAGCACAACAACTAAGCCTCCCCACGGGCAGGCTTAAATCCTAGTCTCACTACCAGACATTTAACAGAACTTCTTAGGTTCATAAGGTTTACTATCCCGTAACACGGCATAAATTACGGTGGTAAGCTTTCTTGCCACGGCTCCTGTGGCAGTTAAGTGATGTTTACCTTGGTCACGTTTCTTTTTGTAATATGCATTCAACGGGCTATTGTGAAAAGAGCAGGTGGTAGCCGCAAGAAAAATGGCATGTCTTAAGTAAGGTGAACCACGTTTTGACATATGGTTATGTGTGCTGTTAAATTCACCCGACTGACGTACAGTTGGATCAATGCCAGCAAAGGCAACTAATGCAGAGGAATTTTTAAATCTGCTTATATCACCGATTTCAGCAAGAATAGTAGCAGCACCAATTATGCCTATTCCCGGGATTGTATGTAAGTAACAATCAAACTGCTCATAGTATTTCATGATTTCAATATCAAGAGCTTCAATCTGCTTATCAAGAAAATTCATTCTGTCAATGAGCTGTTTTAACTGGAAAGAGAAAGCATCCTGTGCTATCTTAATACCAAAGGTATCAGCTGCAGCTTCTTTGATGGAAATGGCTTTAGCTTTGGTAAGTCGGTTGTGGCTCTTATCTTTTATGATTTCAAAGAGCTCATCTATTGGTGCATTCTCAATATTCTCAGGGGTGAGATACTTTTCCAGAATGCCCATGGATGTGCTCACCCAAAGAGAAGAAAACTGTTTTTCGTACTCTGGGAAGATTTGTTCCATAATTGTGCCGATTCGGAGCTTAATTTCAGTTCTGGAAGAAATGACAGAATCACGATAACGACATAACTGACGCATGGCAAGGATGTTTTCATCAGCCATGGAAGTAGTCCCAAACTGACCGAAACGTATCACTTCTGCAATCAGAAAAGAATCGATGGAATCGTTTTTTGTCTGCCGGATATACATCTTTCTGAGGGAATCAGACTGGATGGGATTGATTACATAGATGGTATATCCTTTTGCTTTTAGAAATGAATAAATGGGATACCAGTAATGACCTGTAGCTTCCATGCCAAATACACAAGGGGAATTACCGATGTTTTTGAAGATAAAGCTCATAAGAGAATCTGCACCTTTGTGTGTAGTTGCAAAGCGAAGAGAACGGCCGATTTGTTTGCCTTCAGGTGAAACAATGGATGCTTCATGATGATTTTTGCCAATATCAATGCCTACGATGTACATAATTGAAATCCTTTCTTTTATGAATTATAAGTAGATAGAATCCTCACTTCAATGCGGGTTACAATCTGGTTAGATATACGAAGTACAGCACATATGCTGCCAACATCCAGCTAATACGCAAAATCCTGCAAAGCAGAGGGAGCAGTCTCAATGAACGAAGTCACAAGTGCTTCAAGAGTGGTGACGCACACCTCTATCTATTACAGGATAATTGTGAAATAGGAATAAAAGAAAAGCAATAGATAGAAAAAGACTGCTTTGATTCCTATGTGTTTAGCATACCAGAGTGGTAGTAATACTAATGATATAGTTAATGGAAAGACACCTGCGTCACGTTTTGCTGATAAACTTAGAGGATTATCTGATTCTAAGAGACCAAAAAGATGATTAATACAACCATAGTGGTATTGAATAATGAAGAACTATCATCACAAGAAGAACTTGTAATAGTAACAAAGGTGAGGGAATTGACCTAGGCTTGAAAGACTTGGCGATTGTTTCTAATGGTAAAACTTATAGAAATATCAATAAATCGGCAAGAGTTAAGAAATTGGAAAAGAAACTGCGTAGAGAACAAAGATGTCTCTCACAAAAATATGAAAATTTAAAGAAAGGAGAGTCCACTCAAAAGAATATACAAAAGCAAAAGCTTTCAGATAGAATATACCATTGTGATTGTGGCTATGTTGAGGATAGGGACTTCAATTTCTCGATGTGTTTGAGTATATTTGAACATATTTTGAGTGGCAGAGATGGTTTATGGATACCGAAGCTCATACAATTAAGGAAGATGAGAATATTGTTACCTGTACGGGCAGAACGCCAGGAGCACTGATAATTGCCGGAATTTTATTTGCATATGGTGCACTGGTACTGGCGATAATTCTATGCACGAATGTGCTCAGCGAAGGAGTGGTTGCACTGCTGATTCTGTTATTTGGTGATATTTTTATGATAGGCGAAGGAGTTTGGTTCGTATTATATTGGAAGAATAAGAAGATAATTATGTCGGACAGCCAGGTTGTCTATTATTCACTCACAGGCAGGATGTGGACATATTCGTGGAGTGAAGTGCGCAGCGCACGTTGTATAGCAGGTGCAAGAGGCGGAGTGACAATTCAGATTAGGACAGCTGACCGCAAGTTTAGGATGGAATCGGGACTGATGAAAGGCTGTGCTGGAGCTGAGAAGATGCTTGAGGAGAAGGGATTTTTGAAAAATTTGAACAGGGCAGAATTTTAGTTGGGGATAAACTGGACAGCAGTATTTATAGGCTGTGGTAGTGGTTCACGTGTGGTATAGAACAAAAATAATAAAATACAGGTTGACAAATAATCCATTTGGCGATAACATAAATTTATCAATAAGAAAGGAGGCAGGACTATGATTAAATTAGTTCTAAGAATAAGAGAATTTAATAATGCACATTTAACAGCGTCCTGTCTCAGCGTGAGTAATTATTAACTTAAAGAGAGCATATTTAAGTTAATTATAAGTATATGTAGACTTTTTATGTACGGATTAGATTGAATTGGTCAAAAAAGCTACTTTTCAGGCAGGAAGCCGTTATATTAATGTGTAGATGTTAATATACGGCTTCTTTTTTGTGCCTTTTTGGTTCTTTGTCAAGAATGGGAGCAAAGTGACTCTCTGCTAATAACAGGGGAGAGATGTGCACATTTGCGCAAAATTAGTGATTTATTTCACATTCTTACATATTTTTTGCTTTAATGCGTGACAAGGTTTACATAATATTACTTTACGCTGAGATAGTATAATAACAATTATACTAAAGACGTTGTACTAATTAAAGACAGGAGGACATAAGGAAAATATGAAGATTTTTAAACATGCCGCAAAATATTGGTATTTTTATCTGATTGCATTCGTTGCAATGATAGGCTCAATTCTACTTGATATGGCATCGCCAATGGTTACTAAGAAGATAGTTGATGATGTTATAACTGATGGAAATACTAAGATTCTTATGAGTCTTTTAATAGCCATTCTTGCAATAGGATTTGGAAGGGCAGTAACACAGTACGTTAAGGAGTTTTTATTTGATAAAGTAAGTATTACTGTTGGAAGTGAATTAAGACGAGAACTTTTTGAACATATACAAGGACTTTCAGTATCATTTTTTGATAAGAATAATACAGGCGAACTTATGGCAAGAGTTAAAGATGATATTGATAAGATATGGAATGCGATAGGTTTCGTTGGAATGCTTGCTATTGAAGGTATTATATATACAGTAAGTGTTCTTGTCTGCATGGTAACATTAAGTCCGGTTCTTACGATTATTCCGGTTATTGTACTTCCGATAGTGGGTTATACAGCTATTATGCTTGAGAAGAAGATTGATGTTGTATATGGTGATATATCAGAAGAGAATGCGAGACTTAATACAGTTGCACAGGAGAATCTTGCAGGTGTAAGAACTGTTAAGGCTTTTGCAAGAGAGAGATATGAGATTAAGAAGTTTAAGGAACATAATGAACGTTATTGTGAACTTAATCTTAAGCAGTCTAAGACACTTATAAGATATTATCCTAATATATCGTTTTATACAAGGTTTCTTCTTATCGCAGTAGTACTTGTCGGAGGTCTTCTCACTATTGATGGTAAGATGACACTTGGTGATCTGTCAGCTTTTACACAGTATGCGAATAATATTATCTGGCCTATGGAGATTCTTGGATGGTTATGTAATGATATTGCATCAGGTGTAGCTTCAAGCAGAAAGATTAAGAAGATATTTGATGAAGAAGCAGAGATAAAAGATAGTGATAAAGCAGTAGATATGTCAGATTGTAAGGGTGAGATTAACTTTGAGAATGTTACTTTTGAACTTAATGATGCGACTATCTTAAGCGATATCAGTTTTAAAGTTGAACCTGGAAAGACTATTGGAATAATGGGTATGACAGGTGCAGGTAAGACATCGATTGTTAATCTTCTTGAACGTTTCTATGATGTAAAATCGGGAAGCATTAAGATTGATGGCAAGGATGTAAGAGATATAAAACTTAATGATCTTAGAAAAAATATATCTGTTGTTATGCAGGATGTATTCCTGTTCTCGGATACTATTATGGAGAATATCAGTATCGGAAGTAAAGGTATAATAACACAGGATGCTATATGTGAGTCTGCAAGAGCAGCAAAAGCGAGTGATTTCATTGATAAGCTTAAAGAACAGTATGATACAGTTATTGGTGAACGTGGAGTTGGTCTGTCAGGTGGACAGAAGCAGAGAATAAGTATAGCAAGAGCTATAGCTAAGAATGCTCCGATACTTATCCTTGATGATTCTACATCTGCTCTTGATATGGAGACAGAGTATGAGATTCAAAGAGAGATTGAAGCATTAAAAGGTGTAACTAAGATGATAATTGCGCATAGAATATCTGCAGTTAAGAATGCAGATGAGATTATTATTCTTGATGAGGGAAGGATTGCAGAGAGAGGCAGTCATGATGAACTTATGAAGAAGAAAGGACTTTATTATGACACATACGTTGCGCAGTATGCGAATTATGCAGAGTAGGAGGCGATAGGCGTGGCAGTTAATTCATTTAGAGAAGACGAAGAGCAGAAAGAAACGGTTAACAGGGTAACACTTGTAAGATTGTATAAGTATATGTTCGCATACAAAAAAGAAGTAATCGGTGTACTCTTTATCATGGCTGTATGTATTGCGATTACACTTGTTAACCCACTTATTATAGAGAGAGCCATTGAAGTCTACATAAAAAACAGTGATAAACCGGGGCTTATAAGACTTGGAATATTTGGTATAGCAATTAATATTGTGTTAGTCCTGCTTATTAAGTTAAGAATGTGGATTATGGCTAAAGTATGTAATAATATATTAAAGAGTATAAGAGAAGAATTATATGTTCATATTCAGAAGTTGAGTTTTAACTTTTTTGACAGCAGACCAACAGGTAAGATTCTTGCCAGAATAATGGGTGATGTTAACTCACTTAAAGATATTCTCTCGGATAGTGTAACAACTCTTATTCCGGAGTTTCTTACAGTAATTGCAGTAGCAGCGATAATGATAGTTAAGAATGTATATCTTGCACTTAGTGTACTTGTTGTAATGCCTTTTTTAACAGTATGTATTGTTATTGTACAAAAAGCAGCACATAAGAGATGGCAGCTTGTTCGTAAGAAGAGTTCTAATCTTAATGCATATATACATGAAGAATTGTCTGGTATAAGAATTATTCAGAGTTTTACAGCTAAGGACGAAGCGATGGATAACTTTGATGGTCTGTTAAAAGAGCATAAGGATTCATTTGTAAATGCAGTTCTTATAGCTGATGGTTTCTCTGCACTTATAGAGATAAGCTGGGGAGTTGGAACATTTCTTCTGTATTATATAGGCGTTAAAGTTCTTGGAGTCGGAACAGTTGGAGTTGGAACACTTCTTGCATTCGGAACATATTCAACAATGTTTTGGAGTCCTATAAGAAATCTTGCTAACTTCTATAATAAGATAGTTACTAATATATCAGCAGCAGAGCGTATATTTGAGATTCTTGATACAGAACCTGAGATATCAGATAGCAAGGATGCTTATGGACTTCCAGAGATAAAAGGAGCTGTTGAATTTGATGATGTTACATTCTCATATTCTGATAAAGCGGATAGTAATGTCCTTCAAAATGTAAGTTTTAGTGTAAAGCCTGGTGAGAATATTGCACTTGTAGGTCCAACAGGTGCCGGTAAGACAACAATAGTCAGTCTTATAAGCCGTTTTTATGAAGTGAGTTCGGGAAGAATTCTTATTGATGGCAATGATATATCAAAAGTATCAATCGAGGGCCTTAGAAGTCAGATGGGTGTTATGACACAGGATAATTTCTTATTCTCAGGAACTATTAAGGATAATATAAGATATGGTAAGCTTGATGCTACTGATGAAGAGATTATTAATGCAGCTAAGGCAGTTCATGCCCATGATTTTATTATGAAGCTTGAAAAAGGTTATGATACAGAGATTAGTGAGAGAGGTTCAAGGCTTTCTAATGGTCAGAGACAGCTTCTTGCATTTGCAAGAACTATGGTATCTAATCCAGGAATATTAATTCTTGATGAGGCAACTTCAAGTATTGATACGCATACAGAGATACTTGTTCAAAAAGGTATCGAAGCTATGCTTAAAGGAAGAACTTCTTTTGTAATAGCACACAGATTGTCAACAATTAAGAATGCCGACAGAATATTCGTAATAGATAAAGGTGGAATTATAGAGTCGGGAAGTCATGATGAGCTTATGGCGAAAAAGGGTGCATATTATGAACTTTACGCAGCTCAGTTTAAAGCAGTTAATGATTAATTCTTAATTAGTTTTTTAAAAATTAATTTTTTTATAATGATATGTAAAAAGGCTTGTTTCGATATTCCTAATATATTCTATGATAAATATTATATTCTTTTGTTTATCAATAGAAAAAATAGTCAGATAACATGATTAGGAGATGTAGATATGAGTAGAATAGGTTATAAAAGATTAGTTGTATTTATTCTTGTAGCAGCAAGTATAATGGCATTATGTAGTGGTTGTAAGAAGAAAAAGGGTGAACCACTTGTTAATGTAATTACAAAAGTAATTGATACAGAAGGTGAAAAACCGGTTATATGCGGAGCTAATTATAAGCTTGGTGACAAGTATGAATATGTATCTTCAGCGGTCAGTAATAAAGGACTTGAGTGTGAAAAAGATGGCAAGGACAGTATTACAGTAAAGTATGGAGATACATATCCGGACCTTGATGGTGAAGCTACAGTTATATATACGTTTAAGGATGAACAATTGTATACAATTGAACTTAAGGTATATGGAACAGATAAAGATAAGATGCAGGATTATATAAAAGATGCCAAGTATTATTGTATAGCATGTGAATTTGAGAATGGAGATACCAATAATATATATAAAGATGTTGAAGGCAATTCTATAGAATTCACAGATATTACGATTTCTTATGAAAAGAATATGTATACTTATAGTATAATAATTAAAGCAAAAAGAATATATTCTTAGGATATAAAAAATATTTCTCTAAGGGGTGCAGTTAGTAAGTGAATTATGATATAATGGGCAGGTGCATTAACTTTGATGCGGCTGTCTATTGACAAGTATGAGTCTTAGGATAGCCTATCATAATACTATGTAAGGGAGTGGCATAAATGGAGTTACCAGGCAATAATACACAGATAGATACATGGAATACATCCATGTTTCTCTATAACTCTGCACTTAAAGAGATTGGAACAAGAATAGATATTCTTAATGATGAGTTTCTTAATATTCATAAGTACAATCCGATTGAGCATGTGAAATCAAGAATAAAGACACCTGAGAGTATAGTAAAAAAACTAAAGAGAAATGGTTATGAAGTTACTATTGAGAATATGTTAAGACATATTAATGATATAGCAGGAATAAGAATTATATGTTCTTTTACATCAGATATATATAGAATCGCAGATATGATAGCAGGGCAGAGCGATATTAATGTCCTTACAATCAAGGATTATATAAAAGAGCCAAAAGATAATGGATATAAGAGTTATCACATGATAGTATCAATTCCAATATTTTTATCTGATAAGGTTGTGGAAGCCAAAGTTGAGATTCAGATAAGGACTATTGCGATGGATTTTTGGGCAAGTCTTGAGCATAAGATCTATTACAAGTTTGAAGGTCAGGCACCGGATGATATAATAGATGCGCTTAGAGAGTGTTCCGATATAGTATCAATTCTTGATGAGAGAATGTTGCTTCTTAACAATAGAATTAAAGATTATAAGAATAACGGAGAGGACTAAAGTCGCTCCGTTTTTTAGTTGAACATCTTAACAAAATTGCCTATAAAATGAGGAGTGCCGAGGCAACTTACGTCACCTCGGCTTATTATGAAAAAATTGTTTATTGAAATGAAAAAGGAAAACTCTTTTTTGGATGGTTTTAGTATATCAATCAGTTATGAACAAATTATGAACAGCGTGTTAACTTATTGTGAAATTGCACAATCGAAATTATGAAATGAGCAAAAAAGTAGCATTTTCGACAAAGAATCGCCACGATGGCAAAAAAACAGTCTGCGTAATTAACAGACTGTTTGTGAAAAATATATGTTTAAGTGTGCGTTTTGGTAAAAAATGCATTAAGCGAATATACTTATGCAATAATTAGAGATTGATAATGGCTATTTATCGAATTTAAATCCGGCAAGTAAAGAACCAAGGCTTGTTGATGCGGCTTCTGTCTCCATCTCTTCAAATTCTTCATTCTCATCCGGTTCGGCAGCTACGTCATTTAACGCTTTGATGCTTAGTGATATCTTGCCATTTTCATTACCAATAACTTTAACAGTAACTTCCTGTCCCTGCTTTAGTACACTTGATGGTGATTTGATATGCTTGTCACTTATCTGTGAGATGTGAAGGAGTCCTGACACACCATTAGGAAGTTCGATAAATGCGCCATAATTTGTAAGTGATTCAACAACACCTGTAAGAACTGAGCCAACAGATACTTTTGCAGCTTTTTTGGAGTTCTCTTTTGCAGCTTTTTCCATTGCAATCTCTTTAGCTGAGAGTACAAGTTTCTTATCAGCTTCATCAACAGTGATTACATGAACATCAATGTCTTTCATAAGCCATTCGTTAAGATCTTCAACATAATTAACATCAAGTTTTGATGCAGGAATGAATCCACGAATACCTTCAACATAAGCGATAACACCTGCATTAACAATGCCACTTACTTTAGTATGTACAACAGTGTGATTGGCTTTTAATTCATTAAGTTTTTCCCATGCGAGAATATTATTAGCTTCTTTTTTGGAAAGAACAATATTACCGTCTCCATCGTCAAGTTTTACAACAGTTGCAGATAATTCATCACCTTCATGAACTGATTCGAATACGTTATATTCAGGATCATTACTAAGGTTCTCAACTGATATGATTCCTTCGGCATAGTAACCAAGGTCAACAATTACTTCTTTGTCAGATACACTTATTACAGTGCCTGTGAGAATGTCGCCTTCGTTTATACGGCGCATTGATTTGTTAAGTTCATTTTCAAAGTCTTTCATGCTAAGATTTTCATTAGATGTTTCATTAATCATAATTATATCCTCCATTAGTATATTTATTAATTGAAAATATGCAATTATACATCACAACATATTAATATTGTACCACACACCCACCGAAAAAATGATAAAAAAGATTGATAATATTTTAACACAAATGGAATAAAGTGTGATATACTAGCGATATAAGTTTTGCAAATGCTAATATCATTTATGTAACAGAAGGGAGAATAGATATGCCAGCATTTTTTAAGGATTATGACAAGTTCTATGGAACAGGACAGAGGAATGAACAGGGCAAGACACTTGATGAATTCCTTGATAGTTATGATACGTCTCGGTATGAGACACCATCGAATACAGTAGATACACTTGTATTTGCAGGGAGAGACAGAGATATTAAGAAGGGATTAAGACTTCTTCTTATTAAGAGGAGAAATCATCCTTCAATAGGATATTATGCACTTCCTGGCGGATTCGTGGAGATGAGGGAGAATCTTATGGATGCCGCACTTAGAGAACTTAAAGAGGAGACAGGGGTAGATAATATAGAAGTAGAGCAGCTTGCAACTTATGGAGATTATAAGAGAGATCCGAGAACCAGAATAATAACAACAGCTTATGTTGCTTATGTTAATGAAGATGAACTTAGAGTACAGGCTTCAGATGATGCTGCGTATGCAGGATGGTTCAATGTAAGTGACACTCTTATAAGCAGTGATGAATATGTCCAAAATGGACAAAAGAGAATTAAAGAGATTCATAAACTGACCCTTAACGAGGACGGCAAAGAGGAGATATATGCCAATGTTCTTGTAAAATATAATAAAGAGGGAATATTAAGAAATAAGACCTATGAAGTAGTTGAATCAGATAAGATAGCAGCAGATCATGGAGCAATTATTCTTAATGGATATCACAGAATCATGGGGATGTAATCTGTGATATAACAAGTAACTGGTAACTATTAAGAGTATTATATACTGTGAAGTATGGTAAAAAATCATACAAAATGTATGTAATTATCAAACTTAATGTCAAAAAAATGAAAAAGGAATACAGAAAAGGTGAAGACAATGGGTAAAGAAAAAAAGCAGATATTCGTAGTTGGTCACAAGAATCCGGATACAGATTCAATATGCTCAGCTATATGTTATGCCAATCTTAAGAGAGAGCTAACAGGCGAAGATTACGTTCCAAAGAGAGCAGGACATGTTAATCAGGAGACAAAGTATGTACTTGAGAAGTTTAAAGTTCCATCACCGGAATATATAACTGATGTAAGACCTCAGGTAAGAGATATCGAGATTAGAGAGACAGTTGGAGTTCATTGTAATATCTCACTTAAAAAAGCATGGAATCTTATGAAAGAAAAAGGCGTTGTAACATTGCCTATAACAAGAGATAAGATGCTTGAGGGACTTATAACAATCACAGATATTGCAACATCATACATGGATGTATATGACAGTAACATATTATCAACAGCAAAGACACCATATAGCAACATTATCGAGACACTTGACGGAACACTTATAGTTGGAGATGAGGATAAGTATTATGATAAAGGTAAAGTGCTTATAGCAGCGGCTAATCCTGATCTTATGGAGAATTATATAGAAGAAAATGATCTAGTAATACTTGGTAACAGATATGAGTCACAGCTGTGTGCTATAGAGATGCATGCAGGATGTATAATTGTATGTGAAGGTGCACCGATATCAATTACAATCAAAAAACTTGCAACAGAGAGAAATTGCACAGTAATAAGCTCACCACATGATACATTTACAGTTGCAAGGCTTATTAATCAGAGTATACCAATACAATATTTTATGAGAAATGAAGGACTTATAACATTTACAACAGATGATTTTATAGATGATATAAGAAGTGTAATGGCAAAAAAACGTCATAGAGACTTCCCTATACTTAACAAGCATGGACAGTATATAGGAATGATATCAAGACGTAATCTCTTAGGTGCAGAAAAGAAAAAAGTAATACTTGTGGATCATAATGAGACTACGCAGGCAGTAGATGGAATATCAGATGCAGATATTGTTGAGATAATAGACCATCATAGAATAGGCTCGCTTGAGACAATTACACCTGTATTCTTCAGAAATCAGCCTCTTGGATGTACAGCGACAATAATCTATCAGATGTATAAAGAGAAGGGAGTAGAGATAGAACCATATATTGCAGGACTTTTATGTGCAGCGATTATATCTGATACTCTTATGTACAGATCACCTACATGTACAGCGGTAGATAAAGCAGCAGCAGAAGAACTTGCAGTTATTGCAGGAATTAATGTCAATGAATTTGCAACAGATATGTTCACAGCAGGAAGCAACTTCAAAGCCAAATCAGCAGAAGAGATATTCTATCAGGATTTTAAAAAGTTCTCTAATAATGATGTAACTTTTGGAATCGGACAGATATTTACAATGAATAATGATGAACTTAAGGAGACAGAAGAGAAGTTAAAACCATATCTTATTAAGGCACTTAATGAACATGGTGTAGATATGGTATTCTTTATGTTAACTAATATGATAGAAGAATCAACAGAGCTTATATGCGAAGGAAGTGAAGCAAAAGAGCTTATAAAAGTAGCATTTCAGGTTGAAGAGCATGAAGGAAGTTACCACCTTGAGAAAGTCGTTTCAAGAAAAAAACAGTTAGTACCAAAACTTATGAGTGTAATGCAGCAGGAATAAGTTAAAAATGATATACAATAATAACTATTTGAGTTAGAATATAAGAGAGTAATTAGGGCAGTTCCTTGTGAACTGCCCGATATTATTTATATAAGTATATATATATGATATATAAATGAAATCTGTGATATGACAGAAGTATACAAGTAATATTATTCACACAGTATATATGATAGAATAGTATTTAAATAAGTATTTAAATAAGAATTTTAATTATGTATACATGGTAATTTACAAAATATATTTTTATAAGCTGGAGAGGATAATGGATATATATTAAAATATAAAGTGATTAATTTATAAGGAGAGACAAATATGGCAAAACAGACATGGAAACCGGGAAATATGTTATATCCCGTACCGGCAGTTATGGTAAGCTGTCAAAGAAAAGGAGAAAAACCTAATATAATTACAGTAGCATGGGCAGGAACAGTATGTACTTCACCGGCAATGGTATCAATATCAGTAAGACCTGAGAGATACTCATACGATATAATAAAAGAGAGTGGAGAATTTGTAATCAACCTTACAACAAAAGAACTTACATATGCAACAGATTATTGTGGAGTAAGATCAGGAAGAGATGTTGATAAATATAAAGAGATGGGACTTACACCATTAGAATCTAAAGTGGTAAAAGCTCCCGGAATAGCAGAAAGCCCGGTTAATATAGAATGTCGTGTGACAGAAGTTAAAGAACTTGGAAGTCATCATATGTTCATCGCAGAAGTAGTATCAGTAACAGTTGATGATAAATATATGAATGAGAATGGAAGATTTGAACTTAATAAAGCAGGACTTGTGTCATATTCACATGGAGAATATTTTGAACAGGGCAAGAAGATAGGCAAATTCGGATACTCAGTAAAAAAAGAAGGTACTAAGAATACTACAAACAAAAATAAAAATATAAATAAACCAGAAGAAAAAAATAACGACTTAAAAAATAACAAACTTAGGAGAAGTGATATAAAGACTGGAAAAACAAAAAACAGCAATGTAAAAATTAAAAATAAGAGAAGTAAAACTACAAAAAAATAAAAGTACAAAAAACAAATTAATATAAATAATATCTGTATTTTAACAAGAAACACAGAAGATTTAACTTAATGCGAAGTTCATTAAGGCATGAATTGTAAAAACTGAAGCAATTAAAAACAGGGGGTGTTTTATATGAGAATCAGTTCACTTGGAATTAAGAATTTTAAGGCAATAAGAGAATTAGAGATTACTGACATTGAAGATGTATTAATACTTGTAGGTAAGAATAATACAGGAAAGACAATAATTCTTGATGCGATAAGAGCAGTCTTTGGAGAATATGAATTAAGCGAGAAAGACTGTTATGAGCAGGGCAAGAATATAACAATATCCATGAGCATTATCTATGACGAAGATGATCTTGATAAGTTTCACAAACTAGGTAAAGTAAGCAGATATAAAAGTTATGATTCATGGTATAGAGATTTTTGTGGAAAGCTTCCATCTTTTAGAGATAATGAGCTTACATTTGAGTTCATATATAATAGTAACAATAGGAATCTTGGAGGCAAAATAAGATATTGCGATGGAATTAAGAAGAACAATATATATATTCCGGAAGTATTTCCTAAGATCTACTATGTTGATCATATGAGAGAGATTAATGATTCAGAAGATATAATAATGGAATTCATGGGTAATAAACAGATACTTGAACTTAAGGAACATAAGTGTATGTTTGATACTAAAAGAGAGTGTAATTCCTGTTTTAACTGCATTGGAATGATTAATAAGAAGACACCGGAAGAATTGTCAATAGTTGAGACAGAGAAACTATTTGAATACAAATTGTTAAGTATGAATTTACAGAACTTTGCTGACAGACTTAATATCTTTTTTCATAAAAATGGTGGATATCATCAGGATATAAGATATGATATAAAGTTGTTTATGAATAAGATGTTTAAGATAGATACAAAAGTTATTAATAAAGAACGCAATGTTGAGAGTGATATGAACAGCAGTGGAGAAGGTTTGAAGAGCTTGTATCTTTTGTCGCTGTTAGAGACATACGCAGAGGAAGAAGATGAGCTTCCATGTATAATAATGCTTGAAGGACCGGAGAATTATCTACATCCACAGATGCAAAAAGTATCAAGTGAGATATTATACAGACTATCAAGGAAAAATCAGGTAATATTCTCAACACACTCACCAAATATGATATTTAACTTTAATGAAAGACAGATTAAACAGGTGCTTATAAATCGCAATTTTGAGACAGCGATAGCACCTGATACGGACATAGATGAGATACTTGAAGATCTTGGTTATAATGCGACTGATTTTATGAATGTTAATTTTGTATTTATAGTTGAAGGCAAGCAGGACAGAAGCAGACTTCCGCTTCTTCTTGAAAAATATTATTCAGAGATATATGACGAAGAAGGTAAGCTTAAGAGAATATCAATAATACAGACTAACAGTTGTACCAATATCAAGACGTATGCCAATCTGAAATATATGAATAAAGTATATCTTAAGGATAATTTCCTTATGATAAGAGATTCAGATGGCAAGAATCCTAAGTATCTTACAAGACAGCTTTGCAGTTACTATGCTAACAAACCGGAGGAAGAATATGGAACACTTCCACGAGTTACACCTAAGAACGTGCTTGTACTCAAATATTATTCATTCGAGAATTATTTTCTTGATCCAAAAGTAATGGCAAGAATAGGTGTAATTAAAAATGAAGAAGAATTCTACAATATCCTATATAGTAAATATAAAGATTACCTTTATAAACTTGCAAGCACTAAGAGAATGCTAAGAGATATTGGCGTTAAGATAAATAGTAAAAAAGAACTTAAAGACAATATTGAAAAAGTTAAAATATATATAAGAGGACATAACCTTTTTGATATTTTTTATGGAAGATATAGAGGAGATGCACTGCTTGAAAAACTGAAAGAATATATCGATGTTGCACCAAGAGACTGTTTTAAGGATATTCTTGATGCAATAGATTCATTTGTCTATTTTAACAGTAAGAAAATAGAAGACTAATATTGTTGGCAAATATGATATAAAACAATTGTTATCAAATATGATATAAAACAATTGTTGGTAAATATGCTATAAAACAGTTGAGTTTACAACTTTGTGGTGGTAAAATGAGGATTAAAAATGTATATAAGCAGATATGCTATCAGTAAGATTATTGCAAAATAGTTAGAGGTGGCTAACAGCGATAAATGACAAAAGGAGTTAAAGATATGAAGAACATTGTTTTAATCGGAATGCCAGGAGCCGGAAAGAGTACAATAGGTATAGTACTTGCAAAAAGAGTTGGATTTAAATTCGTAGATTCAGATCTTGTAATACAGGAGAAAGAAGGAAAACTTCTGCATGAGATAATATCAGAAGTAGGTAATGACGGATTCATTGAAGTTGAGAATAGAATCAATGCTTCACTTGATTGCAATGAATCAGTAATAGCAACAGGCGGAAGCGTTATATATGGTGAAGATGCGATGAGACATCTTAAAGAGATTGGAACAGTTATATATCTTAAGTTATCTTATGAAGAGATTAACAAACGTCTTGCTAATCTAAAAGACAGAGGAGTTGTGCTAAAAGAGAACCAGACACTTAAAGATCTGTATAATGAGAGAACAGTTCTATATGAGAGATATACAGACATTACATTTGAGTGCGATGGCAAGTCAATTGAGCAGATAGTCACAGATTTATCGGACTTACTGACTACTTTACAAAACTAAAAAAAACTTACTATAATTGGTATGTTACATTACTAAAGATAAGATGCCTGAATTATATTATATAATACGAGACAAGCAGGATATACCATTTTATGAGCAGATACATTAGACATAAGGTATTAGAATTTTATATAATAGCATTAATAGCATCAGGCAGGAAGAGGAATAGGATGATAAGAATAACAGAACACTTAAAGAAGGTGAAACTGACTAAGAAGTCAGCAATCCTTATTGGAACCGGTGCTTTGTTATTTATTGGCATACCGTTTACAAGCAGTAGAATAAGAGACAGTAAAGAGTATTATGTGGTTACGATAAATAATGAAGCAGTCGGTGCTGTCAATAGACCAGATGATGCTTATAGAGCATATTATGAGGCAAGAAGCCAGATTAACAAAGAAGCAGGACAGGTAGTATATATGTCAGATGGCATTAACGTTGTAAGAGAACGAAAACTGTTTGGAAAGACAGAGTCTAAGGACAAGATGACAGAACTTATATACAATGAGATAAAAGATAAGAGTATTAATCTTAATGAAAAAGCCTATACTGTAACTGTTAATAATTGCAAATTCACTCTTAGAACAAAAGAAGAAGTAGTTAATCTTCTCGAAAAAGTTAAGGATCAATACGATACATCAGGTAAATTTCATATTGATCTTGAAGAAACTGTAACAGAAGACAATAAAACTTCATATGATACAAGTGTAGTAAGTTCGGATATTGCTGTTCTTGATGCAGCAAGAGTACTCTCGTCTGTTGATTCAGATGGAACAGTTATTGCACCTGTTGAAGATGCTTATTATCAGGATGGAGTTATAAGCGTTGAATTCAAGGAAGATGTTAATGTATCAGAGATATATGCTCCAGATGACAGAGTAACAACTGTTGATGAAGCTTATGAGACACTGACTAAACAGGATGCCGAGAATGAGATATATGAAGTAAAACAGGGAGATTGTCTTACATTCATAGCAGAAAATCATGGATTATATATGGCAGAACTTCTTGCACTTAATCCCGGCCTTACATGGGATTCAACACTTGTACTTGGTCAGGAGATAGTTGTGACTGTACCAAAGCCGGAACTCTCAGTAGTTGTAAAAGAAGAAGTTACAACAGAAGAAGAATTCAATGTTGATGTACAATATGTTGACAATCCGGATGTATATTCAGGTACGAATACTGTAATTCAGGAGGCAGTTCCCGGAACAAGGCAGGCAGTAGCACTTGTTGAATATACCAATGGAACAGAGACAGCAAGAACATTACTAAAAGAAAGTGTGACAAGAGAAGCAGTTCCTCAGATAATAGAAAGAGGAACGAAAGAGATGCCTACTTATATAAAACCGATATCAGGTGGAACACTCACATCTACATTTGGTAAGAGATGGGGAACAATACACTATGGTGTTGACTGGGGATGTCCAATAGGTACTAATGTAAAAGCATCATGCACAGGAAAAGTAATAACTGCAGGATGGCAGAATGGATATGGATATACAGTTGTATTAGCACATTCAGACGGAAGTACTACAAGATATGCACATCTTAGCAAGATTGCAGTATCTGTAGGGCAGAGCGTATCACAAGGAGAAGTGATAGCATATAGTGGTAATACAGGTAATAGTACAGGACCGCATCTTCATTTTGAGATAACAATAGGCGGAAGCCGTGTTAATCCACTTGAATACCTTGAATAGAGATAACTCTCAAAAAAAATAATTTACAAATGAAAATATTGTGTTATAATCATTCGTAGATGCGCAAAAATATGCGTTTATTTTGTGCGCAATTATTAAAAAGAATAAGTATTGTTAGATAATTATGAAACTAGTAGATTGAGTTATTGAAATAGTTAATTGGATAATAGAGGTGTGCTATGGAGCAGTATATTATAAAAGGTGGAAAACCACTTTGTGGAGAAGTTAGTATTGGTGGAGCTAAGAATGCAGCGCTTGCGATTCTTGCAGCAGCAATTATGACAGATGAGACAGTTACAATTGAAAACCTTCCATACGTTATGGATATAAGAGTATTATTAAGTGCAATCGAAGAGATTGGAGCAGTAGTTGAGAGAATAGATAAACATACAGTTAAGATCAATGGTGGTCATATAGGTTCAGTGAGTGTTGAATATGACTATATTAAGAAGATTAGAGCATCATATTATCTTCTTGGTGCATTACTTGGTAAGTATAAAAAAGCAGACGTTGCACTTCCTGGTGGATGTAATATAGGAAGCAGACCAATAGATCAGCATCTTAAAGGCTTCAAGGCACTTGGTGCAGATGTTGAGATTATGAACGGAATGGTAGTTACTAAAGCAGACAGACTTGTTGGAACACATATATATCTTGATGTTGTATCAGTTGGTGCAACAATTAATATTATGCTCGCAGCAGCACTTGCAGAAGGTAATACTATCATTGAGAATGCAGCCAAAGAGCCACATGTAGTAGATGTTGCTAATATGCTTAATACAATGGGAGCTAATATCAAAGGTGCCGGTACAGATGTTATCAGAATCAAAGGTGTAGAGAAGTTACATGGAGCTACTTACTCAATTATTCCTGATCAGATAGAAGCAGGAACATTCATGACAGCAGCAGCAGCTACAAGAGGAGATATTCTTATTAAGAATGTAATTCCAAAACATCTTGAAGCTATTACAGCCAAGTTAATTGAGATAGGATGTGACGTTGAAGAATTTGATGATGCAGTCAGAGTATCAGCAACTAAGAGACTTGGACACACACATATTAAGACACTTCCATATCCTGGATTTCCAACTGATATGCAGCCACAGATGGCAATCGTTCTTGCATTATCAGAAGGAACAAGTATTGTTACAGAGAGCATATTCGAGAATAGATTAAAATATGTTGATGAACTTGCAAGAATGGGTGCAACTATCAAAGTCGAAGGTAATACAGCCATAATTGATGGTGTTGAACATTATTCAGGTGCACAGGTTAATGCACCAGATCTTCGTGCAGGTGCAGCACTTGTAATAGCAGGTCTTGCAGCAGATGGATTCACAACAGTAGATGATATTGTATATATCTTAAGAGGATATGAAGACTTTGATGGTAAGTTAAGAAGCCTTGGCGGATGTATAGAACTTGTTAATTCAGAAGAAGAAGCACTTAAGTTCAGATTAAAAGTAGGCTGATAATTAGACAAAAGTCAGCTGATATAGAGTAGATTACTATAAAAGGTATATGTAGAATTTGCGATGATTATAATTCTATATATACCTTTTAAAATTCCATTTTAATTATTCACTTATAGCATAAGAAGTCAAAGTACTCTAAGTATTATATAAGTGAATCAATCTTAAGATTAGGTGTCTTAGTAAGATCTATGAAGTCTTTGCCACATCTGACCATTGGTCTTGAAAGTCTTTGTCTGTTAATGAATACAATTTCAGCTTCACGTCCATCACTAAGAAGAACATCAGTATTAACATAGCTTGATACAATATTCTCCATAAAAGTAAGAATATATCCGGGATCATATTGACTAAGTCCCTGATTTTCAAAAGTCTCAATAACTTTGAAAGCACACATAGGTTCTCTGTAAGATCTGCTTGCAGTCATTGCATCATATACATCAGCAATAGCTACAATCTTAGCGAATGGACTTATATCCTGATATGACAGATGTGAAGGATAACCGGTGCCATCACATCTCTCATGATGCATAAGAGCAACATCTTTTATACGTTGATCAAGCTGCTTATCTTTTAGAATATCATAACCTAGTGTTGTATGCGTATGTAATAATTGAATCTCATCGGCAGATAGTTTCTCAGGTTTAGTAAGAATCTCTTTGGGAATCTGAGTCTTGCCTATATCATGTAAGAGCGCAGCTGCAGTAAGAACTTTGATATCATCAGCCGGAAGTTCAAGCCATTGTCCAAGGATATTACTTATAAGAGCTACATTAACAGAGTGAACATATATGATATCATTAAGATCTCTCATAACATGAAGCATATCAAATATATGCAAATTGCTTTCACCTTTTTTAAGCAGATCAATAATACCACTGATAGTTTCATCAACATCAAGAGGACCATTAAGTGCCTTTACATGGTTAAAAGTCTCTTTAGTATTATTCATTACAGAGAGATAATCAGTCTTAAATGACAGAAATTCACCACTATCTTTAAGATTCTCATAGTAGCTTGTACTATCTTGCTCGTATTCATCATTAATATCATCAATAGGAATATCAAATATACGTGCAGATTCAAGTTTTGAGATAACATCATCGGTTAGAATGGAACCTTTTTTTATAATTAGCTGACCATTAATATTGATAACATCGTCAGCAACAATCATTCCTGGAACGAGTCCATCAATCATAATATATTTTTTTGGCATAATATAACCTCCGTCAGTAAAAAAATGTAAATCATTAACATTGAAAAAGTAAACTATTAACAATACAAGTATCAATAACACAGAATTAAGGATATAAGTATTAAAGACACAAATTCGATGTTAATAGTCAAATTAAAAAACATTGGTAATGTGAAATTATCTAATGTAAAACTATCTAATGTGTAATTCGACATCATACCCCCTTTTCTTAATGAAAAAATGCGTTATAAAATTTCTTAATAGGGGAAATAGAGCATATCTTAATGAGAAAAATTGGCATATCTTAATGAGAAAAATTGGCATATCTTAATGAAAAAAAATAGGTGTTGACTTATAAGAACAGTTGTAGTAGTATTATTAGCGCAAGTGATTAAATTAAATATTGTTTTATCCCTTATTCAGAGTGATGGAGATACAGAGGATCGATGAAGTCACGGCAACCCCAGAGATGGAAGGTGCCAACCTGAGCGAGTAATTCGAACAATAAGAGGATTTGATTTCTTGATTTCAAGTCCCTGTTGTGGGGCTTTTTTTTATGGTATATACGCTATATGCCATGAGCGCAGATAAACATATATGGGCAGTAGATATTGCTCATACCAATTCACAGGAGGAAAAAAATGGAAAAAAGATTATTTACATCTGAATCAGTTACTGAAGGACATCCTGACAAAGTATGTGATGCAGTTTCAGACGCAATTCTTGATGCATGTATGGAACAGGATCCTATGAGCCGTGTTGCATGTGAGACAGCAGCATGTACAGGATTCATTCTTGTAACAGGTGAGATCACAACAAAAGCACAGCTTGATATACCGGCAATCGTTCGTAAGACAGTTCTTGATATCGGTTATGACGATGGTAAGAAAGGAATCGATGGTAACTCATGTGCAGTTATGGTAGCACTTGACAAACAGTCACCTGATATTGCTATGGGTGTTGATAAAGCTCTTGAAGCAAAAGAAGGCGAGTTAGCAGATGATCTTGATACAGGTGCAGGAGATCAGGGTATGATGTTTGGTTATGCAACTAACGAGACAGAAGAATTAATGCCATATCCAATCTCATTAGCTCACAAGCTTGCATTACAGCTTACAAAAGTTCGTAAAGATGGTACATTATCATACTTAAGACCAGATGGCAAGACACAGGTATCAGTTGAATATGATGAAGAAGGTAAGCCATTCCGTCTTGAAGCAGTTGTATTATCAACTCAGCATGATGAAGATGTAACACAGGAACAGATTCATGAAGATATTAAAAAATATGTATTTGATGAAGTCCTTCCTAAAGAATTAATCGATGATAATACTAAGTTCTTCATTAATCCAACAGGACGTTTTGTAATTGGTGGTCCTCATGGAGATGCAGGACTTACAGGACGTAAGATTATCGTAGATACTTATGGCGGATATGCACGTCACGGCGGCGGAGCTTTCTCTGGTAAAGACTGTACAAAAGTTGACCGTTCAGCAGCATACGCAGCACGTTATGTAGCTAAGAATATCGTAGCAGCAGGACTTGCAGACAGATGCGAGATTCAGTTATCATACGCTATCGGTGTTGCACAGCCAACATCAGTTATGGTTGATACATTCGGAACAGGTAAAGTATCAGATGAGAAACTTGTAGAGATAGTTCGTAAACACTTTGATCTAAGACCAGCAGGAATTATCAAGATGTTAGATCTTAGAAGACCAATCTACAGACCAACAGCAGCATATGGACACTTTGGACGTAATGATCTTAACTTACCTTGGGAGCAGACAGATAAAGCAGACGTATTAAAAGCTGAATTAAACTAATTTTAACAGATAATAAAATATTGGTATAATATATAATCGCTATAGTATACTTTCATAATTATATATCCATCAATTTGATATATATATGATAGTTATACTGTAGCGATTTTTGGTTCTCTGTGGGATATCGTTATTTTCGTTTGATTCTGAAGTTGCGTTATACTGTGGCGATTTTTGATTCTCTATGGGATGGTTTAAGGCTTTTTTGTATGATAAATATTAAAAAAGCCTGCTTTTTTATTAAAATTTTATAATCTTATATACTTTGCTACAAAAAAGTGCGATGACTATGGTATAATAAATAGCAGTGATTTTTGAAGTTATAAAAAAGTCAATAAGACAGGAGATATACGAGCATGAAGTTAAAAACAAGACTTAAAATTTCATTTTGTACACTTATAGTTGTCCCTATGATATTATTTATATTAATATTGCTTCTTGTAATGAATTATCAGGTGACAACTGTCAATAATACTTATCATATAGATAATGAAGATACAGATTATGAGAGTCTGTATAATCCTGTACGTTTTTTTGGAAGGCTTGCAGAAGAGATAAGTACTGAAATTGACACAACACTTAAAGAACATCCATCAAATATTGAGAATATTGACTATCTTACCGATATAGGTAACAGATTGGTTAAAAAGGCATCATATATAGTGGTGCGAAAAGCTGATAATATTGAATTTTCAACACTTCCCAATTCGTATGATGATATAATATCAATGTTACCGGAATATGTTGGGGAAGCAGTAGAACCACATGCTTTTACATATTCAGGAGGAGATTACGAGAGGATAACAAGACAGATGGATTTTATATATCCAAATGGTTCAAAAGGAAGTGTATTTGTAATTACACCAATTAAGAAAGTTACTCCACAGATAAAAAGCGTTATAGTAAAAGTGTTAATAGTAGTAATAATAATACTTGCAGGAACAAGTGGAGGACTTACATTCTGGATATATAAAGGAATGGTCAAACCACTTGCAAAACTTAAGGAAGCAACACAGAATATCAAAGATGGCAATCTTGACTTTACACTTGATACAAGTGGAACAGATGAGATTAGCGAACTCTGTCTTGATTTTGAAGAGATGAGGAAGAGACTTAAGGAATCAGCAGAGGAGAAAGTTCAATATGACAAAGAGAGTAAAGAGCTTATAAGTAATATTTCACATGACCTTAAGACACCTATTACAGCGGTAAAAGGTTATGTAGAAGGAATTATGGATGGTGTTGCTGATACACCTGAGAAGATGGATAAATATATAAGGACGATATATAATAAAGCAAATGATATGGACAGGCTTATTAATGAGCTTACATTTTACTCAAAGATTGATACCAATAAGATACCATATACATTTACCAAGATTAACGTAGATACGTACTTTAAAGACTGCGTTGAAGAGATTGCACTTGACCTTGAAGCTAAGAATATCAAACTTGGATATTTTAACTATACAGAAGAAAGTTTCCAGATTATAGCAGATGCTGAACAGCTAAAGCGAGTAATTAATAATATAATTGGTAACTCTGTCAAATACATCAATAAAAAAGAGGGCATTGTAAATGTCAGAATTAAAGATGTAGGAGACTTTATACAGGTTGAGATAGAAGATAATGGTAAAGGAATTGCAGCAAGAGATTTACCTTATATATTCGACAGATTCTATAGGACAGATTCATCGAGAAATTCAGCACAGGGTGGAAGTGGAATAGGACTTTCAATTGTGAAGAAGATTATCGAAGATCATGGCGGTAAGATATGGGCAACAAGTAAAGAAGACACAGGTACAGTAATGTACTTTGTACTTAGAAAATATCAGGAGGAGATACACTATGAGTAGAATTCTTATAATTGAAGACGAAGAAAGTATCGCAGAATTAGAGAAAGATTATCTTGAACTTAGCGGTTTTGAAGTAGAGATGGAAAATCAGGGAGACACAGGTCTTAACAGAGCACTTACAGAAGAATTTGATCTTCTTATCCTTGATCTTATGCTGCCGGGGGTAGACGGTTTCGAGATATGCAAAAGAGTAAGAGAAGAGAAAAATACACCAATTATCATGGTATCAGCTAAAAAAGATGATATTGATAAGATAAGAGGACTTGGACTTGGCGCAGATGATTATATGACTAAGCCATTCAGCCCAAGTGAACTTGTAGCCAGAGTAAAAGCACATCTGGCAAGATATGAGAGACTTATAGGAAGCGGAAGTCCTCAAAATGAGATTATCGAGATTAGAGGAATTAAGATTGATAAGACAGCAAGACGTGTATATGTTAATGGAGAAGAGAAGAATTTTACAACCAAAGAATTCGACCTTCTTACATTCCTTGCACAGAATCCAAATCATGTATTCACTAAGGAAGAACTCTTTAGCAAGATATGGGATATGGAATCAATCGGAGATATAGCAACTGTAACAGTTCATATTAAGAAGATAAGAGAGAAGATAGAATATGATACAGCAAAGCCACAGTATATAGAGACAATCTGGGGCGTAGGCTATAGATTTAAAGTGTGATGCAGAACAATATGCCACATGATATAGATAATTGGCTATATATAAAAATAATTAGCTGCATATAAAATTAATGGATAAAAACACCTCATAGTATCTAAATATGGGTTTTATGAGGTGTTTTAGTATTCACAGAGATACAATTCTAAAAATTAATATCCCATTCCGGTTCAATAGAGAAAGACATAGCTTTACCATTTACAGGATGTCTGAACTCCAGATGACAGGCACACAGTGCAACTAGACCCTTAGAGCGGGTTGTGTTATATAGGGGGTTATATTTGGTGTCATACAGAAGTGGAAGATTATGTCCACTAAACTGAACTCTTATCTGGTGATGTCTGCCTGTATGCAGATCTATCTTAACAAGAGATACATTGAGATTATCCACTGTATAAGTATCAATAAGTTCATAAGATAACTTTGATAACTTGGCATCTTTAGTTCCTTCTTTTACAATCTTTGAAGTATTAGTCTTAGAATCTTTTAATAGATAATCATTAAAATCACCTTTTGGTGGAGTAGGAATTCCAACGCATAGAGCATAATACTGTTTATTGATTGTATGACCGGTGAGCTGCTTTGTAAGTGCGGATGCTGCAGACTTATTGCGGGCAAATAACATTATTCCACTTACAGGACGGTCAAGTCTGTTAATTACAGCAATGTATGGTTCGCTTCCGGAAGTTTTATATCTTGCCTTTAAGAGACTAACCATATCTGTGTCAAAAGAACGATTACTCTGTGCAAGAATTCCCTGAGGTTTTACACATACGCATATATCATTATCTTCATATAAAATGTTCACTATATTCCTCCGATTCAAATTGTTATTACTATATTAACTAACGTTTGGCTATTCTTTATTTGGCAAACATTGTGAAATAGTTCTGTGCTTCATCTAAAGAAATATTCATCTTCTCCTGAAGTCTTTTTAGAATATCATCCTTTGCAATTCCGAAAGCAAGACCTGTTTCAATGATACCTTTGGCTTCGCCTTCGATTTTACCCTCGATTTTACCCTCGACAAGAGCTTCTTTTCTGGTTTCTTCAAATACAGTACACATATTAACATCCCCTTTCGCATTGATAGCATTATAATCTAATTTACAGTTGGCTGCACCTGCAACAGTCATGATAACAGATTTGTCTACGTTATGTTCTCTTGCATAGTTTATAGCTTTTTCCTTTGTTTCATTCAATTTATCGCTCTTATTTAACAAAATCTCAAGTAAACTGAATAAATCTTTGTTATTAATATTGTGAAGTAAAAGATTATTCTTTCGTGCTTCAACAAGATTTATTTTGTAATTATTAACAAATGGTAATATCTCCTTGGGAATAGATAACATGTCATGAAGCGAGGTTGCACCATCCCATTCTTTTTCGCCATAATATATTACGATTGTTATTACAGGAGTGAATCTGTCACTTTTCTTCATTCTTGACATGTACTCATCTTCAGACATGCCTTTTGCGTTTTTGTATTTTCTGGAATTATCATCGTACTGTTTCTTATAAGTACCATAATCATATCCCATTATACGCATTGGCATTGCATAATGTATGCGTTCCTGTCCTTCTATTCCAAGTATAACAAATTCAGTATTATAATTGGTAGACTTTTTTCGTATTTTTACATTATCTCTTGCTGCACCAATGCTTTCAGCATAATCTTTGTGTTCGAGAATACTAGATTCTTCAGTATCAATATCCTGTAATTCGTTTGGTCTGATTATCTCTTGTCCATTAAAAAGTACTGCATTAAAAAAATCTGCAAAATGATCATTGTTGCGCCAGTAGTTTTTAACAACAATATCAGGTTTTAGATTCTGAGTCTGATTTTTCATATGTAACTCCTTTCTGTCAGAACAAATTATAATATGGAATGTGAGTTAATAGCAAGGTTAAAGAGAATAATTGTAAAAAAGTGTGTAAGAGAAGACAGATGTGTTCTGAATAATATGAAAAATCTAAAATTATAGTATAACACAGTATAAAAGCGAAAATCAATGACGTTTGTGGAAATTTTAATTTCCACAAACGTCATTGCCTTATAAAGACAATATGATACAATAAAATTCGGTAAAGTGATAGTGCTTCATCATAGAAGAGTGAAATGGCTATAAATAAAAAGTCAAAGAGAATAATATCATTTTTTCAAATAAAAAATAAAGGAAGAAGTAAGATGAACATATTAACAAAGAAAACAAAGACGGAATTTACATTAATATTTTTATTATCATGCGTAGTTGCGGTATGTAATGTTGGACAGCCACTATTATCAAGTACACTGTTAGATTATGCAATAGCAGGAGAGTTTAAGAATATAATAAATGGTATTATAAAACTTGTTGGAATAACAATACTCCTACTTATGAGTGAATATATGAGAAAGATTATTACATCAGATTATAAAAAAAGAGTATCTGATACATTAAAGGCAAAATTGTTACATGGGGTTATTAACAGAATACATCCAGTTGATAATTCCAAAAATAATCAGGAATACATAGCTATATTTAACAACGAAGCAGATGAGATAATAGAGAATTATTATGTACAGCTTACAGATATAGTATTCTTTGTATTTTCGATAATAATATATTCGTTGTCATTAATATCACTTAATCCACTATTAGCAGTGGTCATATTTATAACCAATCTTATACCGATGGTAATTCCAGTTCTTTTTGGTAAGAAGATAGAAGTAAAAAAAGAAAGAAGTTTTGAGGCTCTACATAAATATAATGTAAGGCTTGCAGATACAATTAATGGATGTAATATTCTTAAGATGCATAATATACAAAACAAAGTAGAGAATATGACAGGCGAGAGCTGTAAGAAAGCTACAAAATTACAGAATAAATATGAAAACGAAGTGTCATTGTGTGAGATAATAACAGGTCTTTTTTCGTATGTTAATTATCTTGCAATTATAATAACAGGCGTTGTTCTTATATGTAAGGGTATGCTTACACCGGGTGGACTTCTTGCCGCAGTATCAGTATCAGACCTTTTAGTTGGACCTGTAACAAGTATAGCATATGAATGGAATGGATTCTGTGCAATTAATGCTGTAAGAAAAAAGCTTTTTGAAGAATATAGATATAGTAACGATACTGATGATAATCAACAGGTAGATTATTCCAATAATCAAGAGAGTGTAATTAACAATATAGAATTGAGAGACATATCATGTAGTTATGGTGACAGGATGGTGATTGACTCTGTTAATATTACATTTGAAAAAGGTAAAAAATATCTGATACATGGATATAGTGGAAGTGGAAAATCTACATTGTTTAAAATAATATCTGGAATTATTAAAGATTATAAAGGTGATATCAATATTAATGGAAGAAGAATAGATGAGATGTCTGAGAGTGAATTTTATAAAAATGTCGGGTTTGCAATGCAGACACCATTTATATTCAATGACACACTTAAGAATAATATTACGCTTTTTAATGAAGATTATGATGCCATTGCATTAAAAGAGGTAGTAGACAGACTTGATCTTAATAGAATAGAAGATGATATAATTAATGGTAAGATGTATGTAGATGCAGAGAATAATATCTCTGGTGGTGAAAAGCAGAAGATAAATTTAGCGAGATTGTTGATGGAAAATAAAAAAATATTATTCCTGGATGAAGCGACATCGGCGATAGATCTAAAAAGTAGTAATAAGATAATGAGGGAATTGCTACATGATAAGGAACTTACAATAGTGTCAATAGAACATAAAGTGAGTGATGAGATAGAAAAAATGTATGATGTCATTCTTGAATTAAAAGATGGCAAGTTATGCGAAGTTCAGGGGATATATTAAAAAAAAGTATAGTATTATGCGCTAAAGTGATGTATTATATAATAACATATAGCATATTATATAAAGCAGACATTAAGACAGCTAAGTTGTTACACAATAGGAGGGCATAATGAATACCGGGATTGGACAGTTGATAAAGAACGTGAGGATTGATAAGAACGTTGCGCAGAAGCGATTAAGCAGGGGAATATGTGCAGCATCAGTGTTGGCAAAATATGAAGCAGGAATTAGAGAGATGGACGGACTTACATTCATTGCTTTGATGAATAGACTTGGACTTTCAGCAGATGGATTTGAGTTCATGGTTGATCTTGAAGAATATGATTATTACAGGTGGAGATGTGAGACACTTACATATATTATAAATGGAGAATGGTCAGAATTAGACAGTCACAGACATTATAATCGGATAGTTCCAAAGGGTATAAGTAGTATATTACATTCGCAGTATGAACTTTATATAGAGGCAATAATAAGTCTGATTAATGGTAGAATCAGCCGATTTTGTGAATGTATAGTAAGATCACTTAGATGTACATATACAGTAAGAGATATCGATAGTCTGAAAGCATATATAGGAATGGGAAGATTTGAACTACATCTGTATATGTTGTATCTATATAGTAAAAAAGAAAGAGAACTTATAGATAAGAAAGAGATTGAGAGTATACTTGCAGGTATATATAATTATGTACATGACAATATAAGAGATGTGAATGAACTTCAGAAGATATATTCTGAACTGATTATGGCAGAAGACATACTTGTGGGAAATCCCGGATGTAGAACCGGCGGGAGAGAAGGATATAATTATAGAAAACTTTTGACTAGATATAATGAATATGGCATATTGCCAGACATGCAGATAGAAGCATGGATAAGAAGCTGGAGAGAAGATAGATATCATATATGTCTTATTAATGAATATCTAAGAGCAGAGAGAGCGGACAAGGGATTAAGCCAGAATCAGTTTGTTCGTGGAATATGTGAATCGGAGACATATTCGAGAATAGAAAGTGGCGGAAGAAGAATAAGTTCTGGTAATTATGGAAGACTAAAGGAACGTCTTGGTATAGAATATGGTAATTACAGGCACTATATAATTAACTATGACAGCAGAGTTCATATGTTAATGAAACATCTTGAATATGAGATGACAGAGCATGAGTATATGAGGGCAGAACAACTAATAAGAATGATTATTGAGAGTATAGATACAGACAAGCCTGTAAACCGACAATATGTAGACCTTGTTAGTGCGATAATAAGGAAGAGACAAGAATATATTGACGAAGAGCAGATGATAGAAGAATGTAAGAATATCTTATATATTACAACGAATGATATATCTAGAGTAAAACGTTTTTTAACAAGAACAGAGCTTGAGTTACTCTATCAGATGGCAGAGAGTTATAATGAATTAAACAATAACGATGAAGTGATTAAGATTATAAAAATTGTAGTACAGAATCGTCAAAAGAAAAGTTCAATATATGATGAGAGTATCAGAAGACAGATGATAGAGAAGATTATACAAGGTGATAAAAAAACAGAAGATGAGAATATAGAAGAATATATAGATACAGGAATGAAATTCATAAGAGCAGAGATAGATGTGTTTTAAGAGATACATCTTACCAATTGACAGTAAATAAGAATAAATTCTTTTTAAAGACATTTCCTTAAATAGTATAAAAATTAAGGGAATGTCTTTTATTTTATCAATTTTGAGTTTGACTGTCCTTATACAGTTCTTTAACATTGATTTTCACTTTTATACTGTGCTATACTTACAAAGTTGAAACGTCAATACGGTAGTAAAGATTAGTTGCAGCATATTGATGTTTTAAAATGTGACGAGATGTAGTGGAATGTCATATTTAGAAAAAGGAGATTATTTGAAGAAAAATACAATGGATTGCGAATTTACAGAATTAAGTGAGGAAATAATATGCTAAGAGAGATTTTTTCAAGCACTAAAAAAGGAATAATAATTAATTGCATATATTCGATAATATTGATTCCGATTGGAATAATATTGTCAAAGATATATTCAAGGATAATAGATATGGTAACGCAGTATCGTATAGAACAGGTTATACGATATAGCATAGTTATCCTGCTATTGTATATAATTATATATGCAGTAAAGAGAATTGTTGATGTTACTTTTCAAAGGGATAATACAAGAGGACGTTATCAGTTCAGAGTTAACTTTTATAAGAGATGTATGCGTGCAAGCAGACGTGTTTTTGAACAGTCACAGATAGGAGATATACTTGAGAATGTTACGCATGATATAGACAGAATTACAGACTATGTGTCAAGATGTATTCCGGCGATTATAATAGGTCTGGTATCTGCGATTTCCTATGGAATATATCTTGTAACCAATAATGTCCTTATAGGAATTATTATGATATGTGCAGGATTTATACAAATGATAGTGCCAATGTTAATAAGCAGATATGCAGCTGACAATTATGTTGAAGCAGAAGATGAAGAAGCTAAGATAACAGAATGTATAATGAGTGGATACTATGGATTTGCCAACATCAAGATAATGAAACTTAAGAGTTGGTATGACAGCAGGCTTAGAGATATACATACCAGATATACAAGAGTTGGTAAGAAACAGGAACTTATGGGAGCGGCAGAGATGTCAGCACAGAATCTTGCAGAGTCTCTTCTAAAATATGGAACGTATGCAATATGCGGAATCATATATATGATTGGAAGATGTAGTATATCACAGGCAGTTGCAGCAGTAGCAGTGTCAGATGTATTTTACAGTGCGCTCAGTGATATTTTTAGTAATATTCCAGATATAAAGGTTAGTCGTGAAGCAGTAAAAAGATTGTCAACAATATATAATGCAGATGTACAGCATGAATATAAGATAGATATAGATAATGAAGATGGAAATATAGTACTTATAACAGGTGATAATGGAAGTGGTAAGACAACTTTTCTAAAAAGACTTATATATGACGGAATTAGTAATATTGATGGAATTACTGCAAGAGAGGGAACTAACAATTATTATTATATGCCGCAGAAAGACATTATTGCTGATATAAGCATAGATAAGATAATAGATATGACAAGCGACATTGATAGAGTAACATTTGATAATATTCTTGCAAGATTTGATATTACAGATACAGTCAGAGATACAGATATGAGCAGTTTATCCGGTGGTGAACTTAAGAAGATTAATATTGCTCTTGCTTTTGCAAGTAATAAAGAAGTAATTATACTTGATGAACCGGGTAATAATCTTGATGCAAAAGGCATTGATATACTTATGGAACTGATGGAAGAAAGTAGCAGGAATATTATTCTGGTATCACATGACAGACAGATAACAGAGAGTGCTAATATAGTAAAATATAACATAGATGAGATAAAAAATGGATGTGCGTAAGATGATAGTCCATTATAATCGAAAGGATTTTGCATATGAATAATATTAAAAAACAGATTAACCATGATTGTAGAAAAGCACTTTTTCCAACGTGGATATTCTCGGTAATAAGTGAGATAATTACATTTTTGATAATGATATTCTCAGCGGATAAAGTAGCTGATTTATGTAATTCATTGTTTGATAAGAATATCAGATTATCTAGAGAATCAGTTATAACATTAATAATATGTCAGGCAGTTAATATTATTATAATTCCTGTAATTGAGTATGTATCTAATGTGCTTATGTTAAAGTATTCACTAAAACATGACAGAGTAATATATTCAAGATTTCTTGATAAAAAATATGATGATATTAAGAAGATGGATGTTAATACAGTTCAAAGCAGAATGGAAGATGATATAATAGAATTTCGTAATACATGGATATACAATGAGATATATAAGTATTCAGCTCCAATATGTGCAGTAATTCTATTAGTATGTATGGCTGATATTAATTACATATATATTATAATTACGCTGATACTTACAATATCAAGAGCCACAGTTACATATAGATTCCGTAAGAGAATGGCAAAGCTTAAGAGAACTGAGCTTGAATTCACTGAAGCATATAGGCAGGATGAGCTTCTTGCGATTAATTCTTGTGATTTTATTAAGAATATAGGAGCAGAAGCAACTCTTATTGAAAGACTTAGAGAACAATTTGATAAATATTATGCTGATGTCAAAGATAATCTCATAAAGACAACAGTTAATAATGATACTATTAATGAACTTGTTAAAAATATTGTAACAGTATTAGTGATTCTTACAGGATGTATTCTGGCATCGCTTAGACTTATAACAGTAGGTGAGATACTTGCAATGACAGGATATGTATATGCGATGGATTTTATAATAAGAAGAATAATTAATGTTACACAGTATGCACCGGAGCTTAAGGAGCTTGTCGAGAGAATAGAGATATTCTATCAGAATCCACAAGCTGATGTTAGAAGTGCAGATATGAATAACAATATGCTTGAACTTACAGATGTATATATAGAAGCAGATAATACAAGAATTCCAAAAGTACCTTTTAATGCTGTAATAGATACTACAGTAAAGACAATACTTGCTGGTGAAAATGGATGTGGTAAATCCACAATTGCCAAGGTAATAGGTGGCTTGTATGTGGATTATTATGGCAGATTTAATATGTCTGGTGGAAAGAGGATATACTATTCAGAACAGACACCTTATCTGTTTAATGTAAGTGTAAGAGAGAATATAGAACTTATCAATAATATAATTATGGAGAATGTAACGGATGAGAATAAGATAGCTGATATAGAGAGTAATAATAGAAAGAGGATTATGCAGCTTGCAAAAGAATATGATATAACACAATTACTTGATAAACAGGTATCAGGACTTACTGACTATGATATGTCAGGAGGAGAGATTCAGAAGGTTGGGCTTATAAGAGCGATAATAGCACTTGAGAATGGTATATATACGATATTTGATGAACCAACTAATAATCTTGATAAGAAATCTGTTGTGCATTTTGCAGAATATGTAAAGAATAGTAACTATGGAATGCTTATAATAAGTCATAATAGTGATATTATAGAAGCATGTGGCGATGTTGTTTGTGCTATGTAATATGGATGTGATGGTTATTATAAAAAATAGAGAGTCGGATTTTGAATCGCAGACTCTCTATTTTTGTAAGTTTAATATCAAAACAAAAAAATAGTTTGCAAAAATCCCGTCTTTGACAGTTAAAGAAAGATAAAAGCCTCGCAGACCACTTAAATCCGGCGCTTGCGAGGCTCTTTTCATCAGAAAGTATGTGGCTATTTTTTACTTGTCTTTGTTTGATTTAAAATTTTTCTCAGAAGTTATCTGATAGTCTGTTCTAAAACCAAAAGTATCGTGAAGTGCATCCGTGATATCGGTGCGAGTATAGGTTGGTATATAACCTTCACCAGGTGCAATCAGCATATTCATGGATCGTATTGTATCTATCAATTCTTCGCAGGTATATTTCTCGCTTAGTTTATGTTCTAGAATTCTATAAATAACAAGTGCAGTAAAGCATGTGGTAAAGTGGGCGGTGATTCGGTCTTTTCTTGAAAGATATACCAGTCTTGCTTTAAATTCAGTTTTCATAATTCTGAAACATTCTTCAATTTCCCATCTTTTCTGATTGATTTTAATGATGTCTGAAACATCGTATTCAAGGTTTGTGCATACAGCATAGAGCCCATCATACTTTGCTTCGTTATCTATCTGTTCCTGATTCAATGAAGTAATTGTTTTACTTGCGATTTCACCATCGGAAGTGCAGTGTCCCTGCTCAATAAATCTTTTTGGATCATTAGCTCTGTTCTTTGCAAGTTTTGAAGGTGATTCTACAAACTTCTCAGCTCTTTCAATCTGGCGTTCTCTAATAGTTCTCTGATAATTACGATATTTGATGGAATAGGTTACAATAAGATGCTGTTCGAGATTGTTTTCATTAGTCCATCTGTCTTTATAAAAAACCTTCTCATAATCAGCATCTTCATCCAACTCGCTTAGTTTATGTTTTTTATTACTGTCAGGAAGATACCATCCATCATCTTCAAGGCAGAAATCCTGTAAGAATCTAAATAAAATTTGACAAAAAAATAAAGGCTTTTCAAGGCCTGCAAAAAATTTCCTTTTATTCAACTGTCAAATTCCCGAGAGCAGAGATAGACGTATTCTAGGCGGAACAAAAAGCATAAAACTACAATATAACATAGTACAGGTAAGAAAACAATGACGTTTCTGGAAATAAAAATTTCCAGAAACGTCATTGTTTTCTTACCTGTAGCATGTTATACTGACGTCAACTAAAATGGTAACGCGATAATATATACAACAAGTAATGCGGTACTAATTTAGAAAATTAATGAAAGGGGGGGTATTGGCATGGCTATTGTAATAGAAATTCCAGCTAAGGTTAGTTTAAAGGAAAAGGTTGAAGTGATGGCTAAGGATATAAATAAATCCGAACATGTTTCACCACTTGATGCATGTACATGCACAGGAAATTGTCACACAGTAAAGATAAATTAATGATGTTGGAACATAATGGTCCGTGTTGTTAATAAACAAGTATTAAAATAGTTGTATGATACAAAAGAATGTGCCTAAATCAAATTTTACAACAGTGCTTTGGGCACATTCAATAAAAAAATCACTACAATTAAGGAAAGAGAGGGCAACAAAAGTAAGTGTTAGAATGTTGCGATTAATAACTATGAAAGAAAGTAAATATAATGTGTATTTTGAACATAACAATAAAGAATACATATACAACTCTATATCGAAAGCATTTGCAAAAATAGATGCTAATGAACTGAATTTGGAGAGACTGAGTGATAAAGAAAAAATGTTATTAGAAGAGAATGGCTTTTTGATTGATGATTCAAGAGATGAGTTAGAAGAACTGGAATATGTATATAATAAATACTACTATTCATCAACGTCACTTAATATTATTCTCACACCTACATTAAAATGTAATTTTAATTGCCCGTATTGCTTTGAAAAAACCAATGCTAAAATGCAAGAGAGAGTAGATTACTATGAAGTGTTAAAAAAGTACGCAGCAAAGTATTTCAAATATTATAATTCGGTTGAAATAAGTTTGTTCGGAGGGGAGCCTTTAGTGCAAGCCAAAGAGATATTTGATTTTTTGGAAACGGTTTCAATGCTGAAAGAGAAAGAAAAGTTTGATTACACCATATCAATAACAACTAATGGTTCTTTATTAACAGAACAAATAGTGCGTTTATTGATAAAAAACAATTGCAGGGCAATTCAAATAACAATTGATGGGTATAAAGATATTCATGATAAACAGAGAACTTATAGCAATGGAAGACCTTCTTACGATGTTATTATAGCAAATATAAAACAACTTATAAAGGTTTTAATAGAAAAAGAGTCAAATATGAAATTTATTTTAAGACTAAATTTAAAGGATATCGGTATAACGGATGTTCGAAAAACATTAAGCGAATTTACTGAAAAGGAGAGAGAGCATATAGAACTATTATTCAGACCTATTTATGAAACTAACAGCTATAAAGAAAATAATAGTAATAAATTGGATGCACTGACTCAATTCTATGATTTAGGAGAATCGATGGGGTATTCAATAGTTAAGAGCAACTATTTATACAAAACATGTGAGGCTTGCGGAGATGATAACTTTTTTTATTTAATGCCAGATTTGACATTATGGAAGTGTATAAATAACATGGAAACAGAAGTCGCAAAGTTTGGCTACATTAGTGAAGATGGTCAGGTAAATGTTAATGGAAATAAGTTGATGGAATGGCGAAGCTATGCAAACTGTTTTAAAGATGAAAACTGTAGAAAGTGTTCAAAACTGCCAGATTGCTTTGGCGGATGTATATTGCAAAAAGCAATGACTGGAAGAAGGTTATGCAAGACATTTGAAATGTCATCATTGCCATTTTTATATAATTGAATTGCAACTTTAAAGCGAAGACCATATGATTCGGGGAAAATTGAAAGTGTGTGATTTGAAATTTTAATTTAAATGGTGTAATAACAGTCTATCCGAATTGTATAGTTGAGTTGATAATAGGATAAACAGATTCTTTTGAGATAGGATAGAAGTGCAGAAATGATTAAGATAGATATGAAATTGGTTTGTAGATTAATAAAGTCGAATCATCCTAAAGAAGCTATTGATTTATATGAGATTATAAAGTCGGATAAGCAAACATCGAATGACCTTTTTTTACTAGGATTAGCGCATTATATGATAGGAGATTATAATATGTGTACACAATTCCTGAAAATGAGTTTGAAAGAATGCTTTGATGCGAATGTAGCTCAATGGTTTAAACTTTTGGATTTAAATCAAGCTATGAGATTAATTATAACAGATAGTATAAACTATCATTTCGAAAATGAAATAGAAATGTCAAAGATAGAAATATTTATCAGAAAAACTAACAAGGCATTTTATGAGACTTTAGAATTTTTCAAGACAAAATTACGAAAAAAAATAGATATATATGTGTTTGCAGGACAAAATGATATGAATGGTAATTGCCTTAGTTATGCAAATCCACCAATGACATCGATTTATGTTAATGTAAATTATACTGGAAGACATGAACTTATACATGTACTTTTTAATAATATGTATGATGTGATTGAAAAAACAAAGTTTATAGATGAAGGAATAGCGGTTTGGTTTGATAGAGAAGATGATAAAAACATGGATGATATGATAGAAAATAATATTGATATATCCATTAATGTGCAGATCAAAAAGATGTGGGAAAATTTTGATGATAATAATATAGGAGTATATTCATATAAAGTAGCAGGACTTTTTGTTGGATATATGATAGAATCTGTGGGAAAAGAAAACTTTTTTGAGTTTAGTACAATCCAAACGTTAGAAAATGCTAATAGACTGTTCGGAAAAGATTTCATGAACAAATTAATAACGGATTTTGAATATAAAATAAAAAACAGGAGAAACTAGTATGATAAGGGAATTTTTAACTACAAAAAAAATATATGTATGGTGTGCGCTATACATTATGCTTGGAATATGTGTTCTTGTTAACATGATTAGCAAGGCAGATATAATTAATTATTCGTTGGATTATACTAAAAATGGTCTCATTACATATTTGATAGTGTTTCTTGCAACTTCTGTATTTATAATTTTTCTTCGCACAGTTGTTGATTACCTTACGAAGGCTCTATGCAGAGAGTGTGAGTATAATGGCAAAAGGAAAATATTTGATGTGACATGTTACAAAGAACTGAATGATATTGAAAAAAAAGATACACAGAACATAATAAAGGATTCGCTGTATATGTTAGAAGAAATATCGTCATACATAGCAGGGGTGGGCGAGACAGTATATAATTGTACAATGGGAGCTGGAATAATAATATACCTAATGTTCTCTGGAGTGATTATCATAATTCCTATTACAATTATGATTTTTGACATGATGTTAAGTCAAAAAAAAGGGAACGCTTTCATGAGCGATTTTTGGTTTAAGTATAGACAAAATACTAATAGATATAATTATCTATCAGATATAATGATACAGAAGAACTATATTGAGGAACGGAAAGTATATAGAACGACAGATAAACTGAATAAGGAATTTTTGCATGAATTTGATAAAGCAAAACAACTAAATTGCAAAAATGGGAAAAGAAGACTTCGACTTGATTGTAGTATGGAAGCAAAAAGTCGTATATACATGATTGTAATGGCTTTAATTTTTGCATATTATGTATGTTCTGGGCAGATGATGATAGGCAAATTTGTCATATGTCTTGAATGCATAGGGATTCTGCAGACAATTGTAGAAAAGGAATCATCAAAATATGCAGACAAAAAGAAATACTATGCTATGATTGAAAACTATAAAAAGTATGTTAGCATAATGAAAAATGATATTAAATGTGGTTATAGCCTTGAAATGATAAAAAATAGTAATATTAAAGATGATATAACTATAGTATTTGATAAGGTATCATATTCATATCCATTTGGCGAACAGGTGATTAAAGATTTTACATATACATTTAAAAAGGGTAAATTTTATTTAATTAAAGGCCATAATGGAGCAGGAAAAAGCACATTGATTAAATTGGCATTGGGGCTTTATAATCCTGATAGTGGAACTGTTAAAATAAATGGTATAGATGCAAATAGATTAGACAATGAACTTAGAAGCAGGATATTTTCTGTTATACTACAGGATGGTAATAAGTATCCATTTAAGGTGCGGGATAACATTTTTTTTGATTCTGATTCCGGTTATGAAGATATTTCGATATATCTAAAGGACAAAAAGAAATTAAGCGTTTACAATAAGCTAATTGAAAAGAGTGGTGTAGCACTTCTTAATGCAGAAGAAGATAGTACTGATTTTTCTGGTGGAGAGTGGCAACAGATATTGTATTTAAGGGCTGCCCTCAAAGATTATGAGATTCTTATTGCAGATGAACCAACATCTAAATTGGATATTGCAATGCGTAAAATAATTATAGAAAAAATAAAAGCTCTTAAGGATAAGAAGATGATAATAATGGTATCGCATAATAGTGAAGACGAAAAATTTGCAGATGAAGTGATTGAACTTGGAGACACAGAAATAAAGGAGACTGTATGCTATGAAGAACGTATTTAATGTAAATCAGATATGTAGGGCTTTTAAGTTTTCGATGAAATTAATGGGTGAAAAATTTTTATTTATGTTTGCTATAAGAATAGTATTTGCAATTATTCCAGTGATTACAATAAAAGTTACAGGAATAATGTTTGAATTGCTTAACATAAGAGAATTTACAGCAATGCTTATTGGCATATTGATTATGTATGTTATTCTTCTTATGATTAATAAGATGCAGATAATTGTATACGAGAGATATATCATTCAATATATATATATGATTGAATTTGAGCGAGAAACAAAAAAGATACTTCATGAAAAATGTTTAAAGTTAAAAGCAGAAGACTTCAATGATACATCAATAAACACTAAGACGTTTGAAGCAAGAACAGCTAGTATTAATATCTTTCGAACAATGGAGATATTGGTAGATTTTGTAGCAATAGTTGTTGAAGTATTATTGATTGTGGGATATTTTATCACACTGAACACATGGTATTCAGTAATGATAGTCTGTGCGATAGTTCCATCTGTTATAAGACAGGTTAAAAAACTTACACAGCAAAGAACTGTACAGGAGTTGTTGTTAAAGAAAAAACAAAATATACAAATGTTAGAAAAAACAGTTTACTCTCCAAAGTATTTCTATGAAAACAAGGTGATTAACAATTTTAATTATATCATTACAAAATGGAAAAGTAAGCAAGAAGAGTATAATAGTATTTGTAGAGAACAAGAGCTTAAAAATTGTGTTATTGACTGTGCTTTTGGATTATTGTCACAGGTAGGGTATGCAGGAGGATTCCTTGTAGCAGTTGCAATATATCTTCAGGACAAGAACATAGCAAACTTTTCGGCATCATTTATTGCGTTTTCGATGCTTAATGATATTATACAAAATTTCATTGATGAATATGGGTATTTATCACAGTTTATTATAATGACGGAACCTTTTTTTAAGTTTATGGATTTGCATGATGATATTGAAGTGAACAAGTATGGAGACAAAATAATACTTGAAAATGTCAGCTATAAATATGATAATAAAATGGTTCTTGACGGAATTAATCTTGAGATTAACAGAGGTGAAAAAGTAGCATTGCTTGGAAGAAATGGTTCAGGTAAATCAACACTCTTGAAAATTATAACGGGTATATATAAACCATATAGTGGAACTGTTACAACTTTTATTAAAAATAATAGTGAAATATCTGCAATATTTCAAAATTATGGAAGATATCCTTTAACGGTGGAAAAGAACATTACTATAGCAAATGATTACAATACTATCAATTGTATCGATGTTGGCAAATTACTTGATATGGTAGGAATGGATTATATAGATAAAAATGAGATGCTTGGTAAGGAACTTGGGGATAGGGAATTATCTGGTGGAGAGTGGCAAAGAATAGCTATTGCAAGATGTATGATGCGAGTAGTTGGAAATAAAGCTAAATTATTGATTATGGATGAACCTGATAGTGAAATCGACATGGTGGGGGAGCATATGATATGTGATATAATGGATATGTTTCCTGATGATATGACAGTAATTGTTATTACGCATAGACAAAATTCTGCATTGCTGAAAAAGTGTAATAGAAGTATTAATCTAGGATAAAAATTGGAATTGTTTAAAGTTAATTCTGAAGATAAATTGAAAGATTATGTGAATTAAGAAGAAAAAAATATTTTTGAATAAATAAACGAGACGACTAAAGTCGTCTCGTAAAGGTCTGATTTTGCAGGTGCATCTTCATATATATGAAGCTTATTATTTATTTGTGCTGTCTGCGTCAATCACAGACTGAATCTGCTTCATCAGTTCATCATAATTGTCCTTGTTATCAATTCCGCCGAGCATTGGTTCGCCTACAATATTACCATTTCTGTCAACGAGTATAGTTGTAGGAAATGCCATGATTTCTGAGGCATATTTACCTGCTGCACAAGAGGAATCAATAGAAAGATTGCGATATTTGGCACCCTGGCTTTCAAGAATAGTGGCAGCTTCTTTGATAGCAGTTTCATTTCCATCAAAGGTTTCTGTGTTGATTCCTATCACTTCTCCACCCATTGATTTGATTGTATCGTTTAATTCGTTAAGTTTAGATAATTCAGCAACACAGGGTTTGCATCCAGTGAACCAGAAATTGACAACTGTTACTGCATTAGATGAAAACAGGCTGTCATCCACTTTATTACCATCAAAATCTTCACCAGAAAAATTGCTGAATACAGCGGATGTGTCTGAATTATCATTCTGATTACTGCTGTCTGATGAATTGTTTTTCTTTTCAATTTCTGCTATCTGTTCCTCAATTTTTCGTATGCTTTCAATATCATCAGTGAGTGTCTTAAGTTCAGCATCTGTAAATGAAGATTTGTTTGATTCTACGGTATCAGCAAGATAATCGGCATAATTTCCATTAGGATCTGCAGCACTTTTATTCATCATGCCAAATACCTTGTTCCATTCATCAGCATGATCTGCAAAAAGCTGATTTTCCTGCTGATATAAATCATCAAGTACAGAGTCTGATTTTCCTGATGCTTCTGTGCTGCTTTGTGTCTGTGTGTTTTTAGAATCTGTAGTGGAAGTTTGTTTTTTATCACATGCTGTGAGTGATAATGCTATACAAAGTGTAACAATAGAAATAAATGATAATTTTTTCATGAGTCATTTCTCCTTTAAAATAAAAATAATAGGTTAAATAGTTAGCGATTGTTCTTTTTTTGACATGATTTCCCCATAAACTGATAGTGGACTGCATCCTTTGGACAAGCCTTTATACAAGCTCCACAGCGTATACATTCGGGATGATTTGGAGTCTTACATACATCGACATCCATCTTGCATGCTTTTGAACATTGACCACATCCGACACATTTTCCGCTATCAACTGTAATACCTAGCAGGCTGACCTTGTTAAATAATGAGTAGATTGCTCCAAGGGGACAGATCCATTTACAGAATGGTCTGTAAAATAAAATACTTAGTACAACCACTGAAATTAAAATAATACATTTGAAAGAAAAAAGCTTTCCTAAAGCAGAACGGATAGCAGCATTACCGATAGAGAGTGGTATAGCACCCTCTAAAACGCCCTGTGGACAAATATATTTACAGAAGAACGGGTCTCCCATTCCTATGGAGTTCGTTACAAGCATCGGAAGAAGTATAACGAAAACAATAAGAATTATATATTTCAGGTATCTTAGTGGTTTAAATCTTGCTGTGGATAGTTTTTTACCAGGTATTTTATGAAGTAAATCCTGAAACCATCCAAATGGGCATAAAAAACCACATATAAATCGTCCAAGAGTCACACCAAGTAAAATGAAAAATCCGGTTATGTAGTAAGAAAATTTAAATCTGGATGATCCGACAACAGCCTGAAAAGCTCCTATTGGACACGCTCCTGTAGCAGCAGGACAGGAATAGCAGTTTAGTCCGGGTACGCATACTGTTTTAGCATTGCCCTGATATATTTTGCCCTTAAATAAATTGGGGATATGAATATTGGTTAGTAGTGTTGCTACGAACTGTATCCATCCACGTATTTTAGCTACTTTTTTTGAAAGTAAATTCTTTTTATTATCCAATTCCAACACACTCCAGACATAATTTTATTGCTTTACCAAGCACAGTAGCAGCCTCGCCTCTGACTGCACCATAACTTATCATGCTTATACCAAGGATAAGCAGAACAATTTGCCATGTTTTCTTGCATTTTAACATATCATTCTCTCCTTTTTGGTGTATTATTGACCAGCTGACTTTAGTATTATACAATATATGGTGTAAAATTATTGTTAAGAGGCAGGGTGAGAATTTTGAGATTATTAATTGTTGAGGATGAAAAACAAATATGTGATATGATTGCAAAAAGCCTATATGCAGCAGGATATGAGGTGGATACCTGTTATGATGGGCAAGAAGCCCTTGAATGTATTTTCTCGGAGAATTATGATCTGATAGTTTTGGATTTGAATCTGCCGGGGATAGATGGAATGGAGATTCTTAAGGAGCTTAGAAAGTATAATGATGAAACGAAAGTTCTTATATTATCTGCAAGAGGTCAGATTGCAGATAAAGTTGAAGGATTAGATGCAGGAGCGAATGATTATATGGAAAAACCATTTCATCTGCAGGAACTAGAAGCACGTATCCGGAGCCTGACGAGAAGGAAATTCGTACAAAAGGATGTATGCCTTAAATGTGGAGAAATAAAGTTTGATACGATTAAACGTGAGGCGTATGCAAAGGGAGAGTTAGTTGCACTGACAAGAAAAGAAAATGGTATTCTGGAATATTTACTCATTAATCTTGGAAGACCGGTAAGCCAGGAGGAGCTTATAGAGCATGTATGGGATGCTTCAGCTGACAGTTTTAGCGGAGCAATCAGAGTACATATGTCTTCGCTTAGAAAAAAACTTAAGGCAAAATTAGGCTACGATCCTATTTTGAATAAGGCAGGTGAGGGTTATAAAATCAGAGAGGAGATTGCCAGATGAAAAATATGTCGCTGCAATGGAGGCTTACATGCATAACTACATTATGTATTGCCATTATATGTGGATGTCTGACTATGTTTGTCTATAAAAATGGTGTGAATTATATTGATTCCCTGCAGGAGGCTGTAGAGTCTAAGGGGGATGATAAAGAGAATGAAACTGATGAAATATATATAAGTATTCCGGATGATAAGTGGGATGAATTTGCAAGTGAATTTTCAGTTCAGGTGTATAATAATAAGGCTGACTACAAGAGAAACAGTTTAATAATTTCAACTTTATTAGCTCTTTTAGGAGGAGTTGCTGTCTATTTTATAAGTGGACATGCACTAAGACCAATCAGAGAGTTTTCTGATAAAATTGAAGAAGTACAGGCTCAAAATCTGTCTGATTCACAAATAGAGGAAAATAATGTTAAAGAACTGAACCAGCTTAGTATTTCATATAATAAGATGCTTGAACGTCTGTCAGATGCATTTGAGATACAGAGACATTTTACTGCAAATGCAGCACATGAGCTTCGTACTCCATTAGCATTAATGCAGGTGCAGCTTGATTTATATAATTCAACAAAGCATCCGGAAATTGATGCAGATACATTACAGACTATAAAGATGGTTACGGAACAAAATGACAAACTAAGCAGGATGGTAAAGACTCTGCTTGACATGAGTGAACTTCAGACTGTGGGAAGAGATGATAAGATTATGGTTGATGCTATTGTTGAGGAGGTTTTAGCAGACCTTGAGCCTCTTGCACAGGAAAAAAATATAAAGCTTATTGAAAAATGTGAGGAGATTATTATGACAGGAAGTGATATTCTTATCTATAGGCTTGTATATAATCTGGTTGAGAATGCCATAAAATATAATCATTCAGGTGGACAGGTTACAGTAATCTCATATCAGAAGGAAAAACATATTTATCTGTCAGTAGAAGATACAGGAAGTGGAATACCAGAGGAACTTAGAGAGAGAGTATTTGATCCATTCTTTCGTGTGGACAAATCAAGAAGTCGTGAGCTTGGTGGTGTAGGACTTGGACTTGCACTTGTCCATGAAATTGTGAGAGTCCATGATGGAAACATTGCTATTAAGTCAAATCCTGCAGGAGGAACAATTTTTGAGGTGGTTTTCACTAAGTAGTGAAGTATTTTTTTAATCTAAAAATAGTCGTCTTGACAAATTATATCTTCTGAATTAAGATAATGGATAGATATGAACAAAGAAGAGGATTATTAGATATAATTAGCATCCCAGAGAGAGAATTACCGGTGTGAGATTCTTATGTGAAGTATGTCGAACCTACCTTGGAGTTTCCGGATGAAAGTCTGGCGTATCCGGCGTTAACGGATTAAGAGAGAATCGTGATTGCGGTTAATTAGGGTGGTACCGCCGAAGCCTTTCGGTCCCTTTGTGTATGATACAGAGGGCGAAAGGCTTTTTTTGTGCATATAATGAGCCAAAGTGTGAGAGTTTCGCAATCTGTTATTAAAATGGTCAAATATTTTTTGAACCTGACATTTTTTATTAAAAAGGAGAGTTAATATGGCAAACGATAAGAAGTTAGTAGAAGCAATTACATCAATGGATGTAGATTTTGCACAGTGGTACACAGATGTAGTTAAAAAAGCAGAGTTAATGGGATATTCAAGTGTTAAAGGTTGTATGATATTCAAACCTGCAGGATATGCAATCTGGGAGAATATTCAGCATGAACTTGACAGAAGATTCAAAGAGACAGGCGTTGAGAACGTATATATGCCTATGTTCATACCTGAGAGTCTTTTAGAGCGAGAAAAAGATCATGTAGAAGGATTCGCACCGGAAGTTGCATGGGTAACAATGGGTGGTCTTAATCCACTTCAGGAGAAACTTTGTGTAAGACCAACATCTGAGACTCTTTTCTGTGATTTTTACAAAGATGAGATTCAGTCATACAGAGATCTTCCAAAAGTATATAATCAGTGGTGTTCAGTTGTAAGATGGGAGAAAGAGACAAGACCTTTCCTTCGTTCAAGAGAATTCTTATGGCAGGAAGGACATACTGCTCATGCAACAGCTGAGGAGTCAGAAGCAAGAACACAGCAGATGTTAAACTTATATGCAACATTCTGTGAAGAAGTACTTGCAATCCCTGTAATAAAGGGACGTAAGACAGATAAAGAGAAGTTCGCAGGTGCAGAAGCTACTTATACAATAGAAGCACTTATGCATGATGGTAAAGCACTTCAGTCAGGTACAAGCCATAATTTTGGTGATGGATTTGCAAAAGCATTCGGAATACAGTATACAGACAAAGATAATAAGTTAAAATATGTTCATCAGACATCATGGGGTATGACAACAAGATTAATCGGTGCTGTAATTATGGTTCATGGTGATGATTCAGGACTTGTTCTTCCACCAAGAGTTGCACCTGTACAGGTTGATGTTATTCCTATTATGCAGAAAAAAGAAGGTGTACTCGACAAAGCATATGAAGTAAGAGATGCACTCAAGGCAGCAGGACTTAGAGTTAAAGTTGATGATTCAGATAAGAATCCTGGCTGGAAGTTCTCAGAACAGGAGATGAGAGGTATTCCTGTAAGAGTTGAGATGGGACCTAGAGATATCGAAGCTAATCAGGCTGTTATTGTACGTCGTGATACAAGAGAGAAAGTTACTGTATCAATTGATGAACTTGCAGTAAAGATTACTGAAGTATTAGATACAATGCAAAAAGAGATGCTTGAAAGAGCAAGAACTCATAGAGATGCTCACACATATACAGCTAAGAATTATGATGAATTCAAGGAAACTGCAGCAACAAAACCTGGATTTATCAAGGCTATGTGGTGTGGTGATCAGGCTTGTGAAGATAAGATAAAAGAAGATACAACATGTACTTCAAGATGTATGCCATTTGAACAGGAGACAATCTCAGATGTATGCGTATGCTGTGGCAGACCTGCTAAGAAGCTTGTATACTGGGGCAAGGCATATTAATATGGAATATAGAATTGAAGCACCTGAAAGTGTCAGATTTATTATCAAGCGACTAAAAGATAATAATTATGATGCGTATGCTGTTGGTGGATGTGTAAGAGATAGTATACTTGGAAGAGTACCTAAAGATTGGGATATTACTACTGATGCAACACCAATGCAGGTAAAAGCTATATTTAGAAAGACAATAGATACAGGAATACAGCATGGAACAGTTACTGTAATGATAGACCATACAGGATATGAAGTGACAACTTATAGGATAGATGGTGAATATGAAGATTCAAGACATCCTAAGGAAGTTATTTTTACACAGAATCTTAGAAAAGATCTTGAGAGACGTGATTTTACAATTAATGCGATGGCTTATAATGATTACAGTGGTGTTGTCGATGAATTTGATGGAATAGGCGATATTAAGAGACATGTGATAAGATGTGTCGGAGATCCGATGGAGAGATTCTCAGAAGATGCACTTAGAATAATGCGTGCAGTAAGGTTCTCAGCCCAGTTGTCTTTTGATATAGAAGATGAGACAAGAAAAGCTATAGTTACACTTGCAGGAACACTTAAGAATATAAGTCGTGAGAGAATTCATACAGAGCTTTTAAAGACACTTATGTCTGATAATCCGTGGAGAGTTAAAGATATGTTTGATCTTGGAATAATGCCTGTTATAATTCCTGAGACTTGTAAGTGTGATGCGAATTATGTTAAGACACTTCTTCATGAAGATATTCTTGATGACAGTTATCTTAGAATGGCAGCACTTTTTAGCGGACTTGACTATAAGACAGTCTATTCTGTTATAAAAGGTCTTAAACTTGATAATAATACACTTAATTATGTAAGTGCCATTATTAAGTATGAGAATTATGAAGTTGCTGACAGTGAGAGAGCTATAAGGCACTTTGCAAGCGAATGTGGAGTTATATATGCTTCACATATTCTAAGATTTAAGATTGCAAAAGAGAATATAGAAGATGCTAATAATAATACAAAAGGTTATTACAGACATATCTATGAAGTGTATCAGAATATAGTTAAGAGAGGCGATGCGCTTACATTAAAAGAACTTAATATTACTGGAGATGATCTTAAATCACTTGGTATTGCACCAGGTAAAGAGATGGGTAATACATTAAAGAGACTTTTTAATGCAGTGCTTGATGAACCTGAACTTAATGATTATGATAAATTAAAGGAAATGCTGTAATATATTAATAAAATCCCTCATACTAATATAGAAAACTTAGAATATATTAGCAGGAGGGATTTTTTTGGCGGAAAAATATGGAAAAGTATTAGAACAGTACGATATTGATGTGTATAATACATATAAGAGCAGAGGTGCGCTTATGGCAGTGTCTGTTCAGGGAGAACTTTATAGAGTTACACAGTATAATGGTAATTGCTATCATGCAGAGGTTATGGCTATAATACTTAATGAGATAAGACAGGCGGGATTCTTATATGTTCCCGTATATATTAAAAATAATAATGATACATATATAACAACCGGCAGCGACAGGAATAATTACATAATTACAACGTGGTATGAAGGCAGAGAATGTGATGTTATGAAGGAACATGATGTATTAAGAGGATGCCAGACGATAGCTGCTTTACATAATGCATTTGACAGAATTAATATTAGTAATTATGTTAATTATCAGAGATACAATATTTATTCTGATTATGAGAGACATCTTAGAGAACTTAAGAGAATAAAATCGTATCTTACATGCAGAATTAATAAGACGGATTTTGAACAGCTTGCTTTTTATAATATTGATAAGAATATAATTGCAGCACAGATGGTTGTTGATCTTATGTGTGAGAAGATAGAGAATGGAATAATAGATCCAGTGTATGATAAGCAGATATGTCATGGAGACTTTGATTATCACAGTCTTATTAATGGTGTTAACTTTACAGCAGTTACAGGATTTGAGAAAATAGAGTATTATATTGATATATGGGATTTTTATAATTTTCTAAGAAAAGTAATGGAGAAAAATGGATGGAATATTGAACTTGGGTTTAAGATGATACAGGAATATGATAATGTAAGACATATAACTGATAAGGACTACATATATCTTAAGCTGATGCTTTTATATCCGGAGAAGTTCTGGAAGATACTTAATTATTATTACAATAGTAAAAAGGTGTGGATTCCGGATAAAAATACCGAAAAGTTAAATAAAGTTGTTCATCAGACAATTTTAAAGACTAATTTTATAAAGAGAATGTTGTAGATATAATAACCGGGGGGAAAAGATGATGAAGAGACAACCAAGAATAGCAGCAATGGGAACAATCGTATTATTATGTGCATTAGGAATTACAGCATGCAATGATAATTCACCTATGCCAATTACTAATGGTAAGGAAGCGTATGCATATAATAAGACGGAGGAAGAGACTGAGAGTATTAAAAAGACTGAGAGTGTTGTGGCAGCGATTGCAGGGATAAGTACCAAAGATAAGTCTTTTACAGTGCTTCCTTATGGTCAGAGTGATGATATAACTCTTTACTATACAGGTGCTACGAATATAACAGGAAGATATGATTCTGTAATGGCAGCAAGTCAGGTTAGTGAAGGTCAGATCTATAATATCGAATATAATAAGAAGACTCTTGAGATTCTAAGTATGGATGAATCAAAAGAAGCCTTTGAGTCAACTAATATAACCAATTATTCAATAGACAGAACTAATAAGATTATAAGTATTGGCAGTCATGCATATTCTTTTGATGATACGCTTCTTATATTGTCAGAAGGTAAGAGTATTGAGATGATGGAACTTAATAATAATGATGAGATTACTGTAAGGGGAATTGATAAAAAAGTTACCTCCATAGTTGTCACAAAAGGGCATGGTTATCTAAAACTTACTAATTATAATCCATTTATTGGTGGTTTTATAGATGTAGGCAAGACACTTATAACGAAGATAACAGGCGATAATATGCTTCTTGTAGTTCCTGAAGGAAGTTATAAAGTTAATATGCAAAATGGTGATTATTCTGCACAGAGAACTGTCACAATAGGACGTGATAAGGAAGTGACACTTGATTTTAGCGATGTTGTAGAGATTGCCAAACAGCAGGGAAGACTTAAGCTTACAGTAGTTCCTGAGAATGCTACGGTACTTGTTGATGATAGTGCAGTAGAGAATAAAGAGTCGATAACACTCGAATATGGTAAGCATACAATAACTGTAAGTGCACCGGGTTATGATACATATAATGAAGATATAACGATTAATAGTGCTTATATGTCAAAGACGATAGATATAACTAACCAAAGTGAGACTAAGAGTACAACTGAGACAGGGGAAGAGAAGATTACTGCGACAGAGACTACAGGTGCAGCAAGTTCTACTTATAAGACATATATCAAAGCACCTGAGGGAGCACAGGTGTATATGGATGGAAGTCTTATAGGAACAGCACCGGTATCTACACCAAAAGTGGCAGGAACACATGTTATTACATTTACTAAGAGTGGATGTGAGAATAAGACTTATACGGTTGATATTGATGATGATAATGCAGATGCAACATTTAGTTTCCCGGCTATGCTTGAGAATTAGGATGAAGAAGGGCATCTTGGTATGCTCCTAATTAAGGATATATTGAATTTGATTTACTATAATTTGAAGAATTTATAAAATAAATGCAGTCATAATTGTAGAGTATTCCCTCATATAATTTAGAGATTAGATTATATGAGGGAATTTTTTGGGTGAAAGTAAAAATGAAAAGTTGTGGAAGTGGTGATATAAGAGCTGAAAGCGTATTTATTAAAAGAGTATTTACTAAAAGTGTATTTACTAAAGGCATATTTACTAAAAGCGTATTTACTAAAGGCATATTTATAATAGCCTGGGTTATAGTGGCTTGTATGTGGTCTGGTCTTATGTGTGGATGCAGTGTTAAGAAAGTGGCAAGAGAGAAGATTAAAGATATCGAATTCACTGTTATGAGAGAGGAAGATATACCTAAGGAGTTAAAGAGTACAATTGATGCCAAGTTAGATAAAGGTTTTATGCTTACTTATCAGGATGAAGAGTATCTGTATATAGCTAAAGGATATGGTCAGATGGAGGGAGGATCGTATTGTATAACTGTTGAAGATATGTATCTTACTAAGAATACTGTATGTGTTCAGTTTATGATAAGAGGCAGTAAGGATAATGAGAGTGTCAGTACTGATGAGAGTCAGGCATCTATAGAAGTGACTACACCATATATAGTAATAAAGTGTGAGAATCCTAACAAACCTGTAATTTTTAAATAGAATATATGGTATTTTAATAGAAAAAAACCTGATAAAAAAATAATTTGACTTTAGTAGAAAAAATTGGTTTTAATAGAAAATTGACTTTAATAAAAAATATAGTTGAGGTGATGGAATGGAACTTATTAAAAAAGGTATTAAGATGAGCTGTATTGCAAAAGAAGCTACATCCCAGGTGTCTGTCGATGATGATTTTATACTTGGTGAGTCAAAGCCAGATATAGATAGGATAATTAACGAAGCCGGAACGATATATATTGATGAAATACGTCCATCAAAGGACAGGGTTGCAATCTCTGGTAATCTGTCATTTGATATATTGTATTTTAATGATGAGAGTCATAGTGTACATAGTATGAGTGGAAGTATTCCTTTTAAGGAATATATCAATATAGATAGTGATAACGAGAATGAGGATCTTAGAATAAGATGGGATATAGATGATCTTGCCATAAGAATAGTTAATTCAAGAAAGATAAGTGTAAGAGCAATTATGAGTTTTCTCATAAAGACAACGTCATGCAGAGATCTTGATGTTCTTACACAGATAAGTGGTGATGACAGGATATATACGTTGCAAAGAGATATTACATATATTAATCTTTTGGCAGATAAAAAAGATTCAATGAGAATAAAAGAAGAGATTCCACTTGAAAAGAATAAACCTGACATACTTGAGATATTATGGAAGAATATTAATATAAGAAATATTGAAGTGCGGCCGATGCCTGATGTTCTTAAGATAAAAGGGGAACTTCTCTTATTTATATTATATAAAGGAGAAGAAGATGAACTTGTTATGGAATGGCAGGAGACAGTTATACCTTTTTTAGCAGAAGTCGAGATGCCGGGAATTGATGAGAATGTTATCCCTAATGTATCATTTAAGACGACTAATAGTATTGTTGATGCCAAACCGGATGAGAATGGTGAGAATAGAGTAATAATGGTTGATTTATTATCTGAACTTGAGATAAAAATCTATAATGAAGAGAATACGCAGGTTATTGATGATGTATATTCTACGACAGTTGATATAAAGCCGGAGTATGAGAATGCAGAATATGAAGAACTTCTGATTAATAATAGTATACGAAGTAAGTTTGATGGGATGTTACGATATAAGAATGAAGAAGCTGGAATATTACAGTTTATTTTTGCAAAAGGTGACGCAAAGATTGATGATATATCAAGTGAAGATGGTATTCTTACGATTGAAGGGGCTATTATAACGCAGATAATGTATGTGTCGCATGATGATATGCATCCATTTGGAACGATAAGAGGAGAAGTGCCATTTACATTGACTACTGAACTAACAGATACAAGTGATGAGGTTGTGATTGATGTTAATTCATGTGTAGAACAGATATATGCGTCAGTTGCGGATGACGAACATATTAATGTGAGAGGTAATGTGAGTGCAGGTATTTTTGCAAGAAAAAAGAGACAGATTAATATGATTACAACACTTAATGAAGAACCTTATGATAATTCCAGACTTATTACGATTCCGGGAATTACAGGATATGTTGTGAAAAAAGATGATACTTTGTGGAAAATTGCTAAAGAACATCATTCAAGTGTGGATAGTATAAAAGAGGTTAATGGCATATCTGGTGATCATATAAATACCGGGGACAGAATTATTGTTGTGAGAATATCATAGAGATGATAATTAATTGCATAATATAGAACAATTCGTATGCAGCAGATCTAAGATTAGTATAATTAAATCTGCAATACAAATTTACAAGGATCTTCCCACCATCTAAAGGTAGTAGGAAGAGCCTATGACGAATATAAGGATTTTATATATGAAATAGCGCAGCGGGTAACTGACTGCGCTATTTGGTTAAATTTGTATTGTTTTTTTAGCGTATTTTGTTTATAATATACTGTATACATTATGCAAAGGTGATTAATATGAATAAAATTAAGTTAAGAGCAATGGCAAAGATTAATCTTGGCCTTGATGTGGTTAAGAGAAGAGAAGACGGATATCATGAAGTAAGAATGATAATGCAGACTATTAAGATGTACGACAAGATAACAATTAGGAAGAGAGATGATAATGAGATAAAAGTTAAGACTAATCTCTATTATCTTCCAACAGATGAGAATAATCTTGTATACAAGGCTGCGAAGCTGATACTTGAGAAGTATGAAGTTGGGCAGGGAGTTGAGATTACACTTGAGAAGTTCATACCTGTTGCGGCAGGAATGGCAGGCGGCAGTTCAGATGCAGCGGCAGTTCTGTATGGAATTAACAAGATATTCAAGCTAAGAGCGACTAAGAATGAACTTATGGAGCTTGGAGTTAAGATAGGAGCAGATGTTCCATATTGTATTATGAGAGGAACAGCACTTGCAGAAGGAATCGGCGAGAAGCTTACACCTCTTAAAGCTGTACCTAAGACTACAATTCTTATAGCAAAGCCGTCATTTGGAGTATCAACAAAGTTTGTATATGAGAATCTGGTACTTGATGAGAATACACCTCATCCTGATATCGATGGAATTATCGACAGTATTAATGAAGGTGATATATATAGTTTGTCAGACAGAATTGGTAATGTGCTTGAGACAGTAACAGCTAAGGAATATCCTCAGATTGAAGAGATTAAGAATATAATGAAGCAAAATGGTGCACTTAATGCTCTTATGAGTGGAAGCGGACCAACAGTATTTGGTATATTTGATAACAAAGAAGATGCTAATCGATGCAAACAGCTTTTAAAAGGGAAACTTGTAAAACAGGTATTTGTGACGGAGACATTTAATTAATATATAGTGATACCTATGCATATCTAATGCGATATATGTGAAAAGTTTAGAAACATACAAGCGGGATGATAATCCCACGATATGCGAATACCCAGTAGAATTGTGGGAGTGCGTAGCACGGAACAATTCGTAGGCATCAAAGTCGGGGTTTTTGTCCCCGACATCATATAAATATTATAATAACAAGAGGAAAAATATTATGATGGAAGACAGTTTAAAAGTAACAATTAATGAATATCTGCCACTTAGGGATGTAGTATTCAATACATTAAGGCAGGCAATTCTAAAAGGTGAGTTAAAGCCGGGCGAGAGACTTATGGAGATTCAGCTTGCAAAACGTCTTGGAGTAAGCCGTACACCTATAAGAGAAGCTATAAGAAAGCTTGAACTTGAGGGACTTGTAGTTATGATTCCAAGAAAAGGTGCAGAAGTAGCCAAGATTACAGAGAAGGATCTAAGAGATGTTCTTGAAGTAAGATGCACACTTGAAGAGTTAGCTGTATCACTTGCAGCATGCAATATCAAAAAAGAAGATGTAGCAGTACTTGAAGAGAAGAATAATGAATTTATCGAATCGATTGGAAGAGATAATGTTGTTGAGATGGCAGAAGCAGATGTTAACTTCCATGATGCGATATATGCACTTACTGATAATGCAAGACTTATTCAGATTCTTAATAATCTCAGAGAGCAGATGTACAGATACAGATTTGAATATATTAAGGACTCAGATAAGAGAAAGACACTTGTAGAAGAACATAAGATAATAATAGAAGCACTTGCAAACAAAGATATAGAAGCAGTTAAAAAAGCAGTAAGACAGCATATCGAGAATCAGGAGAAGAATGTAATTAAAGCTATTAACACAACTAAGTAGCTATAAGTTAATAGATTTAGAGAATATTCATGAAGATTTTATGGTAGTGAGTATATCTTGCAGAGCATATACAAATGTATAAAAACAGATAGTAAGGCAGTCATATGAGGATAAAGGAATCTAATGATGACTGCTTTGCGTATATTATAAGTTAGATGTATACAAATTAGAGAAACGTCAATAATGATATTAGAATACATAATAATATCAGGAGGACGTAGAGTTATGGGAAATGTGAGACGTATAATAGGAGCCTTTCTTATAGTATTTATACTTATAGTATTTTTTATGATGAAAGCAAGAGAGATGTCTTATGATAGCAAACAGACAAAACAGACTAGTGTATGTGTTGAGACGATGGCACAGAAGATATTAAGATTTCATATAAGAGCCAAGGACGATTCAGACAGTGAGCAGCAGTTAAAATTGTATGTTAAAGATTATGTTTTAAGCTATATGGGTGAGCTTACTAAAGATTGTGAGAACGTAGCTGTGGCAAGAGAAACACTTAGTGCAAAAATTGATGATATAGAGAATGTCGCAGACAGAGCAATAGAGGAATATTATCTTGATAATGTATATATGGAATCTGATAATGCGATAAGCTATGAAGATTATATTAGTGAACATAGAGCCAGTGTATACATAGGACGGGAGTATTTTCCAGTAAAAATATATGGGGAATATACATTTCCACAAGGTGAATATGAGGCTCTTATAGTAGATATAGGTGCAGGTGATGGCAGAAACTGGTGGTGTGTATTATATCCACCACTATGTTATGCTGATGCTATTCATCCGGAAGAAAGTGATGATTCAAGACAAAAATTAAAAGACGTTTTAACAAATGAAGAATATGATATAATATTAACTAAAGCTAAGGACAAAAAGATAAAAGTACATTTCAAATATCTTACTTTTTTAAATGAACTGTTTGATATAGAGTGATATAATATATCGGATATTAGATTTAAAAGATAATTGTTAGTAATACTTTTGTTTTGTAGGAATTAGATGAGATAATAAAATATAGTTGAATATTTTTAAGAATAAGGTTAAAATTAAATAAGGTGTATAAAGCACCGGGCAATAATTGTCTTACATATTGTGAGACAGAAAGAGGGTAAGATAATGAGCAAGAAGAATATAGCAGTTTTGTTTGGTGGACAGTCATCAGAACACGAAGTTTCATGTGTATCTGTTCAGACTGTAATTGCTAATATAAATCAGGATAATTACAATATATTGATTATAGGTATTACAAAAGAAGGTAAATGGTTAAAAGTTGATTCAGTTGATGATATCAAGTCAGGCGAATGGGTTAATGGTAAAGTATCAGCAGTTATATCACCGGATGCTACAATGAGAGGCGTTATCCTTATTGATGGCAATAAGACAACTGTTGAGAAGATAGATGTTGTATTCCCTGTTCTTCATGGATTATATGGTGAAGACGGAACAGTTCAGGGTGTTCTTGAACTTGCAAGAATTCCATATGTAGGTTGTGGCGTTCTTGCTTCAAGTGTATCAATGGATAAGATATATACTAAGATAATCGTAGATACACTTGGAATACGTCAGGCAGATTATGTAATAGTAAGAAAGAATGATCTTAATGATATGGATAGTGTTGTAGCTAAGATAGAAGCTAAGATAGCATATCCTGTATTTATAAAACCATCTAATGCAGGTTCATCAAGAGGTGTATCAAAAGCAGAGAACAGAGAAGCTCTTATTGATGGACTTTATGAAGCAGCAAAGCATGACAGAAAGATTCTTGTCGAAGAGACTATTATCGGTCGTGAGATAGAATGTGCAGTCCTTGGAAGTGGTGAAGTAAGAGCGTCAGGAGTAGGCGAGATTCTTGCAGCATCAGATGCGACATTCTATGATTTTGATGCCAAATATAATAATGCTGATTCTAAGACAGTTATATCACCGGATCTTCCAGCTGAGACAGTTGAAAAAGTTAGAACAGATGCAGTTGAGATATTCAAAGCAGTAGATGGTTATGGATTATCACGAGTTGACTTCTTTGTTACAAGGGATACTAATGAAGTTGTATTTAATGAGATTAATACACTTCCAGGATTTACAGCAATCAGCATGTATCCAATGTTATGGGAAGCAAAAGGAATTGGCAAGCCACAGCTTGTTGAGAAGTTAATACAGAGTGCGTTGGTAAGATTCGAAGGATAGGAGAAAACGGGTTATGAGTAATGATTCACCAATAGGAGTATTTGACTCAGGAGTTGGCGGACTGACAGTCGCAAGAGAGATTATGAGACAGATTCCAAATGAGAGAATTGTCTATTTTGGTGATACAGCAAGAGTACCTTATGGAAGTAAGTCAAAAGATACTATTATAAGATACTCAAAACAGATAATAAGATTTCTTCTTACACAGAATGTAAAAGCGATTGTTATTGCATGTAATACAGCCAGTGCTTTTGCACTTGAAGAATGTAAGAAGGAATTTGATATACCGATTATTGGTGTTGTAAAGCCTGGTGCGAAAGTTGCATCAGAAGCAACTAATAATGGAAGAATTGGAATTATTGGAACAGAAGGAACAATTAATTCTAAGATATATTCGGAATTCATCCATGAGATTAATCCTGACATCAAGGTATTTGGAAAACCATGTCCTTTATTTGTTCCACTTGTAGAAGAAGGGCTTCTTAATGACCCTGTGACAGATGAGATTGCGTCAAGATATCTTAGTGAATTCAAAGATAAGGATATTGATACGCTTGTACTTGGATGTACACATTATCCACTTATAAGATCAACTGTAAGAAGAACAGTTGGAGATAAAGTTACACTTGTTAATCCGGCTTATGAGACTGCAATAGAACTTAGACATCTTCTTGACAAGAAGCATATAGCTAATATTAAGGAATATGATTCACCAAGTCAGATGTACAAATTCTATGTAAGTGATGCAGCAAAGAAGTTTAAGGACTTTGCCAATTCAATATTACCATTTGATATTCTTACAACACAGCAGATTAATATTGACGAATATTAGAAAGATTATTAGAGGTGAGAGATGACAAAAGAAGTAATTATATCCATTTCAGGACTTCCGACAGATATGGATGAAGACGACTGTGAAGCTGTTGAAGTGATAAGTTTTGGTAACTATTATCTGAAGAATGGAAAACATTATGTAAAATATGAAGAAGTTAAAGAAAAACAGAATAAAGTCACAAGTTCTATGCTAAAATTTACTGATGAAAAAGTAGAGTTAAAGCGATACGGCGGACTTAGTGCCCAGATGGAATTTGAAGCAGGCGTTAAATATGTAACATGTTATCATACAGATTATGGTGATATTACAATAGGATTTGCTACTAATGAGATCGAGATTCATGAAGAAGAAGAGCTTATAGAGATAAGACTTGATTACAATCTTGAACTTAATGAAGAAGATGCCGGAAGATGTAACGTTATAATTAAGATAGTTCCACAAGGTAAAGAGTTTCGGTTGAGAAAATAGAAGCAGGAGAGCTGACTTTGATAAAGTCTACATAGTAATATCTATGAGATGTTGTATATAAACTTAAAAGATAACAATATATAAGATATAAAAGACTATATATAAATTTAAAAGATAGCAATATGTAAGATATAAAAGACTATATATAAACTTAAAAGATAACAACATATAAAAACCGGTTACGATTATAAATCGCAACCGGTTTTTATATGTTGTTAAAATGAACTAATAATGAACTGAGATTATATTATTAGTAATTAGTTTTTCTTTGACTTCTTTGAAGTTGTATCTTTTGCTTCTTCTGTTTTAGAAGATTTTTTAAATCTGTCGAAGAATTTCTTCTTCTTAGGTGGCTGGTTAGCTACTTTAACAGGTTTAAAAGATTTGAAGTTAGTAAGGTACATACCACTTATTGTACCTCTTCCTTCTGTCTTAACTGGAAGAGCATCAAATATCTTCTCGTCTGCTATAAGTGTCATAATCTGAGGACCAATCTTGGCTTTGACAATAGGAAGTTTGGCCTTTCTTAAATATTTTGGTGTCTGTTCAAGCACAACTTTTGGAAGGTTGGCTTCCGACATCTTCATTTTTTTCTTGTCAATAATCAACATATTAACAGTCTGTGCAGCAGCTTCAATAGCCTCTTTCTGCGCATCTGCTTTTTTCATAGCTTTGCGTCCAAAGAAATACAGAACTCCAAGAATGATTAATAACACGATTATTATTCCTAGAATTATTTTCCAAACCATGAATAAACCCCGCTGTTATTAGATACATAACAGCTTTCCTTTCTTAAATTATTATTGCATACTTACTCTAAAGTATAACTGATATTATTCATTTTAACATTAATCTTACAAAAAAGAAATAGTATTTTTTGCTTATGCAGATTACTTTAGATTCTTAATCGTATCCATAAGTGTATGCGCAACTTCACTCTTAGTCATTACAGGTAATGGAGTGAGAGTATCTTTGGTTATTAACGTTACTTTGTTAGTATCGATGCCAAATCCTGCACCTTCATCTTTAACATTGTTGGCTAATATCATATCAAGGTTTTTCTTTTCAAGTTTTGTTCTTGAATTCTCGATCATATTCTCGGTTTCCATTGAGAATCCGACAAGAATCTGAGAATCTGACTTGTGTTCACCAAGATATTTTAGAATATCAGTAGTACGCTTAAGTGCAATAGACATATCGTCATCTGATTTTTTGACTTTGTTATCATAAGTGATGGCAGGTGTATAATCAGCAACAGCAGCTGTCTTAATGATATAATCCATGTCTTTGTAAGAATCTTTTACAGCTTCAAACATATCTGCTGCAGATACTACATCAACAACTTTGACAAATGGTGGTGGTGTAATAGAAGTTTTGCCGCTTACAAGAGTGACATCTGCACCTCGTAACATACAGTCTCTTGCGATAGCATATCCCATCTTGCCTGTTGAATGATTAGTTATATATCTTACAGGATCAATAGCTTCTCTTGTAGGACCGGCTGTTACAAGAACCTTTTTACCGGCAAGGTCTTTGTCATATTGAACTTCTCTTAGTATATAATCAAGAAGTACTGTCTCAGAAGGCATCTTGCCGGCACCTATATCACCACATGCGAGATAGCCATTGTCTGGTTCAATAACTTCCATGTCAAATCTTTTTAACTTAGCGATATTATCCTGAACGATAGGATTATAATACATATTAGTATTCATTGCCGGTGAGATAATCTTCTTGCATGGACATGCCATAATAGTTGTTGTAAGCATATCATCAGCAATTCCATTGGCAATCTTACCAATGACATTAGCTGATGCCGGAGCTACAAGAACTACATCAGCACGCTTTGCAAGTGCAACATGCTCAACGCTATATTGAAAGTTACGGTCGAATGTGTCAACCAGACATTTATTGCCTGTAAGAGTCTCAAAAGTGATAGGATTAATGAAGTTGGTAGCGTTTTTAGTCATTAATACCTGCACATCACATTGTAGTTTTTTTAACATACTTGCAAGGTTAGCAATCTTATAAGCTGCTATACTTCCTGTTACAGCAAGTACAATAGTCTTTCCTTTTAACATAGATTAATCATTCCTTTTTTTATTTAATAGTAGAATCTATACCATTTTATTAATAGTGAAATCATACAACTATTTACTGTTTAATATTGTGTTGCAATTCACTATTATTAGTTCTTATGTTGTCTGTTAATTTTAAGAAGAACTTTGCCTATTGCACAGGTAAGAATACCGGCAACAATAGCTTCTGGAACACCCTGAGTTCCGATTACTGTGAGAATTACACCATATAGTGTGTTATATGCGAGTCCTCTGGCACTTGCGTAAGAAGAACCAAATAAGACAAATATACCATTCATTACAAGTAGTGTATTGGTAAGAGAACCTGCAACGCCTGCAATTACAAGAGCTGTAGCTTCGCCACCTTTTTTGCTGTTAAAAAGCTTTTTTATAAGTACAAATACATAGTAAGCAACTATACCAATGAGTATTCGTGGAACAAAGCATACAATAAGACTCTTAATTCCACCATGGACACCTGCTGCTGTATAGAATGGTGAAAATACGAATGATGTAAGGTTAGGATTAACAGTATTATTAATAAGGCTTGTAAGACCAAATATACCACCTAAGAATCCACCATATACAGGACCAAGAATAATGGCACCGATAATGACCGGAATGTGTATAATTGTTGCATTCATAAAACCGAGTGGAATATATCCAAGATAAGGTGTGAATGACATGATTAAGATAATGGCTGTGAACATGGCTGCCATTACAAGTTTGCTTGTTTTTAGTGACTGATTTTTCATTTTATAATTCCTCCTGTTACTACTCTGCCTTTCGCAGATATAATACATATAGTTATGATGAGATAAGCTTTTGTTCTTTTGTAATTAATAGTACCTCTGGCCCGCATACCATGCCATAAAGCCTATACTGTAAGAACCTATTGCCAAATATCAGACATCACAGCTATTATAACAGAATAGACTTAACCTAACAATAATATCGGATTAAAAATAGTATATGTATGAAAAAAAATAATAAAAAGATTGATAAAAATTTAACGAAAATATTGCCAAAAAATTATCATTCTGCTATACTAAGCCCATGTATTTAAGAAGTGATAAAAATCTGGTAAAAGATAAGTATCTTTAAGCTAGAACTATCAGGAAGTATAAGATGCATAAGGGAATATAATAATAATTAATAAGAAGAGCAAAGGAGTTATATAGTATGAGCGAGAGAAATTTAACATTATTAACAGATTTATATGAATTGACAATGATGCAGGGATATTTTAAGAATAAGACCAATGAGATGGTTGTATTCGATGCATTCTACAGAAAGAATCCATCAGGAGGTGGATATGCAATCGCATGTGGACTTGATCAGGTGATTGATTATATTAAGAATCTTCATTTTGAGAAGGAAGATATAGATTATCTTAGAAGTGTAGGTTTATTTGAAGAGGATTTCTTAGATTATCTTGCTAACTTTAGATTCTCAGGAGATATATATGCAATACCTGAAGGAACAGTTGTATTTCCAAGAGAACCACTTGTTAAAGTTGTTGCACCTATAATGGAAGCACAGCTTGTAGAGACAGCTATTCTTAATATAATTAATCATCAGAGCCTTATCGCTACTAAAGCTGCAAGAGTATGTTATGCAGCTAAGGGTGATGGAATTATGGAATTCGGACTTAGAAGAGCACAAGGACCTGATGCAGGTGTTCTTGGTGCAAGAGCTGCTGTAATCGGCGGATGTATTGGAACAAGTTGTGTTCTTACAGGACAATTATACAATGTACCGGTTAAGGGAACACATGCACATAGCTGGATAATGAGCTTCCCTGATGAATATACAGCATTCAAGAAGTATTCAGAACTTTATCCACAGGCATGTATACTTCTTGTAGATACATATGATACATTAAAATCAGGTGTGCCAAATGCTATCAAAGTATTCAAGGAGATGAGAGCAGCCGGAATACCACTTACATTCTATGGAATAAGACTTGACAGTGGTGACCTTGCATATCTCTCTAAGAAAGCAAGAAAGATGTTAGATGCAGAAGGATTCACAGATGCAGTTATATCAGCATCAAGTGATCTTGATGAATATCTTATAGACAGCTTAAAATCACAGGGAGCAGCCATTACATCATGGGGTGTTGGAACTAATCTTATAACTTCTAAAGACTGTCCGGCTTTTGGTGGTGTATATAAGCTTGCAGCTGTTATGAACGAAGAGACTGGGGAATTTATTCCTAAGATAAAACTCTCAGAGAATACAGAGAAGATAACTAATCCTGGTAATAAGACAGTATATCGTATATATGAGAAAGAATCAGGTAAGATAAAAGCAGATCTTATATCACTTGTTGATGATAAGTTTGATGAGACAAAAGACTTAAGGATATTCGATCCAATCGAGACATGGAAGAAGACAACATTAAAAGCAGGCGAATATACTATGAGAGAACTTCTTGTAAAAGTATTTGATAAAGGTGAGTGTGTATATGAATCACCTGCTGTAATGGATATAAGAGATTATTGTCTTAGAGAACAGGATACACTATGGGAAGAGACTAGAAGACTTGTCAATCCTCATGAAGTTTATGTCGATTTATCAGATAATTTATACAAAATTAAAAAAGCATTACTTGACACATTCGATTCTACAAAATAATATAGTAGGTGGGCGTAATTGCCCACTTACTATTTTTTTGTAGAAAAGGGAAAACAAATATGAACATGAATAATCTTTTAATTTTAATCAATCGTAACCATCCTGTAACAGAGGAGTACGCACCAGAAGATCTTGCAGTAGTTGATATTCCATCAGCTGATGAAGGAGAAGAGTTCGAACTTAGAATGGAAGCTAAGGAAGCGTTAGAGCGAATGGTAAACGATGCTAAGAAGGAAGGACTCTCAATCTGTGGTGTAGCAGGATATAGATCATTTGAGACACAGAAAGAGATATATACAGAATCAATAGTAAAACAGGGACTTACTCATACAAGAATGTATATAGCATTTCCGGGAACAAGTGAACATCAGACAGGACTTGCAGTTGATCTGTCAACACCAATATGTAATAATGAAGTAACACAGGATTTTAAGGATACAAAAGAATATGAGTGGCTTCTTAATAACTCATACAGATATGGATTCATATTAAGATATCCAGAAGGAAGCGAGAACATAACAGGATATGGTTATGAATCATGGCATTTTAGATATGTAACAGTTGAACATGCAAAGAATATATACGATAAAAAAATGGTATTGGAAGAATACTGCCAGTTAGTGTAGAATATAGATAACAGTTACATTAACTGATTATATGATGAAAGGCATGTGAGATAATGATTAGACTGATATTAATAGCGATATTTTTACTGATATATATTATAATCAGCATACCAATGTTTGCGATTGAATATCTGATAGGTAAGATTAACAAAAGAGCGAAAGACATAAGTTCGCTAAGATTCGTGCAGGGAGCATTTAAGTGTATTCTGTTTCTTGCAGGAGTGCGTACAACAGTAATAGGCAAAGAGAACATACCAAAAGATGAGCCGGTATTATATGTTGGCAATCACAGAAGTTATTTTGATATAGTTATTGCTTATTCAATGTTGCCTGATATAACAGGCTTTGTGGCAAAAAAAGAGATTGGAAAAGTACCTCTTTTAAGAGTATGGATGAGATATCTGTATTGTCTTTTCCTTGACAGAGAGAATATAAAAGAAGGACTTAAGACAATACTTCAGGGAATTGATTATATTAAGAATGATGGAATCTCGATATTCATATTCCCGGAAGGAACGAGAAATAAGGAAGAAGGAATACTTCCATTCAAGGAAGGCAGCTTAAAGTTCGCAGAGAAATCAGGATGTAAGATAATTCCTGTAGCTCAGAACAATACAAGAGATGTATTTGAAGCTCACTTTCCTTTTATAAAGTCAACTAAGACTGTTATAGAATTCGGAGAGCCAATAGATATAAAAGAATTGACAAAAGAAGAGAAGAAATTCCTTGGTGCATATACAAGAGATAAGATACTTGCGATGTATGAGAAGAATAAGGAAGTTAAGTAAAATATTGTAAGAAGGCATTTATTGACTATGATTATGTTAATAAATGCCTTTCTATTTTTGAAAATTATTGTATGGACACTTTTACTTTGTAAATCATATATAGTGACACCATATTCTCCATGATATTTATTAACTGGTGAAGAACTCCCGGTGAGTCGTTTAAAGTATTTAAATATTGCCACAATGTTCTAGTCTTACAATACAGGTGTAAGAAGTCTTGAGATCTGTTCTTTAAATTTGATTAGAAGTGAACGTTTGGCATATGCACTTTGTGTTATCTCTGTACAATGTTCACTTAAGTCTGTTAAGAATATCTCTTCAAGATGTGAAGTTACTTTTGCATCGTATATTACAGCGTTGACTTCAAAGTTTAATTTGAAACTTCTACAGTCCATGTTGGCACTTCCATAACTGCTTACAAGACCATCAATCATTATGCCTTTTGCATGAAGAAATCCATTGTCGTAAGTATAACATCTTACACCTGACTCAAGCATCTCTCCTATGAATGAATATGTTGCCCAATAGACGAAAGGATGGTCTGGTTTACATGGAATCATAATTCGTACATCAACGCCTGATTCCGCTACTATTTTTATCGTATCAAGAAAAGTATCGTCAGGTACGAAGTAAGGTGTCTGGATATAGATACTTTTGTTGGCTTTACTAAGAAGTCGTAAATAGTTATCTCTTATAAGTGCTTTTGAAGAGTCTGGTCCGCTGCTTATAATCTGCATTGGAACATGACCATTAGAAGCATCAACTTCAAAGTATTTTTCATCAATGAGAAGATTCTCTCTTGTCGCATAATTCCAATCAAGTGCAAATCGTGACTGAAGTTCTCTTGAAGCATTACCTCTTATTCTAAGGTGGGTATCTCTCCAATATCCGAATTTGGGATCAAGTCCGATATATTCACTGCCTACATTGAAACCGCCTACATAAGAATATTTACCATCAATAATTACAATCTTACGGTGATTACGATAATTAATTCGAAGCTGGAATTTACCAAGGAATGCAGGGAAGAATACTCCTACTTTGATTCCATAGGATTTTATCTTCTTTATATATCTCTTGTTCATGAATCTTCCACCCATGGCATCGACAAGTACTCGCACTTCGACACCTTCAGCAGCTTTTTTTCTAAGAGCTTCAAGGATTCTGTCAAAAGGTTCTCCGGGTTTTATTATATAATATTGAATGTGAATATATTTTTTTGCATTATTAATATCAGTAAGTAACTGTTCGAATTTTTTATTGCCATCAGTATAGATGTCAACTTCATTGTTATCAGAGTAGAAACCGCCATATTTTACATTATGAAGAACAAGATCTCTAAAGTCATTAAGGTGTTCATCCTGAAAACTGAAGTTATGATGTTCGATGGTATCAGTCTGTGTCTTAATTGCAAGGTTTACTTCGTCTTCTATTCCTTTTACTCTGAACATATGACTTTTATGCATATCCTGACCGATTAACAGATAGAGGAAGAAACCTACTATTGGAATACAGTTAAGGACTAAAAGCCATGCCCAGACAGTGTTTGGATCACGGCGTTGAAAGAATACAATTATTATAGAAAGAATAATATTAATCCAGAGAATATTATTCATAACCCATGTGTTGGCAGCTACAATGCCATGCCATATATTACTAACCATATGCTACCTCCCGTTAATGTATTAAGAATGTATATATTACACGAATATCTACATATTGATAATCGGTAATTTAACATAATCTTGGTACAATGTCAAATGAACAATTTTGATAATATATTATATGGTAGTATATTGTATAATACATTGTTTTATTTTTTAGTTGGTTTACAATTATAAGATAATGATATATAATGTGCGTATGCAAAGAATATAGGATGGTATAGCCAAAGATATATAAAATTGTATCTTTGGCTATAACTGTTGAGAGAATTCAAAAAGGAATGAGGATATATTATATGTATAATAAGAAGTTAGGCAGAGATGAGAGACCTGTATTCCCAAAACGTGCGGTTGTTACAGGCGGTATGCCATACGGTAATAAGAATCTGCATTTTGGACATGTTGGAGGTATGTTTATTCATGCTGATATTTTTGCAAGATTCTTAAGAGACAGAATTGGCAAGGATAATGTAATATTTGTATCAGGAACTGACTGTTATGGTTCACCGATTCTTGAGAGTTATAGAAAGCTTAAAGAATCAGGCTATGAAGGTACAATGGAAGATTATGTAACTACTAATCATCTTAATCAGAAGAAGACACTTGAAGGTTACAAGATATCACCTAATCTCTTTGGAGCATCTGCACTTGGTAAGTCAGGCAAGATGCATAATGAGACATCTGAATGGGTATTTAATACACTTTATGATAATGGATATATAACAGAGATGTCAGATTACCAATTTTTTGATGAAGAGAAGCAGACTTTCTTAAATGGACGTCAGGTAATTGGTAAGTGTCCTATTGATGGATGTTGTTCAGATAAGGCATACGCAGATGAATGTGCACTTGGACATCAATATATGCCATCGGAATTAATTGATCCTATAAGTGCGCTTTCAGGTAAGAAGCCGGTTCTTAAAAAAGTAACTAATTGGTATTTCTGCCTTGATGAATGTATGGATATGATGAAGGAACGTAATGACTTCCTTATGAAGAATTCTAATACAAGAAAATATGAACTTCAGACAATTGATGAATTCCTTAAGAAACCGGTTCTTTATGTTCAGAGAAAATATATAGAAGATATGGCAGCAGTTGAAGAAGCACTTCCTGCACATGAGACAATTGATGAAGAGAAGAAAGCGTCTGTAACATTCGTATTTGAAAAGCTTGCGTTAAGAGATGAAGCAAAAGCAGCTCTTGATAAGATGAATATAAGATATAGATCAGGTAAGACTTTAGTTCCATTCAGACTTTCAGGTAATATTGAATGGGGTGTTCCTGTTCCTGACAAGGCAGATCTTAAGGATCTTACATTCTGGGTATGGCCAGAATCACTTTGGGCACCAATATCTTTTACAAAAACATATCTTGAAGAGATTGGACATGATAAGGAAGAATGGAGAGATTACTGGCAGTCAGATGACGCCTGTGTATATCAGTTTATAGGTGAAGATAACATCTACTTCTATGCAATAGCAGAGATGGCGATGTTCGCTGGTTTCTTAGCTAAGAAAGGCGAGAAGATTGATATGACAACAATTAATCTTCCACATATTGTAGCTAACCGTCACGTCCTTTTTATGGATAAAAAAGCAAGCTCAAGTTCAGATATTAAGCCACCTATGGCTGATGAACTACTTGAATATTATACAGCAGACCAGTTAAGAATGCATTTTATGAGTCTTGGACTTTCACAGAAGAGTGCAAGCTTCAAACCACAGATATTCTTATCTGATGAAGAAAAAGAGAAGCAGGGAGTTGATCCTGTACTTAAAGATGGTAATCTTTTAACCAATGTATTTAACAGACTTATACGTTCATGCTTCTATACTATGCAGGAGATGGGCGGAATGCCTGAACTTACAGTAAGTGATAAGATTAAGGAACTTACTGAGACTAAGGTATTTGAATACGAGCGTCACATGTATAATCAGGATCTTCACAGAATATCTTATGTTCTTGATGAATACATTCGTGAGATTAATAAGTATTGGGCTAATAATATAAGAGTTGCAGAAAAAGAGAATAATACTGAACTTAAAGCACAGGTATTATATGACTGCTTTTATGCATGTAAAGTTATGTCAATTCTTGTACATCCAATTGCACCTGATGGATGTGAGATGTTTAGAGAGTATCTTAATGTTGGTGAAGAACTATGGAACTGGGATTACATATTTGAACCTATTTCATTCTATACAGATAAGGTTGCTAATCATGAATTCAAGTTCTTAGAGCCTAAGATTGACTTCTTTAAGAAGCTTGAACATCAATATGCCAAATAGACGATTTAAAAATATACGTTTAAAAAATGACATTGACAATATTTTTTATGTGAGCTACAATCTATTGTAGTTAATAGAATAATCTAATAAAGACTATGACGGAGACAGTAATCTGTTTGGAAAGTTACAGAGAGCCGCTGTAAGCTGGAAGGCGGTACAAGTAAGGACAGACGAATATCACTCTTAAGTCGCAGCTTCGAACACACATGTAAGTAGTAGCTGACGAATTCCCCTCGTTATGTGGGACGCATATGATAGTATGTTGTAAGAATATTAATAGTAATGTTATAATTACATAATGTTATGAATATTGAAATATTTGGGCTTCTATTGTTTGCGTAAGACAGTAGAAGCCTTTTTTAGTTAATTATTATAAGGAGGAAATTTTTGTGTATAAGAAAGTTAACAGTGACCTTAATTTCGTAGACAGAGAGAAAAAGGTAGAACAATTCTGGAAAGACAATAATATTTTTGAAAAGAGTATTGAAAATCGTAAGGAAGGACCAACATATGTATTCTATGATGGACCACCTACAGCTAATGGAAAGCCTCATATCGGACATGTATTAACACGAGTAATCAAAGATATGATTCCAAGATATAGAACAATGAAAGGTTATATGGTTCCTCGTAAAGCAGGATGGGATACACATGGACTTCCTGTTGAGATTGAAGTAGAGAAGAAACTTGGTCTTGATGGTAAAGATCAGATTGAAGAATATGGACTTGAACCATTCATCAAGAATTGTAAAGAAAGTGTATGGAAGTACAAAGGAATGTGGGAAGATTTCTCTGGAACAGTTGGTTTCTGGGCAGATATGGAACATCCTTATATAACATACGATAATAACTTCATTGAGTCAGAATGGTGGGCACTTAAAGAGATATGGAACAAAGGTCTTTTATACAAAGGATTCAAGATAGTTCCTTATTGTCCTCGTTGTGGTACACCACTTTCAGCACAGGAAGTTGCACAGGGATATAAGACAGTTAAAGAGCGTTCAGCAGTAGTTCGTTTTAAAGTTGTAGGTGAAGACGCATACTTCCTTGCATGGACAACAACACCTTGGACACTTCCAAGTAACGTTGCACTTTGTGTTAACCCTGATGATACTTATGTAAAAGTAAAAGCAAAAGATGGATATACTTATTATATGGCAGAAGAACTTCTTGACAAAGTTTTAGGAAAACTTGCAGAAGAAGGCGAAAAAGCATATGAAGTATTAGAGACATATAAGGGTAAAGATCTTGAATATAAAGAATATGAGCCATTATTTGAATGTGCAGGCGAAGCTGCGAAAAAACAGAATAAAAAAGCTCATTTCGTAACATGTGACGGATACGTTACAATGTCAGATGGTACTGGTATCGTTCATATCGCTCCTGCTTTTGGTGAAGATGATTCACGAGTTGGTAAGAATTATGATCTTCCATTCGTACAGTTTGTTGATGGTAAAGGTGAACTTACTAAAGAGACACCTTATGCAGGCGTATTTGTTAAAAAAGCAGATCCACTTGTACTTAAAGATCTTGATGCAGAAGGTAAGTTATTCGATGCACCTAAATTTGAACATGAATATCCACATTGTTGGAGATGTGATACACCTCTTATCTACTATGCAAGAGAATCATGGTACATCCGTGAGACAGCAGTTAAGGAAGATTTAATCCGTAACAATAATACAGTTAACTGGATTCCTGAATCAATTGGTAAAGGCCGTTTTGGTAACTGGCTTGAGAATATTCAGGACTGGGCAATCTCAAGAAACCGTTACTGGGGTACTCCACTTAACATCTGGGAATGTGAAGGCTGTGGACATCAGGAATGTATCGGAAGTCGTGCAGAACTTGAAGAGAAGAGTAATAACAAGGAAGCTTTAACAGTAGAACTTCATAGACCATATATTGATGAGATTACATGCAAGTGTCCAGAATGTGGTAAGACAATGAGAAGAGTTCCTGAAGTTCTTGACTGCTGGTTCGATTCAGGTGCAATGCCATTTGCACAGCATCATTATCCTTTTGAGAACAAAGAAGTATTTGAAAAACAGTTCCCGGCACAGTTTATCTCAGAAGCAGTTGACCAGACTCGTGGATGGTTCCATTCATTACTTGCAGAATCAACACTTCTGTTTAACAAAGCTCCTTATGAGAATGTAATCGTACTTGGACATGTTCAGGATGAGAATGGACAGAAGATGTCTAAGTCAAAAGGTAATGCAGTAGATCCTTTTGATGCATTAAAAGAACATGGTGCAGATGCAATTAGATGGTATTTCTATGAGAATAGTGCTCCATGGCTTCCTAACAGATTCCATGACAAAGCTGTAAAAGAAGGACAGCGTAAATTTATGGGAACAATTTGGAATACTTATGCATTTTATGTTCTATATGCTAATATAGATGAATTTGATCCTACTAAATACGAACTTGATTATGATAAACTTCCAGTAATGGATAAATGGATTCTTTCTAAATTGAATACTCTTGTAAAAACTGTAGATAATAATCTTGCTAACTATAAGATTACAGAGACAGCAAGAGTACTTGAAGATTTTGTTGATGAACTCAGTAACTGGTATGTAAGAAGAAGCCGTGAACGTTTCTGGGCAAAAGGAATGGAACAGGATAAGATTAATGCTTATATGACACTTTATACAACACTTGTTACATTATGTAAGACAGCAGCTCCTATGATTCCATTTATGACAGAAGACATCTATCAGAATCTTGTAAGAAGTGTAGACAAAGATGCACCAGAGAGTATTCATCTGTGTGATTTCCCTGTAGCTAATGAAGCATGGATTGATACAGAACTTGAAGATTGCATGGAAAAAGTACTAAAAGTAGTAGTTATGGGTCGTGCATGTCGTAATGGTGCTAATATCAAGAACAGACAGCCAATCGGAACTATGTATATCAAAGCTCCTTGGGAACTTGATGAATTCTACAAAGAGATTATTGAAGATGAATTAAATGTAAAAGAAGTTGTATTCACAGATGATGTAAGAAACTTCACATCATACAGCTTCAAACCACAGCTTAAGACAGTTGGACCTAAGTTTGGTAAACAGCTTAATCAGATTCGTACAGCACTTACAGAACTTAATGGTAATGAAGCAATGGATGAGATTAATGCAACAGGTGAACTTAAGTTAAGACTTGGTGAAGAAGAGATTGTTCTTCTTAAAGAAGATCTTTTAATAGATATGGCTCAGATGGAAGGCTATGTATCAGAAGGTGATAACGAAGTTACAGTTGTTCTTGATACTAATCTTACAGAAGAACTTATCGAAGAAGGATTCGTAAGAGAACTTATAAGTAAAATACAGACAATGCGAAAAGAAGCAGATTTTGAAGTAATGGATAAGATTACTGTATACAATGACAAGAATGATAAGATTGCACAGCTTTTTGAGAAAAATGCTGAAGTGATTAAGTCAGAAGTACTTGCAACCGATATACTCCATGAAGCTCCTAAGGGCTATGTAAAAGAATGGAATATTAATGGTGAAAACGTAGCCATAGGTGTAGAAAAGAATTAAGTAATTTTCGCAAATTCAATTAAGGGTATAATCAGATGGTTATACCCTTTATGTTTATGAAACAGAGGTATTTACAATCGCACTTATATTTTGCAAATGTCTACTGTGGATGATTGGTAGAATTTAAGGGAGGTAAAGTTTTATGGCAGAAAAGAATGTTTTTGATAAGGAAGAATTCAAAAAGGACGTCTGTAATAATGTGAAGACACTTTTTAGACGTACAATTGATGAAGCCGATAAACAGCAGATATTCCAGGCTGTTGCATATTCGGTTAAGGATTATGTAATTGATGAATGGATCGAGACACAGAAAGCATTTGAAGAGCAAAAATGCAAAAAAGTACTTTATATGTCAATGGAATTTTTGATGGGAAGAGCATTAGGCAATACAATGATTAACCTTACCTATTATGACAAGATGAAAGAAGCTCTTGATGAACTCGGACTTGATATTAATGTTATCGAGGATGAAGAACCAGATCCAGCCCTTGGTAATGGTGGTCTTGGAAGACTTGCAGCATGTTTTCTTGATTCATTATCAACACTTGGATATGGAGCTTACGGTTGTGGAATAAGGTACAAATATGGTATGTTTGCACAGAAGATAGAAGATGGATATCAGGTAGAAGTACCAGATAACTGGCTTGTTCATGGTAACCCATTCGAGATGAAACGTCCGGAGTATGCAACAGAAGTAAAATTCGGCGGATATGTAAGATGTTATAGAGATGACACAGGAAGAGACAGATATGTTCAGGAGAATTATCAGTCAGTAATAGCAATCCCTTATGATATTCCGGTAGTAGGTTATGGCAATCATGTAGTTAATACACTTAGAATATGGGATGCAGAACCAATGCAGAAGTTCAATCTGGCTTCTTTTGACAGAGGTGATTACAAAAAAGCAGTAGAAGAAGAGAACCTTGCTAAGAATATAGTAGAAGTATTATATCCTAATGATAATCACTATGCCGGTAAAGAATTAAGATTAAAACAGCAATATTTCTTCATATCAGCCAGTGTACAGCTTGCAGTCAAGAAGTTTTTTGCAAATAATAATAATCTTAAGGAATTTCCGGATGCTTATACATTCCAGTTAAATGATACTCATCCAACAGTTGCAGTTGCAGAACTTATGAGAGTACTTCTTGATGATTATGGACTTGAATGGGATGATGCATGGGATATAACACACAGAACATGTGCATATACTAATCATACAATAATGGCAGAAGCACTTGAAAAATGGCCAATTGACTTATTCTCAAGACTATTGCCAAGAATCTACCAGATTGTTGAAGAGATTAACAGAAGATTCGTATGTGAGGTAGCTGAGAGATATCCTGGCAATGAAGAGAAGATTAGAAAGATGGCAATTCTATATGACGGTCAGGTAAGAATGGCTAATATGGCAATTGTTGCCGGATATTCAGTCAATGGTGTTGCAAGACTTCATACAGAGATTCTTAAAAAACAGGAACTTAAAGATTTCTATGAGATGATGCCGGAAAAATTCAATAATAAGACTAATGGTATTACACAAAGAAGATTTCTTCTTCATGCCAATCCACTCCTTGCTGATTGGATTACAACACTTATTGGCGATGGATGGATTACAGACTTATCAGAGATTGGTAAGTTAAAAGCATATGTTGACGATCCGGAGTGCCGTAAAGTATTTATGAATATCAAACATCAGAACAAAGTAAGACTTGCAAGATATATTAAAAAATATAACAATATTGATGTAGATCCTAACTCAATATTTGATGTACAGGTAAAACGTCTGCATGAATATAAAAGACAGCTTCTTAATATTTTGCATGTTATGTATCTGTATAATAAGATTAAGGAAAATCCAAACATTGATATGGTTCCAAGAACATTCATATTTGGTGCAAAAGCAGCAGCAGGATATAAGAGAGCCAAACTTACAATTAAACTTATTAACAGTGTTGCAGACGTTATAAATAATGATCAGTCCATAGGCGGCAAGATAAAAGTTGTATTTATTGAGAATTACAGAGTATCTAATGCCGAGATAATATTTGCAGGAAGTGATGTAAGTGAACAGATCTCAACAGCCAGTAAGGAAGCTTCAGGAACAGGTAATATGAAGTTTATGCTTAACGGTGCGATTACACTTGGAACAATGGATGGTGCAAATGTTGAGATTGTAGAAGAAGTTGGAGCTGAGAATGCAGTTATATTCGGACTTAGTGCTGATGAAGTTATTAAGTATGAGAATGAAGGCGGTTATAATCCGATGGATATCTTTAACAATGATCAGGATATAAGAAAAGTTTTAATGCAGTTAATTAATGGAACTTATTCACCTGATGAACCAGAATTATTTAGAGATATCTATAATTCACTGCTTAATACTCAGAGTTCGGACAGAGCAGACACATATTTCATTCTTAAAGACTTCAGATCATATATTGATGCACAGAATAAGATTAATGATCTATATAAAGATAAAGACAGATGGAGTAAGATGGCAATGCTTAATACAGCATGTGCAGGTAAGTTCTCATCAGATAGAACAATACAGGAATATGTTGATGAAGTATGGCATCTTGATAAGATTAATATTAACAGATAATATACAAGATAAGCTTAGATTATTTACTAGTCTAAGCTTATTTTTTTTGCTTTTTATTAAGAGTACGGATAAAATCAAGGCTTTTGTCAAGTGGGAGTCAAAACAGATAATAGAAATATACTATACATGTACTAAAAATATATATTCATATATATTAAACTAAAAATATGATAAAAGCATATAGACAACAGGAATAGTATTAGAATATAAGCATATAATTATATGATGTAGAATAAATATGAATGTATATTTTACATTATGAATAATAATAAAAGAGTTTGGAGAATATATTCTCTTAAGTATGAGGTGAGCAATATAATAAGAAAAAATATATATAAGAAAATATTTTTTGGTACGTTATTAGCAGTATGTACATTGTTTTTGCCATATTTTTTTGTAACATTATATAATGATAGAGAAGAAAGCGATATTAATAAAGTCAAAGTTACAGACAGTAACATAATGATTGAAGTTGCAGATCTAAGTGATGATGGAAAAAAGAGCTGTATCGCAATAGATGAATATGTAAAAGGAGCGCTTAGCTGTGAACTTAATAAGATAAGAACTGAATTTGAGATAAGTGATGAGACAGCTAAAGCTCTAGCGGTGATTATTCGTACACATGTATATAAAATAGAGGAAAATGTGGAAGAAAACATTATTACCGAAGAAAAATGTGGATATGAATATACATCAGATTATGATAAACAGGCTGATATGGCGGTTGATGCGACTGATAATATTATAATTGAATATAATGGTAAAGCAGTAGACTGTTTCTACTGTATGAGTTCTGGTGGAATGACAAGAGATGGAGCAACAGATTTGGAAGGAGAAGATTATGCATATCTAAAGAGCGTTACAGTAAAAGAAGATTATAATGCACCGGAATTTCTTACACTATGTTATTACAAAAATGATGAATTTAGAGAAATTATCAGCAAAGAATTTGAAATTACACTTAATGATAACTATACAGCAGCAGATTTTGATATAACAGATACATATAGTGCCGGATATATAAGAAATGTAATGATTAAGACAGCAGATACAGATGACAAAGCAATTATGAGTAATAAAGAGAGCGATAAGAGATATAAAACTGTAAGTGGAGAACAGTTTGCAAAAACATTTGATTTGCCATCACAATGTTTTTACATAGAAGACTTTAATGGTGGAATACGAATTGTATCAAAAGGCAGAGGACATGGATTTGGAATGAGCCTGTATGGAGCTGAGATGATGTCAAGAGATAATAAGACGTATGAAGAGATTATCAACTATTTCTATCAGTCAATAGTCTTTGTTACATTATAAAGATTATAGCAATTCAAAAACATATTAGTGACAAAAATTATATTATAAGTAGTATAACATTAGTATAAGGTGGGAACTCTATAATTACGAGAGGTGATTATAGTGAAGAATTTAAAAAAGAAAAGTGGAACAAGAGAAAAAGTGTTATCGGGTGTTGTCTCACTTGTACTTGCCGGGGTGATTGGAATTGGAGGAGTGACAGTCTATAACAGACAAAAAACAGGTGATAATAAGAATTATATTAATCTTAACGAAACTGATGAATATGCGAATAATACAGAGGATAAGAGTAATAATAGCAATATAAAAAAAGATACAGCAGATTCACTTATAGATGAAGATGGCGATACAACAAATCTTAAATCGCCAGACAGAACCGGTGATGCTGATGATGAGAAAAAAGAATTAGCAAAAGCAGGCGATAGTATAGCAGAAACTACAGATGGTACAGAATCAGATGACATATCAGATGATGAGCAGATAAAACAGGATATGGAGATTGCAGCAGTTGATAACAACAGTGCAGTTCCAATAAATCAGACGATAAGTTATACATTCCCGGAAGAAAAGACACTGTCATGGCCAGTTATAGGTAATATAGTTCTTGATTATAGTATGGATAAAACAGTATATTTTCCTACACTCAAAGTATATAAATGCAATCCGGCAGTTATTATATCAGCGGAACATGGAAGCAGTGTATGTGCAGCAGCTTCTGGAGTTGTTGAGAACATTGAGACACTAGATGAGACAGGAATAACAATGACAGTTAATATAGGAGATGGATATACAGTCAAATATGGACAGCTTAGTGAAGTTACAGCAGGTACCGGCGATGTTATAAGTAAAGGGCAGTCAATAGGAACAATAGCTACTCCAACCAAATATTATAAAATAGAAGGAGATAATCTCTACTTCCAATTACTTAAAGATAATGAACCAGAAGATCCTGTAGTATATTTTGAATAGAATATGTAAGTTAAGGATATAAGTAATTACATTAATGTTTTATATAATATAAAATATGTAAAAGTAATGCTATGTGCATAATATGAGATATATAAGATGCATAGGACAACAGGAACAACTATTAAAAAAATGAGTATAATAAGGTATGGCATCTATATTATGATGTAGGGGGCAAAAGCCACGACTTTGATGCCTACGAATTGCTCCGTGCTATGCACTCCCACAATTCTCCCCCATATTCGCATATCATGGGATTGTCATCCCACTTTTATGCTCATATCGGGGCGGGTCCCAAGGTCTTTAACTCACATATGAGCAAGCTCATGTTAGCTTAGACCTTTTGACCCTGGCATCATATATTATATATGGCATTATGAAAAATAAGCAAATCCGGAATTTTACGACGCATAGCGTTCAATAACTAATCCCCCGGAAGCTTTTTTAATAAATCTCCAAATAGAATCATAAAAAGGGAAACGATAGAAATACCGTTTCCCTTTTTAAATGTGTCAAATTATATCAAAGAAACCTGATACCTATGCACCAGGTTTCCAATAGAGGATTCCCCTCGCTCTTGACAAAGAGCCAAAATAACTGACACTACTTAATATTGATAATCACAATGCGAATGATTGTAATTAAAAGCATGTTGCTAAGTTTTAATGAACAAGTGGCATTAGAGCAACATATTTAAACATAAAAACAAAGTGACATACACTTCCGGCCATTACGAACAGGTGAAATATCTCATGTGTACCAAAATTCTTGTGAAGAGCATCAAAAACAGGTAATTTAAGAGCATATATGATACCGCCAAGAGTATATATGATACCACCGGTAAGCAGCCATAAGAAAGCAGGACCTCTTAAAGCTTCAATTATCTGTGAAAAAGCAAGTACGCATATCCAGCCCATTGCGATATATAGTACAGATGATACCCACTTTGGACAGTTAACCCAGAACAACTTGAAGATAATTCCCATAATAGCTACACCCCATACGAGAGAAAGTAACATAAGTCCTGTTTTACCACCAAGTACGATAAGACATACAGGAGTATAAGATCCGGCAATCATTATGAAGATCATACAGTGATCAAGCTTCTTTAAGATCTGATTGGTCTTTTCGGAAAAATTAAAAGTATGATAAATTGTACTTGCTCCATATAGAAGAATCATACTTCCGATGAATATGGAAAGAGATACAAGATGAACAGTATCAGGTGCAGTTGCAGCTTTAATTAACAGTGGAGTTGCAGCGAATATTGCCATCAACATTCCGATAAAATGAGTAATTGCACTACCAGGTTCTTTAACTTTAAAATTCATAATATAGACCTCCTCAAATATTAATATTACAATATAAAAACTAGATATGAATACATTAAACTCATATCATAACATGCAAATAATTCAGTATGTAGTATTAAATACTACGTATTGATATAGCTATATTACACCAGTGATCAATAAAAATCAATACATTTAATAAAAAATTAAGACGTTTAATACATAGATTTGTTGACATAAGTTCTCAAATCTGTTATTCTAGCTACTGTGACTTTATATGGATTACTGATTTAGAACAAGGCTCTAAACTTTTAAAGTTTATGGAGCTATTTTTTTTGTAGGAAAACTTTGCATATGGTCAAAGGTGGGTTAGAGATTTACTAGTTATTATTAGTATAGTTTTTATAATAAAAAAAGAATAGAAAGGACATTTTAGATGGATACAATTAGATTTGATGAGTTAAATTTATCACCTCAGATATTAAGAGCAGTAACAGAGATGGGATTTGAGGAGGCCTCACCAATTCAGTCAAAAGCAATTCCTGTTGAACTTACAGGAAGAGATGTTATTGGACAGGCACAGACAGGTACAGGTAAGACAGCCGCATTTGGTATTCCACTTCTTGAGAAAATAGATCCTAAAGAAAAAAAATTACAGGCATTAGTTTTATGTCCAACAAGAGAGCTTGCCATTCAGGTAGCAGACGAATTCAGAAAATTATCAAAATTTATGCATGGAATTAAGATTCTTCCAATCTATGGTGGTCAGGATATCGTAAAACAGATTCGTTCACTTAAAGCTGGTACACAGATTGTTATCGGTACACCAGGTCGAGTAATGGATCATATGAGAAGAAAGACTGTTAAATTTGATACAGTAAAGACAATTATTCTAGACGAAGCAGATGAGATGCTTAATATGGGATTTAGAGAAGACATAGAGACAATTCTTGAACAGATACCACAGGAAAGACAGACAATATTATTCTCAGCAACGATGCCAAAAGCAATACTTGAGATAGCAAGAAAATATCAGCATGATGCAGAGACAATAAAAGTAGTAAAAAAAGAACTTACAGTTCCAAAGATAGATCAGTTTTACTTTGAAGTAAAACAAAAGAATAAGGAAGAAGTTCTTTCAAGATTGCTTGATATATATGCACCAAAACTTTCACTTGTATTTTGTAATACAAAGAGAATGGTTGATGAACTTGTATCAGCACTTCAGGGACGTGGATATTTTGCAGAAGGTCTTCATGGAGATCTTAAGCAGTCACAAAGAGACAGAGTAATGAACAGCTTTAGAAATGGCAAAACAGAGATTCTTGTAGCAACAGACGTTGCAGCCAGAGGAATTGACGTTGATGATGTTGAAGCAGTTTTCAACTATGATTTGCCTCAGGATGAAGAATATTATGTACACAGAATAGGAAGAACAGGTCGTGCAGGCCGTACAGGTATGGCATTCTCATTCGTATATGGAAAAGAGATGTATAAGTTAAAAGATATTCAGCGTTATTGTAAGACAAAGATTAAACTTATGCCGGTTCCATCAATGGATGATGTAGCCAATACAAAGATAGAGAATATTTTTGAAAAAGTAAGTAATATAATTAAAGAAGAAGATTTATCAAAGATGGTAGAATACATTCAGAACAAACTTGATGTTGAAGATTATACATCACTTGATCTTGCTGCTGCATTCTTAAAGATGGAATTAGGAGTCGATAATAGTGATTCTGATGTTGAAGCGAATGAAGACTTTGGAGATACAGGTGCAGAACCTGGAATGGTAAGATTATTCATTAACATTGGTAAGAAGCAGAATATACGCCCGGGAGACATTCTTGGAGCGATAGCCGGAGAATCAGGTATGCCAGGTAAGTTAGTTGGAAGCATAGATATGTATGATAAGTATACATTTGTTGAAGTTCCTGGAGAATATGCAAGAGACGTACTTAAAGCGATGAAGAATGTTAAGATAAAAGGTAAATCAGTTAATATAGAACCTGCTAATCATAAATAATTCTAAAAGTCAAATGTCTTTGTATGGATGCACGATATTAAAAAATATCGTGCATTTTTTGCTATGGAAAGAAAAATCAGTTCTGATATAATTAAGGAAGTTCGAAGGGGAACGGTCTTAGATATATGGGGATATGTCTAAGGCATAATAGCTGATAGGGTAACAGCTATTGTAAATAATTAATAAGGGGTAGGCTGCAGCTTAGGTTGCAGCCTCGACATGAAGATGTTAACAAAGCCGATATAAAATATAAACAATCGGTATAAATAATTAAAAGGGTACAATAAATATATAAATATAAGGAGAGATAAATATGATATCTATCAAGAATTTTTTTGACAATCCAAATGTAGAGCAAGTTGCAGGAATGGGAAATGTAAGAGTATATGAATACAAGAAAGATATGAGTGTTCATTCACCAGGCGAAGCGATGGCAGCATACTTTGCAGAGAAGATGAATCACAGAGTACGTCAGGTTCTTATTGAATTAAAAGGTGATTCATACATTCTTAGTGCAGGAGCAATGCAGTGGATGGCTGGTAATGTAACAGCAACTTCAGATGTAAAAGGTGTTGGAGATCTTTTCTCAAAAGCTATAAAAGGAAGAGTAACTAATGAATCAGCTGTAAAACCAAAATATTCAGGTAATGGTCTTTTAATGTTAGAGCCAACAACTAAGTATATACTTCTTGAGAATGCAGCTAACTGGAATGGTCTTGTTATAGAAGACGGAATGTTCCTCGCAAGTGCAGCAACAGTTAATCATAATATTGTATCAAGAGCTAATTTCTCATCAGCAGTAGCCGGTGGTGAAGGATTATTTAACTTATGTATGAATGGTCAGGGTGTTGTAGTTCTTGAAAGTCCTGTACCAAGAGAAGAACTTATAGAGATTAATCTTGAAAATGATGAGATTAAGATTGACGGAAGCATGGCAGTATGCTGGTCACAGACACTTAGCTTCACAGTTGAACGTTCAACTAAGAGCCTTATCGGTTCAGCAGTTTCAGGTGAAGGACTTGTTAATGTATACAGAGGAACAGGAAGAATTCTTATGGCACCTGTAAGATTTTAGCAGATAAAAACATATTAAAAGATACTTAGTAAGTAAATAAGATATAGATAGTTCAGACATAATAGAATTAATAAATTGTAATATAAAACAAATAAGAAAAACAAACACTGACATACAACAATTTAAGCTAGCATCAAAATATATAATCATAAATCATACATTGGCATACACATATCAATAGCTATATACAAAGCCAGAGTTTATACTCGTAATAATAAAGAATATAAACTCTGACTTGTTGATGTATATAGATGAAATATCTAATCACAAATAATCCAAAATATAAAAAATATTGTATACACTAATTAGTCTATTGTATAAAAAATAAAACTATGATAGAATAAAAATCAGATTTATTATAAGAAGTATAAGTATAACATTTTTATCAAATCAGATTTAATAATTTAGTTAGTAAGAACATAATCAACACGAATGATAACTAGAAAAAGAAATCAATTCTTGTATCATACCAATTAAGAAAATTGAATACAAAAATGAGTATTCATGCAGGAGGAATAATCAATGAGATGTAGAAATTGCAATGCAGAAGTTGCACAAGGGTCATTATTCTGCACTAAATGTGGAAGTAGAATAAGTAATGAGCCAAGTAATCAGAATAAACAGGTACAATTTAACACGACTAATAATGGGGCTAATTTTAATAATATGCAGACAGATCCTTCATTTTATCAGGGGAATATGGGAGTTGAACCTCCTTTTAATAATAACAATCAGAATACTAATAAGAAAAAACCATTAAAGAAAGGCAAGATTATACTGGCAGTGATAGCATTATTAGCGATTATTGCAGCAGGTTTTGTAGGAACAAAAGCATATCTAAAAAAAAACAGGGTTATTAATCTTAATGATTATGTTGAGATTAAGCTTGAAGGTAGTGAACATTATGGAACAGTAACTTATTCTTATGATTTAGCTAAGTTTGAAAAAGATTATGGTAAAAAGCTTGATAATAAGAAAAAACTTAAAGAGTATTCATATGTAGATGCAACAGATATGATATTTGAGTTGTGTATATCAGGTTCATTTGATAAAAATGATAATCTGTCAAATGGAGATAAAGTAAAATATAGCTGGAAGTGTGATGATAAACTTGTAAAGCACATTTTTGGATATACACTCAAATATAGTGATATTGAGTACGAAGTTAAAGACTTGCCAGATACTAAGGATATAGATGTATTCGAGAATATAAAAGTAGAGTATGCCGGAACAGAACCTTTTGGAAAAGCAAGAGTTGTTAATGAGAATAGTTCATCATCAAGACTCTATAATATGCAATATTCTATTGACAAAGATACAGATTTATCTAATGGTGATACTGTTACTGTGACATTTAATAACGCAGGCAGAGATGATATTGTAGAGTTGATTGGTGGTACACCAAAGGAGACAACTAAGGAATTCAAAGTCGAAGGACTTTCATATTATGCTAAGACTTATGATGAGATACCAGAGAGTACCAAAGAGAAGATGCTTGATGCAAGTATTAATAAGATAAGAGAGAATGTAGCAAAATATGGTGAGCATACTTCATATGTATCAGCAACTTATGAAGGCAATTACTTCTTTCGTCTGAAAGAAAAGAGCAATTATTATGATAATAATCTTGTATATATGATATATGCTGTAACTGCTAATATTAATAATCCTGATGAGAACCTTAATAAGACAGAAGTATATTATACATCAGTTGAGTTTAAAGATGTATTGATTGATAGTGAAGGAAAAGCAACGGTTGATTGTGATGATATCAAGCTGCCTATAAAAAATGCAACTTTTAATTACTATGAAGAAAATTCAGAATATACAACATATACATTTGATGGATATAATGATATTGCAGAAGCATTTAATGCGATAATAGGATATAACTATGAACGCTATGAATATGATGACAATATAGAAGAGAAGACAGACGATGTTAAAACAGTAAATGATTATTATACAACAATTGACAGTAATAAGGATGACATATATGCAAGTCTGTATTTTGCAGGTTATGGTGATGATGAGAAGGCAAGTAATATGGTAGCTTTTTGTGAAAAATACAATATGAAAGATGTAGATTTTGATAAAGTTGAGGATGCATATAATGAAGAATGGTATGTAGTTATTCCAAAATATCAGGATACAATTATTGAAGTATACCATGTTGAACTTGATGATAATGGCAACCTTAGAGAGACAGAACTTTTAACTGCATCACAAAAACCAGTGAGTATATGTTGTAATACAAGTGATATAGTACCATCAGTAAGAGTAAAAATAAGATATAAAGATAAAGTGATTCAATTTGAACCGGGAATAAGTCTTGAAGATGGAAGTGTTCTTAAGTTTGATGGAATTGAGACAATCGAATAGTAAATAGACATAATTTCCCCCGCTCTTGACAAAGAGCCCAAAAGAAGAAGGATAGCAGACTTAATGTTGCTATCCTTCTCTTTTTAATCTAAGTATACAATTGTTAATAGTAACCATAATTATTAATAACATATCTATCTATGTTATATTGCGTTATTATAGGCCTAGAGCCACAGCCGATTATAAGAGAATCACAGGGATTACTTCTTATGATTAGCCAAAGCCACTCTTAGTCAAAGAATCTTTTAGCCAAAATATCTTTTTAATAGACCTTCAAAAGCTTTACCATGTCTTGCTTCATCTCTTGCCATCTCATGAACTGTATCGTGGATTGCATCAAGATTAGCAGCTTTAGCACGTTTAGCCAGATCAGTTTTACCAGCAGTTGCACCATTCTCAGCTTCAACTCTTAATTCGAGATTTTTCTTAGTTGAATCAGTTACAACTTCTCCAAGTAATTCAGCAAATTTAGCAGCATGTTCAGCTTCTTCATAAGCAGCTTTTTCATAATACATACCAACTTCAGGATATCCTTCTCTGTAAGCTACTCTTGCCATTGCAAGGTACATACCAACTTCGCTGCATTCACCCTGGAAGTTAGCACGAAGATCTTCAATAATATCTTCACTTACACCTTTGGCAACACCTACAACATGTTCTGCAGCCCATGTTCTGTCACCTGACTGCTCAGTGAATTTTGACTTTGGAGCTTTACACTGTGGGCAAAAATCTGGTGCTTCTTCTCCTTCATATACATAACCACATACCTGACATACAAATTTACTCATACGTTATATCTCCTTTTCTTATATAAATTTTTATTTCCTTTAAAATAATAATAGTAATTGTTACTGATATTAAAATATCACAAATAAAATCATTTGTCAACAGTATTTGTAATAATTATCGGAACAAATCTGATTGACATAAAAGCAAATGTAATGTAATATAATGATAACAGTTACTATTATTGAGTGGAAATCTAATATACGATATTAGTATTCCTAAGATTGTATGTTTTTATTAGGAAATACTATTATAAAAAGGTATTTAGTAATTACTTATTAATAAGCTATATGTACTCTCGGAATCTTCTAAATGAAGAATTCTGAGATAAATTTTTGATATGCAATAACATTTTCGCAGTGTGTACGACGAGAAAATGGAAGCAGCATATCGCAAATATAGCTAGAATTATTTGCTTAAAGAAGATTCCGAGAGTATATCTATTTAATAGGAGGTAATATATGGCAAATTTAAAATATAGCAGACAGCGTGAAGCAATTAAAACTTTTCTTATGACAAGAAAAGATCACCCGACTGCAGATGTAGTCTACAATAATATTAGAAAAGAATATCCTAATATAAGTCTTGGTACGGTATACAGGAATCTCTCTCTTCTTGTAGATATTGGTGAAGCGATTAAAGTGCCAACAAGTGATGGCGCAGAACATTTTGATGGCAATGTTATGCCACATTATCATTTTGTATGCACAAGATGTAATAGCGTAATAGATCTTGAGATGGAAGATATAGATTATATTAATGAAGTAGCAGCTAAGAATTTTTTAGGCAAAATAGAAGGACACAGTACATTTTTCTATGGACTGTGCCCGGAATGTATGAATAAAGCTGATAATTAGACTATAATGCTTAACTTCATATTTGAACAGGTTGTCTAACAATCCATAATTCAAATATGTAATAAGTTTGGTATTAGGTTAGTGCTTTACATAGCAAATGCTTGATATTAAGTTAGTGTTTTATATAGCAAATGCTTGATATGGATATCTTACTATTATAATATCATATCACGAAGTTTACACAGATAGGAAGCAGCAGTCTTTCTATCTGTTTTTTTAAGTGGTTCAAAAGTCTTATTAATTAAGCCGAGCTTTTTGGCAGTATATATATATTGCTCACTCCATTTGCTGCAGTTATAAGATGTATCGCAGCTACTAGCAAAATCAAAAGTCTTTCGGCTCTTAAGTCCATTAATTATATATGATATAAGCATCTCGTTAGTAGTATCTGACAGAGGAAGAAATTTATCGCCATCAATAAGTGCTTTATCAACGATACCATTCATATATGCACATTCAACAGTGCCGGCATACCATTCATGTCCTACAACATCACTATACATATCATTATAGACATTGACAGGAACGAAATTGACACATTTAGTAACCATTGATAAGACTTCAACTCTTGTGATTATATCATTAGGACGAAAGACGTCATCGCAAGGTATAATTCCTGATTTGGCAAGTCTTATAATATCTTCTTTTTCTGGTATATTATCTATATCAGTAAAATGAGGCTTGAATGGCTCCATATCAGATGGAAGGGTTATATTTTCATATCCTTTTGGTGGATGTGCAGTTTCGTTACAAGGTGGTGGCGTTAATTCATATACAGAAGTATCAATATAATCTGAGAATGGAAGCCCATCTCCTTTTAGTTCTTTGGCGACAAAACCTGCCATTACATAAGCACCATAATCATTAGTATGTGTAAAATCATTATAGAAGAAATAACGTTTAGAGTCATCAAGTCCATGAGTTTTGATAAAATCAATACTGCGTTTGTGAAGATCTATAAGTGGCACTTTCATTTCTTTTGCTACACTAATGCAGGCATTGGCATGGTTTTCTAGAAGATCATTGTAACTATTATCAATGCCTTTCCAGGTATTTCTTCCGATAGGCGTCACGATAATTGGATTAGCACCATAGGAGAGAATCTCCTCTATATATTTTTTCAGATTAGAATAATAACCTGTATATGCAGCAAGTTTTGGCAGTTTTTGATCATTATGACCAAACTGGAATAGAACATAATCACCTGCTTTTATATTATCTTTAATAATCTGGTAGTGACCTTCAGAACGAAAAGATTCGGTTGTAAGTCCTGAATGTGAGTGGTTTGATATAGAATATCCGTCATGTAGATACATACCAAGCATCTGTGCCCATCCACAATAACTTTTTACAGGAATATAAGGATATGAAGCCGGTTGATCAGTAACAGTAGAGTCACCGGCGATATATATAGTATTACACTTAACTTCCCTGATTGTAACAGAAGTAAGTTTAGGAAGATTGCCTGTAAGTGTAATATCTATTGTGTCATCAGCATAAGCTTTAGTCTGATTCCTTGGGATTATACTGCATACATTCATAAGTGAACGAAAGGTATAATTTTCGTTTTCTTTTATAATATCTTTGCAGTCATATAATTTTCTTCTTCCTAAGAAAAGCATAGGCGAATTTATAGCTTTATCGTCATTATGAATAGTGACTTCGACAAGGTAGTTACCGGCATGAGGAACTTTAACTTTGAAAGAGAGGGGAATCATCCCCTCTCTTGCTTTCTCATTAGTTATAGTTACACCATGTGCATATTCTTTAATATAAGTAAGTTTTTCACCGGTATACCAATAATAAGGCTCAAATCCACTATTTATCTCCGGGTAAGTGAATTTTTCATCTTTTTTTCGTAATTCTTCGGTATAAAAACCATAACCGGTCTCATCATTATATAGTTCATCTGGTTTTACAAGATGATCATATCCGTTTAGAGCAGAGCTAAACGCAAAAGTTTTGCAATACATAGAAATATCCTCCTGATAATTATTAGTAATTATTGCCATCCTGCAAGTTCAAGAACAGTTAATTTATCTGGTTTAGCATCACTTTGCTTAGCTCTGTGTCGCCATTCTCTTGGAGATATCCCCATCACTTTGATAAAATATCTGTTAAAACTTGATACTGAATGAAAACCAACCTGCTCTGAGACAGCTATAATAGAATACTCAGTACCACGAAGATACTGACATGCTTTGTTAATCCTTATGCTGTTGATAAAATCAAGAGGAGTAGTTCCTACCATCTGATTAAAAAGTCTTCTAAAGTGTGTGGCACTTAAGTGGCACATATCAGATAGAAGTTCTACATGAAACTGTTGATTATAATTTCTATATATGTAATTAAGTGCAGGCGAGATAACAAGTAAGTTATCATTATGTACAACATCATTATTAATATTTTCTTTTGTATATGTTTCCTGAATTCGCATTATCTCTATGCATGTAGCTAAGAGAAAAGCCCTGATATTACTAAGATATCCGGTTTTTTGATGCTTATTCTCTTTTAAAATAGAATGAACAAGATAATGAAGTTCAGGATATTCATCTCTATATATAATACATTTAAAATTGGAAGCCATAGTAGTAAACTGATCAAAAAAGTCAGAATTAGCTAATAATCCCTTGAATAACTCATCTGTATCAAGGAATATATATGACCATTCGCTTCTTACACCAGGTTTACTATAAGTTGTGTGAACAAAGTTTCTTGGAATACATATCATATCACCTGCGTTAAACTCGAAGACCTTCCCATTAACTTCAAGATATCCGCTGTCAGAATGACATATACCAATTTCAAGACAATTATGAAAATGCAGATATTCTGCTTTTTCATCAGAGATCTTTAAGCGATCCTCATCTAATATAAGAACAGGAAAGCTTATTGGCAGTGTATAGTGGCGATACTCAGTTATGATTTTCTGTTTTGGCATATTTTTCCCTCCCTATAACCAAAAGAATATAAAAACAAGTAATCATTTCATATTAATAACATTCAAAGACTTAGGACTGGTGCTTTTGATGAAGCTTAAAGAAACCATAATCCTATGAAAGATTACAAAACCACAATATAAGTATTAAAATCTGCGTTTGTGTTTGTTTTGTTGTCTGTATTCAATTGTAACCATATTATAATACGAAAAAATAGTAATTTCAACCATAGGATTGCAAAAAAAATACAACAAATTATGCAAAAAAGCGAAACAATCCAAGACATTGACAAAGAAAAACATAAAAAACAACAAAAAAAGTCGTTGTTTTTCTGCCTTTTTTAAAAAGATGGTTATTTTTGCATAGTTTTTTAACAAAATTGCATAGAAATATTTTAAAAAATTGTGTAATATATATGTAATGAAACGGAAAACAAAAAAAGTAATTAGCAAAAATTACCAATAGTTTTCGGGACGATAAAATTCGAGGAGGCAAAGTATGGGAAAGAACAAAAACAATCAGGCAGCAGTTCAGGCAAAAACAACAACATCCTGGAAAGTTGCACTGAAAAGGGACTGGCAGTTATACTTACTGCTTATTGTACCGGTATTACTTGTAGTGGTATTCAAGTATGCATCTTATCCGGGATTGAGAATGGCATTTTACAATTACAAACCTGCTAAGGGATATGCAGGAAGCGAATTCGTAGGATTTGAAATCTTTAAGAAGATATTCAAAGATAAAGACTTCTTAAGAGCACTTAAAAATTCAATTATCTTTAATTTCTTAGATTTATTCATTGGATTCCCAGTACCTATCATACTGGCAATTCTTTTAAATGAACTTAGATTTCCAAAGTTCAAAAAAGTAACACAGACAATATTATACTTACCACATTTCTTATCATGGGTTATCGTAGCAAGTGTAGGATATACACTATTCAAACCTGAAAGTGGTCTTGTTAATATCTTATTAGTAAAGAATGGCATTATAGATTCAGGTATTCCATTCCTTACAGAAAAATGGCACTGGGCAATAAGTTATCTGCTTATCGGTGTATGGCAGTCAATGGGATGGGGAACTATCATATACTTAGCAGCAATCACAGGTATTAATGGAGAATTATATGAAGCAGCAACAGTAGACGGTGCAGGAAGATGGGCTAAGATAAAACATATTACACTTCCTGGAATCAGAACAACAACAGTAACTCTTCTTATTATGAATCTTGGACGAGTAATGGGAAGTAACTTCGAAAGACTTGATTCATTCGGTAACGTTCAGGTTAAAGATTTTCAGTATCAGTTAGCTGTATATATCTATGAAAAAGGTCTTGCAGGAATGAATTTCTCAAGAGCAACAGCAGTTGGTCTGTTCCAGTCACTTGTTGGACTTGTTCTTGTAATCGCAGCAGACAGATTTGCCAAAGCACTTGGTGAAGATGGACTGATATAATCGGGGGGTGAAAAGATGATGGCAAAAAAGACAGTAGCAGTAGCCAGAGATGCAGAAGTTGAACGCTCAGATTCTCATGGCGTTAATAAAATAAAAATTGGCGACATTATAATTATGATAATTATAGCACTTTTGTGTATGACATGTGTTATTCCATTCTTACACTTAGCAGCCAAATCAGTCAGCAGTAACTCGGCAGTACTTGCAAAATCAGTTTACTTATGGCCAAAAGGATTTAACTGGGATGCCTATAATACAGTATTTAAAGACGGACAGCTTGTACATTCAATGTGGTACTCAGTACTTGTAACAATAATATTCACAATACTTGGTATGGTAGTTACAATATGTGCGGCATATCCATTATCAAAGAAGAGATTAAAAGGAAGAAACTTTTTCTCACTTGCTCTTATGTTCACAATGTATTTTAGTGCAGGTCTTATTCCAGAGTACTTACTTATGAAAGACTTACATTTACTTGATAATATGTGGGTACTTATTTTACCACTTATCTTCTCTCCATATAACATGCTTATTATGAAGAGTTACTTACAGTCATCAATTCCTGACAGTTTGGAAGAATCCGCATTCCTTGATGGAGCAACTAACTTCCAGATACTTACAAGAATTGTACTTCCGCTTTCAAAACCTATCATAGCAACACTTTCATTGTTCTATGCAGTAGGTCGTTGGAATGCATATGCAGATGCAAAATACTACATAACTAAAAAAGCATTACAGCCAATACAGTTATTACTTTCAAATATGGTACTTAATAGTGGATCAGATGCAGTAAGTTTTAGTGAGGCAGCAGAAGTTGTAAGTACACCGGAAGTATTACAGGCAGCATCAGTAATGTTCGCAACAATACCAATTATTTGTATTTATCCATTTTTACAGAAATATTTTGTTAAAGGTGCTATGATTGGTGCCGTTAAGGGCTAATCTTTAGTATATAAAAGGGTATGGCATATTAAAGGAGGATATTTTTATGAGAAAGAAAATCACAAAAACTGTAGCTTTAGCATTGACAGGAGCTATGATTCTTGGTAGTTTCGCAGGATGTGGAAGCAAAGAGACTAAGACAGATGACAAAAAAGACACAAAAGAAGAGTCAAAAGCTGAAGAGTCAAAAGCCGATGACAAAAAAGATGATAGTGCAACAGGAATGGATTCATGGGAACCATTCTCAGATAAAGTAACTATCACAGTTCCAGTTTATGACAGAAGTAAAGACGGTTATCCAGCAGTCGATGATAACTATTGGACAAAATGGGTACAGTCAGAATTTGGTGATAAATATAATATCGAAGTAGATTATGTAGCAATTCCTCGTGGAGATGTTATGACAAAATACTCAATGTTAATCGCAGCTGAGCAGACACCAACAATCCTTATGGAATATGACTTCCCAAAAGTAGCTCAGTGGGCTAATGATGGTGCAATGCAGGAAATCGACCTTGATGAATTCGCAAAAGTAGCACCTACATACTATAACAAGATGGTAGAAAATGATCAGTTACAGTATACAGATTTAAATGGAAAATCATATTTTGTATTATCAGAAAGAGCATATAATGAAACAAGTTATACATACTGTACATTCGTAAGAAAAGACTGGTTAGACAAAATAGGTAAAGAAGTACCTACAACATACGAAGAATATTGTGACTGCTTAGATGCAATTATTGCAGCAGGACTTACAGACAAAGCACCAGTAAGTACAGCATTACCAACAGCAGCTTATGTTAATAACTTCTCATTCAGAGATTATCCTGTAGATGAAGAAGAATGGGCACAGTACTCATCACTTGGTACACCTTGCTTTACATGGGATGCAACAAAAGCAATGATTAAGAGAGCTAATGATGAATATCACAAAGGATATACATCAAAAGAATTCGACCTTGCAAAAGACGAAGATGTAAAATCAGATTTCGTTAATGGTAAATCATTCAGCTATGCTGGATATATGTCAGCACAGGTAGATTGGTTAACAGCATTCTATGAGAACAACCCAGGTGCAGAACTTGCACTTGCAAGCAACTATGTAGTTAATGAAAAAGGTGTAGCAGAAGCAACACTTAGAGCAGATAACCCATTTGGTATGATTGTTGGTTTCAGCTCACTTGCAACAGAAGATCAGTTAAAAGCAGCTTGGATGTACATGGAATGGATGAGCCAGGACGATGTATTATTCACACTTGAAAATGGTATCGAAGGCAAGACATATACAATGGTTGATGGAATTCCAGAAGTAGATGCTTCATACAGAGGCGATGACATGCTTAACCACAACTGTAACATTGATATGACATGTATCGTACATGCTTCAAAGACAATTGGTAACACAATTGAAGATGCAATCAAAGCAATCTCACCTAAGGGACTTCCTCAGGACTTTACACAGGACATCATTGATAATTACTATGAATTAAAAGATATTGCTGATTCAGGAAGAGCTTATACAGATCCAATCTTTACAGTAGTAATTGATTCAGAAAGTGAATACAATGCAACATTATTAAGCTTATATCAGGAATACTATGCAGAACTTGTAAAATGTGATCCATCAGAATTCGATAGCTTATATGAGAAATATAGCAAAGAATACTTAGACGCAGGTTACAAAGAGATCATTGATGAGAGACTTGAAGCATTAAAAGATGGTAATGTAGCAAACAAACCAAACTAGTATATTAATTGCAAATGCTCAAACAATTTGACAAACTAAGTTAAAATACTAAATTAAAAGAAATAGTTAAAAAACCAAATCAAAAGAAATAGTAAAAAACTAAATTAAAAGAAATGGTTAAAAAACTAAATCAAAAGAAATAGTTAAACAACTAAATCAAAATAGACAATATCGTCTGGGGTAAATACAGAGCGATATGTTAAAAATAAAAAGCCCCTTGCATCTGTGCCAGGGGCTTTTTATAAAAGAAAATACAAAAGAAAAATAGTAAAAATAATATATGAAAACTAACAGAAAATACTAATAGAAAAAACTAACAAAAAAACTAATAGAAAATATTAATAGAAGAATATTAATAGAACAATATTAATATGAAATACTGCAGCTATAAAGAAAAAAAGAAATATAAGAGAATAACAAATTGAAAAATACAAGGTAATAAAAATTAGTAAAAGCAAGAACTAACAAAGCGAGAACTAATAAAACAAGAACTAACAAAACTAAAACTATAATATTACCAATTTTATATTGATAATATAGACAGGATATATTTAACACGAAGAAATAAATATATAAAAATCAGGAGGGAATATTATGTTAAAACTGGAATTTGACAGAAAAGAAGTAGAAGAAGCAGTAGATAGAATAGTAAGAAAAACAATGAAGATGGATATGGTATGGGACTGGCCATGTGGCGTTGCATACTATGGAATATGTGAAGTATATGACCTTACTAAGAACGAAGAATATCTCAAATTATTAAAAGATAGAGTAGATGAACTTATAGAACTTGGACTTCCAACATGGACAGTCAATACATGTTCAATGGGACATTGCCTTATAACATTATATGAGGCAACAAAAGATCAGAAGTACATGGATATTATAGATAGCAAAGTAGAATACTTAAGAACAAAAGCACTACGTTTTGGTGACAATGTTCTTCAACATACAGTATCAGCTAATAATGATTTTCCGGAACAGGCGTGGGCAGATACATTATTTATGGCAGCATTTTTCTTATTAAGAGTTGGTGTTATGAAGGATGATAAAGACATTATAGATGATGCACTTAACCAGTATTATTGGCATATCAAATATCTTCAGGATCCTGAAACAGGACTTTGGTATCATGGATATAACAACATAAATAAAGATCATATGTCAGGATTCTATTGGGGAAGAGCCAATGCATGGGCAACATATACAATGTCACAGGTAGGAAGAAGATTACCTGAATGTTATCTCTATCCAAAATATATGGATGTAGCAGGAAGTCTCGGAGAACAGTTATCAACAATCAAGACATTGCAGACAGAAAATGGATTATGGAGAACAATTCTTGATGATGAAGAATCCTATGAAGAAGTATCAGCATCAGCCGGAATTGCAGCCGGAATGTTAACAAGAGGTAATCCACTTCATAGCAAATATATCAATAAAGCTATAAGAGGAGTGCTAGATAATGTTAATTCTGACGGAAAAGTAATGAATGTATCTGGTGGAACAGCAGTAATGAAAGACAGAGACGGATACAGAAACATATCAAGAGACTGGATCCAGGGCTGGGGACAGGGACTTGCACTTGCATTATTTGCAGGAGCACTTGGCGCAGACCAGTTTGTAAGAGACGGTGCATTATAGGAGGAAGAGGCAATGGGAATGAAAGGCAGTTTCACTTTACCAGGTGAATCCGGATATGAAGATTTAACATTAAAGATGGCAAAAAAATGGGGAGCAGATGTAATAAGAGACAGCGATGGCACAGTACTCTCGGATGAGATAATCAATGCAGGGTACGGAATATACTCAACGATCTGCATAATAAGAGATCATAATGAATGGGCTAAGAAGAATATGGACAAACTTCAGCAGACATTCCTTATGACAAGCCCACAGGTAAGCACAGAAAGAGAACTTACCATAGAACTTATGAAAGATTTTTTCGCAGAGCAGTTTAGCATCAATTATACAGAAGAAGCACTACGCTATATGCAAGTATATGACAGAACATCCAATAAGCTGATCTCATCAGCCAATTATACAGTAGACACAGAAAAAGGCACAGTAACAATTAAGGATATAACACCTTTCCATAAATATACAGTAAGTTTCCTTGCATATAGAATATGGGAAGAGATATCAATGTACAACCATACAACCAATAACTGGGACAAAGAACATCTTATGCAGATTGATCCAAGATATATAGAAACACAGCAATATATGACAGAATGGATGGAAGAATGGTGTAAGACACATCCTGCGACAACTGTAGTAAGATTCACATCAATGTTTTATAATTTTGTATGGATATGGGGCAGCAGTGAACGCAACAGAAATCTTTTTTCAGATTGGGCATCGTATGATTTTACAGTAAGTCCGAAAGCTCTTGATGAATTTTCACAAAAATACGGCTATACCCTTACCGCAGAAGATTTTATAAATCAGGGCAAGTTACATGTAACACATATGCCGGGCAATAAGAAAAAAACAGACTGGATGGAGTTCATTAATGACTTCGTAGTAACATTTGGTAAAAAATTAATAGACATAGTTCACAAGTATGGCAAAAAAGCCTATGTATTCTATGATGACAGCTGGGTAGGTGTAGAACCATACAGCGATAGATTTACAGATTTTGGATTTGACGGGTTGATAAAATGTGTATTTTCCGGATACGAAGCGAGACTCTGTGCCGGAGCAAAAGTTGCAACCCACGAATTAAGGCTTCATCCATACCTCTTTCCAGTAGGACTTGGAGGTGCACCAACATTTATGGAAGGAGGAGATCCTACACTTGAAGCTAAAAAGTTCTGGAATAGTATAAGGCGAGCACTTTTACGCCAGCCGGTAGACAGAATAGGACTTGGAGGATATCTTCACCTTGTAGAACCATTTCCAGATTTTTGCGATTACATTGAGAAAGTGGCAGATGAATTCAGAACAGTAAAAGACTTCCACAAAAAAGGCGCACCATACGAGATTAAGACAAAAGTAGCAGTACTTCACAGTTGGGGCAAGTTACGCTCATGGACACTTTCGGGACACTTCCATGAGACATATATGCACGATCTTATTCATATCAACGAATCATTGTCAGGACTACCTGTATCAGTCAGATTCATTAATATGGAAGACATCAAAAAAGGTGCGTTAAAAGATGTAGATGTAGTAATCAACGCAGGTTATGCAAAAAGTGCATGGAGCGGCGGAGACATGTGGAAAGATGATGAAGCAGTCACAATACTTACACAATGGGTATATGAAGGCGGTGCATTCATCGGTGTAAACGAACCATCAGCAGTAGAAGGCTATGATACATACTTTAGAATGGCACACGTTCTTGGAGTTGATGAAGATACAGGAGAGAGAGTATGCCATGGAAGATGGGATTATGACATCGAAGAAGAAACAGGACTTTTCCCAACAGGAGCTTATGTAAAGACTAACAACAAAAAAATGTATCTTACAGATGGAAAAGCCAAAGTATTAAAAGAAGAAAAAGGAATCCCGACATTCACAATAAATGAATTTGGAAAAGGAAAAGGAGTATATCTCTCTACCTATGAAATAAACCTTGCCAATACAAGAATGCTTCTTAATACAATACTACTTGCATCAGGAGAAGGACTTAATGGCAGATACTTAACAGATAACAGCAATACAGAATGTGCATATTATCCGGCAAGTAATATGCTTGTAGTAATCAATAACAGTAACACAACACAGAACACAAGCATAGATACAGAGGGTGGAAAAGTTACAGTAGAAGTAGAAGCCTATGATACAAAGATAATAGAATTGTAAAAGCTTATGATACAAAGATAATAGAATTGTAAAAGCGATAATAAAGACAAAATTTAGTTGATATCCACTTTGGTTTAAATTATAACCTTTTTGTGAGTTATTACAGAAACGAATGGTTCGTTATGAACAGACAGTGACTGATTTGAATTATAACCTTTTGTAATTTCTTAAATAGGAGCACAGCTCCTTAAAAGTCCATTACCTTTAGGTGATGGGTAGTTCACTACAGAAACGAATAGCTCGTTATGAACAGGCAGTGACTGATTTGAATTATAAACTTTTTGTAATTTATTACGTAGTAGCATACTAATATTTTACCGTAAATCCCAGGTTTTTTGAAGCCTGGGATTTATTTTTTAAGAATATGTATCGCATTAGCATAGAAAAAGGACACTATACTAATTCTTTGATATGATTATGATACCAATAATGCTTACAAAATGCTAAATAAAGATATCTAGAGAAAAAAGTATCTTTACATCAGAGTTTCAACATCTAAGCAAAAGAAAAAACTTGAAAACTAGGTACAGTTACTAAAAAATTCTTGATTTCAAATAAATCAAAGAATTTCTACAACCATGCAAATTTTCTTGCTTAGACAAGAAAGAGCTGGTTAAAGTTAATTACAATAAGGTTCGCGGAAGATATAGAAGTTTGTTTGTGAGTGACAAAAATAGTGTCGAAAAGACATGAACAGTAAGTTGATATTGATAAATAAACATATCAATACATGACACAGATACAACAGAGATAGTACGAGCATGATATGAACAGACAGGTTAACTTGTAATATAAGAAATGATAAAAATAGTTGAATTGTAATGGCAGAATGTATATAATTATAATGTAAGCACTTACAATGTAATTGTAAAATAATTTTCTTGAAAGGAAAAAACATTATGGTAGATAACAATTGCGCATATTGCGTTGAAGGTGAACTTGTAGCAAAGTTTGGAATTAAAATTTGTGAATTGGAGACTTCAAAAGTATATTTATTCAAAGAACAGAGCCACAAAGGCAGATGTATCGTTGCACACAAGAAACATGTAGGCGATATGAATGAACTTACAGCCGAGGAGAGAAGTGCATACTTTGAAGATGTAGCAAGAGTAGCAAGAGCTATTATGAAAGCTTTCAATCCAGACAAAGTCAACTATGGAGCATATGGAGATACAGGACATCATCTTCATTTTCATCTTACACCAAAATACAAAGATGAATTTGAATGGGGAGGAGTATTCTTAATGAATCCAGATCGAGTATATCTTAAAGATGAAGAATATGACGAGATTATTGCAAAGATAAAAGAAAATTTATAAGCTAGAGCGTAAAACCCACTACCTTTAGGTGATGGGTAGCTCACAATAAGCCCTACCACATAATATAAATTCTAAACAGATAGTTGTAAAAGACTATGCCTAATTAGTATTTTGCAACTATCTGTAATATAAGAAACTGAATAATCCGATAAGAACCATTAACATAGACATTTATCTTTATCCTTTTGTTACAAACAAACTTCTATATATTATGCAAACCTTATTGTAATTAGCTTTAACCGGATCATCATTCTCTAAAAACTTTCTAGCTATCTATTATCGTACATGTCTTGTATAGCTTTAACTGGCTCTCATTATTCTCTAAAAACCTTCTTCCACTTGCATAACATTCCACAGTTAGAATAACAACAAGTCAAATATTCCACAGTTAGAATGACAACAAGCCAAATATTCTTAAGTTAGAATAGCAACAAGTCAAATATTCTTAAGTTAGAACAACAACAAGTCAAATATTCCTCGGTTAGAATAACATTAAGTCCAACATTCTGAGCTTTATATTGCATCATTTCAATGAATAATCTCATAGGTGAAATTCCTATAAACGATTGTTTTACGTTCTTATTCATAGAGAATTTTTATTTTTATTTTTGTTATTTCCATTATCAGTTAGAGTTTCGCCTGGAACTTCAATATTATACACAAATTCTACAGTGATGATTTGTAATCAGGAATGAATCTTATAATAATAATATTTTAGAAAGGTTGGCTATACTTCTAGGTTGAAAGACAGAAATTTACCAAAGCACACCTAGAATTTGAATATAATAATGAGAACGTTGGATTGCTTGGTAATAAAAGCTCTTAGTTAAAAAAATTTATATATATCTGTAGTTGAAAGCCTGAGAATAATGTATGATTACAAACTAAACCTGACAGTAAAAATCATGCAGGATTGTCTATGAGAGTGAACAGGGAAAAATGAAAAATTATATACATAGTATAGTGTTACATCTTTTTTGTGTTGTATCTTTCGATACTGTTTTTTCTCAGATGTCTTGTCAATTAATCATCTTAAAAATAGAATATTAAAAAATAAATAAAAAAAGTTAAAAAAGAGGTTGACATAACTTGTATGGTATGATATCATCTATCTTGCTGTTGAGGCAAAGCCTTAGAAAATAAGGCAAAACGAAGAACTTAATATATAAAATTAACTGGGGAATTGATTTTCACAT
>NZ_JAHLQC010000016.1 GCF_018918265.1 Falcatimonas sp. MSJ-15
TCTCAAATAAAGTTTGAATCTGATTCAAAATCAACTCTTGGCTAATTTATCCTCGTTTTTACTGTTTTAAGTTCAGCACAACTTTTTCAAAAATGTTCTCGTTCCAACTTCGTTGGAACCGGAATTTTCAAGGTTGTTTTATTGTTTAGTTTTCAAAGTTCTGTGTTTTTACAGCTCATACATTCTATCATGTACTTAAGATGCTGTCAAGTACTTTTTTAAGTCATTTAACGGAGAAGGAGGGATTTGAACCCTCGCGCCGCTATTAACGACCTGCACCCTTTCCAGGGGTGTCCCTTCAGCCACTTGGGTACTTCTCCAAGAAACGGCTGATAATTCTTAGCTTATTCAGTAATAAAGCCACGCTCATGTCGTGGTTTTAATACTTAGCGGAGAGGATGGGATTCGAACCCATGTGCCCTTTCAGACAAACGGTTTTCAAGACCGCCCCGTTACGACCGCTTCGGTACCTCTCCAAATGTTTTGCTTGACTAGTTTAACACATTCAAGGTTGCTTGTCAAGTACTTTTTTGTATTACTTTTTTTAAGTTGTTGCCGCTGTATCTCAGCGACAAGTAGTATTCTACCATCTGTCGCCAAATATGTCAACAACTTTTTTCAATTTTTTTAAACATTTTTTAAGTACACTCTCAAACGTGCTTTTTCACTTATGTTTACTAGCTTTTTCTTTTGTCAAGTTTCCTCTTTTTCTTCTTTATTCGGATTGTATTTGCTTTTATTATTTATTTCTTCGTATTTTATTTCAGTCGTTTTTAAGAGTTATATAACTATTAATTTTGGATTCAAAATTTTTCAACTATCAGAGCAGCTTTGTTTATAACCAATACTGCTCTTGTAAATTATAAATCAGAAATAACAACTGTTAAATATTGCTCTTGTAAATTATAAATTAGAAATAGTAACTGCTGATTTCATATATTTTTCTTGTAAACACTCTATCACTACGTTCTTACTTAATAAAAATATTAGTTAATTACACTCATATATTCATTATTGTTTTTTCCTCTTAGTTATTTTCTTTATTGTTTTTTCCTCTTAGTTTCTTTCTCTTAGTTATTTTCTTTATTGTTTTTCCTTATTGTTTCTTTCTCATAGTTGTTTTCTTTATTGTTTTTTCCTTATCGTTTCTTTCTCATAGTTGTTTTCTTTATTGTTTCTTCCTTATCGTTTCTTTCTCATAGTTATTTTCTTTATTGTTTCTTCCTTTATCACTTTTTTCTTACTCTTATTTTTACTCATTATTATTTTTGTATGATAATTTGGCGACAATTAATCTTCTTAGACTAAAGTTCTTACGAGTTCTTGGTGCTTTGCTTTAAATAGTTTTTAGCGGTTTCAAGATCTTCCGGTGTAGTTATTTTTATGTTTGTATACTTTCCTTCTACTATTTTTACTGATATGTCTGAATATTTTTCAATTACCATAGCATCATCTGTAATATTGGCTGCCTTTTCCTGTTCTGGCGTCATATTTAAAAGTGCTTTGTACATATTCTGATAAGCAGTTTTTATTAATGATAGCTCAAAGCTCTGTGGAGTGTGTACAGCCCAAAGGGTATCTCGCTTTGGAGTATTCAATACGTTATTATTGCTGTCTGCTATTTTTATTGTATCTTTTACTTTCACTGCCAATATACATGCATTATATAACTCCACATTATCTCTCATATCATTAAGTTCTTCCTGGCTGATACATGGTCTGGCTCCATCATGAATGTGCACATATATCTTATCTATAGCTGATGAATCCGTTGTGCTTTGTCTGTTTATATTACCTGCAGATGTTGGTTCGCTTAGTTTGCAATCTGTATCATAGCTACTGTTTATTGCATTAATTCCGGCATTTACAGAATCATATCTATTCGCTCCACCTCCTACAATTTTTGTTACTTTTTGCAAGTGATATTTGTCGACTATTTCTTTTTTTACATATTCTATATCATCTTTGCCTGTAACCAAAATTATCTCATCTATATAGGATTCTTCAAAGGCTTTTATTGTATAATATATCACTGGCTTTTCTTCTATTGTCATATATTGTTTTGGTATATTACTCTTCATTCTTGTTCCTTTTCCTGCTGCAAGTATTATTGCTATATGCTTTTTCATTTTTTCATTCTCACTTTCTTTTTGTGTTTTTTATTTTTATGTTTCACCATTATATTTGGAACATTTTTATATTTCTTTCTTATACTTCAATTGGTTTTTGTTATGTTTTGTTCTTACAATCGCTCTTGTTTTGCTTTGTTCTTATAATTGCTTTTCTTATGCTTTGCTATTACAATTGCTTTTGTTTTGCTTTACTCTCACAATCGTTTTTTCTTATGCTTTGTTCTTATATGTCAACTACCCACCGCCTAATGGTAGCGGGCTTGTAACTACCTAGTCGTAGTAATGGCTTGCACCTGCGACCTTTAACCTTATATTTTATCATTTTTACACCTGCGACTTTTAATCCCGATAAGTATTGCTACTTAAAGTGACTTTACATCGTAGGGTGCTTGACAGCAAAGTTTACTCGGCTGTAACTGTACTAAATACTTGGCTATCTTTAAGATAGTTTATTCGTTAAACGGCAATTATGAACGTGTATTGTTCATGCGATACTTGGCTATCTTCAAAATAGTTTATTTCCATACTGTTGTGGTCAACATACGATACAGGTTCATATCTCCAATGCAGTCATCATTAGATTTATAGTCTTGTTCTCTGCAACTGCTTCAACAACCTTAGTCTCCAATATGGGGCATCATTAGATTTATAGCCTGTGTTCTCTACAACTGCTTCAACAACCTTAGTCTCCAATATGGTCATCATTAGATTTATAGCCTGTGTCCTCTGCAACTGCTTCAACAACCTTAGTCTCCAATGTGGTCATCATTAGATTTATAGCCACAATTTTTACAGTTAAACAGATGTATCTTTGCTTGACCACAACACTTTTTATTACGGTTAGCTTTTTCAATGTGTCCACAGGCAGGATAACTCTGGCTTATATACGCAGGATTAACCTTAATCACGGATGATTGATTCTGTTTAGCTTTATACATAAGTTTCTATCTAAGGTCATAGAACAAACCACGATACAGATACATAGCGGTTCTTATGTTAATGATGAGCTTTTCTTTATATTTTTTCTGATTTTTCGTATGCTATTCTTGGAGTTTTATCAGATACATAGATTATTCCACATCTTTGAAATTGGTGTTTTTCTATAAGGTGTTGCATTATTGTATTATCTTTGTGTGTATCTATTCGTATGTGTTTTATTTTTTGTTCACAGAATTGCATTATTAGGTCAAATATGCCTCTTATTGTTCCGTTACTCGCAACTCTATGTATTGTTCCATATTCACTATTATCTTGCCATTGTCCATCTTCTATTACTCTATATGTTGGATCTTCTCCCAGTACAAATGCAAATACTGCATGAATTGCATTCTGCTGTTCAACTACATAGAGCTGCTGCTGTTCTATATCTTTTTGTATGGTTGCTATATCTGGACGGTTGTTTCCCCATTGCGTAGCATTTCCATTGTCTTTCATTATTTTTCTTGCATAAGCATATATTTCCATTATTTTTGCAAGTTCTGATTGTTTTGCTTTTCTAATATTTATCTGTTTTGTCACTTTTTTCACCTTTCATCTTCTAAACTGTCAGTGATGATTGTTTATATCTCCACTCTTTTATCTCACACAACATTTTAGTATATTTTCTAACAGTTCCTCTAAAGATATTCTTCTATTATGTCTCCTTTCAGAAGAAAAAGTCGGTATTTACAAAATCAACGGTTCCTATTTCTCTAGTTTCAAAAACTTGAAGTTGTCATTCTACTCAATTTCAGTACGAATGGTAAACTCACTTGGAAGATTAAAAATTTCTTCTTTCAAGAACAATGGATAAAAATATTCATCTTTCAATCTGCTGAACTCCAACCATTCAAATACATGGGTACGTTTCCCCTCTGTCTTAGTAAATTTATCACCATTATTTAGCAAATCCGTTTCCGAAATATCCATCAAAAAATAGATACAAAGTTCGTGATAGAACAGATTATCTACATCTTCTGTAAAAAAGGCTTGATTTAGCCAAACGGGGCGAATAATTTTCGGAGTAATGCCGAGTTCTTCCTGCATTTCCCGTATTACCGCTTGTTCAGCCGTTTCTCCCATGGTAACTCTGCCACCGGGTAAATAAAAGTACGGAGAACGCTCATCATGCATTGCCAAAATTCTATTATCCGAAATAATCATTGCGCATACTCTATAATTGAACTTTTTATTTTCGTATTTAAAAGTAAGATCCACTCTCTACACCGTTACTGAAAACTTGTAAATAGTTCTGTCGAATATCTGTTAGTCTGTTATTTATTTTTAAAAGTTCTTTTTCACTTTTTATAATATTACTTGTTTTGCAGTAACTTACTCCTTTCTTATTTTTCTCATATCTTCTTGATATGGAACGCTGTAATCTGCGTTTTCTTTTTCTAGTTTTTTAACTTTTTGTGTTTTGTTAATATTCTGATATTTGTGATGCCAGGGTCAAAAGGTCTAAGCCCACATGAGCTTGCTCATAGGTGGGTGAAAGACTTTAGGGCTCGCCCCGATATGAGCATAAAAGTGGGATGATAATCCTACGATATGCGAATATTTGGTAGGATTGTAGGAGTGCGTAACACGGAGCAACCCGTAGGCATCAAAGTCGGATGATAATCCTACGATATGCGAATATTTGGTAGGATTGTAGGAGTGCGTAGCACGGAGCAACCCATAGGCATCAAAGTCGGGGGCTTTTGACCCCGACATCGTATTTGTTATTATAAGGAAAAAAATAAGGGAATCAAAATAACGCATTATAACACAATTATAGCATAATTATGTTTAAGAAAATCCGATTTGTTGCTCAATTTTCGTATTCAAATTATATCATGTGACTTGTAACCAATTCAATAACAACTTTGGAATAGATGAGAAAAGTCCGAACTGTTTTACTCGGAAGCCTTGCAGTAAGAAAAGCACCTCCGAAGAGATGCTTTTAACTTAACGATTAGATGTTTCCTTTAAAAGTATGATATAAAATTCCATTTACAGTTTTATCAGTCTCAGTTTACCCATTATCATTTTTATATCGTGTGAAAATACTTCAATGCCCTGGCAATAGCTTCTTTCTTTTCCTTCGGGCACTTCGGCTATCTGACGTCATCTGACTTAGGCTTGTTATAATTCTCACGCTCTATGATTCCATACTTAGCCTTCACCTGTGCAATCATTCGCAATCAAGTGAATGTGTGGTTATTTTGAAAACATTGTACTAATATTGCGTATTTTTAGTATTGCATATTTTTAGTATTGTCTATCTCTCTCCAAGTTTTAAGTTAGGAATTGCGTTTAAGTCAAGTCCATGACGTGTTCCTTTTATATATTCATAGTATGCTGCTGCTCCTATCATGGCTGCATTGTCTGTGCATAGTATTGGTGATGGATGATAGAATTCTATATTGTTTTCTTTGCATCTTTTGCTTATCTCTTCACGAAGTGCTGTATTAGATGCAACTCCACCTGCTATTGCTATTTTGTCCATTCCAAATTCTTTTGCGGCTTTTATGGCTCTTGTTACTAGTGATTCTACTACTGCATTTTGAAATGATGCTACAAGATCTGGACGATTTATCTCTATATTCTTCATCTCACATTGGTTTATGTAGTTAAGAACTGCTGATTTTAAACCACTAAAGCTGAAATCATAAGGTGCTCCTTCTATGTTAGCACGAGGAAATTCTATTGCGTGTTTATTACCATTCTTAGCTTCTTTGTCTATCTTTGGTCCTCCTGGATATCCTAGTCCTACTGCTCTTGCTACTTTGTCAAATGCTTCGCCTGCTGCGTCATCTCTTGTTCTTCCTAGTATCTCATATTCTCCATAGTCTTTTACTTTTACAAGATGTGTATGACCGCCCGAGACTACAAGGCACATAAATGGTGGTTCTAGTTCTTTGTTTTCTATAAAGTTGGCACTTATATGCCCTTCTATATGATGTACACCAACTAATGGTTTGTCTGTTGCATACGCTATTGCTTTGGCTGCTGTAAGCCCTACTAAGAGTGCTCCTACAAGTCCAGGTCCATACGTTACACCTATTGCGTCTATATCATCTAGTGTTACTTTTGCTTCTTTTAATGCCTGTTCTATTACCTGATTTATAGCTTCCATGTGTTTTCTTGATGCTATCTCCGGTACTACACCTCCATATAGTGTATGTAGTGCTATCTGTGATGATATTACGTTAGATAGTACTTCTCTTCCATTTTTTACTACTGCTGCGGCTGTTTCGTCGCATGAACTTTCTATTGCAAGTATTAATGTATCTTTACTCATCTTTTATATCTGTAGCTTCTGATAATTGCCAGTACAATATCTTCCAGTTACCATTTTCATCCTTTCTAAGCATATATTTTTCATATGATTTTGTTGTTGTTGTATTATTCTCACGAACCCAGTATTCTGCATGCAGACTGGCATACTGTGCTCCGTCTTTATCTGTCTGATATTCAACGGCTGCTGAACCGTCTACTTTAAAATCTTTGATTACACGACTTTTATCTTTGTATGATTTGATATCTGCTTTAAGATTTATCATGTATTCATCCATAGGGTTTTTCTCTAACAATTCATTATCCCATAATAGTCTTGCTTGTGACACAAGCTGTTCTAGCTGTTCGTCTGTGTATTTTTCGCTATAGTAGCATTTCATTATCTCGCTATATAGTTTTACAACTCCACTTGGTGTCTCAGGATATGTCGCATTTAGATCTCTTGCTATATATTCTGCAACAAGTGATTTTTCTTTTTGTGAATCTACAGGATCTGTGTTTACCGGTCTCTTGCTTAGATATATGTAATATCCTACTGCAAGAACTGCCAATATTGCAATTACTATAAGACTTTTGTATTTTTTCATAGAAATCCCTCCACAGTTTTTTATTTTTCCTCGAATTCCAATGTTGTCATTCTTCCATTCTTACTTATCTTGGTATTCGGAAATATTTTTTTTACTTCATCTGCATATTCTTCCGGATGTACAAGTGACGGGCTGTAATGTGTAAGCCACATTTCTTTGGCATTTGCTTTTTTAGCTAATTCTGCTGCTTCATAGAATGTCATATGTTTGTATTCTACTGCTTTTGCTTCTTTTCCAGGTTCTCCATACATTCCTTCACATATAAATAGATCTGCATCTTTGGCATTCTCCCAAATCTGTGATACTGGTCTTGTGTCTGTACAATATGTAAGTTTTATTCCTTTTCTCTCTGGTCCAAGTATCATATCTTGTGTATATGTTTTGCCATTTTCTTCGATTATTGCACCTTTTTGGAGCTTACTCCACATACTTCGTGGTACTTCATTTTGTTCAGCTTTTTGTGGATCGAATTTGCCTGCTCTTGGAATCTTTATTGTATATCCATAGCATGTTACATTATGGTTTACTTTGAATGCTTCAAGTATATATCCATTTATGTTAAAACTTTTGGTTGGCTCTGTTATCTCGATACAGTTGATTTTAAATGGTAATTCTGGTGCTATAGCTCTTAAGCTGTTTACTACACGTTCTACTCCTTTTGGTCCTATTATTGTAAGTGGTTCTGTTCTCTCTGCATTACCGAGTGTAAGCAGAAGTCCTGGAAGACCGCTTACATGATCTGCGTGGAAGTGTGTAAAGCATATTACATCTATTGGTTTGAATGTAAGCCCTTTTTCTTTGATTGCTATCTGTGTTCCCTCTCCACAATCAATTAATATACTGCTTCCATTGTATCTTGCCAATAATGATGTAAGCCATCTGTTTGGCAATGGCATCATTCCACCTGTTCCTAATAAACAAACATCTAACATTGTTACCTCCTGTCCTTTAATATCCTTATTTTTTTATCGGCTAAAATATCTGCTCTGACAAGATAAGTTATATTCCTCTGCTCATCAGTATAGCGTCTTCGTCTGGCTTTGTATAAAAGTTCTTACGTTCTCCTATTACTTCAAAGCCTGTCTTTTCATAAAGTTTTTGTGCTTTTTCATTGCTTTTTCGTACTTCAAGAAATATTATCTCATCTTTGTTATCTCTTGCATACTGTATTACATATTCCATAAGGCTGTATGCTATTCCACATCTTCTGTATTCTTCACCAACAGCAATGTTAGTTATATTAACTTCTTTGCATACAGTCATTATTCCGACATATCCTGCTACTTTATCTTCTTCTTCTGCCACAAAAAATGTCTGAAATTCATCGTCTAATGAATTGGCAAATGCTCCTTTTGACCATGGCAGTGAAAATGAGTCTTTTTCTATATTATATACTGTTTCTATGTCTTTTTCTTCCATTTTTCTAATTATTGCCATGTTTTAGTCTCTCGTTTCTCTCTCTTTCTGCCTGTGATACTCTTAAATAGTCCGGAAGAAATTCTGATGCGTTCTGGTAGTTGCCTTCGTTATACATCTTAAGTCCAAGTGCTGCAACGGATGCTGCTCTTGGCATATTACAATGTGATGGCGCAAATGTATATTCTACTTTACATTTTTCTTCTATTATATCTTTGTAACAGAATATTCCATCTCCAAGGAATGTTACTTTTCTTCCTGTCTGATTAAGTTCTTGTATTAGTTCTTCTATGTCTTGTGGTGTCTGTTCTTTTATTACTTTAAATTCGTTTTCATTTTCATATATTCCTGTATATACCTGATTACGTTTTGCATCCATTATTGGAACAATAAGTTCTTTTGTTCCATATAATTGAAATGCCATTCCTTCTAGTGTCTTTACATGTATAAGTGGAATATTTAAAGCAAATCCAAGTCCTTTTGCAAGTGCTCCTCCTATTCTTAGACCCGTGAATGAACCTGGTCCTCCTGATACTGCTATTGCATCTATGTCTTTTTTATCTATCTCTGACATCTTTATCATCTCATCTATCATAGGCAGTATTGTCTGTGAGTGTGTTTTTTTGTTGTTTATTGTATATTCACATATTATCTTCTCATCAGATATTATCGCTACTGATGCGACCATTGATGATGATTCTATTCCTAATACTAACATGTTTCCATCCTTCATTTTCTTTTTTATATATTTTTTTGCTGCTTTTTCAAATATAATTTGTTTCTATTTTTACTCTGTAACGGTAATTTTACGATAGTCAAAACCTTTTTCAAGGTCTTTTTCTATCGTTATTGTAACTGTCTCTTTTGGGAGTATCTCTTCTATAAGATTTCCCCATTCTATAAGGCAGGCACCGTCTCCGTAAAAATATTCTTCGTATCCTAGTTCATCCATCTCGCTGACATCTCCTATTCTGTATACATCGAAATGATACAGTGGTATTCTGCCTTCGTGATATTCCTGTATTATCGTAAATGTAGGACTGTTTATCGGTTCTTCTATTCCAAGTCCTTTGGCAAGTCCTTGTGTAAATACTGTTTTTCCAACTCCAAGATCGCCAATAAGACAGTATACATCACCCGGTTTTAATTGTTCGCCAATTTCTTTTCCTATCGCAAATGTCTCTTCAGGTGAATATGATTCCTTTACCATTCGGTTTTCTCCTTTACTTTAATTTTACTGCTTCTTCTTTTACTGTCTGTTTTAATTGTTCTTTTACTGGTGCATATTGGTCTTTTAAACTTCCTTTTGGCCAGATATATGCTCTTACTCTTGTTACAAATACAAGTATGCTTCTTCTTGTCTCTACTACTTTGGTTACATCTGTAAGCAAAATCTCATTAGATACTTCGCCTTGTGATATTATTATCTTATCTTTTTGTAGTTCGTATGTAAGCGGTTTTTTAAACATTGGGTTTAGTACTACTTGTTTTACCGATTTTACAAATAGCATTATCGGATTAATTATTGTAAACAACAGTCCAAGTACAAGCACTACCATAAATTCAGTTGTACTAAAATCGCCAAACTTTACTGCTGCTAATATAAGCATTGCAACACTGAATATGAAACTTAGTTTACCTCCTATTGATGAGTAGTTATGGTACATCATAAAATTAAACATATCCATAACGCTTACTTTTACATCAAATTTTCTGTCCATTTCATTCCTCCATTATATTTTATGTACTCTCGGAATCTTCTTTAAACAAATACTTCTGGCTATATTTCCGATATGCTGCTTCCATTTTCTCGTCGTACACACCGTGTACGCACTGCGAAAATGTTATTGCATATCAAAAATTTATCTCAGAATTCTTCATTTAGAAGATTCCAAGAGTACATTTTTGTAATATAGTAGTTTTGCTTGTTGGTCTATATGCAAAATATCTATATATTTGTTTTGTCTTGTATTCTTCTTACAGTTTCATTGATAACTGTATTCTTCCTTTATTGATATCGACACTAAGTACTTTTACGTCTATTACATCGCCTACACTTACTACATCTAATGGATGGTTTATATAGCGTTCTGTCATCTGTGATATATGAACAAGACCGTCCTGGTGCACTCCGATGTCAACAAATGCTCCAAAGTCAATTACGTTTCTTACTGTTCCTTTTAGTATCATGCCTTCTTTTAAGTCTTTCATTTCAAGAACATCTGTTCTTAATATTGGTTTTGGCATCTCATCTCGTGGATCTCTTCCAGGTTTTTCAAGTTCTTTTACTATATCTTTTAATGTTATCTCACCAATTCCAAGTTTTTCTGCCATCTTAGGATAGTCTTTTATATTCTTTCTTAAGTCTTTAATGCCTTCTTTTCCTATGTTATCTATATCCATTCCAAGTTCTTTTAATAATGCTGTTGCTGCTTCATAGCTCTCTGGATGTACTCCGGTATAGTCAAGTGGATTCTCTCCATCTTTGATTCTCATAAATCCTGCACATTGTTCAAATGCTTTTGGTCCTAGTTTTGTTACTTTTAAAAGTTGTTTTCTGTTAGTAAATCTGCCATTTTCTTCTCTGTATGTTACAATATTCTTAGCAATAGCTTTTGATATTCCTGATACATATTCAAGTAATGAGGCTGATGCTGTATTTAAGTCTACACCAACGCTGTTAACACAGCTTTCTACAACTCCTGTAAGTGCTTCACCAAGTTTCTTCTGGTTCATATCATGCTGATATTGACCTACACCGATTGATTTTGGATCTATTTTTACAAGTTCTGCAAGTGGATCTTGTAGTCTTCTTGCTATTGATGCCGCACTTCTTTGTCCTACATCAAAATTAGGGAATTCTTCTGTTGCAAGTTTACTTGCTGAATATACACTTGCTCCTGCTTCGTTAACTATAATATATTGTACGTTTCTCTTGACTTCTTTTAGCATATCTACTATTACAAGTTCTGATTCTCTTGATGCTGTTCCATTACCTACTGATATAAGATCTATGCCATATTTATCAATAAGTGCTTCTACTGTATCTTTTGCTTCTCTTATCTTCTTCTCAGATGTTGGTGCTGTCGGATATACTACTACTGTATCTAATACTTTTCCTGTAGGATCTACTACTGCTAACTTACATCCTGTTCTAAAAGCAGGATCCCATCCGAGTACTACTTTACCTGCAATAGGTGGCTGCATAAGGAGTTGTTTTAAGTTCTTGCCAAATACTTTTATTGCACCGTCTTCTGCTCTCTCTGTAAGTGTATTTCTTATCTCTCGTTCAATTGATGGTGCTATAAGTCTGTCATAACTGTCTTTTACTGCTTTTTCTATAAGTTCATCTGTATATTTATTGGATTTTACAATACTCTTTTTAACAAGATAATCTAATATTTTATCCTGTGGTGCTGTTACTTTTACTGTTATGAACTTTTCGCTTTCACCACGATTTATCGCTAATATTCTATGTCCCTGTATCTTTGTCAATGCTTCTTCAAATTCATAATACATCTCATATACAGATTCTTTTTTGTCATCTTTGGCTGTTGATGTTATCGTGCCTTCTTTCATTGTAAGTTCTCTTATTCTTGTTCTATAATCTGCATTGTCTGATATCATCTCTGCGATTATATCAAGTGCACCATCTATTGCTTCTTCGGCTGATGATACTTCTTTTTCATCGTCTATATATTGCTTAGCTATATCTTCTATAGGTCTGTCTGCTAATCCACCTATTATTATTCCTGCAAGTGGCTCTAAACCTTTTTCTTTAGCTATTATTGCTCTTGTTCTTCTCTTTGGTCTGAATGGTCTGTAAAGATCGTCTACAAGTACCATTGTCTCTGCTTTTTCTATCTGTTTTCGCAGTTCTTCTGTTAATGCTCCCTGATCTTCTATACTCTTTAACACTTGTTGTTTCTTATCTTCAAGACCTCTAAGATATCCTAGTCTCTCATTGAGATTACGAAGTACTTCATCATTAAGTGAGCCTGTCATCTCTTTTCTGTATCGTGAAATAAATGGAATTGTATTTCCTTCATCGATTAACTTTACTGCCGCTTCAACCTGCCATTTTTCTACCTGAAGTTCACTTGTAAGTGTCTTAATTATATCCATCTTATTCTCCTCTTCTATGTTCTTGTCTATTCATACATCTTAAACTCACTAGAGAGTATATATCACTTTCTATATATAGTTTTTAATGTATGCTCTGCAATTGTACTGCATCTAAATTACTACTTTTTTCATTATTCTATATTAGTACAACGTAAATTATAATTCAAATGAGTATTGTCTTCAAGCAAAACTTGTATACACTGCTTATTTCGATTTTTTAGGCAAATGCTTTTATTGTATATATTTGTCTTTTATGTTAGAATATCTGATACAGTGTTTTATTGTAACTGCAATTTTATGCAGAATATATTTTATACTCAGGGGGTATTTATAAATGGATTCGAATGATTTTAATTATGATTATAATAAGAACAATAACCAAAGTGGTGAACCTTATACTGATGCTTTTGCTATTGCATCTTTTTGCATGGGCATCTTCTCTATTCCTTGCTTATGCTGTACATATCTTGCTATAATCTCCGGTGTACTTGCGATTGTATTTGCTATAATATCTAAAAAGAGAAGTGGCAAAATGGTTGCTGTTGCTATTGCCGGTATGACTATCGGAATTGTTACAAGTATTCTTGGTATATTGCTTACAATCGTTGGCATATATCTTATGCAGACACCAGAATATCAGCAGCTGTATCAGGATATTATTAATCAGTATAAAATTTTTAAGAACAATGCCATATAATCGTGCATAAAAATAATCGGGCAGCTTTTTACTGTCCGATTATTTTTATTCCCATCTTTAATAACAAGATATTCCTTATTATCCAATTTATTAGTATTATTGTCATAATAAGATATACATACATAAGTCTGAATACCGGTTTTTTTATTCTATTATGCGTTGCATAACTAATTATGTATTGTAATAAATATCTGCATATTATTAATACTGTTACCGGGAGTGCAGGATATGCAATGAAGCTTCTTATTATATCTCCTTGTAAAAGATAGATTAAACTTCTTGTCCCTCCACATCCCGGACAATATATTCCAAAGTATGTATACAAAATACATGGTGGAACTAATTCTATTATCTTATTTATCAATGTAAAATATATCATCACTTGGTTGTATTACCTATTTACTAAAAAATCATTTCTTAGTTATTCGGATATATTAACTATCCTTCTATTCTTATCATATTGAGAATTCCATCTAAGCTCTGTGCCTTAGCTTTGTATGTTTCTTCTGACATTACTTTAGTAACTATACCGAATTCTCCTGTTACTCCTGGTACTCCTACAACTTTTACTTCGCCAAAAACTTCTTCGACTTCTTTTAATCTGTCTGATACATTACCACTTATTCTTACAAAATACTGTTTTTCTGATTTATCAATATGTGTAAGTTCAAGTTTCTTACTACTCCAGTTAGTCATAATATTTCTTCCTAAGTGTTTTACTGCATCAACAACATCACTTACTACAGCACTCGCTGTTGGAAGTTTACCAGCTCCTGCTCCTACGAACATTACATCTCCGATTACATTGCCTTTTATATATATTCCGTTGAGTACATCATTAACGCTGTAAAGTGGATGGTAAGAGTTAACCAATACTGGTGCTACCATAGCATAAAAGCTATCACCTGTCTTCTTGCTTGAAGCGAATAATTTGATTGATGAATCTAACTGTTTTGCATATTTGAAGTCAACGTCTGTTATCTTAGTGATTCCTTCTGTATAGATGTCTTCAAAGTCTACCTGATGTCCGAATGCAAGTGATGAGAGAATTGCAATCTTACGACATGCATCATATCCAAGTACATCTGCATCAGGATTTCTCTCTGCAAAACCTTTTGCCTGTGCTTCTTTTAAAACTGTATCAAAATCAAGTCCTTCTCTTCCCATCTTAGTTAAGATGTAATTGGTTGTTCCATTAAGTATACCTGTTATCTCCTGAATCTCATCAGCTGTAAGTGACTGATTAAGTGGTCTGATAATTGGAATTCCACCACCTACACTTGCTTCGAAAAGGAAGTTTATATTGTTCTGTTTTGCTATCTCAAGTAATTCTGCTCCATGTTTTGCAACAAGTTCTTTGTTAGATGTACATACACTCTTGCCTTTTAAAAGTGCTGCCTTTACAAATGTATATGCAGGTTCAACACCACCCATTACTTCTACTACAATCTTTATATCATCATCATTTAAAATCACATCAAAATCATGAACTATCTTGTGTTCAATTGGTGTTCCAGGAAAATCTCTTAAATCGAGAATGTATTTTACATTAATCTCTTCTCCTGCTCTCTTATTAATTACAGAACTGCCATTGATGTTAAGAACCTCAACAACACCTGAACCTACTGTACCATAACCTAATATTGCAATATTTACCATAATAATCTACTCCTTCGCTAGTATTTTTAAATAATGAACGCCTTCCAATTCCGTTATCTCATCAATCATCTTAGCAATGTCACCTGTAGTGGATAAAACTTCTACACTTAATGTTAAAGAGGCTATCCCATTAATTGGAATTGTCTGGTTAATTGTAAGCACATTTGCATGATACTCTGCAATTTTATTCAGTACAATGGATAAAAGTCCAGTTATATCATCCATCTGAAGTACAAATGTGAAGGTCCTGCCTTTAGTATTGTCGTTAAATTGAAATATATCGTCCTTGTATTTGTAAAAAGAACTTCTGCTTATGCCAACTCTATCAGTTGCATCCTGAACAGTAAGTACCTTTTCAGAATCTAAAAGTCGCTTAGCTTCTACTACTTTTAATAATATCTCTGGTAGAGCTTTTTGTTTAACTACATAGAATTTTTCTGTATCTGCCATATCATTTCATCCTTATTGTATGCTGTAGAAATACATTTGTTTTTCTTAGGAAGATACTAACATAATTTTCTAAAGTCTGCAACCTTTTTTTCGTAAAAAAAATAAGTTCTGCGTAATTGTATTCAATTAAATACATTCTAATAAGCAGAACTTATAATTATTCATTTTATTTTTTAATATTAAAGCATTAATACTTTACTCTTCAATAATTTTCGTAGCTTCTACATATTCCTGTTCGGTCAGAAGTTCATCAAGGTTAAGTATTACTATAAGATGTCCGTCTACGTTGGCTATCTTATCAATATAAGCTGTGTCTTTGCTTCTTACTATCGATGGTACATTATGTATATCTTCGTCTTCAATATTATCTATCTCCGCTACTGAGTCAACTTCAAGCGCAATGTTCATGTCTTTTGTCTTGATTACAATAAGTTTAGCAAGGTTTCTGTCTTTTACAGGTTCTAATCCAAATCTTTTTCTGATATCATAAACAGGAATTATATCTCCTCTCAGATTCAATATACCTTTTATACAGCTTAATGTATTAGGAATCCTTGTTACATCCTGTATATTCTCTATCGCATGTACTTTATTAATATCAACGCCATACTCTTCATCATTTAATTTGAAAACAACTGGTTTTATCGCCTGCATAATATACTATTCCTCCTTATTTCTGCCTATACTGTTCCACTTCAAATACGCACTAATAAAAGAGTCAATATTACCGTCTAAAACATTTGAAGCATTGCCACTCTCATATCCTGTTCTGTGATCTTTTACCATTGTATATGGCTGTAAGACATAAGATCTTATCTGACTTCCCCATCCTATATCTTTTATCTCACCTCTTATATCAGATATCTTTTCGGCATTTTCCTGCTTCTTCAACAGATATAATTTTGCCTTTAACATCTGCATTGCTTTTGCTTTGTTCTGATGCTGTGAACGTTCATTTTGACACTGTACTACTATGTTCGTAGGAATATGTGTAATTCTGATTGCTGATGATGTCTTGTTGATATGCTGACCACCTGCTCCACTTGAGCGATATACGTCTATTCTTAAATCTTCTTCTGCTATATCAATATCAAGATCTTCTTCAATATCCGGCATCACATCACAAGATACAAATGATGTCTGTCTCTTTCCTGCAGCATTAAATGGTGATATTCTTACAAGTCTGTGTACACCTTTTTCAGATTTTAAATATCCAAATGCATTCTCACCATTAATCTGTATTGTCACTGACTTTATTCCTGCTTCATCACCATCAAGGTAATCTAATATCTCAGTCGTAAATCCTTTTTGTTCAGCCCATCTTGTATACATTCTAAGTAACATTGATGCCCAGTCGCATGATTCTGTTCCACCTGCACCGGCATTAAGTCTTAAAATTGCATTGTTTTTATCATATTCTTCTGATAAAAGTGTCTGAATTCGCATCTTATCAAAGGCCTTAACAAATTCTGCAACCATCTCATCTACTTCTGGTATTATCTCAGGATCATTCTCCTCGTAACCCAGTTCTATAAGTGTCTTTGCATCTTCATATAATGACATAACAGCATTAAAGTCTTCAAACGAAGACTTTAATGCTTTTAGTTCTTTCATTGAGTTTTGGGATTTGTCCATGTCATCCCAAAATCCCGGTTCTTCCATATTGGCTTCTATCTCTTCGATTCTCTTTTTCTTATTATCAAGATCAAGTGAATCTTTTATCTCCTTTAATGGAGTCTCGTAGTTATTTAGAGTGGTCTTAAACCCGTCTAATTCTACCATTTTTTCACCTACTTCTATTTTCTTCCACAGCAGTTTTTATATTTTAAACCACTTCCGCATGGACATGGATCATTAGGATAAACTTTGTCTTCATCACGTTTTACAGGTTCTTTTACTGATGAATCGTCTTTGTTAGTTCCTGTAACCTTTGCCACCTGCTCTCTTTCAATCTTCTCTTCAACATGTACATGCATAAGAAGTTTGACTGTGTCTTCCTTAATATTCTGTGTCATTGCATCAAACATATCAAATCCACTGATTCTGAATTCTACAAGTGGATCTCTCTGTCCATAAGCCTGAAGTCCGATACCCTGACGTAACTGTTCCATATCATCGATATGATCCATCCATTTTCTGTCTATTACTTTAAGAAGTATTACTCGCTCTAATTCTCTTAACTGTTCTGGTTCTGGGAATTCAGCTTCTTTTGCTTCATACATCTTAACTGCTTTTTCTTTTAATAACTGTTTTAATTCATTCTTACTCTTAGCTTCAACTTCTGCTGTTATTGGTTCAAGTGGAATGATTGGCAATAATAATTGATTAAGTTCTTCAAAATTCCAGTCTTCTTTGTGCTGGTCTTCACCAATACTCATATCAACTTTTGCTTCAACAATATCTGTGATCATGCTGTAGATATTGTCTCTCATACTCTCGCCATCAAGAACTCTTCTTCTCTCTTCGTAGATAATCTCTCTTTGTTCGTTATTTACCTGATCATATTCAAGAAGGTTCTTTCTTATGCCATAGTTATTAGTCTCTATCTTTCTCTGTGCTTTTTCTATCGCATTAGATAACATCTTGTGTTCAAGTGGCTCGTTCTCTGGAACTCCAAGCGCATTAAATGCCTGTAACATCTTATCTGAACCAAAAAGTCTCAGAAGATCATCTTCAAGTGATATGTAGAATCTTGATTCACCTGGATCTCCCTGACGTCCTGCTCGACCTCTTAACTGGTTATCGATACGTCTTGATTCATGTCTCTCTGTACCAATAATCTTAAGTCCACCAGCTGCTTTGGCTTCATCATCAAGTTTAATATCTGTTCCTCGTCCTGCCATGTTAGTTGCAATTGTAATTGCTCCATGCTGTCCTGCCTGTGCTACAATCTCTGCTTCCTGCTCATGATATTTGGCATTAAGTACCTGATGCTTGATGCCTCTTTTCTTAAGAACTGCACTTACTGCTTCTGATGCTTCAATTGTAATTGTACCAACAAGTACTGGCTGTCCTGTTGCTTTTGCTTTTTCTATCTCATCTGCAACTGCATGAAGTTTCTCTTTTTTAGTCTTAAATACAATATCTTCTTTATCTACTCTGGCTACTGGTCTGTTAGTAGGAATCTCTACTACGTCCATTCCGTAGATCTCTCTGAATTCTTTTTCTTCTGTTAAAGCTGTACCTGTCATACCTGATTTCTTCTCAAATTTATTAAAGAAGTTCTGGAATGTAATTGTTGCAAGTGTCTTACTCTCTCTCTTAACTTTAACTTTTTCTTTGGCTTCAATTGCCTGATGAAGTCCGTCTGAGAATCTTCTTCCCGGCATTATACGTCCTGTGAATTCATCTACGATAAGTACCTGGTCATCTTTTACAACATAATCCTGATCTTTGAACATAAGATTATGTGCTCTTAATGCAAGGATAATATTGTGCTGAATCTCTAAGTTCTCTGGATCTGCAAGGTTCTCTATATGGAAGAACTTCTCAACTTTTGTTACACCTTGTTCTGTAAGGTTTACAATCTTATCTTTTTCATTAACGATGAAGTCTCCATCTTCTTTGATTGGTTCACCCATGAGTGCATCCATCTTACTAAGTTCTCCATCACCTTCACCTCTTGTAAGCTGTCTTGCAAGAATATCACACATCTCATATAATCTTGTTGACTTGCCGCTTTGTCCTGAGATAATAAGTGGTGTTCTTGCTTCATCAATAAGTACTGAATCGACTTCATCGATTACTGCATAGTGTAACTTACGAAGTACAAGCTGTTCTTTGTATATTACCATGTTATCTCTAAGATAATCAAATCCTAATTCATTATTAGTTACATAAGTTATATCACACTTATAAGCTTCTCGTCTCTCATCGTTATTCATTCCATTAAGAACTATACCAACTTTAAGTCCAAGGAATTCATGAACCTGTCCCATCCATTCAGCATCTCGTTTTGCAAGGTAATCATTAACTGTAACGATATGAACGCCTTCGCCTTCAAGTGCATTAAGATATGCCGGAAGTGTTGATACAAGAGTCTTACCTTCACCAGTTCTCATCTCAGCAATACGTCCCTGGTGCAGTATTATACCACCAATAAGCTGAACTCTATAGTGTTCCATGTTAAGTACTCGCTTTGCAGCTTCACGAACTGTTGCAAAAGCTTCAGGGAGAATATCATCAAGCGTCTCGCCTTTTGAAAGTCTCTCTTTAAATTGTCTTGTCTTATCTTTTAATTCTGCATCTGAAAGTGCCTGCATCTCAGGTCTTAAACTTTCAATCTGATCCACTATCGGATATATTCTTTTTAATTCTCGCTCACTATGAGTTCCAAAAATTTTTTCAATTACTCCCATGTCTTAATTCTCTCCTAAAAATAAGTATATTTTTCATCACTATCACATATTGTAACATTATATCTGATATTATTCAATAAAAAATGCAGCCACTTTTGTGTAGCTGCATTCTCTATTTTATTTTCCTAGTACACTGTCTTTAAATATTGTATATCATACAATTATACTAAATATTATGTACTAAAATTCTGGTTCTATTAAACCGTATGTACCGCCTTTTCTCTTGTATACAACGTTAACTTCATCAGTCTCTGAATTGTTAAACACGTAGAAGTTATGTCCTAAAAGTTCCATCTGTACACATGCTTCTTCGGGATCCATAGGTTTTATTCCGAATCTCTTGGTTCTTACAATCTTAATGTCTGATTCTTCGTCGTACTCTTTTTCAAGATAATCATCTGTAAAAGGACTACCTGCCTGCTTAGCATCGATAATTTTATTCTTATATTTCTTCATCTGTCTCTCGATAACCTCTTCTACTAAATCGATTGACACATACATATCGTTGCTTACCTGCTCTGAACGAATAATGCTTCCTTTAACCGGTATTGTAACTTCTATCTTCTGTCTGTCTTTTTCAACACTTAATGTTACATTCACTTCTGTGTCCGGTTTAAAAAACTTCTCCAGCTTTCCAAGTTTGTCTTCTACTGCTGTTTTTAGTCCTGGGGTTACATCAATATTTCTTCCTGTAATTATAAAACGCATGCTGCCCAACTCCTTTTACTTAAAAGTATAAAAGACTTGAGTTGAAGTCTTTTATCAATAACAAGTTATGATTTGATTTTGTAAATCATCTCTTGTTGATATATGTTTATTATAACACAATTCACTCATTTTGCAATAATAAATGCAATTTGTTCATAGTTTATTCACATATAAATACACTTTTCCACATTCATCTTTCAATATTTTACCATTTGTAATCTTTTGTGAGATAGTGTATCCATAATTTAAAAGTCAATAGTTTTGCGTGTTTTTTTGCATTTTATCAACATTAACAAAACTTTCGTTCGTAGTTTATACCATTAATTCCACAACTTTTATACACTTATTTATTGTGGATATTGTGGATAACTTGGTGTATAACTCTTTTTTGACCTAATTTCGTGTGATTTAATTGTGGAAAAAACTGTCGCATTTTGTTATATGCAGCTTGTCAATTATTGATGCTCCATGTTTTTATCCCTGTTTTTGTGCATTTTGTATAATTGCAAAAAAGTCAACTTTATATCGGCATTTTTTGTCTAGGTAATTAGTACTATTTAATTCAAGATTATTTTCTGTTTATTTATGTGAAGAAATAATAAAAATTTGCAAAAATCCCATCTAATGATCTGATATGTTCTCTTTTATATAACAAGTTCTATTATAGCTTGTATGTATAAATGAGCATATATCAAAATCTTTAGATGGGATTCTTATATGTCCGTTATATTATTCTTATATTATATGTATTAGTAAACAGCTTACTGTATGCATAATGGCTATTATATTGTTATTAGCCAAGTACTGTACAATATTTGTATGGTGTTCTGTAATACATACTTGATGTTGTAATACCTGTTGATGGTGAAGATGCATGTACAATTCTTCCTCCGCCGATATACATTGCTACATGATAGATGTATCCAGTATTATCTGCATAGAATACAAGATCTCCTGGCTGAAGTTCTGATTCGCTAATCTCTCTTAAGTTAGCTGCCTGATCTCTTGATGATCTTCCGATTGAATATCCAAATTTAGAATATACACTTGATGTAAATCCTGAACAGTCTGTTCCATCTGTTAAGCTTGTACCACCATATACATATGGGTTACCAAGGAACTGGCATGCATAAGTTGTAATAGCTGTTCTTAAATCTGAGCTGTTAGATGCAACTGTATCAGCACTGCTATAACTCTTAGATGATGAACTGCTTGAACTTGATGATGAGCTTGATGATGAACTGCTTGAACTTGATTTTGAAGAACTCTTAGCTGCATTCTTAGCTGCATTCTTAGCTGCTGCTTCCTGAGCTGCTTTTTGTCTCTGTTCTTCTTCAAGTTTTGCCTGTGCTTCCTGAGCTGCTTTTTCTCTTGCAATTCTCTCTTCTTCCTGTCTTCTCTCTTCTTCAAGTGAAATTGCTTTATTAAAATCTACTCTTAAATCAACGAATTCTTTAGAAACGTATGCTGTTGCTTCTGAACCCATCTCAACTTTTATCCAATCTCCAAGATCTTCTACTACATAAAGTTCTTCTCCATTAGGAACCTGTGTATAGATTGTTGATTCTGTTGTAGGTTCTGTTCTTACATTAAGTACATCTGTATTAACTGTACCAATCCATGTTCCAACCTGTGTTGCGATTGCTTCAGCTTCTGCACCTGTAACAAAATACTGTGCTGCTACATATCCTATAACATCACCTGATTCTATCTGATACCAGTAGTCTCCTTCTTTGCCGACTTTCTGTACAATTGTTGCTGCACAGTTATTATATAACTTACCAACTACTTCTCCGTCAATGCTTGGTGATGTTCTTATATTAACATAATCATTAACCTGTGAAATTGCGATTCCATCATATGGTGATGTTACAACTGCCGGCTGTGTTGCTACTGTTGAACTGATTCCATTAGAAAGTAATGTATAAATCTTATCTTCAGGGTTGTCTGTGTCAGTATAATAATTATTAAGTGTAACTGAAATTCCAGCAACTGTTGTCTCACTGTCTAAAGTAAATGCTTTTGCTTCTGTCTTATTACTTAATGCAATTAATGCGAATGCTGTTAAGCCAATTGCATATTTTCCTGCGTTCTTTAACATATTAACCTCCATACCTCTTCTCTTTCTATCTAATAAAGTAGACTGACTTCCCCGCTTCATTGCCAATCTACTTATTTGTTACAAATTTATTAAATTTATTACATCGTTATTATAGCAAAGTGCATAATTCATGTCAATAGAATATTTAAAATATATAAATTACAGACAATTCAAATATTTGTGTGCTGATTGTACGGCATTGGCACCATCTGAAATTGCAGTAACTATCTGACGCAAACTCTTGGTTCTTATATCGCCTGCGGCGTATATTCCTGGTATTTTTGAGGCACAGTCTTCGCCTGCAATAACATAATTACTGGAATTTAATACATTTTTTCCCATCAGCATATCTGTTGCCGGTTCCATTCCTGCTGCAATAAATATTCCATTAATTTTTAACTTTGATGTAATACTTTTTTCATTATTAGTAAATGTTACACTTTCTACTCTATCGTCACCATTAATGGATGTGATTACACAATTCCACAAAATCTCTACATTTGTAATATCAAAGAGTTTATTTTGCAAAACTTTATCTGCTCTTAGTTCACTACGCCTGTGAATAAGATATACTTTCTTACATATCTTAGAGAGATATATTGCATCTTGCACTGCAACGTTGCCTCCACCTGCTATCGCAACTTCTTTATCCTTATAAAATGCACCATCACATGTGGCACAATATGATACTCCCTTTGCGGCAAGTCTTTCTTCTCCATCTATTCCAAGTTTTTTGTATCTGCTTCCGGTGGCAAATATTATTGTCTTTGTAGAATATACTTTATTATCTGTTATTACTTTTTTGACTAATTCATCTGTTATTACTTTAGTTACTCTTTCACTTATCATCTCTATTCCAAGTGCTTTAAGCTGCTCATTAAATCGTAGACCAAGCTCATATCCATTAATTCCCATAAGTCCCGGATAGTTATCTATTGCCTGTGTATACATTATCTGTCCGCCGCTTATTGAATTCTGTTCTATTATAATCATCTTAAGTCCTGCTCTTTTTGCATATATTGCACTGCTTACTCCTGCAGGACCTGCTCCGATTATTATCATATCGTAGATTTCTATATTATCTACTTTTGTTGTTACATTATTGGCTTTTGTTATTGAATTATCGGCTTTTGTTGCTATTGTATTGTCTGTTTTTATTATGTTATCCATAATCTAATTTTTCTCCTTTTTGCTATTATTTTCTTGTTCATCGCAAAACTTATATTTGTCCTAAAATAGGATTGTCTGCTATGGCAATCCTATGGCAATATAGTAAAGTTTTTGCGTCCTTCTGGTAAAATCACAGCTTTTTAATTATATGTTTCTTATCATTATTTAAGTTTTCCCATATTCTTATTACATATCCGTATTAATTGTTTATGATTTTTGTATTTTTATATGTTTTTCTGTTCTGTTTTAACTGTATCAACTTTTTATTTTATTCCTAATTATGTTTTTTATAATATGTTTCCAATTAAGATTCTTATAATATAGAAAAATACAAATAAAGCTTAAGCATATTTATTATTCATGATTCTTCTTTTTTGTAACTTCGCATGGTTTTATAATTTCAGTGTTTATCACTTAAATATGTAATAGATAGAATCAAACATTGCCTTAGCAAGTTGCGAATGATATTATGATATATAAGAAATATCACATTTTATACTTTACTTAGAGTTGGTATTATATATTTGGAGGTTAATTATGGAAAATTATATTATATATGATAATGATAATGTATGTAAAAATGGAAATAAAGTCGCTGTTATTACTGGAAGTTCAAGAGGTATAGGTGCTGCATGTGCTGTGAGATTTGCAAAAGCCGGTTATAATGTTGTTATTAATTGCAATAAAAGTATAGACTCTCTTATGAATGTAAAAAAGGAAATCATATCTTATAACGTGTCCTGTCTTATGGTTAAGTGTAATGTTGGCAATTATGAAAGTGCAAAGTTTCTTATTGATGCTGCATTTAATGCTTTTGGTCGTATTGATGTACTTGTTAATAATGCTGGAATATCTTATGTTGGTATGTTACAGGATATGAAGCCTGACGAGTGGAATAATATTATATCATGTAATCTTTCTTCTATATATAATTGTTGTCACGAAGTAATTCCTCACATGCTCTCTATCGGTAAAGGACGCATTGTTAATGTATCATCTGTATGGGGTGTCTATGGTGCTTCATGTGAAGTTGCTTATTCTGCTACAAAAGGTGGCATTAATGCTTTTACAAAAGCTCTTGGCAAAGAACTTGCTGCTAGTGGCATCACTGTTAATGCTGTTGCTCTTGGTGCTATAGATACTGATATGAATAAATGTTTCACTAAGGAAGATATGGATGCTCTTATTGAAGAAATTCCGGCTAACAGACTTGGACAACCTGACGAAATTGCTGACTATATCTTTAGATTAGCGACTGACTCATCTGATTATATGACCGGTCAGGTTATACAGATTGATGGTGGCTGGTGTTAATCATTTAATAAGTATATATTCCCGATAGTTGCTTTATAAATGTCATTATGAGAAAAAAATATGCTCTCGCTAAGATTACTACTTAGCGAGAGCATACTTGTTAGTTGATATATATCTTAGTGCAACTTACAAACTACTCTAAATTACCCTATAAGATTTTTAATATAGTTTTTTTAGTATTTATTCTGTTTCCTGTTCTTTAGTTTTATAATCATCAAATTTTTTCATAACTGCATCGTATGTCTTTTGTGATATCTCAGGAAGTTCTTTTCCCCATGCCTTTGTTGCTTCCTTGAAGCCTTTTGTCACTGCATCTCTCATCTTCTCCATCTTGTCTTCATCGCCGCCTGAGAGTGCAACTGCAAAATCAAATATTCTCTGTGAAGTCTCTTTAACTCCCCAGTATCCATCTTCTGATATATCTTCTTTAGCTTTATTAATTGTCGCTTCATCTGCTGTAAAGTCACCACTTGCCAATCTTTTCCACATATCTTCAAGTGATGTTACTTTGATACCCTGTTTACTAAACATTGTTGTTACAAGATTCTGCATCTGTGCAAGTCTTGTCTCTGTATCTTTTTTCATCTGTGCAACTATCTGTTTTCTCTGACTTTCTGTTGCTTTTTTGATATCATCTGTTGTCTCATATATTACGCCATCTTTAGATGTCTCCACAGATATTTCGTTCTTAGATGTATTCATATTCTTAGTGTTTTTCGTATTCTTTGCTGTGTCTGATGTCTTCTTATTATCATTCTCTACTGTTTTGTACTGATTAGTATAATAGCCATTTACAGATGTTATTTCGTTTACATTCATAATATTACCTCCATGTAAAAAAATGTTCAATCCATTGTTACGCACCCTCTCATTATCTTCATCGGCATGTTTACATAATTATGTAGAGTAAAAAATAAAAAAGCAGTTGTACATCTTGATATGATATCTTTATATAATATCTTCATATTGTACAACTGCTTATCTTATTATATATCTCTTCTATATACTTATCTGTTTTTAATATATACTATCTGTCTGTAATATGTTTACTACTTTTCGCATATACTATCTATTTGTAATATACTTACTGCTTTTAGCATATATTATCTGTCTGCAATATGTTTACTACTTTTCGCATATACTATCTATTTGTAATATACTTACTGCTTTTAGCATATATTATCTGTCTGCAATATGTTTACTACTTTTCGCATATACTATCTGTCTGCAATATGCTTACTACTTTTAGTCTATACTATCTGTCTGCAAACAGTTTTACACCGTCTTCCTGTCCATATACTGCATATCCTGCAAATCCCTGTTTTTCAATCTTATCAAGGAATTTACCTAATTTCTTAGGTCTTGCAAATAATGTTACTTTGTAATCTTTTCTAAGTTCTTCTGCAAGAATCAGTGCTTCTGCATAAGTATCTGTATCATAAAATAGTCCGATCTTTGCTTTTTGTTCAGGTATCTCATAGTTCTCACTTAAAAGAATTCCTGATATTCTCTCAAATCCGATTGAAAATCCTACTGCCGGAATGTTCTCGCCTAAGAATTTGCCTATTAAGTTGTCATATCTTCCGCCACCTGCTACTGCTCCGCTGTAACCTTTTGCTTCTACTTCAAAAATTGTTCCTGTATAGTATCCTTGTCCTCTTACGAGTGATGGTGCAAATTCTACTGGTACTGTTCCTTTTGATGCTTTGTCTACTGTATTCATTATATATAGTAAATCTTCTACATATGATGCGTCACATACTTTTGATACGGCTTCAAGTGTAAGTTCGCCACCTTCAAATAATGAAAGGAATTTTTCTATTGCTTCTTCACTATATTCTTCTGCCTGAAGTTCTTTTTTTACACCATCAAACCCAATTTTATCAAGTTTATCAAATATTATTGCAAGTTTCTCATTATCTTTTTCTTCAAATCCTGCATAAGCAAATATACTCTTTAATATTCTTCTGTCATTAATCTTTACTTTAAAGTCTTTCATTCCTACACGAACAAGTGCTTTAGCTGTTGTGAGGATTAATTCTACTTCTGCATCCATTGATGGATTACCAATTATATCAATATCGCATTGCATAAATTCACGAAGTCTTCCTTTTTGTGGCTGTTCTGCACGATATACTCTGTCCATCTGAATACATTTGAATGGATTCATAAGTTCATTACGGTTGTTAGCATAATAACGGCTAAGTGGTAATGTAAGGTCGTATCTTAAGCCCATATCTGAAAGTTCTTTTACATCACCTTTTTCTAAAGCTTCTTCTAACTTTCTTCCTCTTTTTAATACCTTAAATATAAGGTTTAAATTCTCTCCACCATCACTCTTATCAAGGTTCTCTCCGTTCTCTATGATAGGTGTTGTTATTCTCTCAAATCCTGCTTCACGATATGTCTCAAGTATCACACTCTGCATATAGTCTCTAATCTCAACTTCCTGTGGAAGATAGTCTCTTGTTCCTTTTACTGGTGTTGCTTTCAAATCCGGCACGTCCTTTCTCACTCTAATTTACTGATTTTTATCATAGCCAAATATACTGATATTGTCAAGGTAAGTTTTCAGTTTGATTGCATGAGTGAACTACTTAAGTGAACTACCTATCACCTAAAGGTAATGGGTAGTTCACTCTTGCTTATAAAAACTTCCTGAATTAAAAATCTCTGAATAAAAATCTCTGAATAAAAATCTCTGAATAAAAATCTCTGAATAAAAAAATCCATCATACGTTTAATATGATGGATTTTTGTTATATTGTTGTTCTTATATCTTAAATCTGGATATCTCACTGCTTAGTGTCTTAGCATGATTAGCAAGTTCCCCTGAGTCTTTTTCAACATTCTCACTGCCTTTTAGTACTGTTGATGAAAGTTCCTGAATGTTGACTGCTGTTGCTTCTATCTCTTCTGCTGAGGCTGACTGTTCCTCAGTTATCGCCGCCATATTAGAAGCTACGTCATTTAGTGAATGTATCTTGTCTATTATGTCATTTACATTGTTATTAGTATTTTGTATGCTCTCATATATAATGTTAAATTGTTCTGATGCTCTTATTGCAGTAGATGAACTTGTATGTATCTGTTCCATGCTATTTCTACTCTGCTCTACCGTTGTTGTTATAAGTTCCGTTACTGAATGGATAAGACTTGTTATCTCATCTGCTGCCGCTGCTGATGTATCTGCAAGGCTTTTTATCTCTGTCGCTACTACTGCGAATCCTTTGCCTGCTTCTCCGGCTCTCGCAGCTTCTATTGATGCATTTAAAGCAAGAAGGTTCGTCTCCTCTGCAATATCTCTGATTGTTGTAGTTATTTCGTCTATCTTTATTGTTGCTGCTCCAACATCTCCTATTGACTCTTCTAGTAGTCCCATATTGCCTGTCATCTCTTCCATAGCTATTTTTACCTGAGTCATACTCTCTTTGCCTTCATTGGCTTCTCTCATTGTCGTCGCTATGTTGTCTAATGTATCTTCGCCTGCCTTATCTGTATCTGATATAACTGTTGCAAGTCTTGTGGCATCTTGCGCAATTACATTAATTGAACGCACAAGCTCTTCAAGATTCTGTCTTAGCTGCTCCATTGATTCTGCCTGTCCTGCTGCTGATGTATGAAGTTCTTCTGCTATATTAAAGCTATCTCTTGCCTGCGTATCTATTGATTTTGATACACTAATAATCGAGGCTAGTGTATGTCTCATAACTCCTATAAATTCCCGCATTGAATTCGACATAGTTCCTATCTCATCATTACTGCCGGTATTAATATCTGCTGTAAAGTTACCTTCTGTTACTTCAACTATTGTATCATTAAGTGTCTTAATTGGCTTTGTTATCGCATTAATTGCAATAAGTACTGCAGCTATTATTATTATTACTGCAATTATTCCAACTGTTACAATTTTTGCATTTAATGTTGATATATCTGCAAAAATATTTTTTTCTAATGCTCTTGTTATTACATACCAATTAGTTCCTTCTATCTGTATCTTGCTTACAAGATATCTTCCATCGTCTGTTGAATATCTGTCTGTCGCTGTCTTACCAGATGTAATATCTGCCTGTATATTGCTGTAAAATGTATCTGATATGTCAGTAACTTTCTTACCTGCAAGTTCAGTATTATTATGTGCTAATACAATACCATATTCATTATCTATTATAAATGAATCTCCACCGCCTGCTACATCCATCTTATTGATTGTTGCTGACAGTTCTGCAAGGCTCATATCTGATGCTGCAACGCCTGACTTACCGGCAATATTATCACTTTTTCTTGATGCTGTCACAACCCTATCGCCTGTAAGACTATCCGTGTAGACTTCTCCAAATTCAAATGTATTGTGGTTCAGACCTTCTATATACCAGCTCTTCTTGGTTATATCTTCATCCGGTTCCCAACCTGTAGCATCTATAATATCTCCATTAGAAAGCCCTACATATATTCCATTTGGAAAATCTTCGTAAGTTCCTATATAACTATTTTGAAATTTTAATATGTCATCTTCTTTAAAATTCATGTATTCTATTGTATTTAACGCTTCATCAAGTACTGATATATTTTTATTTTTCCATGCTGTAACATCATTGGCAGCTGCCTGTGCCTGTGCTTCTAACAAACTTTTGGATTTGTTCTCTAACATCTCCTTAGATGATGTATAAGCTATTATCACAGTTATACCAAATGCAAGTATAATAAATGGAAGTATGCCTGATAATAACTTTGCTCTTAATCCGATCTTTTTTTCCATAACATTCACCTCGTTATATATATACATATATTTAAACTTTTATCATTCTTTTTATCGTTATGAAAATCTTATTTTCTTATCTTTTAGCACAAAAAAATCAGTACTACGACTTTCTGGGCAAAACTATTCAGTTATTTTTATATTAAGCATTTTATCAACATATTCAATCGCTTTGTTATATCTTGCAAGATAATCACCTGATATTGTAACTGGCTTAAATCCATATTTTTCATATAGTTTTTTTATCTTATTACCGTATGCGTAACGATCTGCGGCTATTATCTCACTTCTATCCCCATCCTGAACCCATGTGACATCAGGTTCTAAGTATAGAACTAAATCATAATTGTTAAGAGCTGCTATTGCTTCTGCAAGTTTCTCATTTTTTTTAATATTATCATCTTCAAGAAATTCCATAAAAAATCTTGTTACAAGGCAGTCTGTGTCTTCGAAAAGGACTTTATTACTGTTTTGAATTACTCGCATCTCTTTTGCTTTGTGTTCTAATAGTATTCTTGTAAAATCTTCTGAGAGCATCATTGTGTCTGTCCCTGATAATTCTGAAAGTTCTCTTCCTACTTCTTCAAGATAGTTAGTGTTGTAATGATTGGCAAGATTAACTGTTAGTGTTGACTTGCCACAGCTTTCTGTTCCTATTAACAATACTTTTTTTACATAGTATGGTTTTATAGCATTACTAAGCCAGTCCCAATGTCCATATATGTCTTCTCTTATTGCTGTTGAATTGTATCTGTCTCTTGGAAATACTACAAATTCACTTTCCGGATAACATATATTCCAAAAACTTGTCTCATCATAATCACTTCCACAGAATACTACATCTATCTTCTTGCCTATCTGTTCTCTGACTTTACTACAATCTTCTTCCCAGTATTCTTTTGTATATTCTTCTTTTGTATTAAGTGTATCTGGAAGAAGTATTATCTTAACATTGCCTATATGTTTTGTAAGTGTATATATTGCACGATATTTTATTCTTACATCAATATCTGTATCATTATCTCTGTATGATATTACTATGTAGAGTTCTTCGCATTGTGCTGCTGCTTTCATAATGCAGTCTACATGTCCTAGATGAAGTGGATTAAATGCTCCTCCATACATTCCAACTTTATATTTTGTACCATTTATCATGTTATAACTCCCTTTTTTAATTATTTTTTAGACTCTTTATACCATTTTACAAACATAATTATTGCATTGGCAAGGTATACCGCCCACATCATAAGTACTGCTATGCTCTGTCCTTCTCCGAATAATGCCGCTATCCACATTATTACCGATACCACATCTACTACTATCCACACTATCCACTGTTCTGTATATCGTTTTATCATAAGTATCTGTGCTACTATTGATAATACTGTACTCATACTGTCAACAAGTGGAAGGTTGCCACCAAGTAGTTTTAGGATATAACTGTATGCAAATATCCCTATTATACTTATTAATGTTACTATTATGTCCTGCTTTACTGTCATTCTCTCTTTGTATACTTCGTTGGATTCTTTGTCTACATGTCTCATCCATACAAACCAGCCGATTATGTTGGTTGGAAAATAGTATAAGAGATTAAGCATTACATCTCCATAGTATCTGGCTTTCCATGCTGTCAGTGCATATAGAAGTACATTGACTGTTCCAAATATGTAGTTAGACATCTTACCTTTTCCTACCAGTATTACACATGTTACTCCTGTCATTGATGTGATTATTCCAAGTGCATTGTCTCCTAGATATGCTGATACTCCTAGAATAATAAGATTAGCGAATATAAGCCAGATAACTTCCCATTTTTTCCAGCCACTACATTCTTCCTTCAAAAATTTTGATAAATTATTCATACTCCGTATTCCTCCTGTGGTTATTTTTTAACCTAATTTAAATTAGATATTGCATATTAATGATATCATAAAATATGGAATGGCAGAATATCTGTCATTCCATATTGTTAGCGTTTTTTATATTTTATTTTGGTAAAAATGCAAAGTATATCGCAAATAGCACTACAAGTACCCATACAATTGGTTTTACTTCTTTTGCTTTTTTGTCTGCAACCATTCCGATTGCATATACTATAAATCCAAGTGCGATACCATTAGTTATTGAATATGCAAGTATCATAAAGATTACTGTTACAAATGTACTTGCTGCTACTACTATGTTATCCCATTCGATTGCTTTTAACTGCTGTGCCATAAGAATACCTACAACAAATAATGCAGGTGCTGTTACTGCACTTGTTACACATGTAAGAAGTGGATAGAAGAATATTGATAAGAGGAATAACGCTCCTGTTGTACATGCTGTAAGTCCAGTCTTTCCTCCTACTTTTACTCCTGATGTTGATTCTACGAATGATGTTACTGTTGATGTTCCAAGTACTGAGCCTACTACTGTTCCGATTGAGTCGGCAAGTAATGCTCTGTCTATGTTATCAAGTTCTCCATCTTCATTAACAAGTCCTGCTCCTGATGCTACTGCAACAAGTGTTCCTGCTGTATCAAAGAAATCTACAAACAGAAGTGAGAATATTGCCATAAAACATTGTGGATGCTTTGCAAGATCTCCAAATCCTTTTGCAAATGCTCCTACAAGACTGAAGTCAAAGTCTACTGATATTACTTTTTTTGGAAGTTCTGGCATTCCTTTTACACCACACAGCCCTGCAATTATACCTACAACTGCTGTTATAAGTATTCCATAGAATACTGCTGCTGGTACTTTTCTTATTAATAATACTATTGTTACTATTATACCAAATATTGCAAGTAATACTGCTGGATCTGTTACATCTCCGAATGCTACATATGTTGATTCGCTTGCGACTACGATTCCTGCATTCTTAAGTCCGATGAATGCAATAAAGAAGCCGATTCCTGCTCCAATTGCTATTTTTAACTGTGCAGGGATTGCTTTGATTATTATACTTCTAAGTCCTGTAACTGATATAAGTATGAATAATATACCTGACACGAATACACATGCAAGTGCTCCTTCATAGCTTAATCCCATTGTGAGTACTATTGTATATGTGAATACTGCATTAACACCCATACCTGCTGATAATGCTACAGGATAGTTAGCTAATATTCCCATAAGTACTGATGCGATTGCACTACTTATTGCGGTTGCTAAGAATACACCTTGTGTGCTCATTCCTGTTGCTGACAGCATTGCCGGATTGACAGCAAGTATATATGCCATTGCAAGGAATGTTGTAAGGCCGGCTACAAGTTCAGTTTTTACTGTTGTGCCTTTTTCATTAAGTTTAAAAACCTTTTCTAACATCTGAATTCTCGCTCCTTCGTAATATTATATTTTAAAAATCACTGAATTATATTACCACATTTTCTCCCAATTACATATAGTAAATTATGATTTTTTAAGTATACTTTTAAAAATCTCACAAGGTAGTTCATTGGCAACGCCCGGATTAATATGTATCAACAAAAACCCGCTTTCGCTAAGTGTCCATCGTAGCGGTACTAAGTTCGCTATACATCTAAGATGTATAACTCACTAAGTGCCGACGATTACCACATTGTTTTCTTTTGATACATATTAATCCAGACGTTGATAATATACGTTTTTCAGAGATTTTTAAAAGGATTATCGGCTTACGATATACAAGTATGGCAAATATTATTATGATATTCCTAAAGTGTTCTGCTTTTATAAATGTGTAGATTTTTTGGTATCTCATGTAAGTATATATATGAAATTATATATTGAGCGAAAACGTAGCGGCGAAACTCATCGAAACGAAAATTGGATTGCCAGAGTATAAATAACATCAAAAGAAAACAATGTGGTAATCGTCGGCACTTAGTGCGTTGGAAGGCAAAGCCTTACAACAAACTTAGTACCGTTACGATGGACACTTAGCGGGAGCGTGTTTTTGTTGATGTTATTTATACTCTGGCAATCTTAGATATCCTATATATGAGTTTCGCACAAGTATATTTATATGTAGCTTTGTTCTATTTTAATTATTGTGTTGTAGCGTTTGTCTATTTCTTTGGCTGATTTTTGGAGATATTCTTTTAGTTCATCTATTGAGCCTGAATATCCTGGTGGTATTACGCAATCAAATACAACATTAATGTGTTCCTTTCCTGCTACTATTCTAAGATCATGTATTGAAAGGTCTTCATCATATTGTCGGATTTTGTCTTTTAAATGTTTTTTTAATATCTCTATTCTCTCATCACCTGTTGCTACCGGATCATAGTGTATTGTGAGAAGTATCCCTTCGTTATTGATAAAATCTTTTTCGATATTATCTACCATATCATGTGCTTCGACTACGTCCATATCTGCAGGAAATTCAACATGTATTGTCACAAAACAGTATCCCGGACCATAGTCGTGTATCATAAGGTCATGCACTCCGATTACTCCTTCGTAAGCACATACTTTATCTGCTATATTTTTTACAAATTCAGAGTCCGGTACTCTTCCTATAAGTGGGCTTAAAGTCTCTTTTACAAGTTCTATACCACTTATTATTATGAATGCTGCTACCAAAAAGCCCATTATTCCATCAATTCTATATATCTTAGTCATATTACATATTATTGACGAGATAAGTACTACTGTTGTTGATATCACGTCATTGCGGCTGTCTTTGGCTGTTGCTTTGAATGTGTCTGATTTAATCTTCTTACCAATTCTTGTATTAAATAACATCATCCATGCTTTTACTATTATTGATATTACAAGTACTAATATAAGTGCCTTGTTAAATATAATTATTCTTGGTCTTATAATCTTTACAAGTGATTCTCTTGCAAGTGACAAACCGATTGAAAGGATAATTACACATACACAAAGTCCTGATATGTATTCGTATCGTCCATGTCCATACGGATGGTCTTTGTCAGGTTTTTTGGAGCTTAATTTGAAACCAATCATGGTTATTATGTTGCTTGATGCATCGCTTAAGTTATTAACAGCATCTGCTGATATAGCAACCGAACCGGATATTGTTCCTATTATATATTTTGTTGTAAATAAGAATACATTACATATTATTCCAACAATTCCTGCCATTGTTCCGTATGCCCGCCTGACTGAAGGGTTTGTGGTATCATCGCTATTCTTAATAAACATTTTGATAAGTAATTCTGTCATTTTTTGTATTCCCCCCTGATATTGTTTTACACTAACATAATCGCCATATTCTTCCATTAATTATATCTGAAAGTTTCTTATTAGTGTACATTGATTTTTTGTAATTGGCAATGCTTATTAACATTTTTATCATTAGTATTTCTTTGTTGTATCTTTTTCGTAACTTGCTTTCAATAGCATTATGTAAACCTGTGCATTTTTTATACTTTTTTTAAAATTTATGTTCATTTTTTGTAGATTATGTGGTAAAATCATTCTATAAGGACTTTGGTCCTGCCGGTTACTCTGCAAATTAGCCGGTTTAATCTTTACAATTGGTGTCGGTTACATCATGACACTAACATAACAATATTTTTATCGCATTATGCAGATAGGAGGACATATGGCAAGATTTACATTACCAAGAGATTTATATCACGGAAAAGGTGCTCTTGAGGCACTTAAGACATTTGAAGGAAAAAAAGCTGTTGTATGTGTTGGTGGCGGTTCTATGAAACGCTTTGGTTTTTTAGACAGAGCCTGTGACTATCTTAAGGAAGCAGGTATGGAAGTTAAACTTATTGAAGGTATTGAACCTGATCCATCTGTTGATACTGTTATGAATGGAGCTAAGGTTATGCTTGAGTTTGAGCCTGACTGGATTATTGCAATGGGTGGTGGTTCACCGATTGATGCTGCTAAAGCTATGTGGATTAAATATGAATATCCAGACACAAGTTTTGAAGATATGTGTAAGGTATTTGGACTTCCAAAACTTCGTAAAAAAGCTCATTTTTGTGCAATTTCTTCTACTTCAGGAACTGCTACAGAAGTAACTGCTTTTTCTATTATTACTGATTATAATAAGGGTATTAAATATCCTATCGCTGATTTTGAGATTACACCTGATGTTGCTATTGTTGACCCTGACCTTGCTGAGACTATGCCTAAGAAACTTGTTGCTCACACAGGTATGGATGCTATCACTCATGCAATAGAGGCTTATGTGTCTACTGCTAATTGTGATTTTACTGATCCTTTAGCTCTTCATGCTATTGAGATGATTCAGCATGATCTTGTTGATTCTTATAATGGAGATATGGCTAAACGTGACAGTATGCATAATGCTCAGTGTCTTGCAGGTATGGCTTTTTCTAATGCTTTACTTGGTATCGTTCATTCTATGGCTCATAAGACAGGTGCTGCTTTTGCTGATTATGGCGCACATATTATTCATGGTGCTGCTAATGCAATGTATCTGCCAAAAGTTATTAAGTTCAATGCTAAAGATCCTGAAGCTAAGAAACGTTATGGTGTTATCGCTGATTATATGAAACTTGGTGGCAATAATGATGATGAAAAAGTTGATCTTCTCATCGCTTACTTAAGAAAGATGAATGATGAACTTAATATTCCTCATTGTATTAAGAATTATGGTGCTGACAGCTATCCTGTTGAGAATGGTTTTGTTCCTGAAGAAGTATTCCTTGAGAGACTTCACGATGTTGCTGCTAATGCAATCTTAGATGCCTGCACAGGTTCTAATCCAAGACAGCCTAGCCAGGAAGAGATGGAGAAACTTCTCAAATGTTGTTATTATGATACAGAAGTTGATTTCTAATTACATAATTACAATATACTTTAACCAAAAGTAGTATAATTAAAAGTATTATAATCAAAAGTACTCTATCTAACTAAAAGTAGTATAACTTAAAATACTATGATTAAAAGTACTATACCTTAAAGTACTATAACTTAAAATACTCTAATTAAAAGTACTCTAACCAAAGCATTCTAATATAGATGCATGGTAAAATAAGACAGCAGATGGTGTTATATATGTATTTTTCTTATTCCGGTTTCGGGTAGGAGTTCATATATAATATATCTGCTGTTTTTGATATTTTTTCTTCTTAATTATTAATTTTTATCTTTTATTTTTTATCAGGCAATCCAATTAAAAATCTCTGAGAATGTATATTCACTATGCATAGATTATATATTAAAAATGTATATTCGCTATGCTTAGATTTATATATTAAAAATATATATATTCGCTATGCTTAGATTTATATATCAAAATATATATTCGTATGCATAGATTTATATATTAAAAATATATATTCGCTACATCAAGATTATCTATATCAAATAAAAGGCTAATATTAGTCTGCTATCTCATCTGCATGTTTCTGTGTCCATGATGCTGCATAACTGCATGATGTACGGAATGTCTTTCCTTCTTTTTTTATCTGATTTACTGCTGCTTTTACAAGTTTGCCAGCTATTCCCTGTCCTCTTAATTCATCAGATACATAGGTATGATTAATGTCACATACTCCTGTTTCTACTTCTGGAAATGTTATCTCTGCAAGGAGTGTCTTATCTTCTTTTTCAATGTATATTCTGTTATTGTCATATTTAAATTCCATATTTTTCCTTCTTTCTTCTTATATTTTATTAATTATGCTAAGTAAATGGATATATCTAACATTCTAGCTTATTGTTCTTAAAATGCAACGTTTATTCCAGATTATATTACAAGTTATATTTTTTGTAATCATCTAAACTGACTACTCCAACAGGCAAGCCTGTGGTGGGCGCCACTAATTTATAACTTTATATTCCTGCCTTAGCACAGATATCATTAAGACAGCATCTGTCACAATGCGGCTTGGTTCTAGCTGTGCATACTTCTCTTCCATGGTCAACAAGTCTATGGCAGAAGTCATTGCCTTCTTCTAATGGTACTATTTTTCTAAGTGCCATCTCAACTTTTTTCGGATCTTTTTCGTTGTCTATAAGTCCTATCCTGTTAGTGAGTCTTATACAATGTGTATCGGTAACTATTGCCGGTTTGCCAAATACGTCTCCCATTATGAGGTTTGCACTTTTTCTTCCAACTCCCGGAAGTTTAAGAAGTTCATCAAAATCTTCTGGTACTTTGCCATTATATTCGTCTCTTAACATACGCATACAGGCTGATATGTCTTTTGCTTTGCTCTTGCCAAGTCCACATGGTCTTACTATCTTCTCTATGTCTTCTGGTTGTGCCTTTGCAAGTGCATTGACTGAATTATACTTTTCAAAGAGTTCTTTTACAACAACATTAACTCTTGCATCTGTGCATTGTGCTGCAAGACGTACACTTACAAGAAGTTTCCATGCTTCATCATAATCAAGCGTACATTCTGTTTTTGGATATTCTTTTTTTAATCGCTCTATTACTTCTATTGCTAACTTCTTCTTATCTATCATACTTGTCATCTTATTTCTCTCCTCGCTATTGTTGATGTAATATGTATAGTATATTTACATATTAAAGTATTTTTTCTCACTTATCAAACTTTATTGCAAATGTTTTGTTTTACTTGGTCAAATTAGTGTGTGAAAGTTTAATATATAGGTCTTATTAGTATCTGTTTAAAAACATTGTTTAGAGTATTGACTTTTACACGTCTATTACCGATATAGATTGTGTAAATAAAATAAGATATATTATATATTATGAATTGGCTCCTTGTAATTTTAATATATGTTTATTTTTGTTATCCTCTTTCTCAAAAAAACACGAAGCAAATGCTTCGTGTTTTTTTATGTTATTTATTTATATATTATAATTGTTTTGCTTATATTTTAACTGTATACCTTATGCCCTAATTGTCTCTCTGATATTATGTTTTTGTTTTACGTTTTGTATTTTTCTCTATCATTTTTAACTAACTGTTTTTGTTCTATTTTTAATCCACATTTTTTGTAATGAGTTTTTTGTATATTTTATTATGTCCCTATTTACCTTTGTGTATCTAATACCAATACCTTATCAAAGGTTTACTGTTGTATCAAGTGTGGTTCAACGAATTACAAGAAAAATGGAGTAACTACAAAGGGATTGCAACGATATCGTTGTAAAGATTGTGGAGCAAGCTTTTCAGAAAATTATGGAGACAGTCTTCGCTACACTCATCTTTCAGAGGATACATGGGAAGAAATGTTGCGAGAAAGGCACTTTTTATGGAAAGCAAATCACGAATATTTGTTTGTATATGGTATTTCTTATCAGCATGTGTTAGACTACTGTTATACAAATCGGAATTTGGCAGATGTAAAAGGATTTTGACACGCATAATAAGTGATGTCAAAGCTATTTTGTAGACAATAGTGAGCGTTTTTCCTACAATAAAAGTGCAAGGAGGTATAGTGGCATGGAGCATGATATTGGATGCAAAATCAAGGCAGCCCGAATTGAAAAAAAGCTAACGCAAGAACAGGTTGCCGAATTGTTGGGTGTGAGTCGTCAGACCATCTCAAATTGGGAAAATGAAAAATCCTATCCAGATATTATCAGCGTCATTAAAATGAGCGAATGCTACGATGTCTCTCTTGACTATCTATTGAAAGGAGAACAAAAAATGAAAAGCTATTATGATTATCTTGAAGAAAGTACGAATGTTGTGAAAAGCAATGCCAACAGAAACAAGATTATTACGATTCTCTCCTATCTCTTGATTTGGGCGTTTGCAATGATAGTGTTCTGGTTTTTTACAAGTGGAAGTGACGCTATGGGTTACAGTTTGATGTTTCTTTGGTTTATTCTTCCTATATCCACATTTATTGTATCTATTGTTATTGGTAAAAATAACTTTTGGGGAAAAGGAAAATGGGCATTCACTCTTTTCTTTGGCGTAATGTATATGCTTGCTGAATATGGCACATTCAAAATGGCAAACAACATGGCTTTTAACAAACTTAATGCCCCTGACTTGGGAATGATTGTAGCCGGAGCAATAATCTCTGCAATCGGTATGTTGGTAGGTTCACTGTGGAATAAGAAACGCCACAATCAAAAAAATAAGTAACAAGAAAAATTCCTGTTTGTCAATTACAGGTGACATTGAAAGAGCCAGCCCTTTCAAGGTGCTGGCCCTTTCAAAAATTCCATTCTAATAAATTGCACGACAACTTATCAAAAAATAAGTTTCCCATTAGTGAAAAATGAATAGAAAATGTATAAAAGTGGTAAAAGCGAATAATTATAAGGGTTTATTCATTAGACACACTTTTGTAAAAAGGGAGTTTATTATTTCTCATTTTTAAATACCATCATCATCTCGTGTGTAAGGCTTAGTCCTTCTTTATAATCAGGTACTTCTTCTCTTGTCATCCAGCTTGCATACGAGAGTTCTTCTTCATCAAGGTGAATTATTCCGTCTGAGAGTTCTTCATCAAGTTCTGCAAAAAATCCCATCAAAAGATCTCCTGCTATTCCCCAAGGCTGGGATTTGTAATATCTTATGTTTTTTATATTCATTCCGACTTCTTCCATTACTTCTCTTCTTACTGTCTCTTCTATTGTCTCACCTATCTCGTTAAAGCCTGCTATTAGTGCATATCTTGTATATTCTCTGCCTGCATATTTGGTTAACATTATTCTATCGTTGTGTGTAAGTGCTACAATTACTGCCGGTGCTATTCTTGGAAATATCATATTATGACATTTAGGGCAGTATAACATTCGCTGGACTTTATCATGCACAGTCTTAGTCCCACAACTTCCACAATATTGATTTACACTATACCATGTGCTAAGATGCAGCCCTGTGGCTGTTGCCATTGCATCTTCTTTTTTTAGAAGCTGTCTTGTCTCATTGACTGTTGCATAGTGCCATTTAGTATTCTTGTCTGCATTAATATTTTGATTATTTAGAAGAAAATATTTTGTATCATCAATTGCAAAAAGATATATTGCTTCTTTATTTTTTTCTTCATATTCTTCGCTTTTTTTTACGCACATAAGTGTCTCTGCTTCTTTATATGTTGGTATTACAAGTCTGGTATTATTCTCTCTTTTTAATAGAACATTTCTCCCATCATATATAAGCACTTTATCCTGTGCGGTGCATTTTTCATCCCTGTATTGGTTATAAAATTTTTTTGGTGCTATATCCTGAATCATTTTTTTCTCCTAGTTCTTGCTTAGCTTATCAAGTTTTTTCATAAATATTCTACTAAGGAATAGTGATATTATGAAGGATATCACATATCCTACTGGTTGTGCTTCCTGTATTCCGCTCATTCCTCTAAGTGCTGAGAGTATTAACAATACCGGTATGAAGATTAATCCACTTCTAAGTGATGATGCAAATATTGCAAGTGCTCTCTGTCCTGTACTCTGAAATCCCATCTCTGTCATCATCGTAAGTGGTACAAACATCAATGTAATGCATTGTAATCTTAATGCTCTTATTCCATAGGATAATACTTCGCTGTCATCTCTAAGAAGACTTAAGAAGAAGTCTGATTTTATATATACCGGAATTATTATTATAAGAAGTAGTACTTCTGCTGCCGCAACTGTAAACCAGAATGCTTTTTTTACTCTGTCATATTTGCCTGCTCCATAGTTATAGCTGCTGACCGGCTGAAATCCCTGTCCCATTCCTATCGCTACTGCCATCATAAAAAATGCTATTCTTGATGTATTGCTCATTGCCGCAACTGCTGCATCTCCATATATTGCTGATTGTCCATTTAGGAGCATTGTTGCAATGCTATTTAGCGATTGTCTTATAAGGCTTGGAAATCCTGTCGCCATTATATTACCCGGCACTGCAAATGTATGGCTTATTCTATGTATTGATATCTTAGTCTCTGTTCTTCCTGTTAAGAACATTAGAAGAAGTATTATAAAACTTATTATCTGTGATAATGCTGTTGATAAACCTGCTCCTGATATTCCCATGTTCATCCCGAACATAAAGAGCATATCTCCACCTATATTAATCGCTGCACCTGTCATAAGTCCAATTGTTCCAAGTCTTGCTCTTCCTTCATATCTTAGCAGATTGTTAAGTGTGAGACTTGATGTAAAAAATGGTGCTGATATTATTATATATATTATATAACTTTTGGCATAAGGTTCTATTGTCTTTGTACTTCCAAGTATATGAACAAGTGGTGTAAGAAATATATAACTTAATATTCCTATAATTCCTCCAAGTAAAAGTGACAGGAAGAATCCTGTTGAGCTGTAAGCTGTTGCTCCTTCACTATCTTTAGCTCCAAGCCTTCTTGACATTACACTTCCAGCTCCCTGTCCGCACATGAATCCGACTGCCTGCAGTATTGACATATATCCAAATACTATTCCTACTGCCCCACTTGCACTATTGCCAAGTCTGCCTACAAATGCAGTATCTACAAGGTTATATATGTTAGTTACCATCATACTTATTATTGTAGGTATTGCAAGTGTTCCAATAAGTTTTGGTATTGGTTTTGTTGTCATTTTTTCATATTGAAGATTTTTCTTAGTCTCACTGTCCATTTTGACACCTGTATCAGTTTGTTATATCCTGTTACTTTTTCCTTTCTGAGTTTTTTTATTTTATGATGCCAGGGTCAAAAGATCTAAACCCACATGAGCTTGCTCATAGGTGGGTGAAAGACCTTGGGACCCGCCCCGATATGAGCATAAAAGTGGGATGACAATCCCACGATATGCGAATATCGGGTAGAATTGTGGGAGTGCGTAGCACGGAGCAATTCGTAGGCATCAAAGTTGGGGCTTTTGACCCCAACATCATTTTATTTAGTAATTGTAAAATTTATATCCGTCTACTTGTAGCCTAAAATTTTTCTCTATTTGAAATAGTAGTCTTTGCAACTGTCAGTACTTTTTTTGTATTCACTGCTTAGTATGTATATAAATTGATATATTACATATACAAATCATGCCAAAAAAATAACAACCCCATTTTAGCATTAAATGGGGTTGTTAACAATAGTTAATAGATGTCACTGCTCATTTATAGTAAACAAAATATGGTTATTGATATAAATTAATTTCACGATATATTTTTTATTCTTCAATCACAAAGTTGCTTACATTCTTGCGGAGTTCTACTGCCGAAGCCTCCGCTGTCTTAACACCTTTCATGACTTCTGCCGATCCGCCTGCAATAGAAACAGTTTTTTGTGCAATATTTGTTGTACCTGCAGCACTTTCATTTGATGCGGTGGTAATTTCTTCAATTGCCGTTGTAATATTAGAAATGGATGCTACAAGTTCTTCTGAGGTTGCACTAAAATCTGATACCAGCTCATTAATTTTAGTTGCATCCAAGTTATAATCATCTGCCATTTTCTCAAAATCGTCAAAACTCTTCACAATATCAGTATCTACAAAATCCAACAGACGATTAGAATCATTTGCAAGATTTGCTACTGCATTATCCACATTTTCCGTCACAGCCTGAATATTTGCCACAGCATCTTGGGACTGTTCTGCCAATACTCTGATTTCCTCTGCAACAACTGCAAATCCCTTTCCGGCCTCGCCAGCACGTGCTGCCTCAATGGATGCATTCAGTGCAAGCAGATTAGTCTGTCCGGTAATCGCAAGGATAGAATCAGCAAGGACGCCTATCTGTTCCACAACCTTTGCCTCTTTAAGTGCCTGTTCAAGCCTTCCCCTGATTTCTTCAAGCACCGTCTGGACTTTCTGTCTATTCTCTACCGTTGTTTGCTTCGTCTGTGCTGCCCTCTTATGAATTTCTTCTGATTCCGTAGCGCCATTCTGTGCACATATCGCAATCTCTTTAGCTGTACCGTCAATCTGCTGAGTCATACTGTTAATCTGTTCTGTGGATGCGGCTGTTTCTTCAGTACTTGCAGCAAGCTCCTCAGTTGTCGCAGATACATCCTCAATTTCTTCATTCAGATTTGATATACTGCTATCCATCGTTTCCACAACTTTATCAATATTTGCCGCCTCTATCTTTACCTTAGAAAGCAATCCGCATACTGATTTCCTCATCGTCTCAAGTGCTCCTGCTAACTGCCCGAAATCATCTTTTCGTTTCATCATATTGTCCTGCATCCTATGTGCAAAATTACCACCTGCAATCACTTCAATCTCTGCTACAACTTTCTTTAGCGACTTTGTAATATCCTGGGCAATCATAAAAATAAGCACTGCAACAACCACAAGCATTGCAACACATGACCCAATTAGTGCGCTTGTCTTTTTCATTGCATAGCTTGAAAATACCTTGTCCTGATTTGCAATGGCAGTATCAATATAATCGGTATAATTTCCGGTACCAACCACCCAGTCAAATGGTTCAAAATATGCACTGTAGGAACGCTTTGGTGAAGGTTTCGTCTCTCCTTCTTTAGGAAATACATAATCTGTGTATCCTCCACCGTCTTCCACTGCTACACGTATGATTTCTTTTACCATTTTGTATCCGTTTGCATCCTCAGTCTCCATACGGTTCGTTCCCTCGGTATTGCTGCCAAGCAGAACTACATTTGTGCCATCTGACTGATCAATCCAAAAGTAACCAGTTTCTCCGTAACGCATCTGCCGAACCTCATCTGCTGCAATTTTTTGTGCTTCATCTAATGTATAAGTTCCCGCTTTATATTCGTCATTAATCTCAGTCAATAGAGAAATAACCACGCTTACCTGCTCTTTAATTGAGTCATCGTAACTCTGACGTGATGATGCATCCATTGTTTCCAATGCTTTATCTTTTACATCTTCCAAATTTTTGATGGAAACAACACTCCCAAAAGCCACAAGCAGAATGACTATAACCAGAATCAGATTCAGCTTGGTCCTTACCTTCATATTCTTCATACCTTTATTCTCCTTTCATCAGAACTAATCAATTTTGTATATTTTGTTTAAAAATGCAAAACTGATTATAAAATTAGTGTACACTTTTATATTATTTTTTTTGTTTCTCATTCATTATTATTCCTCCTGTATATATTTTTCACAAATTTATACAATTTAGTTATCGGTATCTTAACACATTATATTTAAATAATTTTATCTACTTTATCATTTATTCATGCTACTTGAACTTTTGTTTATTTTATTGATAGTCTGAATTAATACATTTTGTAGAGTTTCTCGATATTTTATGACATATCCATTCCATTTATAATCTTGTATACTTCTTTTTCTTGACTTATATATTTCAAATATTTTTTCGCTTATATATTAAAAGCACGCTCATATTGCTTGTAAAAATTCAGAATCATATATTCTCTATTTTTTAAGCTTTAAGCGTGCTTTATAATATATTATTTATTTTCTATCATAATATAACAGTTTTTAATTGTTTTCTTTATTTTTTATTATTCTGTTTTTCCTGTATATAATTGATAGTATCTGCCCTTTTCTTCAAGTAACTGTTCGTGTGTTCCTCGCTCAATTATTCTTCCCTGCTCCATTACCATTATACAGTCAGCATTGCGAACTGTTGAAAGTCTGTGTGCTATTACAAATGATGTTCTTCCTGCCATAAGCGAGTCCATTCCCTGCTGCACAAGTACTTCTGTTCTTGTGTCTATTGATGATGTTGCTTCATCGAGTATAAGAGCTGGTGGATCTGCGACTGCTGCTCTTGCTATCGCAATTAACTGCCTCTGTCCCTGACTTAAATTAGCTCCATCGCCTGTAAGCATGGTGTTATAGCCATCTGGAAGATGTTTAATAAAGCTATCTGCATTGGCAAGTTTTGCTGCCTGTATACATTCTTCATCTGTGGCATCAAGTCTTCCATATCTTATATTATCCATTACTGTTCCTGTAAACAGATGTGTATCCTGAAGTACTATTCCAAGGCTTCGTCTAAGATCTGATTTTTTTATTTTGCTAATATTGATGTCGTCATATCTTATCTTACCTTCCTGTATATCATAGAATCTGTTAATAAGGTTGGTTATTGTTGTCTTTCCTGCGCCTGTACTTCCTACAAATGCTATCTTCTGACCTGGTTTTGCAAACATATTAATATCATGTAATACCATCTTCTTGTCTGAGTATCCAAAGTCTACATCTTCAAATGTTACTTTTCCACAGAGTTTTGTATATGTTACTGTGTTATCTGCACTGTGTGGATGCTTCCATGCCCATATTCCTGTATGCCCTGTTGTCTCTTCTATTGTTCCGTCTTCTTTTTCTTTTGCACATACAAGTTCTACATATCCTTCGTCTGCCTCAGATGTCTCTTCCATGAGTTCGAATACTCTTGATGCTCCGGCTGATGCCATTACTATACTGCTTACCTGCTGGCTTATCTGTGTTACCGGCTGTGTAAAACTTCTGTTAAGGCTTAGGAATGCTACTAATGTTCCGATTGTAAGTCCTGAGAATCCATTAAGTGCAAGGATTGCTCCTGTGATTGCACAGATTACATAACTTATATTGGCTATGTTACCATTAACCGGCATTGTTATATTTGCTATCTCGTTAGCTTTTGTCGCACTTTCTCTTAATTGTCTGTTTACTTTTTTGAAGTCTTCGATACTCTTTTCTTCATGGCAGAATACTTTTACTACTTTCTGTCCTTCCATCATCTCTTCTATGTATCCGTTAAGTGCTCCTAAGTCTTTCTGCTGTTTGACAAAGTATTTGCCTGATGCTGCACTTAATCTTGATGTTACATATAGCATTATCGCTACCATTATTACTGATACTATTGTAAGTGGTATATCTAATACTATCATACTTATAAATGTTGATATAAGTGTTATTAATGAGTTGATTATCTGTGGTGTACTCTGGCTTATTAACTGTCTTAATGTATCTACATCGTTAGTGTAGATTGACATTATATTTCCATGTGCATGTGTGTCAAAGTATTTGATTGGTAATGATTCCATGTGGGTGAAGATGTCATTTCTGACTCTTTTCATTGTTCCCTGTGTTACATTTACCATAATTCTATTGTATGCATATGCACATATTACTCCACCAATCAGCACTATCATAAGTTTTAACATTCTTATCTCAAGTGGCTTAAAATCCGGTGTACTCTGTGATAGCATTGGTATTATGTAGTCATCTATAAGGCTCTGTGAAAATAATGTCATTGAAAGTGTTGCAAGTGCTGATAGTAGTATACAGATTACTACTGCTATACATGAGCCTTTGTATTCTTTTAGCACATATTTCATTACTTTTTTCAATGATACCATTGGATTACTTTTGCCTTTACTAATTGGCATATTTCCTGGTCCTCTCATTTTCCTTTCCTCCTTCTTAGTTCATCTTCTCGTCAAAATCTCCGCCTGCCTGCATCTGAACATTATATATGTCTTTATATATGATGTTAGTCTGTAAAAGTTCCTCATGGGATGCAAAACCGCTTATTTTACCGTCATCTAATACAAGTATTCTGTCTGCTCCTTGTATACTTGATATTCTCTGTGAGATTATTATCTTGGTTGTTCCCGGTATCTTGGTTGCAAATGCTTCTCTTATTCTCGCATCTGTTGCTGTATCTACTGCACTTGTTGAGTCATCAAGTATAAGTACTTTTGGTTTTTTAAGGAGTGCTCTTGCTATACAAAGTCTCTGCTTTTGTCCTCCTGATACGTTGTTACCGCCTTGTTCTATGTATGTATTATATCCATCAGGGAATCTGTCTATGAATTCATCTGCACATGCCTGATGACATACTTCCTTACATTCTTCTTCTGTTGCATCGGCTTTGCCCCAGCGAAGGTTATCTAATATCGTTCCTGAGAAAAGTACATTTTTCTGAAGTACTACTGCTACTTCATCTCTTAGTACTTCGATATCGTATTTTCTTACGTCTACATTACCTACACATACTGAACCTGCTGATACATCATATAGTCTTGATATCAGGTTTACAAAGCTTGATTTACCTGAACCTGTTCCTCCTATTATTCCTATTGTCTCACCTGAATGAATATGAAGGTCTATATTCTCAAGTGTCTCTTCACCACTTCCATGTTTATATGCAAAGTTTACGTTGTTGAAGTCGATGTCTCCATTTTTTACTTCCATTACTGGTTTCTCAGGGTTAGTTATGTCTGCTTTTTCATTGAGTACTTCTGCTATTCGTTTTGCACTTGCTGTACTCATTGATAGCATTACGAATATCATTGATATCATCATAAGTGACATCATCATTCCCATTACATAACTAAAAAGTGATGTAAGATTACCTGTTGTCATTGTTCCACCTACTATGTAGTGGGCACTTAACCATGATAATGAAAGCATACATCCGTATATTGCTACCATCATTACAGGGTTATTAAATGCTAAGTATGATTCTGCTTTTACAAACATCTTATATAGTACTTCTGATGCTTTTCCGAATTTTTTATTTTCAAAATCTTCTCTTACGAATGCTTTTACTACTCTTATTCCTGTTACATTTTCCTGTACACTTGCGTTAAGGTCATCATATTTGCTAAATACTTCATTGAATACTGGCATTGCGCATTTTATTATGAATCCTAATGCGAATCCTAATAGTATGAGCACACAAAGGAATATCAGGCTTAACTTTACATTGATTACAAAACACATTATCATACTACAGATTAACATAAGTGGTGCTCTTACTGTTATTCTAATTATCATCTGATATGCATTCTGTACATTGGTTACGTCTGTTGTCATTCGTGTTACTAGTCCTGCTGTACTGAATTTATCTATATTGGAAAATGAAAATGTCTGTATGTTCTCGTACATTCCTTCTCTTAAGTTGGATGCAAATCCTGCTGATGCACGAGCTGCTGTCTTACCTGCTTGTATTCCGAAGAACAGACTTAAGAATGCAAGTATGAGCATTATCGCACCATATTGATATACTTTTGACATGTCTCCGGCTTCTATTCCTTTGTCAATTATTGATGCTGTTACAAATGGTATCAAGATCTCCATAAATGCTTCACCGATTATGTATATTGGTGTTAATATTGAGTCTTTTTTGTATTCGCCTACATATTGTAGTAGTTTTTTTATCACTTTTATTCCTCCTTTTTAATATTAATTAGGTAGCTATATAGTTTTGCGGCTACCGTATTTTTGTAATTGATTATTGCAAATTTATTTTTTGCATATATCTGATTACTTCTAAGTAATATAGTTGTGATATTAATTTTTATTATCAGCAAGTTGATTGCTTAGCTATATATCCGCTATAAATTTTGTGTTAATAAAAATACTGACTAGGTGTTGATTTTTACTTAACTGTAATGCTGATTTATGCTATAAACTTTGTGATATGTCAGTTGACAACTGTATTACATATTGATAGAATTTTATTGTGTAGGAACTAGTATATACGTTCTTTTTTTCAAAATCAATGCTTTTTTGTAAATAGTACATAAATGGAGGTTTTTTGTAACATGTCTGAGAATTATTCTGTTAAACGCTTAATTGAACAGGCTTTTATGGATCTTCTCGATGAGAAGGCTTATATTGATATCAGTGTTACTGACATTGTTAAAAAGGCAATGGTTTCAAGAACATCTTATTATCGTCATTTTTCTTCGATTAATGATATTGTGGAGAGTATTACTGATAATATGGTTAATGAGTTCTTCACTGATCTTGTTCCTATGTTTGATTATAATGATGATGTTAAACTGCGTAATTATCTTAATAGATATTTTACTGAGCTTAAGGAACGTTACAAGCCTTTTCCTTCTGCAATATCAAGAAGACATAATATTATCTTCTATCGTCTTCACGAGAAGCTTAGCAGCCTTGAGTGCAGTGTTCATTCTCCTGACAGTATCGATGAGAAGTATAGTATCGCTGCCAAGATGTCTTTAATTCATGGCATCGGCAATAAATGGCTTGAAAATAATACTCCTGAAAGTGTTAATGAGATGGTTGACTATACTATGAGGGTTATTAGGGCATTTTAGGGACGATAGGGCATAAGAAACCTTGAAGAACTATCGTCTGCATTGGAGCATGTTGGCATTTTAGGGACAATAGGACATAAGAAACCCCTTGGAAATATTGGATTTCCAAGGGGTAATATTTTTGTGATATTCGGTTTGAATTATCTCTTTGAGAACTGTGGAGCACGACGAGCGGCTTTGAGTCCGTATTTCTTTCTTTCTTTCATTCTTGGATCTCTTGTTAAGAAACCTGCTTTTTTAAGGATTGGACGATATTCTGCGTCAACCTGTAATAAAGCTCTTGAAAGACCATGTCTGATAGCACCAGCCTGTCCTGTTGTACCACCACCATGTACGTTAACGATTACGTCATATTTCTCTGTTGTCTCTGTAGCAACAAGTGGCTGACGAACGATTAATTTTAATGTCTCAAGACCGAAGTATTCATCAATACTTCTCTTATTTATTGTAATATCACCTTTACCAGGTACTAAATATACTCTTGCGATAGAACTTTTTCTTCTACCAGTTCCGTAAAATTTTGATTTAGCCAATTTAATTTCCTCCTTCCAGACTCTCTAATTAAAATGTTAATACTTCAGGTTTCTGAGCAGCATGTTTGTGATCAGGTCCTGCGTATACATGAAGTTTGTCAATCATTGATCTTCCAAGTGGTCCCTTTGGAAGCATGCCTTTAACAGCAAGTTCAATAACGCTTTCAGGTGACTTAGCTAATTTTTCTCTAAGTGTTGTCTCTCTCATTCCACCTGGGAAATCTGAGTGATTGTAGTAGATCTTCTGATCTAATTTTTTACCTGTTACTTTAATTTTATCTGCATTTATAACGATTACATAATCACCTGTATCAATGTGTGGTGTATATGTTGGTTTATTTTTTCCTCTTAAAACTGATGCAACCTCAGATGCTAAACGACCTAATGTACATCCTGTAGCGTCAACTACATACCATTTTCTATCAATTGTTGCTGGACTAGCCATGAAAGTTTTCATTAGTTTACCTCCTATGAATATTTACTATAACTATATGATGCAAAATGTCATTACCGGGGCATTGGATTAGACATTATTTTCCTTACGTCACATTTATTTATTATACTAAATCAGTGTATTTGTGTCAATATGTTTTTCCCATTTTTTCTCTGTGGTTTTTGCTTTTTATATGTAATTTATATTTTGTTTATAACTGTCTGGCTTTTATCAATCAGTCTCCATATCAATATATCTGATTTTTACAAGCGTAAGACCATTAGCCGGTGCTGTTGGACCTGCATTCTCACGTTTTTTTGATGCTATTATCTCCTTTATATATTCAGGTTCAATGTCGCCATTTCCTACTTTTATAAGTGTTCCGGCTATGATTCTTACCATATTATATAGGAACCCGTTTCCTCTTATTCGTATAGTTACCATTCCATTATTCTCTGATATGTCAAGTGCATATATCGTCCTTACGGTTGTCTTAACCTGCGCTCCTGCTGCACAGAAGCACTTAAAATCATGTTCGCCTATTATATATTTTGCTGCCTGTCTCATCTTGTCTATGTCTAATTTGTAATGGAAAAAATGAGAATTAAATCGTTCTGATGGTAATGGAAATCTTCTATTTAATATTCTATATTCATACGTCTTCTCGCATCTTGCATATCTTGGATGAAAGTCTGATTCAACTTCTTTTGATTCCTGTATTACTATATCATCCGGAAGTCTCTGATTAAGTGCGAATGATATCTTATCTGCTGGTATTCTTGTATCTGTGCTAAAGACTGCAACGTTGCCAAGTGCATGTACACCTGAGTCTGTTCGGCTTGCTCCTGTTACTTTTATCTCTTCACCAAGAAGTCTTGTGAGCTCTCTATTTAATACTTCTTCTATTGTTATCCCATTATTCTGAATCTGCCATCCACAGTAGTTCGTACCGTCATACGCAACACGAAGCATAACTCGTTTCATTAATTTTTCCTCTCTTCTCTATGCTTTTCTATATTTGTTGCTATTTATTTATTAGTGAACTACCCATCACCCAAAGGTAGAGGGTTTTACGCTCTAGCTTATAAACAGCTTATTTATACTTATCTCCATTGTTAATGCAGTAGCAAGTACTAAAATTGATAATTATCATACTTATTTTTTATACTTATTGCAACTTTTAATATTCTTCACAGCAAGTTACATTTTTCACTGATTTCTGACTACTCCCGTAACAAGTCTGTGGGATGCCACGAATTTATAATATGATAATTACTTGCTTTATAATATTTTTTTATATTTATTGTTGCAATATCAATTTTAATCTTAGTAGTTACTTTTTATTAAAAAATGTAGAAAATACAAATATACTTATGCTTACATCTGCTTATTTTCTACATTATTTCAATATCTTTTATTATTTTACAATACTATCTTTAGTCCTATCATAGTTCCTGTATATAATAAGAGTATAAGATATGCTATATGGTCTCTTTTTTCGTATTTTAGCGGTTTCATCTTGGTTCTGCCTTCTCCGCCTGTATAGCATCTTGCTTCCATTGCCATTGCCAGATCGTTAGCTCTTCTAAATGCTGATATGAAAAGTGGCACGAGCAGTGGTACCATTGCTTTTATTTTTTTTACCATCCCACCTGTCTCAAAGTCAGCTCCTCTTGCTATCTGGGCTTTCATTATCTTGTCTGTCTCTTCTATAAGTATTGGTATAAATCTTAATGCTATTGACATCATCATTGATATCTCATGCACTGGAACTTTTATATATTTTAATGGTGAAAGTCCTTTTTCCATACCGTCTGTAAGGTCATTCGGTGTTGTTGTAAGTGTCATTATAGATGAACCGACAATTAAGTATGCAAGTCTTACAGCCATAAATATTGCTATTTTAAGTCCCTGCTTTGTTATTTTTAATATTCCTATTTTAACCAATATGTCACCTGGTGTTAAAAAAAGGTTAAATACTACGCTTATCATCAATAGTAATACTATTGCTTTTAGACCTTTTACCATGAATTTGAATGGTACTTTTGATATCTTAATTACTATTGCTAAAAATAATGTTGCTATTGCATACATTATTATGTTATTTCCAAGAAATAGTGTTATTAAAAAAATTAGTGTTCCTACCAGCTTTACTCTTGGATCTAGTCTATGCAGAACTGAATTGGCTGGATAGTATTGTCCTAGTGTTATATCTCTAATCATCTCCAGCTCCTCCATTTTCTTTTAATGCTTTTATTATGCTTGTTGCTGCTTCTTCAACTGTCATGGCATCTGTGTCTACATCAAGCCCTCGCTCTTTTAATGCATTCATTATATATGTTGACTGTGGAGCTGCTAAACCAACTTCTTCAAGTTTTTTATAATTTTTAAACACTTTTTTTGGTATATCGTCAAAGAGCACTTCTCCTCTGTTCATAACTATTATTCTTCCTACATATTTTGCAACGTCTTCCATACTATGCGATACAAGAATAATTGTTATATGTTCTGTTTTGTGAAGAAGTGCTATTTGGTCAAGTATCTCATCTCTACCTCTAGGATCAAGCCCTGCAGTTGGTTCGTCAAGTATAAGTACATCCGGTTTCATCGCAAGTACTCCTGCTATAGCTACTCTTCTTTTCTGTCCTCCTGAGAGTTCAAAAGGTGATTGTTCATAGAATGTCTTATCAAGTCCTACATTTTTTAATGCCTGGTAGGCTCTTTCTTCTATCTCATCTTTGCTAAGTCCAAGGTTAGATGGGCCAAAACATACGTCTTTAAATACTGTTTCTTCAAATAACTGATGTTCTGGATACTGGAATACTAATCCTACTTTACTTCTTAACTCACGCATATTATATTTTTCATCATATATGTTTTGTCCATTGTAATATATAGCTCCTGATGTTGCTTTTACAAGTCCATTCAGATGTTGTGTGAGGGTTGATTTGCCTGAACCTGTATGTCCTATCAGACCTATGAATTCTCCATCATTTATTGTCAAATTTACATCTTTAAGTGCCTGTTTTTCAAATCCAGAGCCTATTCCATATATATAATTTACATTTTCTACTTTAATTGACATACTTCATTCACCAACTCATCTATTGATAATATATCCGCTCTTATGTTTATACCGGATTTTCTTAATTCATACGCTATCTCTGTAGCCTGTGGAACATCTAATCTTAAATCTTTCATCTTATCAACCTGTGAAAATATCTCTCTTGGTGTTCCTTCCATTACTACTTTTCCTTCATCCATAACGTATACTTTGTCTGCGTCTATTACCTCATCCATATAATGTGTAATCAGTATCACAGTAATTTTCTCTTTTTTATTAAGCTCATGTACTGCTTTTATTACTTCTTTTCTACCATTTGGATCTAGCATTGCTGTAGGTTCATCTAATACTATGCATTTTGGATGCATTGCAATTACGCCTGCAATCGCCACTCTCTGTTTCTGTCCACCTGATAGTTTATTAGGCGAATGATGTCGATATTCTGTCATATGGACACTTTCAAGACTTTTATTAACTCGTTCCCATATCTCTTGTGTTGGTACACCTAGATTTTCCGGGCCAAATCCAACATCTTCTTCTACTATTGTTCCTATTATCTGATTATCAGGATTTTGAAATACCATACCTGCCGTTTGTCTGACTTTTATTGTATTCTGTTCCTCATCTGTCTTTAATCCATCAACCCACATTGTTCCTTCTGTTGGAACTATTAATGCATTAATATGTTTTGCAAATGTTGATTTGCCTGAACCATTATGTCCGAGTACTGCTATGAACTGACCTTCTTCTATATCTATGTCAACTCCATCTATTGCTCTATTTACAGCTTCAACATTGCCTTCTTCATCGTGTTTTAAGTATTCATATACTAGTTTCGCTGTTTTTACAATTCCCATTGTTTTCCTCCAATAAACAATTATCTTGCTTTATATTGGTCTGTTATCGTAGTTTCTATTTTTTACTATTGTAAATTATGTACAGGATTTTTGCAAGAAAAAGAATGCTTTAGCCTGCTTGTTAGGCTTACAAGCGGAAAAACTTATCTTATTCTTTGTTATTACAAGTAGATAAAAGTGACAAAAACTTATAGTCAAAAAATATAGGATTTTGCCCCTACTCTTAACAAAGAACCAAAAAAAGGCTGCTTCTACCTTTATCTAAGATAGAAACAGCCTTATCTGATACTATACTAATTCAATAAGAACTTCCATAGCTGCATCACCTTTACGTGGTCCGATCTTAACGATTCTTGTATAACCACCTTTACGATCAACATACTTTGGAGCGATTTCTGTAAATAATTTTTCTACTAAATCAACTTCTTTAGTATTTTTCTTCTTACCAGCGTTTTCTGCTGGAACTTCTGTTACAGGATAAAGAACCTGAAGCATCTGTCTTCTAGCGTGAAGACGTGAAGGCATATCTTTTTTGATTTCCTTTTCAACTTCTGTATAAACAGTAACTTTTTTACCGTCTTTTACTTCTTTGATTCTCTTTCCATCTTTATCTTTCTGAGCAACTTTAGCTGTTACTTTAACAGTTTCAAAATTATCTTTTTCTTTAACTGCTAATGCAATTAAATGCTCAGCAATTTTACGGATTTCTTTAGCTTTAGCTTCTGTTGTAACAATCTTTCCATTGTATAAAAGGTTTGTTACCTGGTTTCTAAGTAAAGCTTTTCTCTGGTTAGATGTTCTACCGAGTTTTCTATATCCTGCCATTATATTTTACCTCCATTTGTGGAACATATAGCCATGCTTCTTCGGTCTTACTGACTATATGCTATTTATCCATAAATTAATTAGTTCTCTGAGGATTATTCGTCACTTGGATTAAGTTGTAATCCAAGTTCTTTAAGTTTTGCAAGTACTTCTTCTAGTGACTTACGACCTAAGTTACGAACTTTCATCATATCTTCGGAAGTTCTGTTGGTTAACTCTTCAACAGTGTTAATTCCGGCTCTCTTTAAACAGTTGTATGAACGAACTGATAATTCGAGTTCATCAATATTCATTTCTAATACTTTTTCTTTTTCATTGTCTTCTTTTTCTACCATGATCTCTGCTGTCTTGGCATTTTCTGAAAGATCAATGAACAGATTTAAGTGCTCGCTTAATACTTTTGCAGCTAAACTAACTGCTTCGTCCGGTGCAAGCGTTCCGTTAGTATATACATCTAATGTAAGCTTATCATAATCTGTAACCTGTCCAACACGAGTATTCTGTACTGATAAGTTTACTCGTTCTACTGGTGTATAGATTGAATCGATTGAGATTACACCGATTGGCAAATCATCACTCTTATTCTTATCTGAACTTACATATCCTCTTCCTTTAGTGATTGTAAGTTCCATATAAAGCTTACTATCAGCTCCTCCGTTAAGAGTTGCAATTACTAAATCCTTGTTAAGAATTTCAATATCCTGATCAACCTGAATATCTGCTGCTGTAACAACGCCTTCGCCTTCAAACTCAATATAAGCTACTTTAGCTTCGTTTGTATCACTATTGTTTTTTATTGCTAAGTTCTTTATGTTCATTATGATCTCTGTTACATCTTCCTTAACTCCTGGAATTGAACTGAATTCATGAAGAACACCGTCAATTTTAACATGACTTACAGCGGCACCTGGCAAAGAAGAAAGCATAATTCTTCTTAATGAGTTACCAAGAGTTGTACCGTAACCTCTTTCGAGTGGCTCAACTACAAATCTTCCATATTTCTTGTCATCTGAGATTTCTGCTATCTCAATTTTTGGTTTTTCAAAATCGAACACTCTAAAGCCCCTCCTTTAATGGGTTATTCTTATATTGAGGGAAGTTATATCCACCCTATATTCCATATAGAGTTACAATCCTAAAGATTATTTAGAATATAACTCTACAATAAGCATTTCATTTACAGGTACATCAATTGCTTCTCTTAATGGTAATTCTTTTACTGAACCTTTAAGGTTTTCCTGGTCAGCATCTAACCACTCAGGTACTAATCTTCCAGCTGTTGCATCTAAGATATCTTTATATCTCTGTGAAGCTTTTGATTTTTCTCTGATTTCGATAGTGTCACCAGCTTTGATTAAGTATGATGGAATGTTAACACATTTACCATTTACTAATACATGTTTATGATCAACAATCTGTCTTGCTTCTTTTCTTGTTCTTGCTAAACCTAATCTGAAGATTACATTATCAAGTCTGCTTTCAAGTAATACCATAAGGTTTTCACCTGTCTGGCCATTCATCTTTTCAGCTTTCTTATAGTAATTTCTGAAAGGTTTTTCTAATACGCCATATATGAATTTAGCTTTCTGTTTTTCTCTTAACTGAAGTCCATACTCGCTTGTTTTCTTATTAGCTCTTTTTAATTCTCTGTTTGATTTTTTATCTATTCCTAAGTAAATTGGATCTAATCCAAGTGATCTACATCTTTTAAGAACAGGAACTCTATTAACTGCCATCTTTGTTACACCTCCTAATTAAACTCTTCTACGTTTTGGTGGACGACATCCATTATGTGGTACAGGAGTAACGTCTTTGATACTTGCTACTTCAAGACCGCAAGCCTGAAGAGCACGAATTGCTGCTTCTCTACCTGAACCTGGACCCTTAACCATTACGTCAACTACTTTAAGACCGTGTACCAAAGCTGCTTTAGTAGCAGTTTCTGCTGCCATCTGTGCTGCATAAGGAGTAGATTTCTTTGAACCTCTAAAACCAAGACCACCAGCACTTGCCCATGATAAAGCGTTACCTTCCATGTCAGTTAATGTAACGATTGTATTGTTAAATGATGCCTGGATATGTGCCTGTCCACGTTCAACGTTTTTCTTTACACGCTTTTTTGTCACTTTTTTTGTAACTTTAGCCATTTTAAACTAACCTCCCTTATGGGTTAAACTGAATTATTTCTTTTTATTTGCTACTGTTTTCTTAGGACCTTTACGAGTTCTCGCATTAGTCTTTGTTTTCTGTCCTCTAACTGGAAGACCTTTTCTATGACGGATTCCTCTATAACATCCGATTTCCTGTAATCTCTTAATATTTAAAGCGATTTCTCTTCTTAAATCACCTTCAACTGTATGTTTTGCATCGATTACGTCACGAATTCTAGCTACTTCTTCATCTGTTAAGTCTCTAACACGAGTGTCAGGATTAACATTAGCTTCTGCTAGTATACGATTAGAACTTACTCTACCAATTCCGTAGATATAAGTAAGTCCAATTTCTACACGTTTTTCTCTTGGTAAGTCAACACCTGAAATACGAGCCATGTGTGTATTACACCTCCATAAATTGATTCTTGTAAGCAGTAAACTTCGCAGCACACTAATAGAGCAACCCACTAGTGCGGAAATGTAGTGCGTTATTTACACATCTTACTGTTAGTATTTGTATCATTTTTATTTTTTAAAGTAACGAACAACCTATCCTGGTGGTTCATTACTGCAGCCGCAAACTAATGCTTATCATTAGAAATAAGCCCAAACAAAAGACAAATTAACCCTGTCTCTGTTTGTGTTTAGGATTTTCACAGATTATTCTGATGCTTCCTTTTCTCTTAATTACTTTACATTTTTCACAAATTGGTTTAACTGATGATCTAACCTTCACAGTAAATCCTCCTTTCAAAAAAAGCTCGCTTAGAATTATATCATATAATGTATATAAAAAGCAAGTAAAATCTTATTTATCTCTCCAAATAATTCTACCTTTTGATAAATCATATGGTGAAAGCTCTATTGTAACTTTGTCACCAGGTAAAATTCTGATAAAGTTCATACGAAGTTTTCCACTTATATGAGCTAACACTTTATGTCCATTCTCAAGTTCAACCTGAAACATGGCATTTGGTAATTTTTCAATTACAGTTCCTTCAATTTCAATTACATCTGACTTTGACATTTTATTCCTCCTACTTAACTCATTTTCTGCTTATATTTTTTTATTGCATGTTTTATTGCTTCATTATTGAAGTTCTTATTCTCAGCAATAATCTTTAAAAGCTCATCATCAATCTGGTTTATTATCTGAACATGTCTTTTCTTTTTTTTCTTGGGATTATCAATTGTCTTCAAATCGCCATCTGAAAGATATACATATTCATCATCTGATTTTATTATAACATAAACTTTCGAGTCATCATGTCCTGCCATGGACTTTACCATTTTTCCTACTTCATATCGGTTCATTAATATCACTCCTCTGTTAGGGATAAAATCTCACATCCATCTTTGGTTATAAGAATTGTATTCTCATAATGAGCAGATAATGAACGATCTTTGGATACAACGGTCCATCCATCGTCTAACCATTCTACTTTACATGTTCCCATGTTTATCATTGGCTCTATCGCTAATGTCATTCCTGCCTGTAGTTTTATTCCTTTTCTTTTCATTGGAAAATTAGGAATCTGTGGGTCTTCATGGAGTTCTGTTCCAATTCCATGTCCTACCAGTTCTTCTACAACACCATATCCGAAGCTTCGGGCATATTCACCAATTGCTGTTGATATATCGTTTAGGTGATTACCCTCTTTTGCAAATTTTATGCCTTCAAAAAAGCATTGCTTTGTTACTTCTATCAATTTTTTTGCATCATCACTGATCTCTCCCACAGCAACAGTTCTTGCAGCGTCAGAATGATATCCTTTATAAATAAGTCCTGCATCAAGGCTTACAATATCTCCATCCTGAAGAATTCTGTGTTTTGAAGGAATCCCATGTACAACTTCTTCATTTACAGAAACACATATAGATGCAGGGAAACCATTATAATTAAGAAATGATGGTATGCAACCATAACTTCTTATTATCTCTTCACCAATTCTATCAACTTCTTTAGTTGACATTCCTGGTCTTATTGCCTTTCCAAGCTCATCATGCGCTTTTCCAAGAAGTTTTCCGGCTTCTCTCATGAGTTCAATCTCTCTTAGGGATTTTATTGTCACAGACATAATTACGCTCCTAAAATATCAACAATCGCACTAAATACATCTTTCATATCTTTAGTACCATCTACTTCTACAAGAACACCTTCATTTGTATAATATTCAATAAGAGGCTGTGTCTGTTCATGATAAACATCAAGACGTTTCTTTACTGTCTCTGGTTTGTCATCTTCTCTTAAAATGAGTTCGTTACCACATTTGTCGCATACACCTTCAACTTTTGTTGGATTGTATACAATATGATATGTTGAACCGCAGCTTACGCAGGCTCTTCTTCCAGACATACGTTTTACAATATTTTCATCTGGAACTTCAACATTTATTGCAAAGTCTACTTTTTCACCTAATTTCTTAAGTGCTTCTGTAAGAGCTTCAGCCTGTGGAATTGTTCTTGGAAATCCATCAAGAATATATCCTTTTTTGCAGTCATCCTGCTGTACTCTGTCAACAACAAGATCTACTACTAATTCATCAGGAACAAGTAATCCCTGATCCATATATGTCTTTGCTTTTTTACCAAGCTCTGTTCCATTACTAATATTTGCTCTAAAAATATCTCCTGTAGAGATGTGAGGGATCTGATATTTATCAGCTATCATTTTGGCCTGTGTGCCTTTTCCAGCACCAGGTGCTCCAAGCATTACTATTTTCATTGCTCTTGCCTCCGCTTTAACTTCATTATAATTGTATTACTATCGAAATATGCGAAGTGCTTATTCTAAAACAGCCCACCAGATCTACGGCCTATATGACTATTTCTTTCCGGTGAGCTGTAATCATGAACTAAGTACTCCTATTAAACTAATTATTAAGAAATCCTTTGTAATTACGTACAACCATCTTTGATTCAATCTGTTTGATTGTCTCAAGAATTACACCAACAATGATGATTAATGATGTACCACCAAAAGATACGGTTGCACCTGAAAGACCTGTAAATATTATTGGAATAATCGCAACAATAATAAGTCCAACAACACCAATGAAAATTAAATAGTTTAATATTGAAGTTAAGTAATCTGTAGTAGACTTACCTGGACGAATACCAGGAATAAATCCACCTTGTTTTTTCATATTATTAGCTACTTCCAAAGGATTGAAAGTAATTGATGTATAGAAGTATGCAAAAAATACTACTAATAGAATATATACAAGTAAACCGATAGAATATATTGGTTCACTTATTTTACACCAGTTACTTGATGAAAGACCTCTTAAGATCTTTCCACCAATAGTATTGTAATCAATCGTAAAGAATGATGCAATAACAACTGGAAACTGCATCAATGATGATGCAAAGATAATTGGTATAACACCTGCTGTGTTAACCTTTAATGGAATGTTTGTTGACTGACCGCCTACCATTCTTCTACCCTGAACTTTCTGAGCATACTGAACTGGTATACGTCTTTCACCACCCTGTAAAACGCAAACAAATACAACCATAAGTATTATTACGGCTACAATAATTGCTGCTGCAAGCAGACCTTTTGCAAGTGTCTTTCCTGCTATAAACTGATCCCAAAGTGTCTTAATATCATCTGGAGCTCGTGAAATAATATTAATTAAAAGTACTATTGATATACCATTACCAACGCCTTTTTCTGTAATTCTTTCACCGATCCACATAAGTACTGCTGAACCAGCTGTAAGAGCTGCAACAATAATGAAGATTGCTAATACTTTTTCTACTGAACCCATTGTTGAATAGTTAGCAATAAGTCCACTTCCACCAAATCCAATTGCCATTGCTGTTGACTCGATAAGTGCAAGTGCAACAGTAAGGTATCTTGTAATCTGTGTAAGTTTTTTTCTTCCGTCTTCACCTTCTTTTTGCATCTCCTCTAATTTAGGTATTGCAATTGTAAGAAGCTGAATAATGATTGAAGATGTAATATATGGTGTGATGCTCAAAGCGAATACTGATAAGTTTGAAAATGAACCACCAGTAAATGCATCAAAGAAATTAAATGCGTCCCCAGACTGCTTCGCAAAAAAGCTGGCAAAATAACTTGTGTCAGCTCCTGGGACAGGAAGTAAACTTCCTATCCTAACAACAACCAACATCAAAAAAGTAAATATAATTCTATCTCTTAATTCTTTGATTTTAAATGCGTCACGGAGTGTTTTTAACATTAAATCACCTCAGCAATTCCACCAAGAGCTTCAATCTTTTCTTTAGCAGCCGCACTGAATCCATTAGCTTTAACTGTTAATCTCTTAGTAAGTTCTCCATTTCCAAGAATCTTAACACCATCTCTTGGATTTCTAACGATGCCTGTCTCAATTAATGTTTCTACTGTAACTACAGCGTCATTATCAAATGCTTCTAATGCACTAATATTTATACCAACGATTTCCTTAGTATTTCTATTTGTGAAACCTCTCTTAGGAATTCTTCTGTATAAAGGCATCTGACCACCTTCAAAACCTGGTCTGATGCTTCCGCCTGAACGTGCTTTCTGACCTTTATGACCTTTACCAGCTGTTTTTCCGTTTCCTGAGCCATGTCCACGTCCTACTCTGAAATTATTGCTATGTTTTGAACCTTCTGCAGGTCTTAAATTTGATAAGTTCATTCCTGCACCTCCATTCTAATTATATTTCTTCTACCTTTAACATATATCCAACCTGCTGAATCATACCTCTAGTTGCTTTGTTATCTGGTAATTCAACAGTTTTATGCATTTTGTTAAGGCCAAGAGCTTCAACAGTTCTTCTATGCTTTGGTACAGCACCGATAGGTGATTTTACTAAAGTAACCTTTAATTTCTCTGCCATCTCTATGTCCTCCTTAACCTAATATTTCTTCAACAGATTTTCCACGAAGTCTTGCTACTTCTTCTGGAGTCTTAATCTGACTTAAACCAGCGATTGTTGCAAGAACAACATTCTGTTTGTTATTTGAACCTAATGATTTTGTACGGATATTTGTGATACCAGCAAGTTCGATTACTGAACGAGCAGGACCTCCAGCGATAACACCAGTACCTTCTGGAGCTTTCTTTAATAATACTGAAGCACTTCCGAATTTTCCTAAGAAATCATGTGGAATACTTCCGTTCTCATCAACTGCAACGTTAACAAGATTCTTTGTAGCATCTTCTTTACCTTTACGGATAGCTTCTGGAATTTCAGCAGCTTTACCCATACCAGCGCCAACGTGACCTTTTTTATCACCAACAACAACTAAAGCTGAAAATCTGAAGTTACGACCACCTTTAACAACCTTAGTTACACGCTTAATTGATACTACTTTTTCTTCTAATTCTAACTGACTAGCATCAATGATTGTTCTTTTCATGTGTTCTCCTCCTTCTAGAATTCTAATCCAGCTTCTCTAGCTGCTTCTGCTAATGCTTTTACTTTACCTTCATATATGAAGCCGCCTCTGTCATAAACAACAGTTGTAATACCAGCTTCTAAAGCTCTCTTAGCAATAACTTCACCTAATTTTGCTGCAGCAGCAACATTGTTAGTTTTTTCTAAGTCAGCTTTAACTTCTTCCTGAAGGGTAGATGCTGATACAAGAGTTTTACCAACTGTATCATCAATGATCTGTGCATACATATGATTGTTACTTCTGAACACAGCTAAACGTGGTCTAGCAGCTGTACCGCTAAAACGGTTACGGATTTTTCTGTGTTTGTTCTGACGAACTACTGTTCTTGATTCTTTACTAACCATTCTTTTTACCCTCCTATATTATTTCTTACCAGTCTTACCAACTTTACGTCTGATAACTTCATCAGCATATTTAATACCTTTACCTTTATAAGGTTCTGGTGCTCTTTTTTCTCTGATTTCAGCAGCGTACTGTCCAACTTTTTCTTTATCAATACCTTTAACGATGATCTTGTTCTGTCCTTCAACGATAGCTTCAAGACCTTCTGGATCTACCATTTCTACTGGATGTGAATATCCTAATGATAATACTAATGTCTTACCATTCTTCTGTGCTCTGTAACCAACACCGTTTACTTCAAGCACTTTTTCGTAACCTTCTGTTACACCTGTAACCATATTAGCGATTAATGTTCTTGTTAAACCATGTAATGATCTCATTTTCTTTAAATCATTAGGTCTTGTAACAACAACGTGTCCATCTTCTAATTTAATTTCCATTTCCGCAGGTAATACTCTTTCAAGTGTTCCCTTTGGTCCTTTTACAGTCACTTTATTATTTTCTGCAATATCAACTGTTACTCCAGCTGGTACCGCGATAGGCATTCTTCCTATACGTGACATGCCTGCACCTCCTTAATTGAGTAATGAGCATATTGTGTAAATCTTATATCCACACCGCTCATATTAATTAGTTGTATCTTAAATATATTTATTGAAAGTCGATTTAATATTCTTCTTTCAACAGTTTAGCATTGTTTGGTAATTACCAAACAAATGCTAATACTTCTCCACCAACATTGAGTTTTCTAGCTTCTTTATCTGTAAGAATACCCTGGTTTGTTGATATGATTGCAACACCAAGTCCACCAAGAACTCTTGGAAGCTCCTCTTTATTGGCATATACACGAAGACCTGGTTTTGAAATTCTCTTAAGTCCTGTGATAATTTTTTCGTTTTTATCTGCACCGTATTTTAATGTGATACGGATTGTTTTAAAGTTTCCTTCTTCTACGATATCGTATTTCTGGATATATCCTTCTTTAACTAAGATATCAGCAATTGCTAATTTCATCTTTGATGATGGTACATCTACTGTATCATGTTTTGCAGTATTAGCATTACGAATTCTTGTAAGCATATCTGCGATAGGATCATTAGTTGTCATTATAGTTGCCTCCTTTCTATTTACACTCTTACCAGCTAGCTTTCTTAACGCCTGGTATCTGTCCTTTATATGCTAATTCACGGAAGCAAATTCTGCATATTCCGTATTTTCTTAAGTATGCATGTGGACGACCGCAAATTCTACAACGTGAATATTCTCTTGTTGAGAATTTCTGTGGACGCTGCTGCTTTACTTTCATTGAAGTTTTAGCCATGGAATTTCCCTCCTAACTACTTTTTGAATGGCATGTTAAATAATGTTAACAATTCACGAGCTTCTTCATCTGTTTTTGCTGTTGTAACAATGATGATATCCATACCTCTTACTTTGTCAATCTTATCATATTCGATTTCTGGGAAAATGATCTGCTCTTTAATACCTAAAGCATAATTTCCTCTTCCATCAAATGAGTTAGCACTAACACCTCTAAAGTCACGTACACGTGGTAATGCAAGATTTACAAGACGATCAAGGAATTCATACATTTTCTCTCCACGAAGTGTTACTTTACATCCGATTGGCATACCTTCTCTGATTTTGAAGTTAGCAATTGAATTTTTAGCTCTTGTAAGTACAGCTTTCTGACCAGCAATAGTCTCAAGTTCCTTAACAGCTACATCAAGGATTTTAGCGTTTTCTTTAGCTTCGCCAATACCCATATTTATAACAATTTTATCAAGCTTTGGTATTTCCATTACGTTTTTGTATCCGAATTTTTTTACCATAGCGTCACAAATCTCATTTTTATATAATTCTTTAAGTCTACTCAACTTTGGTGACCTCCTCTCTTAAATTAATCAATTACTTCGCCTGTAGATTTAGCAAAACGAACTTTTTTACCATTCTCATCTACTCTGAATCCTACTCTTGTAGCAGTACCTTTATTTACGTACATTACGTTAGAAAGGTCAATAGGTCCTTCTTTCTGAATTCTGCCACCATTCTGGTTCTGAGCATTTGGCTTTTCGTGTTTCCAGATCATGTTGATTCCTTCAACGATAGCTGTATTATCTTTCTTATTGATTGATACTACTTTGCCTTCTTTGCCTTTATCTTTACCAGCGATAACTCTTACTAAGTCACCTGTTTTGATTTTTAAAGTTGACACAACCGACACCTCCTTATAATACTTCTGGTGCTAGAGAAACAATTTTCATAAACTGTTTTTCTCTAAGCTCTCTTGCTACTGGTCCAAATATACGAGTTCCTTTAGGATTCTTGTCTTCCTTAATAATTACAGCAGCATTTTCATCGAATTTTATATAAGAACCGTCTTTACGACGTGCGCCTTTTACTGTACGAACAACAACGGCTTTAACTACATCGCCCTTCTTTACAACACCGCCTGGTGTTGCATCTTTAACTGAAGCTACGATTACATCGCCGATATTAGCATATCTTCTAGTAGAACCGCCCATAACTCTGATACATAATAACTCTTTAGCACCAGTATTATCAGCAACTTTTAGTCTTGTTTCCTGTTGAATCATGCCATAACCTCCTTTTTGCCAAAATATCTATTATTTAGCTCTTTCAATAATCTCAACTAATCTCCATCTCTTATCTTTTGAGAGTGGTCTAGTTTCCATAACTTTAACAACATCTCCGATTAAACATTCGTTGTTTTCATCGTGTGCTTTTAATTTATAAGTTCTCTTAACGATTTTGTTATAAAGTGGATGTCTTACATGATCTTCCACTGCAACTACAACAGTTTTATCCATTTTGTTGCTAACAACTTTACCTGTACGAGTCTTTCTTAAATTTCTTTCCACAAGAATTGCCTCCTTTCAATAGGACTATTCAGCAGCATTTGCCTTTTCAGTAATAATTGTCTGAATTCTCGCAATTTTTCTTCTTACTTCTTTGATTCTGCTTGTATTATCTAACTGATTTGTTGCGTTCTGGAATCTCAAATTAAAAAGTTCCTTTTTAGCAGCTACTAATTCATCACTTAATTCGTTTGCTGATTTTGCTCTTAAATCTTCTACAAGTTTATTAATTTTCACTGTTATCACCGCCTTCTAATTCCGCACGTGATACTACCTTACATCTGCAAGGAAGTTTGTGCATTGCAAGACGTAATGCTTCTCTAGCTACTTCTTCAGGAACTCCTGAAAGCTCGAACATTACACGTCCTGGTTTAACTACTGCTACCCAATATTCAAGGTTACCTTTACCTTTACCCATTCGAACACCAAGAGGTTTATGAACAACTGGCTTGTCTGGGAATATCTTTATCCATACTTTACCACCACGTTTGATATAACGAGTCATAGCAATACGGGCAGCTTCTATCTGATTTGATTTGATCCAACATGGCTCAAGTGCTACGATACCATATTCACCATTAGTGATTTTGTTACCTCTTGTACACTTACCTGCCATAGTACCACGGAATTGTTTACGATGTTTTACTCTCTTAGGTAGTAACATTATTGTTCGCTCCCTTCCTTAACTTCTTTAGTTGGAAGTACTTCACCTTTGTAAATCCAAACTTTAACGCCTACTTTACCGTATGTTGTATCTGCTTCTGCAAATCCATAATCGATATCAGCACGTAATGTCTGAAGAGGTATTGTTCCTTCACTGTAGAATTCTGTACGAGCCATATCAGCTCCACCAAGACGTCCTGAAACAGATGTCTTAATACCTTTAGCACCAGTTTTCATTGTTCTAGCCATAGTAGATTTCATAGCTCTTCTGAAAGAAACACGGTTCTCTAACTGAAGTGCAATATTCTCTGCTACTAACTGAGCATCTCTGTCTGGTCTCTTAACTTCTTTAATATCAACAATAAGCTTCTTGTCAGTTAATTTCTGAACTTCTGCTTTTAATTTTTCTATTTCAGCTCCACCTTTACCGATTACAACACCTGGTTTTGCTGTAAAGATGATAACTTTAACTCTGTCAGATGCTCTTTCAATTTCGATCTTTGAAACACCTGCGCTATATAATCTTTCTTTAAGGAACTTTCTGATATTATAATCTTCTACAAGATTATCTGCAAAATCAGCTTCTGCATACCATTTTGAGTCCCAGTCTTTAATAACTCCGACTCTTAAGCCATGAGGATTAACTTTTTGTCCCATATTGCCCTCCTTATCTTTCATCAAGCACGATAGTAATGTGGCTCATTCTCTTTTCGATTCTGTAAGCTCTACCCTGTGCTCTAGGTTTGATTCTCTTCATTGTTGGTCCTTTGTTTGCATAACAAGCTGCAACATAAAGGTTATCTGGATTCATTCCATTATTGTTCTCAGCATTTGCAATTGCTGACTTTAAAAGTTTCTCTATTACACTAGAAGCGTATCTAGGATTGTATGCTAAAATACCAAGTGCTGACTGAACATCTTTACCTCTGATAGCATCAAGTACGTAACATGCTTTCTGAACTGATACTCTTGCGTAAGATAATTTTGCAGATGGTCTTGTTTCTACATTAGTAGTATTTCTTTCTCTTTTAATTTGGGATCTATGTCCTTTTGCCATGGATTAAACCTCCTTTCAATTACAATTGACTAACGATTTCCTGTTTTCTTCTCGTCTTTTCCATGTCCTCTATATGTTCTTGTTGCAACAAACTCACCAAGTTTGTGTCCAACCATATCTTCTGTTACATATACAGGTACATGTTTTCTTCCATCATGAACTGCGATTGTGTGACCAACGAACTGAGGGAATATTGTAGAACGACGTGACCAAGTTTTGATAACCTGTTTCTGTCCTGCAGCATTCATAGCGTCTACTTTCTTGAGTAAGCTTGCATCAGCGAATGGTCCTTTTTTAAGTGATCGAGCCATAGGTTCTAACCTCCTTATAAACTATTTAATAGCTTTACCGTTTCTTCTTCTTACGATTAACTTGTCTGAGTGTTTACGTTTTCTTGTCTTTAAGCCAAGAGCTGGTTTACCCCAAGGTGTAACAGGGCCTGGACGACCGATTCCTGCTTTACCTTCACCACCACCATGTGGATGGTCATTAGGGTTCATAACAGAACCACGAACTGTAGGTCTGATACCCATGTGACGTTTACGACCAGCTTTACCAATATTTACAAGGTTGTGATCTCCATTACCAAGTACACCGATTGTTGCACGGCAGATAATTGGAACTAATCTCATTTCGCCTGATGGTAATCTTAATGTTGCATATTTACCTTCTTTAGCCATTAACTGTGCAGCATTACCTGCTGAACGAACTAACTGGCCACCTTTTCCAGGATATAATTCAATGTTATGAATCTGTGTACCTACTGGAATCTCTGAAAGTGGTAAACAGTTACCAACTTTGATTTCAGCACCTGTACCGCTCATTACTTTCATACCATCTGTTAAACCTGCTGGTGCAAGGATGTATGCTTTTTCACCATCAGCATAGCTGATTAATGCGATATTTGCTGTTCTGTTTGGATCGTATTCAACACCAACTACTGTAGCTGGAATTCCATCTTTTCTTCTCTTGAAGTCGATGATTCTATATTTTCTCTTAACTCCGCCTCCGCGGTGTCTTACAGTGATTTTACCCTGATTATTACGACCGGCTGTATTCTTCTTTGAAGCTAATAATGCTTTCTCAGGAGTTGTTTTTGTGATTTCAGCGAAATCTGAACCAGTCATATTTCTTCTGGAAGGTGTATATGGGTTATATTTTTTGATTCCCATTATTTTCACTCCTTTCAACTCTATCAACACATCCACGTGTGTTCTAATATTCACGTACTAATAGTTTATTCTAGTACTCAGTTTCTATAATTAAAGACTTTCGAAAATTTCGATATCTGCGCTATCTGCTGTTAATGTAACGATAGCTTTCTTTGTTTTTGCTGTTTTACCAAATGTAGCACCTCTTCTGCGAGTTTTACCTTCACAGTTCATTGTGTTAACGCTTGCTACCTTTGTATCTTTAAATAACTTTTCAACAGCTTCTTTTACCTGATTTTTTGTAGCTGATGGATGTACTAAGAAAGTATATTTCTTTTCTGACATAGCACCCATACTTTTTTCTGTAATAACAGGTTTAAGGATTACATCATAATATTTTAAATCAGCCATTATGCGTACACCTCCTCGATTGTAGCTACAGCAGCCTTTGTTACAATTACTGTATCATACTTTAAGATATCATATACGTTAATTGTGTTTGTTAATGTTGTCTTAACGTTTGGTACGTTATTTGCTGATAAAATTACATTCTTATCATTTTCATTTAATACAACTAAAGCTTTTGATACTTTTAAGTTTTCTAATACTTTAATGAATTTCTTTGTCTTAATTTCATCTAATTTGAAGTCATCTAAAACAACAAATTTGTTTTCATTAACTTTTGATGTTAATGCTGACTGAAGAGCTAATCTTCTTTCTTTTTTATTTAATTTGAAAGAATAGTCTCTAGGCTTAACAGCGAATACCATACCGCCGCCTGTCCACTGTGGAGCTCTTGTTGAACCCTGTCTTGCATGACCTGTTCCTTTTTGTTTCCATGGCTTTCTACCACCGCCACGAACTTCTGAACGAGTCTTAGCACTCTGTGTTCCCTGACGTTTATTTGCAAGCTGACTTACAACTGCCATGTGTACTAAATGTTCATTAACTTCAACACCAAATACAGCATCGCTAAGTTCTAATGTATCAACTTCTTTACCTTCAATATTGTAAACAGATACTTTTGACATCTGTGATTGCCTCCTTCCTTGATATAAGCTTATTTACCAGATTTAACTGTTTCTTTTAATGTTACTAAAGCTTTCTTAGGTCCTGGTACTGCACCTTTTACTAAGATTAAGTTGTTCTCAACGTCAACTCTTACTACTTCAAGATTCTGAATTGTAATCTTTTTAGCTCCCATATGTCCTGGCATCTTCTTACCTTTGAATACTCTACCTGGAGTAGTTGCTGAACCGTTAGAACCTGCATGACGATGGAATTTAGAACCATGAGCCATAGGTCCTCTTGACTGTCCATGTCTCTTAATAGCGCCCTGGAATCCTTTACCTTTTGCAATTGCTGATGCGTCAATCTTGTCGCCAGCTGCAAAGATATCAGCTTTGATTTCATCTTTTACTGAATATTCTTCAGCATTTTCAAATCTGAATTCTCTTACGAATCTCTTATATGAAACTCCTGCTTTATCAAAGTGACCCTTTTCTGCTTTGTTTACACCATTTCTATGTGCAATTGATTTTTTGCCATTCTTGTCTTTGTTAACTGTTTTAACTTTGTTCTTGTCAACAAAACCAACCTGAACAGCACTGTAACCATCATTTTCAACTGTTTTAACCTGTGTTACTACACAAGGACCAGCCTGTAATACAGTTACTGGAACTAATACACCATCTTCATTGAAGATCTGTGTCATTCCGACTTTAGTAGCTAATATTGCTTTCTTCATTGTTTTTACCTCCTGTTTAATCTACAGCGGATTGTGCATTTTGCGCAATCATCCTAGAACAGTCAAATATAAGTGGAACATGCGTAACACTTGTTGCTTCTATATCTAAACCCTTCAGGATTACTTACTTAATTAATTATTTGTTTTTCATCTTGATATCGATGTTAACACCAGCTGGCATTTCTAATTTTGATAATGCATCAACTGTTTTTGTTGATGGAGTAATGATATCGATTAATCTCTTATGTGTTCTCTGTTCGAACTGTTCTCTTGAATCTTTGTATTTATGAACAGCTCTAAGGATTGTAACAACTTCCTTCTTAGTTGGAAGAGGTACAGGTCCACTCACCTGAGATCCTGTCTTTTTAACAGTTTCGATAATTTTCTTAGCTGACTGATCGATTAATTCGTGATCATAAGCCTTTAATGTAATTCTCATTACTTGACTTGCCATAAAAAAAGTCGCCTCCTTTTCGCACTTAATATCAGTACGACAAGCGGTGACTGTACACTTCTCCGTGTGTATCTTCGCAATTACACACGCACTTTCACATCTAATGTGTCTAATGTTGTTTGTACAGTGACTTGTCGCCAGTTTCCTAACTTGACATTCGCTCCACGGAAAACCTGCATATAATGCAGCAACCTCACGTTTCACAGCTATCATGCCACAGCAGATATTATTATATAACATACTTTCAAATAATGCAAGCGTTTTTTTCTTTTTTTTAGCTTGCTAATGTTTTTTTAGATTTAGTTATTTATTTAATTTTTTGTTTATATTTTCATCTGTTTTCTCAACTTATATAATATAGAAGAAACTCATTCTATCGATGTTAATTTTTCTCTCTAAGTAACTCAACTTTGCTTACTATTATTCATTAAACAAGCTATCATAGCTTCAACCTAATATTCTCCAAGAACATCTACCTACTTATATCTAAGAGAGAACTTTTAATATTACTCTTTAGATGTCATTTTTATAACCCAGACTTTCATTATTAACAACATTAGTAAACATACTTATGCTATTACTATTAAATCCTCTTCATTTATCACATCTATATTTTCTGCCATTACACTAATATATTTTCTTCTATAATTATATCCCATATATTAATTTGTCATTCCATTTTGCATATTGCATTTTCTCTTTTTTTGGTAAATAATCTGCAATATAAACAGTGACACTAGTATTCCTATACTATCTATCAATACATCCGTTACTCTTCCGCTTCTTCCCGGAACAAATCGTTGATGTAATTCGTCACTTGCCGCATAAAGAATTGCTATTGCCACCGAAATTATTGCTTTCTTACTATTTTTTAGTATAAAATTCTTCTCTACCGGTATGTATATTGTTGCAAGTAATATTCCATATTCTGTTATATGTGCAAGTTTCCTTACCGGCAATTCCATGCATCTTGCAAGTTTAACCTGCTGTGCCTGTGTAATATGGATTCCTGGAATTTTTTCAAAAAAAGTAATCATTATACTAACTGTTCCACCACTTGTATGTGAAGATTGCATACCATTTTTTGCTGAAAATAAGTAGATTATAAACATCATAACTATCATTGGCATAAAACTTATAATCAGCTTGACTATCCTGCCTTTTTTTATTTTACTTTCATTTTTCTTATCCATCTAATCATGCCCTATCTATTTTTAATATTCTATATAGTCAACCAGACATATTTGTCTTATGATTAATCCTATCAACTATACTGTCTGGCTCTTATTTTAACATATCTTCATATTTTTTGCGAGTCTGCGCTTTATTACTGATATTTATTTATAATGACCGACATTATTTTTATCTTTTTTCTTCTATTTTAACATTGTAGCAGTTGACGTTTTTTTTATTTATAGTTATAATTAATCGTATTATTAATATGTAGAAAGGCGTTATTTATGTGGATTGCAAACAATTGGAAAGATTATGAAGTTATAGATACATCATGTGGTGAAAAGCTCGAACGTTGGGGCAATTATCTGCTTGTCAGACCTGACCCTCAAGTATTATGGGATACTCCTAAGCAGAACAAAGGCTGGAAGAAGATGAATGGCCACTACCATAGAAGTTCAAAAGGTGGTGGTGAATGGGATTTCTTCGACCTTCCAGAACAATGGACTATTAACTATGGAGAGCTTACTTTTAACCTTAAACCTTTTAGTTTTAAACATACAGGCTTATTTCCAGAACAGGCAACTAACTGGGACTGGTTCTCTGATAAGATAAGACACGCAAACCGTCCTATAAAAGTACTTAATCTCTTTGCTTACACAGGTGGTGCTACTCTTGCTGCGGCAGCTGCCGGCGCATCCGTAACACATGTTGATGCATCAAAAGGTATGGTCGGCTGGGCAAAAGAAAATGCCAAATCTTCCGGATTATCAGACGCACCAATACGATGGATTGTTGATGACTGTGTAAAATTTGTAGAACGTGAAATAAGACGTGGCAATAAATATGATGCAATTATCATGGATCCACCTTCATATGGACGTGGACCAAAAGGCGAGATTTGGAAAATTGAAGATTCTATTCACTCATTTGTCAAATTATGTGCTCAACTCTTAAGTGATGATCCTTTATTTTTCCTTATTAACTCATATACAACCGGACTTGCTCCATCTGTCCTTACTTATATGATATCTATTGAGTTAAAAAAATATAATGGCATTGTTACTGCTGAAGAAATTGGTCTTCCTGTAACTTCAACCGGACTCATTCTTCCTTGTGGTGCATCCGGACGATGGGAAGCTAAATAGTATTTGCAAAAGCTGTCTTTATGACAGCTTTTTATTTGACTCTTTGTCAAAAGCGAGGTAAAGTCTGAATATTTTTTATTTATTAATGTGGGAGGTTATTATGAATATACTTTTAGTTGAAGATGATGAAACAATCGTAACTATGTTAACTGAATTCCTTGTGACTAATAATTATAAAGTATTCTCAGCAAGCGGCGCTGCATCTGCACTTGAATACATCGTTCATGAACACTTCGATTTGATTCTGCTTGATATTACACTTAGTGATGGTAATGGTTATTCACTATGTCGTGCAATCAAACTGCAATATGATATCCCGATAATATTTATTAGTGCATCTACAGATGAATTCAGTGTTATCACTGGTCTTGACATCGGTGCTGACGATTATATAAGCAAACCCTTTCGCCCTCGTGAACTTCTGTCAAGAATAAAAACAGTACTCAGGCGATATGGTAAAATGCAAAATATATTCACATATGGTAATCTCACCATCGATACCAGCAAAGCTGTTGTAACCAAAAATCAACATGAAATCTTGCTCACAACACTTGAATACCGTATCCTATTAACTTTCATAGCACACAAAGGTCAACTTCTTAAACGTGAGCAGCTCTTAGCAGAGATATGGGATCTTGCAGGTGATTATGTAAATGATAATACTCTAACCGTCTATATAAAACGACTGCGTGAAAAAATTGAAGACGATCCCGCCAATCCGATATATATCAAGACTATTCGAGGTATTGGTTATATCTTTGATTATTAATAATTATATCATAAAGATAATAGTTAAAAAGGAGGATTTTATATGCTTTTTCGTAATATTGAAATACGCAACTTTGTCATAGCTGATATTCTAATTCTAGTAATATCACTCCTTACCTGTTTTTTTATTACTCCCAATATATTTCCACTTCTTCTGATTCAGTGGATTCTTATTAACATTGCTATATTTACATTATTATATTATCGCTATCTAGGTCTTTCAAAACTCGCACTCGAAATTGATAAAGTACTTCATTCGTCTGACATACACGAGATAGCTTATCATAAGGAAGGTGAGTTGAACATTCTAGGCAGCGAAATCAATAAAATGATCATTAGAATTAATGAACAGACTAAAGAACTGTCAAAAGACAAATTATATCTGGTTGATTCACTTGCAGATCTGTCACATCAGATAAAAACACCACTTACATCCTTAATTCTTACTAATACCATGCTATTAGAACGCAGCACAGAGTCACACATAATCAATCAGCTAATAGTTCAAAAAAAGATGTTAAATCGCATACAATGGCTAATTGATGTATTATTAAAAATCTCACGTCTTGATGCTGATGTAGTTAATTTTTCATATCAGAACACTTCCTGTTCAAAATTGATAGACTCTGCATACGAAACTGTCGCAATAATTCTTGATGTCAAGAACCAGACCATAATTCGTCAAATACCTGATAATATATCTATCCAATGCGATATCAATTGGCTTTCAGAAGCTATAAGCAATATTTTAAAAAATTGTGCCGAGCATACACCAGAAAATGGAATAATCACAGTAACTATACATGACAATACACTTTTTTCACAGATAATAATCGAAGATAATGGTCCAGGATTTGATCCTAAAGATATCCCTCATCTATTTGACCGTTTTTATAAAGGTATTCATAGTTCTAATGACAGCATCGGTATTGGACTTGCACTTTCAAAATCCATTATACAAAAACATAATGGAAGGCTCTATGCATATAATCGCAAAGAAGGCGGTGCCTGTTTCGATATAAAACTGTATAAGGCAATTATCTAGGTGACAATATAGTCACTTTGAGGTCATCTAGAAGTCATTTCCACACTTTATACTATTATTAGGCAGCAACTCTTCTATCTATAATATGCTGTCAAAAAAATAACGAGGTGACAAAATCATGATAAAAGTTGAACATGTAAGTAAAATCTATGGTACCGGCAATAATAAAGTTGTTGCGCTAAACGATGTCTCACTGACAATAGACAACGGTGAATTTGTATCAATAATCGGTCCATCCGGCTCCGGCAAATCAACTCTTATGCATATAATTGGTGGTGTTGATACTCCAACAGATGGCAAAGTATACATCAATAATACCGATATCTATGCACAAAACGAAAATGATCTTGCAGTATTTAGAAGACGTGAAGTAGGGCTCATATACCAATTCTACAATCTGATTCCTATATTAAACGTAATCGAAAATATGACATTACCAGTCCAAATAGATCATAGACCAATCAATGAAGATAGGCTAAATGAGCTAATCACGCTACTTGGACTAAAAGGTCGTGAAAATCATCTTCCAAATCAACTATCCGGTGGACAGCAACAAAGAGTTTCAATAGGCAGAGCTTTAATGAATGCACCTGCAATAGTACTAGCTGATGAGCCAACAGGCAATCTTGACTCCCAAAACAGCTGCGAGATTATGAATCTTCTAAAACTATCAAATCAAAAATACAAACAAACTCTAATTGTAATAACACACGATGAGAATATCGCCTTGATGGCCAACCGCATAATAAGTATTGAAGATGGTAAAATAATACGAAACGAGGTAATCCGCTAATGAACATACTACATAAATATTCCTTAAAAAGCCTCAGTAAATATCGTATGCGAACAATTGTAACAATTATTGGAATAATATTATCAACCTCCATGATAACAGCAATTACAACCCTTATATCATCTGTATCACACTATGGGCAGGAAATATCCCGCATTAATTATGGCAATTGGTTCGTTCACATATCCGATGTACCATATGATATACACAATAAACTCTTAGATGACACGTCAATCTCCACAATTATGTCGGTAAAATATGAAGGATACTCTTTATCAGACTCACAAAACGAATATAAACCATATATATGCGTACAATCTGCATCTAGCACTTTTTTTGAAAATATGCCATTCAAACTATGTGACGGCAGACTTCCAGAAAATGACACAGAGCTCCTAGTACCTAATCACTATTTCAATTATAGCGAAAACAACTACAAAGTCGGAGACACAATAACCCTGACACTTGGATACAGATACACAGCAAGTAAAACACACCTTGGACAACATGACTCAATAATCAACGAGATAACCGAATCTCCAAATATTGAATATCTTGAACCACAGACAACTAAGACATACACAATTGTAGGAATATGTGAAAGACCTAACTTTGAATCTTATGAAGCCCCAGGATTTTCATTTTTTACAAATGATCAATCTGTAGACAACATCTCAACAGATTCTAGTGACAGCACTGCATACTATGATGAATATGTCTTATTAAAAAAAGCCTCTAACGCTATTCCTTTATGTAAAGAATATTCTAACGAATACTATTCCTGCACAAATAGTGCACTGTTACGTTACTACGGCTTTTCAACCAATGACACATTCAAACAAATTCTATATAATATGGGTGGAATTCTGATAAGCATTGTCATCATAGGTTCAATAACTTTTATACGCAATTCTTTTTCCATCTCACTAAGTGAAAGAATTCGTGAATTCGGTCTCTTATCATCAATTGGCACAACCAAAAAACAGATGAAACAAATAGTTCGATACGAAGCAATAATCCTATGCCTCATAGCAGTACCTATAGGCATAATTACAGGAATCAGCGGAATAGGCATAACATTACACTTTATAAAATCACCGATAGAAAGTCTATTCTATACCTCCGATGCAACAGCCAAGATGCCGTCTTTATCATTGCATCTATCATATATATCAATAATTGTAACAATAGCATTAAGTACAATTACCGTATATATATCTTCAGCTATTCCAATGAAAAAAGCACTTAAACGTTCTGCTATAGATGCCATAAGTCAAAGAACAGAACTTACTATCAATAGCAAATCACTTAATATTCCATCATGGGTAAACAGATTATTCAAATTCGAAGGAGTTATAGCCTATAAAAACTATAAGCGTAACAAGCGAAATTACCGAACAATAATCTTCTCACTATCCATGAGTATAATACTATTCATCTCAACCGGTGCATTTTCTACATATACACTAGATCGTTACAACCTCGATGTCTCCATGTCATATTATGACTTGAGACTTAACGGATATATGGATTATAATGAAATGCCCACCTTTGACTCTGCATATACAGCAATAAAAAACAGTGATGCAATAGAATATTCTGAATGTTTCATAACACAAAACTCGCTATATACACTTGGTAACCTTACTGACGATTATAAGCAGATTATAAATGACAACATAGACGGTGTAACACCAATCAATATAACTTTCGTTGATGATGACGAATATGCTGCTCTGTTAAAACAGTATAACCTTACTGACTTAATATCTACGACCAATTATTCAGATATTACTACTCCCATACTGTTTAACTACTTTACTAAATGTGAAGCTTCTTATGATAGCGACTATGCCTCCCCTGTTATATGCCAGGTATTTACCGATACAACTGACACACTTACATTAATCAATGATTACGATAGTACAATCGCAGATTATATATATGATAATCGCAATAGTGACATCACTGATAATCAAGACAGTCATATACTTAGCAACAATTTTGACAGTCTACAGATAAAGCTTGCTGCATCCATAATTCCGGACAACTATGATGACCAGCCAAAAACATCACATAGTACTGACGTTAACACATATCCTAACTTAGGAATTGGACCATTTTTGGTATATCCACTTTCTGCATATTATAATATACTTAATAACTGTTATACATTCACTAATGAATATGCCAAATTAACATTTAACAACATCCTTTGTACAATAAAAACTAAGGATTACCAAAAAGCCATAACTTTAATAGATAACCTTACAGATAATACTGGTATGTCTTATCAAGACCTCTTCCAATCCGAAAAAGAAAACCGTTCCATGCTGTTAATGATAAACATTTTAATCTACGGATTTACAACACTCATCTCACTTATATGTATTACTAATATATTCAATACAATATCAACAAGTATGGAACTAAGGAAACGTGAATTTGCAATGCTGCGTTCATGTGGTCTAAGTCAAAAACAGTTTCATAAAATGTTAGATTTTGAATGTCTCATCTACAGTATAAAAGGCTCGCTTTATGGATTAATATTCTCCACATTAATATGCCTCTTCATGTATACACGTGGCATGGGAAACCTTAATACATTCTATCTTCCAACCAAATATTTCATAATTGCAATACTATTTGCATTAATACTCATATACATCTCAATTATGTATGAAAGAAAAAAACTTGAGCATGAAAGTATCATTGATACTTTATCAAAAGAATTAATCTAACAATCCACACAGGCAAGCCTGTGTGTGAGCGCCAAAGAAACCTGGTGCATAAGCATCAGGTTTCCCAATATGGGATTTTACCCCCGCTCCCCACAAAAAGCCTATTTCACTCCACTCCCCACAAAGAGCCCAAAGAAGAGCAATGATCCACAAAAAAGGCTTCCAGGTAAAACCTGGAAGCCTTTCTTTCCGCTTAAACACCAATATATAATTAAATATATCTTAAAATATTAATAGTCTATTCAACTAAATTCGATTACTCGATGATTGTAGCAACAGCACCTGAACCAACTGTACGTCCACCTTCACGAATAGCGAAACGAAGACCCTGCTCCATAGCTACGTTGTGGATAAGTTCAACTGTCATTTCTACGTTATCACCTGGCATACACATTTCGATACCAGCTGGAAGTTCACAAACACCTGTAACGTCTGTTGTTCTGAAGTAGAACTGTGGACGATAGTTGTTGAAGAATGGAGTATGACGTCCACCTTCGTCTTTTGTTAATACGTAAACCTGAGCTGTAAATTTGTGATGAGGTGTGATTGAACCTGGTTTACAAAGAACCTGTCCTCTTTCGATTTCATTTCTCTGAACACCACGAAGAAGAGCACCGATGTTATCACCTGGCATAGCTTCATCAAGAAGTTTTCTGAACATTTCGATACCAGTAACAACAACTTTACGGATTTCTTCATGAATACCAACGATTTCAACTTCTTCTGAAACTTTAAGGATACCTCTTTCAACTCTACCTGTAGCAACAGTACCACGTCCTGTGATTGAGAAAACGTCTTCTACTGGCATAAGGAATGGTTTATCTGTATCTCTTTCTGGATCTGGAACATATTCATCAATTGTATGCATAAGTTCAAGAATCTTGTCGCCCCATTCGCTGTTAGGATCTTCAAGAGCTTTAAGAGCTGAACCCTGGATGATTGGAGTATCATCGCCTGGGAAGTCATATTCATTTAATAATTCTCTGATTTCCATATCTACTAATTCAAGAAGTTCTGGATCATCAACCATATCACATTTGTTCATGAATACTACGATGTAAGGAACACCTACCTGACGAGCAAGTAAGATATGTTCTCTTGTCTGAGCCATAACACCATCTGTAGCAGCAACAACAAGGATACCAGCATCCATCTGAGCTGCACCAGTGATCATGTTCTTAACGTAGTCAGCATGACCTGGACAGTCAACGTGAGCATAATGTCTCTTTTCTGTTTCATACTCAACGTGAGCTGTAGAAATTGTGATACCTCTTTCTCTTTCTTCTGGAGCTTTATCAATGTTTTCGAAGTCAACAGCTTCACCTGTACCTAATCTTGCATTAAGTGTTTTTGTGATAGCAGCTGTTAAAGTTGTTTTACCATGATCAACGTGTCCAATTGTACCAATGTTACAATGTGGTTTTGTTCTTTCAAATTTAGCTTTAGCCATTTTATAACGTCCTCCTTTTTTCCCTCTATGGGGTGTGATTACTAATTTAATATAGGCTTATTAAATTATATTTCATTTATCATATATTTTCAAGACTATTTTGTCTTTGAAGCAATAATCTTATCCTGAACTGATTTTGGAACCTGCTCATATTTTTCAAAGAACATAGAGTAGTTACCACGACCCTGTGTCTTTGAACGAAGGTCTGTTGAATAACCAAACATCTCAGCAAGTGGAACGAAACCTTTAACCATCTTACCGCCACCGATGTCATCCATACCTTCGATACGTCCACGACGTGCATTGATATCACCAATAACATCGCCCATGTATTCTTCAGGCATAGTAACTTCAACTTTCATGATAGGCTCAAGTAATACTGCTCCACCTTTCTGCATAGCATCTTTGAATGCCATAGAACCAGCAATATGGAATGCCATTTCACTTGAATCGACTTCATGATATGAACCATCGTATACTGTAGCTTTAACACCAAGTACTGGGAATCCTCCAAGGATACCAGCTTTAGAAGCTTCTTCAATACCTTCACCAACAGCAGGAATGTATTCTTTAGGAATAGCACCACCAACAACTGTTGATTCAAATTTGAATGTTTCTTCACCGTTAGGATCCATTGGCTCAAATTTAACTTTACAGTGACCATACTGACCACGACCACCTGACTGTTTAGCATATTTGCTATCAACGTCAACTGCTTTTGTAAATGTTTCTTTGTAAGCAACCTGTGGAGCACCTACGTTAGCTTCAACCTTGAATTCACGAAGAAGTCTATCAACGATAATTTCAAGATGAAGTTCACCCATACCAGCAATAATTGTCTGACCAGTTTCCTGATCTGTATGAGCTCTGAATGTTGGATCTTCTTCAGCAAGTTTTGCTAAAGCTTCACCTAATTTACCCTGACCAGCTTTTGTCTTAGGCTCAATAGCAAGCTCGATAACTGGTTCTGGGAATTCCATTGATTCAAGAATAACTGGATATTTTTCATCACAGATTGTATCACCTGTTGTTGTAAATTTGAAACCTACAGCAGCTGCAATATCACCTGAATAAACTTTATCTAATTCTTCTCTCTTGTTAGCATGCATCTGAAGGATACGGCCAACACGTTCTTTCTTATTCTTTGTAGCATTAAGTACATATGAACCTGAGTTTAATGTACCTGAGTAAACTCTGAAGAATGCTAACTTACCAACAAATGGGTCAGCCATAATCTTGAATGCTAAAGCTGAGAATGGTTCTTCATCTGAAGAATGTCTTTCAACTTCGTTACCATCTTCGTCAACACCTTTGATACTTGGGATATCAGTTGGAGCTGGCATATATTCGATGATAGCATCAAGTAATTTCTGTACACCTTTGTTTCTGTATGCAGAACCACAGCAAACTGGAACAGCTGTACATTCACAAGTTCCTTTTCTAAGAGCTGCTTTTAATTCTTCAACAGTAATTTCTTCGCCTTCAAGATATTTCATTGTTAAATCTTCATCTAATTCAGCGATTTTTTCTACTAATTCTTCTCTATATACTTCAGCTTCATCTTTCATGTCATCAGGTACTTCACAAACTGTGATATCATCACCTTTTTCATCATTGTAGATGTAAGCCTGCATTTCGAATAAATCAATAATTCCTTTGAAATCGTCTTCTTTACCAATAGGTAACTGAATAACGATTGCATTCTTTCCAAGTCTTGTTCTGATCTGATCAACACAAGCATAGAAATTTGCACCTAAAATGTCCATTTTGTTAACAAATGCCATTCTTGGTACATTGTAAGTATCAGCCTGACGCCATACATTTTCTGACTGAGGTTCAACACCACCCTTAGCACAGAATACACCTACTGCGCCATCAAGTACACGGAGTGAACGCTCAACTTCAACTGTAAAGTCAACGTGACCTGGAGTATCAATGATATTAATACGATGCTCTAATGCGCCTGGCATTGGCTTAGCATTTTTCTCAAGAGTCCAGTGACATGTTGTAGCGGCTGATGTGATTGTAATACCTCTTTCCTGCTCCTGTTCCATCCAGTCCATAGTAGCAGTACCTTCGTGTGTATCACCAATCTTATAATTAACACCAGTATAGTAAAGAATACGTTCTGTTGTTGTAGTCTTACCGGCATCGATATGAGCCATAATACCAATGTTTCTAGTTCTCTCTAATGGATATTCTCTTCCAGCCAACGGATTTTCCTCCTTAACATTATCTCAAGCTGTTTTGCTTCAGGCAACGCCCAAAGCAAAATCATATTTAAATTGATTACTAGAATCTGTAATGTGCGAAAGCTTTGTTTGCTTCTGCCATTTTGTGCATATCTTCTTTTTTCTTAACTGATGCACCAGTATTGTTTGCTGCATCTAAGATTTCGTTAGCTAATCTTTCTTCCATAGTCTTTTCGCCTCTGGCACGAGAATATGAAGTTAACCAACGAAGTGCAAGAGTCTGTCTTCTCTCAGGTCTTACTTCGATAGGTACCTGATAGTTAGAACCTCCGATACGTCTAGCCTTTACTTCAAGTACAGGCATAACGTTGTTCATTGCTTCTTCGAATACTTCAAGAGCGTTCTTTTCACTCTTTTCAGCTACTCTTTCAAATGCTCCATATACAATTTTCTGAGCAACACCTCTCTTACCATCTAACATAATGTTGTTGATAAGTTTAGTAACCACTTTGCTATTGTACATTGGATCTGCTAATACTTCTCTTTTCTGAGTATGTCCTTTACGTGGCACGGTACTTCCCTCCTTAATTAAAAAATTTCACTTGACATTACTGTCATAAATTAGATCATAGGTACTCACATTCACATGTGTTCGCGCTCGGTATTACTATATTTAAACCTGCAACCTGCAGGGACAATATGCTAATTCCGGCACTAAAATGTGATAATATTATTTAGCGTCCTTAGGTCTCTTAGCACCATATTTAGAACGTGCTTGTCTTCTCTTAGCTACACCTGCTGTATCAAGTGTACCTCTAACGATATGATATCTTGTACCTGGTAAGTCTTTTACTCTACCACCACGGATAAGAACAACACTATGTTCCTGAAGGTTGTGTCCTTCACCTGGGATATAACTTGTTACTTCAATACCGTTAGAAAGACGAACTCTGGCGATCTTTCTAAGAGCTGAGTTAGGTTTCTTAGGTGTAGCAGTCTTAACAGCTGTACAAACACCTCTCTTCTGTGGTGCAGAAGAATCTGTAGCTTTCTTCTTTAAAGAGTTGTATCCTTTCTGAAGTGCTGGTGATGTTGATTTTTTAACTGTTGTCTGTCTACCTTTTCTTACTAACTGATTAAATGTTGGCATTACATTTCACCTCCTGTAATTAGCATATGTTTGTTTGGTTGCATATCATTCTCAACTGAATGTTTGCATACAAAATAGAATGCATTTGTATGCACGCTAGACTATTATATACAATAATGCAAATCGTGTCAAGTTTTTTCTATTGAAAAACATTAAAAATATTATTACCAAAATATTAAAAATATTATTATAAACAATCTGCGAATACTACAAACTATAAAGTTATCTTTCTCTCTTTTTTAACTATATCACGCTTCATAAACACGTCTATTGACATCACCTGGTCTGATAATCATTATCCACATGCATATCAATGTAATCGCCGCCATAATAACCGTTGATATCTTATAACCAAACACTTTGCTAACCAATGCCGCTGCGATCTGAAAAAATATAGAACCTGCAGAAACCATTACACCAAGAATTGCATTAACTCTGGCTCTTATATCAGCCGGAAGATAATTCTTAACAGCAGTTTCTCTAATAACAGCACTTCCACAGCCTACAAAACCGCACAAAAAACGATTAAGCAACATAAATGGATATGGCATCCATAACAAAAACATATCAGCTAACGAATAATATGTATACGATAACTTAGTAAAAGCATATCTCTTTTTTCTTGGAATCTGAATCTTATACCAGAATATACCACCAACAGATCGTGCAATCATCTCTGCACTTTTTAAAAAGCCAAGCATCATAACTGTAAACCCGGAATAAGTCTGATAATATGCTTGTGTAAGAATACCTACTCCCTCGCTTGTTCCATTGCAGATACTCATATATGAATAGATATTCCTTATTCCAGCCTCAGTTTTCATAAAATTAAATCCTGTTTTAATATCTTCAAAATACTTAGCCAAAGTATACTCATTACAATAATTATTTAGATCCACGCTTATACCGCTCTCTATTATAATTGAAAATACAACAAGTAATGCCACGCCAAAAAAGATAATATATATATCCAAATACTGATATAATATAGTCGAAATTGGAGCCATCACAATCGTTATTGTTGGATACAACGTTGCACTAATAGCATACCCTTGTTGTCTTGCCCCCTTTGGTATAATCTCCGGATACCACGCTTCATAGGCAAGCCTATATATTGCTGAGATAGTTGCAACTGCAAGTGTAAAAACGACATAAACACCATAAGCAAAAGAACAATTAAATGTATATATTCCCATAATAAAATATACGATTGCCAACATTGTATCAAGAAACACAATCCACTTCTTCTTACTTTGCCTATCAATAACAGGTGCGATAGCTACAGAGATAAATATATCCGGAAGCATCCCACATACCATTATCACAGCTGATGCCAAAGTTGAATTAGTCTTGTCAAATACCAACAGACTAATAGGAAGATTCATTGCTTCTCCACCGACTATTGACAAGACAGTAGCTACAATAATACGCTTAAAATCCATAGACCATAGATCTTTTCTATTATTCATACAATCTTTCTTAAAAATATTAAATTTTTTCATAATAACTTCTATCCTTTCTGCTAACCATAAATATAGATAGACATAACACTCTCGTCATAATTTTTTATATGCTCACGTCATAACTTCTTATACACTCACATCATAACTTCTTATACACTCACATCATAACTTCTTATACGCTCACATCATAACTTCTTATACACTCACATCATAACTTCTTATACGCTCACATCATAACTTCTTATATTCTCACGTCATAACTTCTTATACGCTCTCGTCATATTATGTAGCATCTCTCCAACTTAACTATTCTGCAAATATCAAAAGCATCATAATTCATTACGTTAAAGCTATTCATTGTATCAGACTATCCAATGCTTTTTAGCACAATTTAGCTTAGCAAAAAATCATAGGCCTAAAAATTTTTTACTTTACATATATAATATCAAATATCCCTACTATAAAATACTTTATTATTTTGAGAATTTCCATAAAGAAAACACCCTTTAACAGGTGCTTTCTTTAATAATTTGATAAAGTTTTAATTTTAACAATTTATCAACTCATACTCATACCAAACCATTTCAACATATAATTACTATAATAATCAGCACATCTATTCATCTTATTTTCTTTTCGATTGTAATAACCAACATCCAACCATCTTATTTTCTTTTCGATTATAATAATCAACATCCAACCATCTTATTTTCTTTTCGATTATAATAATTAACTTCTTCTTTTCATTATTCCATTCATAAAATCTAAAGCCTTTTTATATTGTCTTTGCTTTATATAAGTTTCAATTAATATATCCTTATAAAAAAATATATGTCCAAAATGTCTTTCCTGTTCCAACTTAGACATAAGTTTCTCAAGTAAAATCATATAGTCCTTACTCTCAGTAAAATCAGGAATACACTCCATACGTACCTCTTCAAATTTTAATAAATCCGATTCCATACAGACATTTTGTGCAATAATCTCTTCTGCTTTCGCAATACACGCCTTGCCTTGTTCAATATCTCCCATCCTAATTAATACTATTGCCTTTTTATGCAACACATACAAACTGTCAGCATCACATTTATCAAGATATATTAACGCTTCGTCATACTTTTTTTCAGTTATAAGTGTTGCTCCAATATTATAATATATAGTTTCAAGCAACTCCTTCCAATTCGTATTACGTAAAATATTCATAGCACGCCTATAACATTTCATCATCATATCACTCATATCAATGCATGCATAAGCTGTGCCGTCTAACATATAATAATTAGCAAGCTGATACACATTCCCCTCACGAACAGCTATACTAACAGCCTCACTCTCCATCTGATGAATCTTTGAATAATCATTTGCCCAATAATATGCTGTCATCAACTCATTAAGCGAAAAAGAACTATTAAGATATTTATATGCTTTTTCTCCATATCCAACAATTTCCTCTTTTTTTTTTTCTTCTTATTATCAGAAGGCATGTCCATAAGATATCTTAATGCCAAAATATAATAGTATCCTTTTTGTCTGTCTGACATATAATCCTCATATTCACAAAGCTGCTCATAAGTATTATCCTTTTCAAATCCCTGAATAATAATCCAATCAATAGCAAATTCACTATATTCAAGCAAAGCACTATTATTAAGCAATTCATCATACAGATTACATTCATAATTATATTCAAACATATTATAATACTCATCTATAATCTTACCCAAATATTGTATCGTATCATCTAGACATAGTATATTAATACCCAATCGTTCAAATAACTTTTTCATAATCTCTGGCTCCGGATTAACAACACCATTTTCAATTTTGCTAAGATATGAAACCACACAAATTCCATAACATATCTCTTTTTGTCCTTTATCTTGTTTTAATCTTTCTCGCTTAAGCAGATATCCCATAACCGATTTCATCATTTTTTTCTTTGATTCTCCTCTTGTCTTTTTTTTACACGCTTACGTATCTCTTCATCAGAAAGCGGATATTTATAATCTCGAATGATTCTCTCTGCTGTATATCCACAATCAACAAGATGATTAATAGCATCTCCATAAGCAAAATCACGTACAAAATTTCCTAATGCTTGTTTAAAATAATATCCATTCTCTTCCACAGGATAGTATCCGTTATTTTTGATTATCTTCTCTTCTTCTCTCATTTTATAAATCCTCTTCTGATATAAACCATATTCAATATTAATATCTCTTTTATTTGTAATCGCTTTTACAATTTTTCTCCCATATAAAACCATATTAAACATTTATAGTTCTTTTATTTGTAATCGCTTTTACAAATTCTTTTCCCACATAAAACCATATTAAACACTTATAGCCCTTTTATTTGTAATCGCTTTTACAAATTTTTTTCCCACATAAAACCATATTAAACATTTATACTTTTATAGCTCCTCTTCTGGCATATACCAATTTTTAGCTATATTCTCATATTCTGCAGCTGCCTTTAACATTTCATTTATTTCTTTATCTAAAGAATCATGTGATACCTTTTTTAACTCTATACTATCTTCAAGGTTATATGGCATTTTCTCAACTTTCATACTATATTCTTTAGCCAATCTTCTATATATTTCAGCTAACTTTTCATATGGAAATAACTGATTACTGCGTATATCAATAACTGCTTTAGTCTCATATGCAGCATTATAATACCACATTGAAGCCTCCTGCAACAATTCTTTATCAAAAAAATACTCTCCAAGTTCACAACATACCTCTGAACTGGATTCCATAATGACATTCTTTAATGCTGTATTGAACATCAAATCAATATTTCCTGTAATTCTATATATTCTTACAAGAATTGTCACTACAATATCCATTTCATCTTCTTTCATATCACTTTCATTAAAAAGTCGATTTTCAAAGAACTTCTTAGCTCGCTCATAATTTTCTTTTTTCCCATTAGTATACAATTCACGTATATACATTTTTAATAATTTTTGTGAAAATGGTTTGTTATTAAATATCATCTGTTCAAATATAGCAATATCTCTATTGGCATGATTTCCAACAGGTCTATGCTCTATTTCAATGTCGCTATCAAATACAATCGGCATAAGTCTTACAGTCTCATGAACATCACCTTCCCAATAAAATTGCCTTAATCTCTTGAAAAGCTTTGGTCTTAATTCCTTTTTAAAGTTATATACTGTATTATATTCTGAATATGTTACATACTTCATCTGAACTATATCTACTTCATCCATGAGAACCTGTTTTAAATTCATAAATCTGCTATAATTCTCTCTGTCAATACATTCATCTGCATCTGCCACATAGATATAATCACAATTAGCTTTAGTAAATGAAAAATTTCTTGCATCAGCAAAACTTCCGGTCCATTCATAGGTATACACCTGTTTCGTATACTCATATGCTATATCAACTGTATTATCCTGTGAACCTGTATCAATTATAATAATCTCATCAAAAAGTCCTTCCATACTATCAAGACATCTTCTTAATACCCTTTCCTCATTTTTTACAATCATACATAATGATATTGTCTTCATAAGTGTCATCTCCATTTATTATTAGTAGTTTTTGATATTCTTTAGTTCTATCATTTTATCGGTATTCATTGGCACTTAGACATCCTATATATTTTTGGTTCTAAACTTTATCTCCACTTTTGACAAAGAATTGCTTAATCTATATATCTAGCTGTGACAGCACTACAAATTTATAATCGAGTAGGAAGGAAAATTAAATAAATTTTCCCGACCTCTCACACCACCGTACGTACGGTTCCGTATACGGCGGTTCAATCAACTTAACAAGTAACACACCTTTCGGTGTAGTAATCTATCATTGAGACT
>NZ_JAHLQC010000017.1 GCF_018918265.1 Falcatimonas sp. MSJ-15
GTCTTTAATTTCTAGAAGATTTGATATAAAATTAGTATTAGGCATAAGCATTCTCCTTTGTTGATTATTTTGTGGTGATTTAATTATAACTTATGGGATTGTTTATGCCTATCTTTTTTTATAAAAATGAAAGGTTCTAAACTCTACCCCCAAGTAAAGTTTAGAACCTGTTTTTACAGTAGATAGTATGTAGTGAATTATTGAAAAAGTATAGGTCATGAATTTGATATTTTAAGAAAATATTTTATATATTGTAATGCTCCAAAAAGTTATATTATAAATGAAATGATTAAGAATAACAAGATTGGAGAGTTATATATGAGATATGGATATTTTGATGAAGTAAAAAAAGAATATGTTATTACAAGACCAGATACACCGGCACCTTGGGTTAATTACCTGGGATCTCCTGAATATGGAGCAATAGTATCTAACAATGCAGGTGGATATAGTTTTGCAAAATCTGGTGCGAATGGAAGAATATTAAGATATGTATTTAATCAATTTGATGAACCGGGAAGGTATATTTATATAAGAGATAATGAAAGTAAAGATTATTGGTCAGCTTCATGGCAGCCGGTTGGTAAAGATCTTAATGAATATGTAAGCGAATGTCATCATGGAACAGCATATAGTAAGATGGTTGCAGATTATAGTGAAATACATTCAGAAGTGCGATATTATGTACCTCTTAATCAGTCTTATGAAGTATGGAATCTTATAATTACTAACAAATCAGATAGAGTAAGAAAACTTAATATAACAGGATATGCTGAATTTACTAATAACAGCAATTATGAACAAGATCAGGTTAATCTTCAATATTCACAGTTTATTACAAAAACAGTATTTAAAGAGAACAGGGTTCGCCAGATGATACATGCTAATTTGGATAAAATAGAAAATGGCAGAGAGATAGATAGCAAAATAGTTGTTGATCGTTTCCTTGGACTTGCAGGACTAGAGGTAGCTTCATGGTGTGGTGACAAAGAGCAATTTGTTGGAAGATATCATAGATATTCTAATCCTTGTGGAGTTATAGAAGGCGAACTTAGTAATTCTGGTAATTATAATGGTAATTCTTGTGGAGCATTAACTGGAAGCATTGAACTTGCACCTGGTGAAACTAAAAAAATTGCATTTATAGTTGGAATGAAACCAGACTTAGAAGCTGAGAAAATAGTTAAGAGATATAATGATAATATTAATCTGTGTGATATGGAACTTGAAGAACTTATTACATACTGGCATGGACATCTTTCACATTTTCAGGTTGAGACACCTAGTGAAGAGTTTAATACAATGATAAATACATGGAATGCATATAATTGCTTTATGACATTTATATGGTCAAGAGCAGCATCTTTTACTTACTGTGGACTTCGTAACGGATATGGCTATCGTGATACCGTTCAAGATATACAGGGAGTGATTCATCTTGCACCAGATATGGCATTAGATAAGATAAGATTTATGTTATCAGCACAGGTTGATAATGGAGGAGGACTTCCATTAGTCAAATTTACACATAATCCTGGACATGAAGATACACCGGATGATGCTAGTTATGTGCAGGAGACAGGACATCCGCAGTATCGTGCAGATGATGCATTATGGTTATTTCCAACAGTTTATAAGTATATCGCTGAGACAGGTAATCTTGAGTTTATAGATGAAGTGATACCATTTGCTAATAGAGATGAAGCGACTGTATATGAACACCTTAAGAGAGCAATAGATTTTTCAGCCAATCATCTTGGTAAGCATGGAATGCCAGCGGGATTGTATGCTGATTGGAATGATTGTTTAAGACTTGGTAAAGATGGGGAATCAACATTTGTAGCATTACAATTCTATTATGCAATGACAATATTAAGAGAATTCGCAGAGTATAAAAAAGATAAAGAATATATAGAATATCTTAATAAAAAACAGGAAGAACTTGGAGAACTTATTAATAAATTGTGTTGGAATGAAGACAGGTTCGTAAGGGGCTATACAGAAAATGGCGAAATTATAGGAAAAAGAACAGATAGTGAGGCTAATATGTGGCTCAATCCGCAAAGCTTTTCAGTAATAAGTGGTCTTGCTACTAAAGAACAGGCTGATAAGGCACTTGATAATGTATATAATATACTTAATACAAAATATGGAGCTGTACTTATGGATCCACCATATCATGAGAATGCCTTTGATGGTGCACTGGCAGTTATATATAATGCAGGAACTAAGGAAAATGCAGGTATATTCTCACAGTCTCAGGGATGGATAATTCTTGCAGAGTCACTTATGGGACATGGAGAAAGAGCATTTACATATTTTATGGAAAATGCACCGGCAGCTCAGAATGATAATGCGGAAGTTAGAAAACTCGAACCATATTGTTATGGCCAGTTTACAGAAGGAAAAGCAAGTCCGAACTTTGGACGTTCACATGTGCATTGGCTTACAGGAACAGCATCTACGGTTATGGTAGGCTGCGTTGAAGGTATTCTTGGAATGAGACCTGATTTTTATGGACTTCGAATTGCCCCATCAATACCACAAGAATGGGAAAACTTAAAGATTAGTAAAGATTTTAGAGGAAAACATCTTAATATAACAATTAAGAATGAAGATCACAAAGAATCTGGTGTTGAAAAGATGATAGTCAATGGTGTAGAACTTGTAGATAATTATGTGAGAGAAGATATGCTTACAGATAATACAGAGATAGTTGTATATATGTAACTGATTAAAAGTTTGATTATTATAGTATGAGGAAGAAAGTTGGTTAAAAATGAGTAAAAAAATTACATTTATAGATAATAATGGCACGTTTACAATAGATAACCCGGAAAAATATAGTGGACTATATCTTCCTATGGCTGGTGAGCAAGGATTAAAGTCAGCTATAACACCAATGCTTGGTGGGGATGCGAAGACAGATCAGAATCATTTTCTTATGGAACCGGTAAGTATAGAAAATCTTCATAATAATCGTAGTACAAGAAATTTTTGGTGCGTATGTGATGAGTGTGCTTGGTCAGTATGTGGATCAAGCGCAACTCAGGAAGCAGAAAGATTTACTGCTAATATGGATGAGAGTAGATTAGAAGCTGGATTTATGTGGCAGAAACTTACAAGAATATCCAAAAAAAATGGGCTTAAAGCGGAAACAACATCATTTGTTACCGTCGATGGACTTATAGAAGTTATGAGAGTTAACATAACTAACATTAGTGAGAGCAATATAACTTTTAGACCTGTTGGAGCATATCCAATATATGGGAGAAGTGCAGATAATATAAGAGATCACAGACATGTAACATCACTTTTACACAGAATAGTTACTAATGAAAATGGTATAGTAGTAAAACCGGTGTTATCATTTGATGAGAGAGGACACCAACGCAATAATACAATGTATTTTGTATATGGTTTTTCAGGTGATGATAAAAAGCCACATAGTTATTATCCGACAGTGGATTCATATATTGGAGAAGGTGGAACATATACTAATCCTACTGCAATTAGAAATGTGATGTCAGATGTATCGGCTGGTGAGATGATTGAAGGAAAAGAAGCATTTGGTGGAATTAACTTTGATGAAACAGTTATAAGACCAAAAGAAGTTAAGACATATACGATAATTGCAGGAATAGCAGAGAATGAGAGTATGCTAAGTAGAATAGAGAAGAGATATCTGTCATCTTTTGAAATAGAAAAAGCATATGAGAAAGTTAGAGAATATTGGACTGATAAAGTAAATGTTACGTTTAGAACTGGAGATAGTGATATTGATAATTATCTTAAGTGGATATGCTTTCAACCGATTTTAAGAAGGATATATGGCTGTTCATTCCTTCCATATCATGACTATGGTAAAGGTGGGCGTGGCTGGAGAGATCTGTGGCAGGACTGCCTTGCATTACTGATTATGGAACCTTCTAATGTGCGAAGGATGATTGTAAGTAACTATGGTGGTGTGAGAATTGACGGAACTAACGCAACAATTATTGGAAGTGAGCCTGGAGAATTCATTGCAGATCGCAATAATATTGCAAGAGTATGGATGGATCATGCATATTGGCCTTTTTTAACAACAAGATTCTATATAGATCAAACTGGAGATATAGATGTTCTTTTTGAAAATACTACATATTTTAAAGACAAGCAGGTAATGAGAGGAACTCAGCATGATGATAAATGGAATGATAATTATGGTAATATGCAAAAAATTGCTAACGGTGACATATACCATGGAACTGTAATAGAACATATACTGTTACAGAATTTGTGTCAATTCTATGATGTTGGAGAACACAATGAGATGTATCTTCATGGAGCTGATTGGAATGATGCACTTGATATGGCATGGGATAATGGAGAGAGTGTTGCGTTTACATGTGCATATGCAGGCAATCTTAAGAGTATAGCACAGACTCTTGAAGAACTTGAGAGAATAAGTGGAATTAATAGGATTGAGATTATCAAAGAAGCGGAATATCTTCTTAAGGATAATGAGAAATTGTATGAGAATCCTTTTGAAAAAAAGAAACTCCTAGAAGAATATGCTAATCTATGCAGACACAATATAAGTGGAGAGAAGATTATTGTAAGAATTAGTCAATTAAGAGATAATCTTCTTCACAAAGCAGAGTGGTTAATGAAGAATATAAGAGAGCATGAGTGGATAGAGGAAACTGAGAATATCGGATGGTTTAATGGCTATTATGATAATAGTAAAAAGGCAGTTGAATACTATAAGACAGATGATGTCAGAATGATGCTCACAAGTCAGGTGTTTGCTATTATGAGTGGAACTGCAAGTGAGAAACAGATAGCATCAATATGTAAAAGTGCAGATAAGTATCTATATGATGAGAAAGCAGGTGGATATCGGCTTAATACCAATTTTAAAGAAGAGAAATTCGATTTTGGAAGAATGTTTGGCTTTGCATATGGAGAAAAAGAAAATGGTGCCGTATTCTCACATATGACAGTAATGTATGCTAATGCGTTATATAAGAGAGGCTTTGTTAAAGAAGGATATAAAGCTTTAAAAGCACTACTTGATGCTGCTAGAGATTTTGATAAAAGTGTAATGTATCCAGGACTTCCTGAATATTATAATAATAATGGGCGTGGAATGTATGCATATCTTACGGGAGCTGCAAGCTGGTATATGCTTACAATGATTACGCAAGTATATGGCGTAAGAGGTGAACTTGGCAATCTTGTCATTCAGCCAAAATTAATGCAGAATCAGTATGATAGTGAGAATAAAAGTGAACTGAAATTGTGTTTCGCAGAAAGAAAATTACGAATTATATTCCATAATGAGAATAATAACCGATGTGGCATCAAGACAGAAGACAATAATAGAAGTATAAGATGCGATATTGCAGGAGCAAAGATTATAGGTGATAAGATTGTAATAAACAGAGAACATATTAATAAATTCAGTAAAGATAATATGTATGATATTAATGTGTATATAGCATGATTTTGATACATATATGGTGATACAGGGTTACACATATAGTACAACGCTCATTTACATATTATATAATATAAAAACTGTATCATCAGGAAATATATAATACCTGATGATACAGTTTTTTGTACTTTCTATACATTGTAAGATATAAAAAACTATTATTATGTAATATCATAGTTATGTAATATTAACAGCATCTATATAATTTTGTATATTACCACATAGCTTTGTAATATTTGTCACGATACTTTTTAGGTGTAAGTCCGGTAAATTTTTCAAAAGTCTGTATAAAGTGACTTTGTGATGAAAATGAGAGATATGTGGATATATCAATAATAGATTTGTCCGAGTATTTTAATAGATGTGTAGCCTTCTCTATTTTTTTCTCACGAATGTAGTCGCTTATTGAGACACCAAGATTCTGTTTGAAGAGTCTTGAAAGATAACTTTCAGAAAGACCGGTATATTGAGCAAGTTCAGCAATAGTAATTCGTTCTTTTATATGAGAATATATATAATCGACACATTGTGTTATCGGTTTTGATATGATGTTATTCTTTTTTTTAAGAATCATTTTACCAGTGAAATCTTTAGCCATCTCATGATGAAGATCAGCAACCTGTCTTATAGTTGTACAGGAATCCATTTTGAGAATATAGAAGTCACTGAGTCTGTAAGCCTGTTCAGGTTCAAGACCTCCATCAATGCAATAACGTGTAAGCATAGCAGCTGTGACAACAAAATGATATTTCATATTATTTAGAGAGTTTCTAGAGAGAATTCCAGTTCCTTTAAGATCGATAAAAGCATCCTTTTTACAGTTTTCAATAACGTTGTCCATATCACCATTTTTTACTGCAGCATAGAATGAATATTCTACATCTGGTGCACGATGAAACAATTCAAGCTCACTATTTTTAAACTCTGTATTAACCCAATCTTTTGATAATGACATATAATGCACTCCTTTAAGTATAAAAATTGTTATTTTCGTAGATAACTTTGCAAGTTTTAAAATTATAATCCATAAAAATTGCATGAATTTATATGACTAATTAAGTCTGATTTTGTTTATTATATCATGAATTTAACATTTTTACAATTTATTTAGTATATTGAAGTGTCAAAATAAGATAATATATGACTATAAAAAATAATAAATCCAAGGGAGGAATTATCAATGAAGAGAAGAATAATTAGCACAGTGTTAACAGTTGCATTAGGAGCAACATTACTCGCAGGATGTGGAGAAGAAACATCAAATAATAGTCAGTCAGGAAATAATTCAAGTGATGTTAATTCATCAGCAGAAGAGGGGAAAATAATTAACATATACTCATGGAATGATGAATTTCGTACAAGACTTGAAGCAATATATCCGGAAGTCGAATCCACTTCAAAAGATGGAACGGTAACAACACTTAAAGATGGAACTGAGATTCATTGGATTGTTAATCCTAATCAGGACGGTGTATATCAGCAGAAGTTAGATGAGGCACTTGTTAATCAGAAGAGTGCATCAGCAGATGAAAAAGTAGATATATTCTTATCAGAAACGGACTATGTATTCAAATATACAGACAAGGATGCTAATGTAGCGATACCACTTAAGGATCTTGGGATTGATGTAGATGAAGCATTTGCAGATCAATATGATTTTACAAGAACGACTGCATCAGATGCTGATGGGGTTCAAAGAGGTTCAACATGGCAGTGCTGCCCAGGTCTTTTGGTATATAGAAGAGATATTGCAAAAGATGTCTTTGGAACAGATGATCCTGAGAAAGTTGCTGAAAAAACCAAAGATTGGGATACAATCAAAGCTACAGCTAAGGAACTAAAAGATAAAGGATACTACACTTTTTCATCATATGCAGATACATTCCGTCTATATGGAAATAGTATAAGTGATTCATGGGTTAAAGAAGGCTCAACAACAGTTAATGTAGATGAGAAAATTGTGAATTGGGTAAATGATTCAAAAGAATGGCTAGATGCAGGATATGTTGATTCTAATATAAAAGGTCAGTGGAATGACGATTGGAATAAGGCAATGGGATCTACTTCAAAAGTATTTGCATTTTTATTCCCAGCATGGGGAATTGACTTCACACTTGCACCAAATTGGGATGGAGAAGATGGCGCATGGGCTGTTACAACACCTCCACAGGAATATAATTGGGGTGGTTCATATATTCATGCAGCTACAGGAACAGATAATCCGGAACATGTAAAAGATATTATTCTTGCAATGACAGCTGACAAGGATAACCTGCTTAAGATTTCTAAGGATTATTCTGATTTCACAAATACTAAGTCAGGAATGAAAGAAGCAGCAACAGATGATACATTCGTATCTGACTTCCTCGGTGGACAGAATCCATTTGCTTACTTTGCACCTGTAGCTGAGAATATCAAGATTGCACCTCTTTCAGCATACGATCAGGGATGCGTAGAACTTATTCAGAACTCATTCAGTGATTATCTACAGGGTAATGTAACATTTGATAAAGCTAAGACTAACTTTGAAACAGCAATTATTGAACGTTATCCAGATATTACAGAAGTAGTATGGCCAAACTAATTAGATAATTAAAGATATACTAGATAACCAGAGATATGCATAGAGTTGAATAATCAGGATATTTCTGCCATATATTAAAATGGATATTTTTGATAATTATAAACAGAGATTTTAATAAAAGAGTAAATTTAATGTAATTATCAATTGGACTTTAGAACACATTTTGGTATATGGCAGGATGTTTAAGAATATAGGAAGGGATAGTTATGAAGAAAAGAAAAAAAGGAGTAGATTACTCAAAGTGGGGATATATTTTTATCCTTCCGTTTTTTATTACATATTTCATATTTTCGCTTATACCATTAGGTGATACGGTACGATTCAGTTTTTTTGAATATTTTCGTTCAGGAATAAAAGAAATAGGACCAAATTTTGTAGGAATGAAAAATTATGTCAGTTTGTTAAAATCAGATATGTTTACCTATGGGAAAAATACACTTATATTATGGGTTATAGGATTTATACCACAGATAGTTATAGCACTTATTTTAGCAAACTGGTTTACAGATACACGCTTAAAAATACATAAAAAACAGTTTTTTAAAGTAGTTATTTATTTGCCAAATCTTATTATGGCATCAGCATTTGCACTTTTGTTTTTTACACTTTTCTCTAATAGTGGACCTGTAAATTCAATATTACAATCAATGGGAATTATAAGTAAACCAATTGATTTTATGGGAAGTGTATTTGGAACAAGATCGCTTATAGGACTTATGAACTTCCTTATGTGGTTTGGTAATACAACAATAATGCTTATGGCAGCAATAATGGGAATTAGTATCGATATATTTGAAGCATCAGATCTTGATGGATGTAATAGTTTTCAGAGATTTTTCTATATTACATTACCTATGATAAGACCGATTCTTGCATATACACTTATAACATCAATTATTGGTGGACTTCAGATGTTTGATGTACCACAGATATTGACTAATGGACAGGGTAATCCTGACAGAACTTCAATGACACTTATAATGTTCCTTAATAACCATCTTAAGAGTAATAACTATGGTATGGCTGGTGCATTATCAGTTTACTTGTTTATAATTAGTGGAATTTTGTGTTTTATAGTATATAGAATGACTAATGATAATGATCCGGATGGAAGCAAAAAAGCAGCAAAAGAAGCTAAAAAACGTGCAAAGAGGGAGGCGCACAGATAATGAAAAAATCAGGTACAGGAAGAAAGGTAAGAACAGTTGTAGCCCATATTGTATTAATATTATTATCATTTTTGTGCTTATTCTTTTTCTTTATATTAATAATCAATTCAACAAGATCACATGCCCAATTACAAAAAGGTTTTTCGTTTATACCTGGCGGACACTTTATAGATAATTTAAAAAATGTTGCCAATGATGGAACATTTCCGATGTTTCGTGGAATATTAAACAGCCTTATAATATCAACAAGTTCAGCAATTCTTTGTACATATTTCTCATCACTTACAGCGTATGGGTTATATGCATATAATTTTAAATTAAGAAAAGCTGCATTTACATTCATAATGGCAATACTTGTTATGCCAACACAGGTAACAGCGATGGGATTCTTAAGACTTATTACAAAACTTGGTCTTTATGATACATGGGTTCCGCTTATACTTCCATCAATAGCATCACCTGCCGTATTCTATTTTATGTATAGTTATCTTCAGTCATCACTTCCAATATCACTTGTCGAAGCGGCTAGAATTGATGGTTCGAATGAATTTAAGACATTTAATAAGATTGTTATTCCAATAATGAAACCTGCAATAGCAGTTCAGGCAATATTTACATTTGTTGGTTCATGGAATAATTACTTTGTACCGGCACTTATTATTCAGACCAAAAAGAAGATGACAGTACCAATTCTTATAGCAACACTTAGAGGTGCTGATTATATGAATTTTGATATGGGCAAGATATATATGATGATAATGGTAGCAATTGTTCCAATTATCATGGTATATCTTCTTTTGTCAAAGTATATTATTGCAGGTGTTACACTCGGTGGTGTAAAGGAATAGGAAGATTATATGATAGGCAATTGTGAAGATCTATTTTTACAACTGCCTATTATTGAGTTTTGTTGAGAGGAATAAATGATATGGTAAGAAAAGAATATACAGGTACTATTAATAAAAGAATGTCAGAATGTGAAATTAAAAACGATAAGATTGCATATGAAATATCTAAAGAGTGCATAGTTTTATTGAAGAATGATGGGATTCTTCCACTTGATAAGAATGAAAAATTAGCATTATTAGGATGTGGAGCAGATAGGACAGTTAAAGGCGGAATAGGTTCAGGTGATGTTAATAATCGTTATAATATATCAATCTATAAAGGGATGAAGGATAAAGGGTTTAATATTATAAGTGAAGCATGGATTAAGGATTATGACGTGATATATGATAATGCAAGAAAAGAATGGAAAGATACTGTACTTAGTGAAGCTAAAAAAGTTAATAATCCATTTGATGCTTATGCAGAGAATCCTTTTGGAATGCCAGATGGAAGAATAATTACAGAGGAAGATATACAAGGTATTGATAAAGCGTTATATGTTATAAGCAGAATATCAGGAGAAGGACGAGACAGACGCAAGGAAAGAGGAGATTATTATCTGTCAAAAAAGGAAGAGGAAGATATAAAGTTTCTTGACAGTCATAATGTAAAGATTATCCTTGTTATTAATTCGGGCGGACCGGTTGAGATTACTGATATTATTGACATAACGCAGAATATATCAGCAGTATTGTATATGTCACAGTTAGGACAGCAAGGTGGCAATGCTGTTGCAGATATTTTGTCAGGTGAGATTAATCCATCCGGTAGACTTACATCTACATGGGGAAGAAGATATAATGATTATCCTGGAGCAGCCACTTTTGGATACTTAGATGGTAATGTTACGGAAGATACTTATGATGAAGGAATATTTGTTGGATATAGATATTTTGATAAGATGCATATTACACCATTATATCCATTTGGTTTTGGATTGTCATATACAGAGTTTGATATACAGTTCATTGATATGAAGCATACAGATGAAACTATGCAATTGAAATTTAAAGTAACTAATATAGGTAATAGATATTCTGGTAAGGAAGTGATTCAAGTCTATGCAAAACTACCTTCTTATGGAGAAGAAAAGGAAGAAAAGAGACTTGTAGCATATGCTAAGACGGATGAACTAAAATGTAATGAATCGCAATATATAGTAGTAGCATTTACAGAAAAAGAGCTTGCATCTTATGATGAACGACAAAAAATATGGTACATACAAAATGGAAATTATGAGATTTACGTTGGTAATAGCAGTGATTCGCTTGATAAGATATTCACATTGCAAAAAGATTATGAGATTATAGAAGATATATCAAAATGCCATAATGAAGTACAACAAGTGAAATCGGAAATTATCAATGAAATACCGGCAGAAGAACTTGTAGATCTGTTATATGGATATGTATCAGATAATGCAGGAACACTTGGTGCATCCGGAATAAGAGTTCCTGGTTCGGCAGGTGAGACTACATCAAAATATCAAAAAGAATATGGTATACAACCACTTATAATGGCTGACGGACCTGCAGGAATTCGTCTGCATATGCAATATGAAGTAGACAGAATAAGTGGAGATGTATATGGTAAGAGCGTACTTGGAGCACTTGAGAATGGATATCTTGAGCCATTTGAACAACACGATAATACAGATGTATACTATCAATATTGTACAGCGTTTCCGGTTGGCGTTGCTATTGCGCAGACATGGAATAGAGAATTGCAGGAAGCATTTGGAAAAGCAGTAGCAACAGAGATGCAGACATTTGGTATACATCTGTGGCTTGCTCCAGGTATGAATATACAACGCAATCCGCTATGTGGTCGTAATTTTGAATACTATTCTGAAGATCCATATCTTACAGGTGAGACAGCACTTGCAGTAGTGAAAGGTGTTCAAAGCAAACATGGATGCGGAGCTACAATCAAACATTTTGCATGCAACAATCAGGAAGATAGTAGAATGGAAGTTAATGTAAATGTATCTGAAAGAGCACTCAGAGAGATATATCTTAGAGGATTTGAGATTGTAGTGAAGAAAGGCAGTCCAAAAGCAGTGATGACATCATATAATCTTATTAATGGTGAGCATACTGCCAATAGTAGATGGTTGTGCAATGATATCTTGAGAAAAGAATGGCAGTTTGATGGTGTTGTTATGTCGGACTGGAATACAACTATTCCTGATAATGGTAGTAAATCATATATTTGTATTAAGGCAGGCAATGATCTTATTATGCCAGGTAATATAAAAGATAAAGAAGATATCTTAAAAGCTTATAGGGCGGGTAAGCTTAGTGAAGAAGAGATAAAGAGAAGTGCAGGCAGAATTATAAAACTAACATATGAATTAACTGAAAAATATGAAAACCTATAGGTGATTATTGTAAACTAAATATAAGAAACAAACGATATAACATATCATATATATTGTTTATGCTAATACTGTCATATTAGAAATGGAAAATTAAGATGATAGTGAAGCATTTTTAGAATGAAAGGGTTATGAAGTTTATGGGAGATTATTCGTTTGTTTTGGATGCAGCAGTACTGGTAGCATGCATTGTACTTATTATTTTATCAAAGGCAACTTATACTAAAAAAACCAACAGATATAAATATTTTCTATCATCTATAATAAGCCTTATGATAGCGGCTTCGGCTAATGTATTCTATCATGTATGTGTTAATGAAAGTTTTAAAAATGGTGTAATTGTATATATTGCAAAGATGGCATATTATATACCACTTATAACGGTACTTGCACTGTTTAATCTATATGTGGCAGATCTTATAGAACTTGGAAGCAAGGCTTTTGAACGGTTTGTACTTGGCTCATATTCAGTATTTATCTTACTTACAATGATTGAACCAATAACAACATTTGGATATAACATTGACAAAGAGGGTAATGTTGATTCTCCATATTATATTACAGTATTTGCAGCTGCATACGTAATGTATCTTATAATACTTGCAATTAACTTATATGGACATAAGAATATTGTTGTAAAACGAATTGTAAATAGTGTGGCGATAGTATTTACTATATCTATTATAATTATATTAATACAGGCGATTTTTAAAGGAGATTCGTTTACATGCTTTGCATTCTTCCTTCCGATATTGGCAGTATTTGTATTGTTACATAGTAATTCATATGATGTTGATTTTGGTACACTTGATTTTAATGCCTTTGTAAGTTATTTTGGAGAGATTCTTCAGAAAAAAGAGGAAGTAGTTGTAGTAAATATATATGTTGAGAATTTTACAACAGATATGTATATTAAGAAGAATAAGATAGCATTTCAGAAGTTTATAAATGATATAAAATATAATAATTTTGTATTCAAGATTACAGAAGACAGAATGATATTTATATACAAAAAATCTGAATTTGATGCAGAGCGTATAATGAATTGTTTTAACAAGTTACATGAAGAATATCAGCTTGATCAGAAGACAGTATTTACAACTAATATAGAGATGTTTAAGAGTGCCTATGATTATCAGAATTTTTATGAATTCATTGAAACCAGAATGAAATATAATACATATAGAATGTGTAATGAACAGGATATATATGCATATATTAATAATCAATATATCAAGCAGGAACTTAATGATATTGTAGAGAGAGGAGATCTTAATGATAAGAGAATTCTTGCATATTGTCAGCCGGTGCTTGATATTGCCAAGAATAGATATACATCAGCAGAAGCACTTATGCGATTAAAACTTGATAAGATTGGACTTGTATATCCGGATGTATTCATTCCAATGGCAGAAGAATTCAAGTATATTCATAAACTTAGCCTTATAATACTCAATAAAGTATGTGCATATATAAGTGAGAATCCAAAGATAGAGCGAATATCAGTTAACTTCTCTATAGATGAATTAAAGGATAGTAAGTTCTGTGATGATATAACAAGTGTAATCTCAAGATATGATATTGATTATGGAAAGATTGCGATAGAGATAACTGAGAGTAGAACACTTGATGATTTTGTCATTATAAAAGATAGAATAATAGCACTTAAAAAACTTGGATTCAAATTCTATCTAGATGATTTTGGAACAGGATATTCTAATTTTGAACGAATTATGGGATTGCCAATCGATATTATCAAGTTTGACAGATCGCTTGTTATATTTGCAAAGGGTAATAATGAATCAAAATATATGATTAGTAATTTTGCCGATATCTTTAAGAGACTTGGATATGATATACTGTTTGAAGGAATTGAAGATGAGACTGATGAGGAGATGTGTCGCAAGATGAAAGCAGATTATCTTCAGGGATATAAGTACTCAAAGCCAATTCCTATTGAAGAACTTAACAGATTTTTGTAGAAGAGAAGGAGACTTAAGAGATGGTAAAGCATGTTATTTTATGGACACTAAAAGATGAATTTAGTGAGAGTGAAAAAGAAGAGATTAAAAAAGGTATAAAAGAAGGTCTTGAAGGATTAAAAGGTCAGATACCGGGACTTCTTGATATATCAGTAAGAACTGAATGCCTTAAGAGTTCAACAGTTGATGTAATGCTTGATACAACATTTGAAAGTGCAGAAGCATTAAAGAATTATTCAGTACATGAGAAGCATGTAGAAGTTGCTAATACAAAAGTAAGACCTTATACAGCTACAAGAGCATGTATGGATTACGAGATATAATATAAAAAAGAATATAAAAAAGAGGAACACTTAAATGTTAAAAATACCGACCTTCCAAAAGTTAGATTTTTAGGTTTGACTTTTGGGGGCCGGTATTTTTTTAATAGATTAAATGTTCCTTGTATTTGATTATGATATTATAACTACAATTTTACAACTATAATGCTACAGCTACAATGCCGCAAATATGGCGTTGTAATTATGATATTACAATAATGACATTAATTACAGTTTGAACTGACCTATATATACTTTAAGTTCACTAGCTATATTATCAAGTTTCTTAGTATGATTTGCAATAGTTTCCATAGTATCATTAATCTCTGAAGCAGAAGCATTAACTTCTTCAGCGGCAGCTGCGGATTCTTCAGCAACAGATGCAATGTTCTCCATCTGGCTTACTACAGAATCTTTATTCTTAGTCATATTAGAATTGAGTTCATTAAGCTCATTCATACTCTTAATTATATCTGATATAAGATTTGACAGATTGTTGAATAATTCTTTTGTCTCATTAATTGAAGTCTGTTGTTCATTCTGAATTTTTTCACTTTCTATCATTGAACTTTCAGCAAGATGTGATTTGTCTGTAATCTCAGCAACGATTGCTTTAATCTCATCAGTTGAAGCTTTTGACTGTTCAGCAAGCTGGCGTATCTCGTCAGCGACAACAGCGAATCCTTTACCGGCTTCGCCGGCTCTTGCAGCTTCGATAGAAGCATTAAGTGAGAGCAGATTAGTCTGTGAAGTTATATCAGCTATTGCATCAGATATATAGTTAATCTTATCAATACTCTTAATCATCTCAGACATAACATCCATTGAAGTCTGTGATTTTTCACGACTAAGGCTGGATTTGCCTATAAGATGTTCAACAGTGCTTATACCCTGGTTACTAAGTTCAGTAGCATTAGATGATACTGAGTGAAGTTTGTCTACATAGTTAACTGTCTCGGTAAGGCTGTCGCTTAATACATCAACCTCACTATTTGCGTTCTGTGTGCTTGAAGCTTGCTCAGAAGCACCAAGTGCAATATTATGAATTGCTTCAGTTACCTGTATCATAGAGTCTTTTGCTGTAGATGTTATATTGGTTATTCCAGAAGATGTATCAAGTAATACAGAAGCAAGATTTTTAAGGTTACTTATCAGCTCTGATATAGAAGCTACCATATCATTGAAGTCATTTTCAATTGTACCAAATTCATCATTATATTTTACATCAATTCTGGCGGAAAAATCACCATTTTTAACACTTGCAATAGCAGTCTGGACTTTTGAAAGTTCTTTAGTTATAAGATATGCAATTAAAAATGCAATCAAAAAACCAATGATAACACTTATAACACCATTGATGAAGATAGAGCGTGTTATATTTGATACATCAGATGATATCTCATTGTCACTTATGATGCCAACGAGATACCAACCAGTAATACTTTCAGACAGAACAGTTGCATTATTATTAATACCATTTTTATTAAATGAGTAATTACCATCATTATTAACAGCTGTAGTCCAGAATGATAATTCATTAAGTGATGATGTAACGATATTATTATTGTCATTATTAATAAGGATGTTACCGGTATTATCAGCAAGGATTACATAACCAGTCTGTAACAGATTGATTCCTGTAATATATTCTTCAAGCTGAGTAGCAGATATATCCATTGCAACAACACCAAGATTGACATCATTAACTTTAATCTCCTGTGATACTGTGATTATATTATCGCCTGTCTCATCATCTTTATAAGGTGTAGATATATAAGCAAAGACACCATTACGTTTCTCAGTACCGATGGCATTGATATACCATTCTTTACTTGTATTATCAACGTTCTCATATAATTCCTTGATACCTGTTGTCTTACCATCAACTTCTTCAAGATGAGCAGTAATTAGATAACCTGATTTAGTGCTATAATAGCATCTTACTGGATTTTCAGTAACTTTAAGAGATGCTACAAGACTGTCTTGAATAGCTTTTATATTTGAATCAAAATTATCTTTCTCATCCTCATCTTCAAGATGTTTTATTTCATTTTTTCTGGTTAAAAGATCTACAGGAATACTTAATGACTTAAGATAGGTCTGAAATTGCTTTAATGTCTCATTTAGAGTCTGTGAACTTGTTATTGTCGCATTATTTTTAAGTGTTTTTTTGGAATTATAGGTTACGGTGGTAGCAGTAATGCTTATAACAATTATAAGCGTTGCCAGAAAACCAGCTAGTATTTTGAGCAAAAGTCCTCTTGATTTGTTCATTTATATACCTCCATTTATGATTATGTCAATACGAGAGACTGACACATATTTTTATAAATAATATATCGAACTTAGTATAAGAAGATCATAGCAATATTAGGCAAAATGTGTCTATTATATATAAAAATACAATCTTGTACCAAGCGAACATAATCGATATAGTAAAAATGATACTTGTAAAAATTTGTATCTAAATAGATTGATAATAAATATCAGATGATGTAATATTAATGTATTAAAGAATATCTGGCAATTATGAGATTAAGTTGTTTAAAGCTAGATGTTTTGTAATTGTTTGCGAAAAAGCAAGAAAATATATAAATATTCTTTAAGCAAGACACACAGAAGATTTAGCTTCGTGTGTAGCTAATATGTAAGATTAGTAATAAGTAAAAAGAGGAGAAAAGGGAAGATATGATAAAGATTGAAAAAGAATATCAATTATTAAAAGACTTAAGCTTTACAAGAGTAAGCACAACTAAAGAGGAAGAAAAAGCAGCGGATTTGATAATTGCAAGATTAAAAGCAGAAGGATTAGATGCTTATAAGGAAGAGTTTGAAGTAGATTCTTTTGATTCAGTCAGTTCACAGATAGAAGTTATAGAACCATTTCACAAGACATATGATGTTACAACGTATGCTAATTCAGGAAGTACTGGGGAAGATGGACTCACAGGCGAATTATATTATTATGAGAGTGATAATGAAGTTAATCTAAAAGATGCAAAAGGTAAGATTGTATTAGTTAATGGAATGATGAGAAGAGATCCATACAAGAAGATAGTTAAAGCCGGTGCTATTGGATTTGTATCATTTAATGGTAATGTTGATATTGAATATGATAAGACTGATATTGCAATAAAAGAGTTAAGAGAACCATTAAGAGAAGCAGGCGTTATTCCGGGTGTGAATATGAGAGTACATGATGTTCTTGAGATGGTGAATAGTGGTGCGACAAAAGTTAAGTTTAATATTAATCAGCCTTTAAGTAAAGCGGTATCACATAATGTCATCTGCGATATCAAGGGAAGTGAAGATACCAAAGAGACAATAGTATTCACTGCACACTATGATTCAGTACCATATTCAACAGGTGCATACGATAATGCTACAGGAAGTGTGAGTCTATATGCAATGGCTATGTATTTTAAAGAGCATCAGCCAAAGCGTAATCTCAGATTCATATTCTGCGGAAGTGAAGAGAGAGGGCTTCTTGGAAGTAAAGCATATTGCAAGAATCATAATGAAGAACTTGAGAATATAGTAATGTGTATTAACATTGATATGATTGGTTCTATTCTTGGTAAGAGAATTGCAGTTGCAACAGCAGATGAGAAACTTGTAACTTATACAGAGTATTTTGCTAATATGGCAGGATTCCCTATTGAAGCATCACAGGGAGTATATTCAAGCGATTCAACTCCATTTGCAGATTGTGGAATTCCGGCTATATCATTTGCAAGAATAACACCACAGGGTGGAGGTTCAATTCATAGCAGATTTGACAGCATGAATATTCTTAATGAACATTTTCTTGAAGAAGATACAGAATTTATCACAAGATATGCAGAAACATTCGCTAATGCTTATGTATTCCCGGTTAAGAAAGAGATGCCGGATAAGATGAAAGAAGAACTTGATAAGTATCTTGGACGTGAAAAGGAAGATAAAAAAGAGTTAAAAGAAAAATAATAACAGAGTGTGTTAGATTTAGTACGAGAGGAGATATAAAGATGTTAAAAATTGAGCATTTAACGAAAAAATATGGAGATAAGACTGCAGTTAAAGACATCACTATCCATATAAAGTCAGGTGAGATATATGGATTCATCGGTCATAATGGAGCAGGTAAGACAACAACACTTAAATCAGTTGTTGGAATTCTTGATTTTGAAGAAGGGGATATATTAATTGATGGTGAATCTATCAAAGAGAAGCCATTAGAGTGTAAGAGAAAGATAGCATATATACCTGATAATCCGGATCTGTATGAGTTCATGAGTGGTATAAAATATCTCAACTTTATAGCAGATGTATTTGGAGTAAGTGAAAGTGACAGACAGGAGAGAATCAGAAAATATGCAGATGCATTCGAACTTACATCAGATCTTGCACAGCCAATAGCATCATATTCACATGGTATGAAACAAAAACTTGCGATTATATCAGCATGGATACATGAGCCTAAACTCATTATTATGGATGAACCATTTGTCGGACTCGATCCAAAGGCAACACATATTCTTAAGACTATGATGCGTGAATTATGCGATAAAGGCGGAGCAATATTTTTCTCAACCCATGTTCTTGAAGTCGCAGAAAAACTGTGTGATAAAGTTGCAATAATTAAAAAAGGTGAGCTTATTCGCCAGGGAACAATGGAAGAAGTAAAAGGTGATGACAGTCTTGAAGAAGTATTTCTTGAACTTGAGGAAGAATCAGACAACTATAATGCATCAAAGGAGGTCTGATTAATGTTCGGAATATTATTAAAAAAAGAACTTATGGAGATCTTTCGTGCATATTTCTATGATGCTAAAAAGAATAAAAAACGTTCTAAGACATCAACAATACTTTTTATATGTATGTATGTACTTATTATGGTAGGAGTTCTTGGCGGAATGTTTGGATATTTTGCGTGTAATATATGTGAACCATTCAGTATAGTAGGCATGGGATGGTTATATTTTCTTCTGATGAGTATGATAGCGATAGCACTTGGTGCATTTGGAAGTGTATTCAATACATTTTCATGTCTATATATGTCTAAAGATAATGATCTGTTATTATCTATGCCAATACCGGTAAGAACAATAATGGCAGCAAGGATGATGACAGTATATATTATGGGACTTATGTATTCTGCTGTTGTAATTATTCCGGCAGTAGTTATATATTGCGTAGTAAATACACCGAATGCAGTTGTTATAATTGGTGGAATTATGCTGACATTTATAATATCAATGATTGTATTAATACTCTCATGTGTGTTAGGTTTTGTAGTGGCAAAGATTAGTACTAAACTTAAAAACAGAAGTTTTATTACAGTAATAGTCTCACTTGTATTTATAACATTGTATTATGTAATATATTTTAGAGCACAGGTTATAATACAGACATTAATCAGTAATGCAACAGTATATGGCAGTAAGATAAAAGGTGAAGCATATATTGTATATATGTTTGGACGAATTGGTGAGGGTGATATTAAGGCAATTATAGGTACGACAATTGTAATTGCGGCGTTATTTGCACTTACATATTATATAATGGCAAAAACTTTTATCGGTATTGTTACATCATCACCTAAGACTAAAAAAGTAGTATATAAGGAAAAAAAGACAGTTAAAAGAAGTATATCACAAGCATTGTTTTATAAAGAACTGGCAAGATTTACATCAAGTTCTGCTTATATGCTTAATTGTGGACTTGGAATAATTATGCTTATTATATGTGGTGGATTCATGGTAGTAAAAGCAGAACAGCTAAGAGCATTATTAGATGAAATTGCAACCAATGCAGGAAGTAGAATGGTTATTGTCGCAATAGTAGTGTGTGTTATAGCATCTATGAATGATATAGCAGAACCATCAGTATCGCTTGAAGGTAAGTCACTTTGGCTGTCACAGTCACTTCCGATAGATACATGGCAGATATTAAAAGCAAAACTTAGTGTGCATATAATCCTTACAACAGTACCATCAGTTATATGTATAATATGTGCAATGTATGTTGTAAAAGCTGATATTATTATGGATATACTGGCATTAATAATGGTTGTATTATATATAATTATAACAGCTATGTTTGATCTTATTATAGGACTTAAGAGACCTAATCTTACATGGACTAATGAGACAACAGTAATTAAACAGAGTTTTGGAGTTATGATTGCTATGTTTGGAAGTTTTATATATGCATTGGCACAAGGCTTTATATATATAAATTTTGCCATGAATATACCAGCATGGATATATATGGTTCTTGATATACTATTTGGAATTATATTGGCAGGATTATTAGGTATGTGGCTAAAGAAACGTGGAACTAAGATATATAGAAGCCTTTAATATATAGAGAACATATATATAAAGAAAACTTTTATTAATGCTTAATTGAAAAATTTAATATAGAAATTAAATGATGCTTTGTAAGAATTACAAAAATTACAACAAATATTTGTCTTTTCATATATTGCAATAACAGTTTTTAGCTGATATAAATATATGCGTGAAAAGCAAAGGCGCTTGCAGTGATATCTGCAGGCGCTTTTTTTGTTATCAGCCAAAGGAAGAGAGGATACATATATGAGAGATGAGATGCTTGAACTTACCAGACAGATGGTTGCAATACCAAGTGTCAATACAACAGAAGGTGAGAAGAATATCGGATTGTTTATTGAGAGCTATCTTAGAGATATACCATATTTTAAGAAACATGAGGAATATATTATAATACAGCCATTAAAAAATGATTCACTAAATAGAAGAAATGTATTCGCATTAATTCGTGGTGAGAAAGATGATAATAAGAATACAATTATCTTCCATGGACATACAGATACAGTCGGAGTCGAAGATTATGGAGTATTTGAAGATTATGCATTTGATACTGACAGACTTATGGAAGCACTTAGAGAAGCAGATATTGATGAAGATGTAAAAAGAGATCTTAAGTCAGGTGATTATCTGTTTGGAAGAGGTGCATGTGACATGAAGAGTGGAGATGCAGTATTCATGGTACTTATAAAGCATATTACCGAACATATAGGAGAATTCTCAGGTAACATATTATTATCACTTAATCCGGTTGAAGAGAATCTTCATACAGGAATAATTGAAGGAATAGAAGTGATAGAAGCACTCAGAGAACAATACCATCTGAATTATATTCTTGCAATTAACAATGATTATACATGTCCTATGTATTCTGGCGATTCTAAGAGATATATCTATACAGGAGTTGGTGGCAAAGTTCTTCCTTGTTTTTATATTCGAGGAAAAGAGACACATGTAGGACAGTGCTTTGAAGGATATGATCCAGCATTATTAGCATCAGTTATTAATGAAGAGATAAGTTACAATGCAGATTATCTTGATAATTACAAAGGAGAATATTCACTTCCTCCGGTTTCGTTAAAGTTAAAGGATCTAAAAAACTGGTATAATGTGCAGACTGCTAAAGAAGCTTTTATATACTTTAATTATTTTGTACATAACGCAGGAACAGATGAGATAATTGATAAACTTGTAGATGCAGCTAAAAAATCATCGCAAAAGACAATAGATAAAATGAATGAGAGATATAAAAAGTTCTGCGAATTATCTGGCAAGGAATATACAGTAATAGATAATATATGGTCTGTTATGACATACAATGAACTTAATAAGATTGCTCACAATAAAAATAGTGATATAGATAAAGAAATTATAGAAGTTACAAAAGAATGTATGAAAAATAATATAGATAAGAGAGAGATACCAATATTCATCATTCGTAAGATGCTTCAGACAGCTAAGATATATGAACCTGTTGTTGTTCTATATTATGCTGCACCATATTGTCCACATAATACATTAAAAGATGAGAAAGCAGAAGATGTGAAACTTATAAAACAGCTTAAGAATATTACAGATGAGATAACTAAAGAGACAGGCGAAGAATATGATATATGCAGATTTTTCCCAAGTCTGTCAGACAGTAGTTATCTTGCTATGGATGATAGTGAAGAATCAGCAGAATGTCTTTATCGCAATTTTCCACAGATGGATATGTTATATCCGTTACCACTTAGCAAGATAAGAAGTCTTAATATAAAAGCAATTAATTATGGTGTATATGGTAAAGATGCTCATAAGTGGACTGAGAGAGTATATATACCATACAGTTTTGAGATATTGCCAAAGCTTATAATAAAGACGCTTACACAATTATTATAAGTATAATCAGCTTAATATAAGTACAATTATTATGACTGTATCAGTCAATAAAAAACTAAACTTCTATAACTATCGTAAGGCGATATTAAAGAACATTATATAGATAAAGAATATTACGCAGATAAAGAGTATTACATAGCTAAAGAGTATTGCGTAGGTAAAGAGTATTACATAGCTAAAGAGCATTACGCAGATAAAGAATATTACATAGTAAAAAACAATTAGGAGGACATATATATGTTTGTAAAAAATGGAACAGGCAATTTGAAAAAGGTATTATTATCAAAACCTCAATTTTTAAAACCGGCACCAATTAATGAAATCGCAAAATTGTGGAAAGACACAACAATGGATGTATCTACAATGCTAAGAGAACATGAAGAATTCGTTAATGCATATAAAAAAGCCGGAATAGAAGTTGAATTCCTAGAACCTGATGAAGAAAGACCAAATTCAGTTTTTTCAAGAGATTTTGGTGGATGTGTAAAGGAAGGGTATATAATGGGCCGCTTTAAACTTGATATGCGATATAAAGAGCATGTTGATTATAAGAGACGTATGGAAGAACTTAATGTTCCAATGATTGGTGAAGTCAAAGAGGGCTTGTTTGAAGGTGGAGACTTTATGTTCATGAATGAGCATTGGGTAGCAGTCGGAATGGCAGACAGAACTAATGAAGCCGGTCTTAAAGAGATAAAAGCAATTCTTGAACCACTTGGTTATGAAGTTACTGGTGTACCAGTAAAACAAGAGTATCTACATCTTGATATGTGTTTTAATCTTGTAGATGATCATATCGCTGTTGCTTACAGAGATGGACTTCCATTAGAATTCAGAGAATTATTAACAAAGCGTGATATTGAGATAGTTGATGTTCCCGAAGAAGCAATATTCTTACATGGATGTAATCTTCAGTCAATCGGAAGCCACAGAGTAATGTCACTTAAGAGAAATACAAAAGTTAATGAAGAACTTGCAAAAAGAGGAATGGATATAATAGAACTTGATATTACTGAGATTCTTAAAGCAGGTGGTGGACCACATTGTATGACATTCCCGATTATAAGAGAATAGATTATCGTAAGAAGACTAAATTAATTACAAGTATCGATTATAAGCATTAATTACAGGTATTAATTACAAGTATTGATTATAATCATTAATTACAAGTATTGATTATAAGTATTAATTACAGGTATTAGTTATAAGTATTAATTACGGATATTAATTAGATATATTGTCAGAGATGTTGATAAAGTTAGAGAATTAAAAATATTGATAGTTAGATAGGAGAAGAAGAAAATGAGTATATTTTTAGTAGATGAATATAAAGATATGGAGCCTTATGTTCCAGGAGAACAGCCAAAAGATAAACCATATATAAAACTTAATGCCAATGAGACATCTGTACCACCTTCACCAAAAGTATTTGAAGCAATATCAAAGAGCGAGATATGGAATATGAGCTATTATGCAGATCCACATTGCCATGAGTTCAGACAGGCAGTTGCTGAAGTCTATGGAATAACAGAAGATGAAGTATTCGTAGGTAATGGTGCGGATGAAGTATTGAGTTTTGTTCTTATGAGCTTTTTCAGACGTGGTATGAAGATATATTTTCCAGATATAACTTATGGTTTTTATCGTACTTATGCTAAGACATACGGTCTTGATATGGAAGAGATTCCAGTCAAAGATGATTTTTCAGTAGATATTAATGATTATATGGAACTTGATGGAGATATTATTCTTGCTAATCCTAATAATCCAACAGGACTTATGGTACCGGTGGAAGATATAGAAAGATTAGTTAAGAAGAATCCTGATAGAATGGTTATTATTGATGAAGCTTATGTTGATTATTGTGGCGAGAGCTGTCTTCCACTTGCAATTAAGTATCCTAATCTTGTAGTAGTAAGAACTTTTTCCAAATCAAGAAATATGGCTGGTGCACATGTAGGATTTGCTGTTGCATCTAAAGAGATTATTGAAGATATGAATAAAATAAAATTCTCATTTAATCCATTTAATCTTAATTCAGTTACAATGGCAGCAGGAATAGCAGCAGTTAAAGATACAGATTATCTGAAAAAATGTGTAATTAGAGTTATTAATACCAGAGAAAGATTTACTAAAGAGCTTGAAAATATAGGATTTGAAGTTATACCATCTAAAGCTAATTTTGTATTCTGTAAGCATGAAGATATTAAATCTCAGGTTCTATGTGATAGATTAAAAGAAGAAGGAATATTAACAAGACATTTTGCAGATGAGAGATTAACAGATTATCTTAGAATTACAATAGGAACAGATGAAGAGATGATGGTTGTACTTATTACAATTAAGGAGATTCTTGCTGATATACATAAGACTCTGGTTACAGCACAAGAAGTTGCAATCTAATAGATTTGATTAGATAATAGAAAGATTATGTTCTGTTGCGATTTGGAATTAGGCAAGTAAGTGATTGTATTAAAGTAGTGTGAGGAAATATATGATTAAGAATAATAAAACTAGAAAAATAGTGATATGCGATTATGAAAATGCAATGGAGAATGATTATGAACCAACGATAAGAAGTATAAAAAAAGCTCTTAAAGAAAGTGATGAGAATTATTCAGTTAGTGAGATAAGAGAAGATGGTAAAGAGAATTGTAACATAGTCCATGCAAAAGATGATATTATAGATATTGTAACAGAAAAAGATAATATAAAAATAGATACAGTATGCTATAAAAATATAGAAGAATTGATTGAGAATATCAAAGATGCTGATGGAATAATTACAGGTTTTCTTGAGATTGGTGAAGATATCTTTAAGTATGCACCGAGATTACAATGTATATCAGTAAGTGGTGTAGGATATTCCAATATTGATGTTGAAGCAGCAAAAAGACATGGTGTTACAGTATGTCATATAAAAGAGTATTGCACAGAAGAAGTAGCTGAGCATACATTGGCACTTATTAGTGCACTTAATCGCAATCTGAAATATTATAATAAAAATATAGAAACAGAGTATGAATGGAAATATCATACAATTAGTGGTGGAAGAAATCTTAGTAGTCAGACATTAGCTATATTCGGTTTTGGCAAGATTGGAAAAAGAGTTGCAAAGATTGCAAAAGCTTACGGAATGGAAGTTATAGCAGTAGATCCCTATGTACAGTCAAATGATGCTCTGATAGAAGAAGCTGCTAATATGGGCATTAGTATAGTATCTTGTGATTATGCACTTCATAATGCAGATATTATTACTAATCATATGAACCTTACACAAGATAATTATCATTTTTTTAATAAAGAGAGATTTGAGAAGATGATAAAAAAACCACTTTTCATTAACGTAGGACGAGGAGGAAGTGTAAGCGAAGAAGCACTTATAAATGCACTTGATGAAGGAATGATAAGAGGTGCCGGACTTGATGTATTAGAAGAAGAGAATCCTATTCTTAAGGAGAATAGATTGTTAGGAAGAAGTAATGTGATAATCACACCTCATAGTGCGTTTTATAGTGAAGAATCAATGGAAAAATTGCAGACTATAAGTGGAGCCAATATGGGATATGTACTTGGTGGAAGAATAGAAAAAGCATACGAGACAGTATAAGGAGTGAGTAATATGAATCTTGTTATTACACTTACTTTTAAGATATTAATTCTTGTGATAATTGGCTATATAGCAAAGATTATAGGAATTATTGATGATGTAGGCAAGGATACATTATCATCGCTTTTAGTTAATCTTTTTCTTCCAGTAAGTATGATAGCATCATCACAGCAGGAGTTTGATATAACACATCTTAGAGGTGTTGCAAGTGTAGCTTTAATTGCATTAATATATTATATTATTACATTTTTAATCGGAAGAATAATCGCTAGAATATGTGGAATGGATACTAATAAGAGTGCAATGTTTATATTACTTATTGCATTTGCAAATACCGGATTTGTTGGGATGTCTGTTCTAACAGAGTTAATAGGTGAGACAGGTACATTATATGGAGCGATATATAATTCAGTATTTGATATATTATATTTTTCTTATGGAATTAGCATTATAAGTAGTGAAGGAAGATTTGACAGAGGAAAGATTATCAAAAATCCAATGATATGGATTGCGATTATAACAACAATTCTGTATGTGATACCATATAGAATGCCTGCAGTTATGACAGATTCGCTTAATCTTGTGGGTAATTGTATGATGCCGGTGTCAATGATTATAATAGGTGCAGAGATTGCTAATATGAATATCAGACAAGTCCTAACGGATAAGGCATCTTATGGAGTGAGTCTTATAAGAATGTTGATAATTCCATCTATCACATTAGGAATAATGAAACTTTTTAATGTGAATTATGAAGTTATGGTGACAGCGACAATACTTGCAGCGATGCCAAGCGGTTCACTTAATGTGATTATGGGACAAAAATATAATAATAATGCTCAATTTGCAGTTAAAGTGGTTATGCAAAATACAATAATTATGATAGTGACATTGCCGATATTTGCATATCTTATTATGCGTTGATATATCATGTTTGCTTAACTGGCGAAGAAAAGTATAATAAAATATGATTGACAAAAATATGGAAGTTGATAGAATGAAAAAGAATAAATTATACAATAAATTAAAAACTGGATTATACATTATACAGGAGAGTGAATAGTATGAACAGAGTATATATAGTTGAAGACGATAGAATAATCGCAAGAGAAGTCGCTACATATCTTGCGAAGTGGCAGTATGAGTGTATGTGTACTAAAGATTTTCAGAAGATAAATGAAGAAGTTAGTGAATACAAGCCGGATATAATACTCATGGATATCAAACTTCCATATTATAATGGATTCTATTGGTGTGCAGAAGTGAGAAAGACATCACAAGTACCAATAATATTCGTATCATCAGCAGATGATAATATGAATATTGTAATGGCGATTAATATGGGAGCAGATGATTTTATATCAAAGCCTTTTGATCTTCAGGTGCTGACTGCGAAGATTCAGGCTGTTCTAAGGAGAAGTTATGGTGCAGTTCTTACTTCACATACAATAGAATATGGTGATGTATCACTTAATCTTGATGATACAACAGCAACAGCTAATGGTAATAGAATAGAACTTACCAAGAATGAATTTTTAATACTTAAGATTCTTATAGAGAACAGTAATAAGGTTGTAAGCCGTGAAGAGATAATGGAACGATTATGGGGGAATGATGAATTTGTTGATGGTAATACACTTACTGTTAATATGACAAGACTTCGTAAGAAGATAGAAACAGCAGGTGTTAAAGATTATATTGTTACGAAGAGAGGAATGGGATATATAATTGGAGAATAAGCAATTTTTTAAAGATAATAAAGGTTTCATATATGTATTTCCATTTTTTTTAGTAATAACTATATTAGTTGCAAGTCTGTATGAAGTGAATAAGGAATATATATTTTATTTTATTACTTTTTATATAATATCGTATATAATTGCAATGGTAATGCAATATATGAACCACAGAAAAAATCTTGAATTATATAAACAGCAGATTGAATTAATTAATAAAGATAAAGATAACAGTGATATAGATAAGATAAGAGAGAATGAAGATTTTTTTGCACTTTGGACGCATCAGATTAAGACACCAATATCTGCACTTAATATACTTCTTCAGGCTGATGACATCAATAAGAGTGAATGTAGAGAAGAACTTATTAAGATAGAAGATTATGTGAATGTGGCACTTGGATATATAAGATATGACAATATGGGGAATGACCTTGTACTTGAAGAATATAGTCTTAATGAGATTGTAAAAAATGTAGTTAAGAAGTATGCACCGGTATTCATATATAATCATCTCACTATTAAGTTTGAGAATCTTGATTATAAGATACTTACAGATGACAAATGGTTTTCTTTTATACTTGAACAAGTATTATCTAATGCACTCAAATATACGAAAAATGGTGGAATAAAAGTATCAGCATCTGATTGTGATGGAGAAATAAAAGTTAGAATCAGTGATACAGGAATTGGCATTAAAAGTGAAGATATACAGCGAGTATTTGATAAAGGATTCACAGGTTATAATGGAAGAATGGATAAAAAAGCAAGTGGCATAGGACTATATCTTAGTAAGAAGATATGCGAGAGCCTTGGACATAAGATTAGTATAGAATCTAAGATAAATAGTGGAACAACTGTGATAATTACTATAACTAAAGACAGACTTAATAAGTCAGATCTTATAAAAAACTAATTGTTAGGTAATCAGGAGAGCTAATTAATAGATATCCTTACAAAATTGTAAGGTAGCTAAGAAGAAATGTAAGCTAATGAAAGTGCATTACATTTCTTTTTTTGCTATTATTAATGCTGTAAGACAGGTGTAAGAGAAGAGGCTGTTATGAAGTAAGATATAATTAAGGTATAGCCAAAAAACATCTGCAATCATATAAAGCATAGATAGATGGAGGAGAAATATATGTCACTTTTAGAAGTTAATCATGTTAAAAAGGTATATAAAACAAGAATGGGTGGTGATGAAGTCACTGCACTTAAAGATGTACATTTTACAGTAGAAAAAGGCGAGTTCGTAGCTATTATGGGTGAGTCAGGAAGTGGTAAGACGACACTTCTTAATATTCTTGCAGGTCTTGACAGCCCTACTAATGGCAGAGTATTAATTGACGGTAAAGACTATACAACACTTAAAGATAATGATAAAGCAATGTTTAGAAGAGAAAATCTTGGATTTATATTTCAGGATTTTAACCTGCTTGATAACTTCTCACTTGAAGATAATATTAAGTTACCGCTTGTTCTTGGCGGAGAGAATCATGCTAAGATGAATGACAGAGTAATTCCTATTGCTAAGACACTTGGAATAGATAGTATTTTAAAAAAATATCCATATGAAGTATCTGGAGGACAAAAACAAAGAACAGCAGTAGCAAGAGCAATTATTACAAGACCACATATATTATTGGCAGATGAGCCGACAGGTGCGTTAGATTCAAAATCTTCAACCAATCTGCTTAAGTTATTAAGAAAGATTAATAAAGAAGGTCAGACAATTCTTATGGTAACGCATAGTAATGTCGCTGCAAGTTATGCAGACAGAGTGATGTTTATCAGAGATGGAAAAGTATTTAACCAGATATATCGTGGAGACATAAGCAGAGAAGAGATGCTAGATAAGATATGTGATTCTGTCAGTGTGCTTATGAGAGGAGATGATGAGAGTGAACAGTAAATTGCTTACAAGACTTACACTAACAGGTATGAAGAATAATAGAAAGAGACTTATACCATTCTTAATGGCTGCAACTTTTACGATAATGATATTCTATATTCTTACATCACTTGCATATACTCCATACATAATAAGTAATGGGGAAGAAGCATTCTATGGAGCAGGGACAATAGCAATTATGCTTAAAATTGGAAGTCGGATAGTAGCATTCGTATCAGCGATATTTATAATATATGCTAACCAATTTGTTATGAAAAGCCGTAAAAAAGAGATGGCACTGTATGGTGTACTTGGAATGTCTAAGAGAAATATTACATTTATAATGATACTTGAAACAGTGATTAATATTCTTATAACTGTAGGAATAGGAATTCTTGCAGGAACTTTTCTTAATAAGATATCATTGCTTATATTATATAAGATAATAAAACAGACACCGGTTAATGGAATATTGTTTGAAACTAAGGCACTTATTAATACAGTAGTATTATTTGGAATAATATTCTTAATATGTCTTATAATTAATGTAGCATCAATTCGTGTTGGTAATCCAATTACTATGTTAAAAAGTGATAAGACAGGAGAAAAAGAACCAAAAGTAAAAGTATTCACATTTATAATTGGTATAATTACACTTGGAGCCGGATATTATATTGCACTTGCGACACATTCAACATTTGCAGCAGCGCAGACGTTAATTATAAGTATATTGCTTGTAATAATTGGAACATATTGTCTTTTTATAGCAGGAAGTATATTCATACTTAAGATGCTTAAGAAGAATGAACGTTTTTATTATAAGACAAGAAATTTCATAAGTGTATCCAATCTTATATATCGAATGAAGCATAACGCAGCAGGTCTTGCCTCAATATGTATACTTTCAACAGCCGTTATACTTCTTCTTACATGTGGTTCATCACTTATGTTACTTGGCGAGAATAATATTAATAATATGTATCCTACAGATGTAAGAGTAGAATTTGAAGATGATGAGAAGAAACCAGAAGAATATTATACTAATATTATTAATAATGCGATAAAAAAATCTGATGTTAATAATGCAGAACTTATATGTAGACAGTATGAGAGCATTATGTTAACAAAAGAAGGTGATTCGTATATATATATCAATTATTTGGGAGATATTGATAATAATAAAGATGTATATACGGTTGCACTTGATGATTATAACAGATATATAGGTAAAGATATAAAACTTGCAGATGATGAGATATTAGTATATACAACTGATGAAGAATACAAAGAGAATAATCAGAACATTATGAATATCTGTGATCATCAATATAATGTGGTTGGTGAAGCAGATTATAAGGCATTACATTATATATTTGATCCAACAATGGCTCTTTTTGAGAGATATATTATAGTATTTAAGAATGAAGAAGATATAGATAGTATTATATCAGGAAATACGCTTACTATGAATAATAGTGAGAAACAGACATATATAGGATATGATATTAAAGGTACTTTAGATAAAAATAGTATGAATATATTCAAAGAAACGGTTAATAGTATAGATGGCAATGCTACAGTAAGTTTTAAAGAAGAAGAGAGAACATTTTTTTATAATATATATGGAGGAGCTTTTTTCGTAGGAATATTCATGGCTATATTATTCCTTATTGCTACTGTTATGATTATATATTATAAACAGATGTCAGAAGGTTATGAAGATCAGAAGCGATTTGAGATTCTTGCGAAAGTAGGACTTACAGAGAGAGAAGCTAAGAAGACGATAAAAAGACAGGTTATGATATTATTCTTTATGCCGGTTATAGCAGCAATTATTCATTCGGTTGTGGCAACAGGAATTATAAGATTGTTCCTTAGAATGATATTAGTAGTCGATTCAACAGTATTTGCAGCAGCGATAGGAATTGTATGTATTATATTCTTTGTCATATATGCAATCGTATATAAGATTACATCAGGTCAGTATTATAGAATTGTATATGCGAATGTTAGATAAAACATAAAAATGTGTGAGATGAAAGTCTCACACATTTTTATTGTTAGATTATAAAAAACCGAGTTTTATAATAAATCGCTTCCGTCAGGAATCTTTGATATTATAGTGCGATTGATACGGAATAAGAATATCAAAGATACTATGAGAGATATAACCTCCGCAATAGGGAATGCCCACCATACAACATGAAGTCCACCAATCTTAGCAAGAATATAAGCTGCAGGTATTAATACAACAAGCTGACGCATAATTGACACAATCATACTGAATACTGCTTTGCCAAGAGCCTGGAATACTGTACCACATACGATACAGAACCATGCTATAAGGTAGTGGATACCAATAATTTTAAGTGCCGGAATACCGATTTTTAACATATCATCAGAAGCATCGAACATTCCAAGAAGTACCTGTGGAATCCTTTCAAAACATACAAAGCCTATGAATGTAAGACAAAAAGCAACTATAAGGCTTAACTTTATTGTCTTTAGCATACGTTTTCTATTCTGTGCACCATAGTTATATGCAATAATAGGTGTAATACCATTATTGAGTCCAAACAGAGGCATAAAGAAGAAACTTTGCAATTTGAAATATACACCGAATACAGCAGCAGCTGTTGATGAGAATTCGATAAGAATTTTGTTCATTGAGTAAGTCATAATAGAACCAATAGACTGCATAATTATTGAAGGAATACTTATTGAGTATATCATAGCAATAATCTTGCCACTTGGTCTAAATGAACTGAGATCAAGTTCAATCTCATCATTGAAATTGTGATTGCAACTACATGCAACAATAGCGGCAACACATTGTCCTACAACAGTTGCTATAGCAGCACCTGTTACGCCCATCTTAGGACATCCAAAAAGTCCAAAGATCATAATAGGATCAAGAATAATATTAGTGATAGCTCCACATAGCTGAGAAGTCATACTGAATATAGTTCGTCCTGTAGATGTAAGCAATCGTTCAAAAAATACCTGTGCAAGAAGACCAAAAGAGAACCACATAACAGTGCTTAAGTAGTCAATTCCCATGTTCATAATCTCTTTATCAGCATTTTTGATCTGACTTGCATAAAAAGGTTTTACAATTGTAAATCCGAGTATTAAGAATACAATATAGCTTAAAAAATAAAGAAATGCTGCATTAGAAGCAATCTTATTAGCTTTTTTGGTATCATGCTCGCCAAGAGCCTTAGAGAGTAATGCATTCATACCAACACCTGTACCGGTTCCGACAGCAATAAGAAGTGTCTGAAGTGGAAAGGCAAGTGATACAGCAGTAAGGGCATTCTCTGATAGTTTAGCAACAAAGATACTGTCAACAATATTGTAAAGTGCCTGTACAAGCATGGAAATCATCATTGGAAGCGACATATTAAATAATAGTCTGCCAACAGGCATGGTTCCCATTTTATTTTCTGCTACGACAGCAGATGTGTTATCCTGATTCATAATTTCTCCAATCTGTTATAAATAATTATAGTAAGAACAGATATATATCTTGTTCTTATATATCTATATAAGTTCTTATATACCTGCTCTAAATATCAATTAAGAATAATATCACGATAGTTAAGCAGTTACAAGAACTAATTAGCATAGTCAGGTTTAGTTGTCTGTTGCAATTCATAGATAGTATCAGTCATAAGTTTTCCAATTGTATGTATAGCTTCAATTTCACTTTGCAGCCAAAGTCTTTTATAACCACAGTTATTAATGCCTAATGTACCTATGATCTTTCCATTTTTGTGAATGAGAACCTGAAGAAGTGTCTTAACTTTCATACGTTTAAGTTCGCTTTTTACAGGTTCAACAGACTGTTCAATATCAGTACAGAAGAAGATGGAATTACTATTAAAACATTTTTTCTCATATTCATGCCCGGACATCCTAAGATTAGGCGTTATATTATAATCATCATTTTGTGAATAAAAATAAGATTTACCAATCTGCATCTCATCTTCTGTATAGCAGCTTGCATAAGCTCTTGTAACATCAAAAGCATCAACAATCAGTTTTGAGATCTTCTCGATTGTAGTCTTAGGATCTTCCCTTAGAGCAAGTTCGTCTATAACAGCATCGAGAAGAACTTTAGTAACAGAGAAACCACTATCACCAAGTTGTACAATATGATTACGGACACGTTTCGTCTGGCTGCTATTATTATAAGAAACATTTTTCTTATCAGTGTTTTTACCAAATAGTGAGAAGCAGTTCTTGCCTTCAAGTTTTGACTGATATAGCGCAAGATCAGCCATCTTATACAGCTCACCGTAAGTATGCCCTTTTTCGGCATCTGAGAATGCGATACCAATGCTTAGTGATATGTTATAATTTTGATGTTCTTTTTCATATTTCTCTTTAATAGTCTTGCATAGAGTATCAGCTTTATTACATAGAACATCTTTAGAGATGTTCATTACAAAGATCTGATATTCATCACCACCGATTCTGCCGCAGAAGAAATCTCCTATAAATAGAGATTTGATAGTATCTGCTATATCAATTAATAACGCATCGCCAAGCATATGACCGAATGTATCATTAACATATTTAAAATTATCGACATCAATAATAAGCATAGCAGCCTGATCAGTATCGCTCATCTTATTTAGCTGCTTGGTTATCCATGTCTCCATACCATATCTGTTATATAATTTTGTAAGGGAATCAATGTGTGCTGCTTCCCATAAAGCTCTTAAGGCATCTGGATCATTTTGATATATATTCCAGTTTATTTGCATTATGTTCACTCCCAGTATTATTTTCGCAACTGTTTTTATAACAATCGTTTCCATTGTAACACTTATTTAATAAAAAATCTTCACTTTTTACAAATATTTCTTGGATAGTTACTTATCGGCAGGAAAAATATGAAAAAAATAGGATGTTCACTTGTATGGATGAAAAAAGATATAGCTGACATTGATATTCTTAATTAGTGGTGATATACTCTAATTAGATGTGACTAATCAAAATTAGGAGGAATATATAATGAGAGTATATGAGTATGGAGATTTGGATAAACCAGTTATCATGTTGTTTCCCGGAACATGCTGTTATTGGAAGTCTAACTTTGGACATGTGATAGGAGAACTAGAGAAATATTTTCATACATTAATAGTAAGTTACAGTGGATTTGATGAAAATGAAAATACAACTTTTGTATCAGAGATTGATGAGACACAGAAGATTGAAGCATATATTAGAGAGAATTTTGGCGGAAAAATATATGCAGCATACGGATGTTCACTTGGTGGTTCTGTTGTGTCACTTCTTGTAAGTCGTAAGAATATACATATAGACCATGCGATTATAGGTTCTAGTGATATGGATCAGGCACCAAAGTGGTTAGCTAAGATAGAGACAGCTATCATGATGCCATTTTTTTATCCGTTTATTACTGGAAAAGGTGGAAAAGGACTTAAGAAGATATTCGATAAGAAGATGAATCAAGGCGGTGATAGTTCCGAATATATTAAGAAATTTGTAGAGATTATGGGAGTTGATGGGAAGACAGATCTATCATTTATAACGAAAAAGTCAATGAAGAATCAGTTTTGTACAGACCTATATACAAAAGTCGGTGAACATATAAGTGTACCGGGAACTGTGATACATGTATTCTATGCTAAAAAAATGGGTGAAAAATATCTTGAAAGATATAAACGATATTTTAATAATCCGGATATTATACCATTTGATTTACAACATGAAGAACTTCTGTTAGATGCTAAGAGATGGACAAAAGAAGTATGTAAAGCATGCAATATTGTAATAAATACTTATTAAAAAAATTAAAGTATAAAAAAAGGAAAATAACTTGACAGCATATTAATGATATGATACTTTGATAAAGTGTTAAATAACTCTCTGGAGAAACTCGATTAAGAGGGCCGAAGGTGTAAGGTCGAAAGACTGATCTCTCAGGCAAAAGGACAGAGTGCTAATAATTTATTATAGTTATTATTACGAGATTCCTGTAACTGATTAATTGAATTGATTACAGTTTTAAAGATAGTGTATCTATTTATATAGACGAATTAAAACTGTATTTACATCAAAGAAGATGTTCTCTTTTGTGAGAGCATCTTTTTTTATTATATTGTCAGGAATAGATAATTGATTTGTATTGTGACTAATAGCCAATTAATTATTGATATGTACTTACAATATAAGATGCAATTAAAATAAGATGTAATTAAACTGTAAGGGAGAACAATATTAACAATTGCTAAGAGAAAGATAATGAAGAAGGAGAACAATATGAAAGAAATTGCAAATTCAACTCTATTAATGGTACTTATTGTTATTGGTCTGGTATATATTGTCGGACTGTCACTGGCTTTTTTAAAGAAAGCGTATAAAAGATGTCTGGAACTTGGAATATCCAAAGAAAAGTTACATGATGTAATCAAATCCAGTGCAATATTCTCAGTCGTTCCAGCTATATCAATTGTAGTTGGATTCTTTGCACTTGTTGCTGTATTTCAAAGTGTAATCTGGCCATGGTGGAGATTATCAGTTATAGGTTCATTGTCTTATGAAACACAGATATCAGGTCTGCTTGCAAGTAGTTTTGGACAGACTATGGATGGATTAAGTGCTACACAGTTTGGCGCTGTGCTTATTCTTATGAGTGTTGGTATGCTTAGCGGTTTTATTATTCTCATTCCATTTGGTAAGAAGATGTGTATGTCAGTAACTAAAGATGAGAATGCCAGTACATGGAAATATGTATTTAGCGGGGTATTTATGATGACATTATTCGCAGTATATATCCCTGTTATATTAATAGGTGATACAGTGCAGGCATGTGTTATGTTAACAGGTCTTGTTGTAGCAGTTGTGCTTGGCATATTGTCTAAGAAGCCAGGACTTGCATGGCTTAACAATTTTATTATGGCGATTACATTAGTAGTCGGAATGGCATCTTCATTGTTATGGGTAAAGATATTTGGTTAAAGAAAGGCAGGAATTGTTATGAGTAAAAATAAAGATACAAAGATTATGGATCCATTTCAGAAATGGGCACATTCATGGGGAAGATTCGGAACTTTTATTGCATTATTATATATGATAGCATTACCTTTTATTATATGTATAGCTTTTGACTGTATGCCAAAAATCGGTGACATACTTAATACAAGTACAATCGGTATTCTTCTTATATATATACCTGTCGGATTCTCAGAAGCACTAAGCTATATTCCAATTCTTGGATCTTCAAGTTATCTTGGATTCATTACAGGTAATATTATGAATCTTAAGTTTCCATGTGCTGTAAATGGTATGAAAGTTGCGAATGTTGAGCAGAATACTCCAGAAGGTGATGCAGTTGCAACTGTATCAATCGCAGTTTCATCAATTGTAGCAATTGTAATTCTCGCAGCAGCAGCACTTTTATCAAGTTTTATCAGACCAATATTTGAGACACCAGCTATGAATACAGCAAAAGATTATGTAATTCCTGCTTTATTTGGCTCTATGGCATTAGGACTCTTTGCAAATACAGGAAATAGTGGTAAAGTAGTAAAAGGAGCTGTAAAAGGTGTAATTCCAGTACTTGTTATAGTATCTGTCATATCACTATTAGCAAGAATTGCAGGAGCTGGAAAGAGTCTGCTTGGACTTGTTGGTATTCTCATTGTATGTATGTTACCTGTAGGTATATTAAGCTCATACATTATGTGGAAAAAGGGTATTATAAAAGTTGTTGATGCAGATAAGACAAAATAGAGAAGAAAAGAGGAATCAGTATGAATTATTATGAACGTGCACTCGAATTAAAAGAAGAGATTATCGCAAACAGAAGATATTTTCATACAAATGCTGAAGTAGGATTAGATATGCCAAAAGCTAAGGCTTATGTTATGAAACAGTTAGAATCATATGGAATACAGGCAAAAGAATGTGGACATGGTGTTGTGGCAACACTTGGTAAAGGTGGAAAATGTATCTTACTTCGTGCAGATATGGATGCACTTCCTATGCCGGAAGAGAGTGGAGAAGAATTTGCATGTAAGACAGGTGATAAAGCTCATGCATGTGGACATGATTTTCATGCAGCGATGCTTCTTGCAGCAGCGAAGATGTTAAAAGAGACAGAAGATTCATTAGATGGTACTGTAAAACTTATGTTTCAGCCGGCAGAGGAGACTTTTGAAGGAAGCAAAGATATGATAGAAGCAGGTGTCTTAGAGAATCCATCTGTAGATGCCGCACTTGCGTATCATGTATCACCAGGTAAGATGCCTGTAGGACTTGTTATGTATAATAGTAAGAGTACTATGATGTTCTCAGTAGATGGATTTAGAATTAATATTAAAGGTAAAGGTTCACATGGAGCTTATCCTCATGCAGGTATTGATCCTATTAATATTGGTGTTCATATTCATCTTGCACTTCAGGAATTAATTGCAAGAGAAGCTGATCCTAATGTAGCCTGTGTATTAACAATAGGTAAGTTTCAGGGTGGTGCAGCAGCGAATATTATTCCTGATACTGCCGTCTTAGAAGGAACACTTCGTACTAATAATGCAAAAGAGAGAAAAAAACTTGTTGCACGTATAAAAGAAGTTGCAGAATTGACAGCAGCAGTATATGGCGGAAGTGCACAGATAGAATCTCTATCAAGTGTGCCACCACTTGTATGTGATGAGACATTAACAGAAGAGATTATAGGATATATGAGAGAGATGTCAATTCCAGGTTTTGCAGAGTATCCCGGAGTTAGTGCAAGTGCATCAGAAGACTTTGCGACAATAGCAGAGAGAGTTCCTAGTACATTCATGTATCTGTCAGCAGGATATATGGATGAGAGAGGTGCATATTCTGCACATAATCCAAAAGTACGTTTTAATGAAGATGTCTGTCCAATAGGAGCATCATGTCTTGCATATTGTGCAGTACAGTGGCTTAAAAATCATTAGAATAGATTAATATAACTACGAATAATTAAAATTAATAAAGGCGATGCCTGATATAGTATATAGAATAATCGGTGACAGTTAAAAATAATTGTCAGATAGAATGATTATTGTAGATGTTGTATGTCAGGCAACGTCTTTTTGTATTTTCGGATTATTGATTGACAAATTTGCTTGACATAAAACAAAAAGAATGTTTTAATCAAACAAGTATAGATATGTAAATTACATATAATTATTGACGATATCCTCGTTGTAAGACGGGGATATTACTATGTCTGGAAAGTAATTGATAATTATATAAATGATTAGATAATGTACAGATAATAAATGAAATATAATGTCTAATATTAAAAATGTAATTTTACAAGTGTCTATAAAAAATATAAAGGAGAGCATTATGAAAGGAAGATTAAAAGAAAAATATATTGGCGATAAGGCATTTTATCGCAGATATCTGCTTCTTGCATTGCCAATGATAGTACAGAATGCAATTACCAATCTGGTAAGTTTTCTTGACAATATTATGGTAGGTCAGCTTGGAACTGAACAGATGTCGGGAGTTGCTATTGTCAATCAGCTGATTTTTGTATATAATCTGGCAATTTTTGGTGCAGTGTCGGCAGCAAGTATTTTTGGAGCACAATATTATGGAAAAGGTGATCATAAAGGTCATATGTATTCATTTCGCTTCAAACTGTATTCAACTATTATAGTTACAGCAATTACAATTACATTATTTTTGACAAAAGGAAGTAATCTTATATCACTATATCTTACTGATACTGCCGGTAATGGTGCAACTGAGCAGGCACTTAATTATGGACTTCGCTATCTATCAATTATGGTAATAGGTCTGATCCCGTTTGCAATAAATCAGTCTTATGCAACTAATATTAAGGAGACAGGGCAGACATTTATTCCGATGATTGCAAGTTTTGTTGCAGTTGGAACTAATGCATTACTTGATTATCTGTTAATATTCGGTATTGGCCCATTACCAAGATTAGGTGTTATGGGGGCAGCACTTGCTACGGTAATAGCACGTTACATTGAGGCATTTATTGTTATTGTATGGGCACATATTCATAAGGAACAAAATAGATATCTTTGTGGTGCATATCGTGGATTTGGCATACCGGGGAAGGAGTTAAAAGCGATTATTATAAAAGGATTTCCTCTTATGCTCAATGAAGTAATGTGGGCAGCTGGAATGACAGCCGTAACACAGTGTTATTCTGTAAGAGGGCTTGATGTTGTAGCTGGACTTAATATTGCTACTACTATTACGAATCTGTTTAATATTGTATATATTCAACTTGGTGCATGTATAAGTATTGTTGTCGGACAATATCTTGGAGCAGGAAAGCTTGAAGAAGCAAAAGATGCTGATAATAAGATGATAGTATTTAGTGTATTCTGTTGCGTGATTATGGCTGTGATTATGCTTTTTATTGGTGGATTCTTCCCGACAATATATAATACATCTAAAGAGATTAAAGAACTTGCAACAAGTTTTATTGCTGTAGCAGCAATGATTATGCCATTTTGTTCGTTCAGTCATGCGTCATATTTTACTCTAAGGTCTGGCGGAAAGACGCTTGTAACATTCTTGTTCGATTCAGTATTTACATGGATAGTTGTAGTGCCAACAGCATATCTTTTGGCACATTTTACAGGGCTTGGAATTGTAAGCATATATTTTTTTGTACAGGCAACAGAGATGGTAAAAGTGATTATTGGATATAAGATGGTACATAGTAATGTATGGCTTGTTAAGATGGTATAGATTATTGTCATTATGTGAAACTTGATTTGTGATTACAATATATGAATATGTAGCCTATATAGCCGATATACATCGAAAAGGAGGTATTAGTTATGGCTTATTTTAGGCAGACAGATTCATTGGAAGATTTAAAAAATCAATACAGAATATTACTTACAAAGTTTGATTATAAAGATCCTAAGAATGCTAAGCTTCTAGCTGCGATTGATAAAGAGTATAAGAAATGTCAGGCATATGCGAAGATGGCACCGCTTAGAAAAGCAAAAGATGATTTTGTAAGAAAAATGGATGAAGAAGAGAGACAAAGAGTATCAGAAGAACAGAAAAGAGCTGAGTATAATGAACAGATAAAGAGAAGAACACAGGCACATTATACGAAAGCAGACTGTCATAATTACTTAGATGAAGCAGTTAGAGAATTGAAAAAATATGCGTATATGCAAGTTAGAGATAATATAAAATCAGGAAGTGCAAAAGCATGTCGCAATGAATTAGATGTTTTTCGAATGAATGGATATCGTAAGACTTATATAAATTTAAGAACACTTGGAAAATTAACTAAACAAAGTGATTTGGCAGGAATAGTAGAAACTGGAGATAATGTAGAGATTGCATTGGTTTCTTTGGCAAATGATAATAATAAAGAGCAGATCTTACATAAAATGGAAGAAAAACTAGGAGCTGTATATGTAAACGCATACAAGGAAGCATGCGAAAAATATATGGATGATGTTGAGTATGCAAGAGTTATTGCTAATGAGAATAAAAGAGACAGAGAAGACAAGAGAATAGAACCATTTAGAAAAGTTATCTATATGATTACAAGAGTAATGGCTTCGATAATATTTGGTGCGGTTGCGTTTTTGATAGTAATGGCAATATTTGCGATGTTAACAACTCTCACAGGACGTGGAATTGTTAGTAATATTATAACTATAATAGGTGTTGTTGTAGGAATTATGGTGGTAGTACTGGTGGTAAAGATTCTAAACAGATTACTTGATTTTGATCAATATCATGAAGTTACAACCAAAAAAACAGCATATAGTAGAGTGACAGAAGGCGAGAAGTATGATGAACTTGAGAAAAATGAGAATATATCAAAGAATACATCAGGTATTATTAGGCTAATCTTCAGACTTCTAGGGATAAGAATATAGAAAATATGGATATATGGCATACAGAAATAAGATGTAGAACATATAGAGATAGAAAATAAAAAATAAGAAACATATGATTGTGAGGTAACTGATAGATTGACATAAATAATATATGGTGATATGATAAAAAAGATCTAGAAAAAGTAATAAGATTAATATGAATGAAAGAGAGGTAATGCAGGATGGCTATTGTAAGAAGAGAGAATAATAGAACTGAATATGTTGTTTTTACCTCGGTATGTGCGTATTAATCAGATTAATAGAGAATATATAGAATGTATATCTAAAGTATATTTAGCCGTGGCTTATTTTGCTACGGCTTTTTTATTAAAATAATTCTATTGTACAAAGTGAGATTATAGCTTTGTATGTCTGTTTGATTAATATCAGAGGAACATATTCATACAAGAAAAAATGCACATAAAATGTAGCAAAAAAAATGTATAGAATATGAGCCAGAATGATATTTTGTTAGATTAGAGAAAAAATATATCTAAAAATATCCTGGTATAAGGAGAAAAAATGAGTCAGATTATTATTCAAAAAGAAACAAAAAATGATTGTGAAGCAAAAGAAAAAATTGGAACTATTTGCGAAGTACAGAAGAACAGCTATGTAATAAAGTATTTAAAAGAAGAGATAAATGCGAAATTAAAAGGTTCTTTTTATCATACAGAAAGTGAGTTTCCTGTAGTTGGCGATTATGTAACATTCATATATAATCCTAATGGTGACAGTATTATCACGTCAGTATGTGAGAGAAAGAGTGTGATAAAAAGACCATATCCTTCTGACCATTCAATGACGTATGGAAGAAATATAAATGGGCAGGTAATGGTTGCTAATTGTGATTATGTATTTATAGTTGCGTCACTTAATAACAATTATAACTTTAATAGAATTGCACGATATGTATCCATAACACTTCAGGGAAAAAGTATTCCTGTAGTCATTCTTACAAAAGTTGATCTATGCAATAATCCGGGAAGATATGTAAGAGAGATTGAAGAACTTTCAGACAAAGTTAAGGTTCATACAATCAGTGCATTGTATGGAATCGGTCTTGAAGAACTTGATGAGTATCTTAAACCTGATAAGACGATAGCAATACTTGGTTCATCTGGTGTTGGTAAATCAACTTTAGTGAATGCTATATGTAAAGGGGAGGTTATGAAGACTTCAAAGATACGAGAAAGTGATTCTAAAGGACGTCATACAACTACTTACAGACAGATGATTGAACTTGAAAATGGTGCAAGAATAATAGATACACCTGGTATGCGTGAACTTGGAATGTGTGATGTGGATGATGGAATTGATGAGACTTTTTCTGATATTGCAGAACTTGAAACTCATTGTAAATTCAGCGATTGCAAGCATGATACAGAGCCTGGATGTGCAGTAAAAGAAGCACTTAAGAGAGGTACTTTATCTAAAGAGAGATATGAGGTATATAAGAAATTACATAAAGAGAGCAATCATGCAGCAAAGATGAAGAAGATTGCGAAGATGAGAAGAAAACTGTAAGTAAAAATAACAAAAGTAAATTACAACAAGTTATGGAAGTTATGTTTTTTTAAAAATTAATCTTATAAGATGCTTATTTGGCTAAAAACAGGATTGACAATTGGTAACGTAACGGATATAGTAAAAAATGTAAAAAATAAATATATGTGAACAGAGTAGAAGTCATGCGTAAAGTGCCAATGGACGGGAAGTTGCCATTGGACGAAGAATTCCTGTAAAGTGAATTTGCGATGTGCCTTCGCATCCGCTGTCAGAAAATATAAAGCATTCATTTCCTGAGAACGGTTTTGAATGCTTTTTGTTTTGCATAAGAAAAGAGGAAAAGATGGATAGTGAAAAAATAAAAGAAGGTGTCCGGCTTATATTAGAAGGAATTGGTGAAGATGTAGAAAGAGAAGGATTACTTGAAACACCGGAGCGTATTGCCAAAATGTGTGAGGAGATATTTGGAGGATTGTGTCAGGATCCGGCGGAACATTTGAAGAAACAGTTTAGTGCTGAGAATAATAATATTGTACTAGAAAAGAATATAACATTTTATTCAGTATGTGAACATCATTTGTTACCTTTTTATGGAAAAGCACATGTAGCGTACATTCCGAATGAAAAAGTAGCAGGACTGAGCAAACTTGCAAGGACAGTAGAGGTATATGCAAGAAGACCGCAGATACAGGAAAATATGACAGTACAAATTGCAGATGCAATTGAAAAATATCTTGAGCCAAAAGGTGTAATGGTGCTACTTGAAGCTGAGCACATGTGTATGACAATGAGAGGTGCTAAAAAACCAGGAACGCTTACGTCAACTATCGTGACAAGAGGTGTGTTTGAACATGATTATTCATTACAGCAGACATTTTTACAGATGGTGAAAGCATGAAACGTGTGAATTCGATATATAGACATCCACTATATCAGAAAAAATATAATACGTTGCAAAAGGCAGAGGAACATCGAAGATTTTGTAATCATACATTAGAGCATTTTTTAGATGTAGCAAGACTGATGTATATATATTCGATGGAACATGAATTGTCTATATCTAAAGAGGTTATATATGCAACAGCATTTATGCATGATATTGGAAGAATAGATCAGATAGAAAAGAACATCCCACATGAAAAGGCGGGTGCAGCTCTGTGTGACATAATCTTGCCAGATTGTGGTTTTACAAAAGACGAAATTGGCATGATAAAGGAATTTATCATACATCATCGTACAAAAGATACAGAATCTTATCAGCCTTTATATCAAATGTTGTATTGGGCAGATAAGAAATCAAGAAACTGTTTTGCATGTGCTATGCAGGCAGAATGTAACTGGAACAAAGAGAAGATGAATCTGGAAATTGATTATTAATAATTGGCAGGCATTATAATACTATTATTATCGTGGAATTGATTTAATTTGGTTTGCGATTAGCTGGTAATTAAAGTGCCTGCGGAATGGAGAGCAGGATGAAAATAGGAAACAAAGAATTTGACTTAAACAACCACTGTTATATAATGGGAATTTTAAATGTAACACCGGATTCTTTTTCGGATGGTGGTAAATTTAATACACTAGATGCAGCATTAAGACATACAGAAGAGATGATACAGGATGGAGCGGGTATCATTGATATCGGAGGTGAATCCACAAGACCAGGACATATAGTGATTTCTGAGGAAGAAGAAATTGCAAGGGTGACACCAGTAATTGAGGCAGTGAAAAAGCATTTTGATATTCCGGTTTCAATTGATACTTATAAAGGAAAGGTTACACTTGCGGCATTACAGGCCGGTGCAGATCTTGTAAATGATATCTGGGGATTTAAGCATGACCCGGAAGTCGCAGCATATACAGCAAAATATAATGCGGCATGTTGTCTTATGCATAACAGGAATGAAGCAGTATATGATGATTTTCAAAAAGATTTTATTAGAGATCTTAGTGAGTGTATTGCAATTGCAAAGAAAGCTAATGTACCCGATGATAAGATTATGTTAGATCCAGGTGTAGGATTTGGTAAAACTTATGAAATGAATCTTGAGATTATTAATCATCTTGAGATTATGAAACAGCTTAATTATCCTATATTACTTGGAACATCTAGAAAATCTGTGATTGGTCTGACACTTGATTTGCCGGCGAATGAGCGTGTAGAGGGAACATTGGCAACGACAGTTATCGGTGTCATGAAAGGCTGTTCTTTTGTAAGAGTTCACGATGTAAAAGAAAATTATAGAATTATTAAGATGACAGAGGCAATTTTGTCAAAATAACAAAGGAAAATGGAGTTTAGAATGGATAAAATTTCAATTGATAGATTAGTTGTGTTTGGAAAGCATGGTGTTTTTGAAGCTGAGAATATATTAGGACAGAAATTTCTTGTTTCTGTTGTGCTATATGTCGATACCCGAAAAGCAGGATTAACAGATGATTTGACATGCTCTATAAATTATGGAGAAGTAAGCCAGGATATTATAAAGTTCTTTCAGGATAATACATTTAAACTGATTGAAACAGTTGCCGAACAACTTGCAAAAGAATTATTGCTTAAGTATGATTTGGCAGAAAAAGTGGATGTGAAAATAGAAAAACCATGGGCACCAATTGCAATTCCGGTAGATAGTGTTAGTGTTGAAATATCAAGAGGATGGCACAAAGCATATATTGCTACTGGTTCAAACATGGGTGATAAAAAAGCATATCTTGACGAGGCTGTAGAAAAATTAAAAAAACATCCATATTGTAAGGTAATAAAGGTGTCAGATTATATTACTACAGAGCCTTATGGCGGTGTTGAACAGGATGTATTTTTAAATGGAGCATTAGAGATTAAGACATTACTGTATCCGGAAGAATTGCTAAAGCTTCTTAACAAAATTGAGGCAGAGGCTGGACGTGAACGTATTATACATTGGGGACCTAGAACATTGGATTTGGATATTTTATTTTATGATGACTGTATCATAGATACACCAACATTGACAGTGCCACATATAGATATGCAGAATCGAGATTTTGTATTAATTCCAATGGCACAGATTGCACCATATCACAGACATCCGGTTTTAGGCTGTACGGTAGGTCAGCTGTTAAGCAGACTGAATGGTTAATTATCATAAATTTAAAATAAGGGAGGAAGAAGAATGGAATCATTGAAGTATTGTGTGTGCATGAAAAGAGGGTATAAAATTTTTTGTATTATATGTATTATAGTAAGCCTGATTTGCACACTTTGTATTTGTGCTTTTGGATTACCTAAATGTAAAACACTGGCCAATTATTTAGCTACTTTATTTACTATTTTTTTCTTCCTTAGTATGATAATTTTTGGATGTAATGAAGTTACGAAGAAAGTTCAAGTATATAAGGGAAAAATAATATTTCGCAGAATGTTCAAAAGCTGGCGAAAACTGTAACAAATAACAGGAAAAGTATAAGGCAGAACAGACAGGATAAGAATTAGAAGATAGGTGGTGTATAATGTCATTTAAGATAATCCGCAATGATATAACAAAGGTAAAAGCAGATGTGATTGTGAATACTGCTAATCCGAATCCGATATGTGCAAGTGGCACGGACTTAGCAATATATAAGGCAGCAGGAAAAGAAAAACTTCTCGCTGAAAGAGCAGGTATTGGTAAGATTGAAAGAGGTGACATTGCTGTTACCGGTGCATATAACTTACAGGCAAAATATATCATCCATACAGTAGGACCGATATGGATAGATGGACTTCACCATGAATTTGAAATCCTAAAGGACTGCTATCGTAAATCATTGCAAAAAGCGTTGGAGCTTAAGTGTGAGAGCATTGCCTTTCCATTAATTTCGACAGGAGTGTATGGATTTCCAAAGGATAAGGCATTACAGGTTGCTGTGTCAGTATTCAGCCAATTTCTTACTGAAAATGAGATTGAAATTATACTTGTAGTGTTTGATAAAAGGTCTTTTCAGCTTTCTAGTCAGATTGTAGGTGATATTGATTCATATATAGATGCTAATTATGTCAGGGAAAGTCATAGAAAAGAATATCCATTGCGAAACATAAGCAGTGTCCGTATGAGAGAATTGCCAGGAAAGGCGTTCTATGAGAAGATGCTTCAAAGAAAGGCAGAAGATAACTATCCACCTGATGAAGATACAAGGTTAGCACAGCCCGATATGCCATCAGCAGATATTTCTTTGGAAGAGCAGCTTGCAAATATTGGAGTCTCATTTCATGACAGATTATTTGAGCTGATAGATGAAGCACATCTTGATAATAAGGATGTGTGGAAAAGGGCAAACCTTGATAGGAAACATTTTTCAAAGATTCAGTGTGACCAGAACTATCATCCAAAGAAAAAGACTGTGATGGCACTCTGTATTGCACTGCACCTTGATCTAGAACAGTCAAAAGACTTGCTTGCCAGAGCAGATTGGGCATTTAGTCCAAGTAGTAAGGTGGATTTGATTGTACAGAAAGCTATAATAGATAAGCAGTATGATATTATACAACTGAATGTGACTTTGTTTAAATATACGAATGAAATTCTTGGAGTATAAATGCTCATTAGTAAATATTGATTAGTAAATGTTACGTCGGTACTTATGGTATCGGCGTTTATTTTTTTCTAAAAGTGTCGCCAAGACAGCGACCATATAAAGATGATATTAAGTTATACTTATATTGTGACAAAGAAAGAGAGTTGCCGGAGTAATTCGGGGATTGGAGGTATATATGTACGGAGCAATTTTAGGAGATATTATTGGAAGCCCATTTGAATTTGACAGAGGTGATAAAACAAAGAACTTTGATTTATTTAGTAAAGGCTGCGGCTTTACAGATGATTCTGTTATGACAATAGCAGTTGGAGAGGCTCTTCTTGCAGTCGGAACTAAAGCTACAGTAAAGGAAATTGAAGAGGCGGTAGCATCTAACATGCAGAATTGGGGAAAAAGATATCCACATGCAGGTTATGGTGGAAGCTTCAGACATTGGCTTAAAGAAAAAAATCCAAAGCCATATGGAAGTTATGGTAATGGTTCAGCCATGAGAGTATCAGCAGCAGGATGGCTTTATAATTCAATTGAAAGAACAAGAGAGGTGGCAAGAGCTACAGCGAATGTGACACATAATCATCAAGAAGGTATAAAGGGTGCAGAGGCTACAGCCAGTGCAATATATATGGCAAGGAATGGTTCTTCAAAAGAAGAAATCAAAGCTTATATCGAGAGAGAATTTCATTATGATCTGAATAGAACATTGGATGATATCAGACCTTACTACCATCATGTTGAAAGCTGTCAGGAAACAGTGCCAGAAGCAATTATTGCATTCTTGGAATCCAGAGATTTTGAGGATGCAGTGCGTAATGCAATATCACTTGGTGGAGATACGGACACACTTGGAGCAATTACTGGTAGCATTGCCGAAGCATTTTATGGAATACCTAAAGTGCTTATTGAAGAGTGTAAAAACATGATTGATAAGGGACCGATGACTGATGTTCTTAAAGAGTTTGAACATGTGATTGCCAGGGTGTGAACATTTATTCAAATGATAGTGGGTAGACTTAGACAAATCAGATGATTGAGCTTTTAAACAACAGATATGAATATTATAAGAATGAAAGGAAGAGCAGAGATGATGAGAACAATTAAAGTTACTGGAAAAGGGAAAATAGCTGTAAAGCCGGATATGATTAGGTTATATATTAATATGGAAGAACTTTGCAAAGAATATGAAGATACACTTCGCAGGTCAACTAAAGATACAGAATTACTCAAAGATTTATTCGAAAAACTTGGATTTCAAAGAAAAGACCTTAAAACAGTATATTTTAATGTTGATACAGAATATGAAAGCTATCAAGATAAGCACTGGAAAAAAAGATTTAAGGGTTATGAATATAATCACCGAATGAAAATAGAGTTTGCATCTGATAACAAAAAGCTGGGACAGGTGCTATATGCTTTGGTTCACAGTTCATTAAAACCAGAGTTTTCTATTGAATATACAGTAGCTGATGTAGAAAAATGTAAAAATGAACTGTTACATAAAGCGATTGAAGATTCTATTCAAAAGGCACAGGTGCTTACAGCAGCAGCAAACGTGAAATTAGGTGAGATACAGACAATTGATTATTCATGGGGAGAGATAGATTTTGTGACAAAGCCATTGGATGAAATGAGATTAATGGAGTGTACTGAATTAAAAATGAGAGCACCAGAGGCATATGATATAGATATCGAGGCAGACGATATAGATGTTACAGATATAGTTACTGTGGTCTGGGAAATATACTAGGAGGGAATATACTGGAATTGATGAATATATGGAATTGTATTTGCTTAAGAGGGAAGACGGTGGTATAATTCTATTATTGATATATTATGGTATAGTTGGTAAATTTTACGAAACAACGAAGGCAATTGCTGTACAAATTGGAATATGTTGAGGTATCTATTATGAATGAAGGATTTTGGATGTGTGGAGTGTTGGCTATAATATTTGCTATTATAGGAGCATTATTTGCAATATTGAAAGAGAAAGCGGCTATATTTGTTTCAGGATTTAATTCACTGCCTAAAGAAGAACAAGCTTTGTATGATAAAGCATACATTTCTCGTGATATTAGAAATCAGTGTCTGGTATGGACTGTCATAATGTTAATAGGAGCTGTAATGTCATTTTTTATATCACCATATATGGCTATTCCGGCTTTCATCATTTGGTTAATTTTGTTTTTTAAAGAGGTTCATTTTGACACTCGCAAAGCATTTGAAAAATATCTATTGAAGTAAATTTTAATATAATGGATTTATTCAATCAAAACATAGGAGGATTATATTATGGAACAGGTGGTAAAATTTTTAAAAGAGGCAGGAACATATTATTTAGCAACAGTTGAAGGCGACCAGCCAAGAGTAAGACCATTTGGAACAGCTCATATTTTTGAAAATAAATTGTATATTCAAACTGGTAAGATAAAGGATGTATCAAAGCAGATTCACGCAAATCCAAAAGTAGAAATCTGCGCATTTAAAAATGACGAATGGCTACGTGTATCAGGAGAACTTGTAGAAGACGATAGAAAAGAAGCAAGACAGTCAATGCTTGATGCATATCCATCTTTACAGAAGATGTATTCAGCAGATGATGGAAATACAGAGGTGTTCTATTTTAAGAATGCGACAGCGACATTCTCATCATTTACACATGAACCGGAAGTAGTGAAGTTCTAATGATTAGGGTTTAGAACATGAATTGAGAAGGAGAAAAATACAATGATTCAATATATTGAAAAAGCATATAAATTGGCACTAGATAATACTAAGTATAATTCTGACGGAGAAGCAGTAATTCCAGAAAATGATGAGTGGCGTGATGAGAAAGAATGGGATGAAATATTTGAGCAGTTGCAGGAGGTGTCCTAATGGAAATGTTTAATCCTACAGAGCTTTGTGCAGATATTAAGATCTATGATTATAAGAAAAAAGTAAAATATGATGAGAAATCTCTGATCATTTTTGAAAAAACAGGGAAAATAATAAAAGTCGGAAAAGAGTGTGAGGACATTATTTACACTCTTCCGGCTAATTCTATTGTTTCTTCTCCAATTATATTGGGAAGAGTCAGCGACTATACATGTGCAGAAAAAATGTTAAAGCAGATGCTATGCCAATATCTGGGTAAGTCTTCTTTTATGGGATACGGCGAAGGGCTTATTTTTATTCACGAGAAGCTAAATGAAGTGGAAAAGAAAGCTTATCTTGATCTTATGTATCAAGCAGGAGCCAAAAACGTGATTTATATGGATGAATCGGTGCAGGGAATTCCCGAAGGAACGCCATGTGAGGATGTCATCTGGGCAATGAAGAATACCTATAAAAATCTTCGTTTCGCCGTAGAGATTACCAAGGAACAGCCAATGGATTACTTCAGATATTCTCTGGCGAAATTGGCAGAGAACTGCAAGCGGTGGGGACTAGAAGAGGAATATAACAAAAGCGTAATGGAGAAAAAATAATGCATACCCTCGCAGATTTGGGTAACACAGAACAGAATGTGGCGGAAAGTATTGAAAATACTACGATTTCAACTACTAATGGTTGAGCCGGAGATGAAATGAAGGCAAATGTTTTGGGATAATTCTTTAGTAGTAATAGACTACTTAGAGACAGGAATTGCAGATTTTTAATAAATTAGATTTTAATAAATTAATAAATTACGCGGTAAAAAATTACAAAATCTATTGCATTTTTCTGCGCTTTTGAATATACTATATGTAACAGAGTTGCCCGAAGTCTTTTGGACATTGGGGACCAGGCTGAGTCTTGTGCTCAGCTTTTTTACGTTAAGGAGTGATTTTATGGATTTGAAAAAGCCATTGACCTTCGATGAACAGTTGAATAAGTTGGTTGCACATGGGATGGTTATTTCAGATAGAGAAGAAGCCAAGGACATTTTGAAGAAAGTAAATTATTATCGGTTTACAGGTTATGCTTTACAATTTAGGAAAGATCCTTCTGGCAGCGATTATATAGATGGAACTACATTTGAAACGGTGTATCATCTTTATAAAGTGGATGAAATATTACGTGATACATTTCGCCGGTATATTGAAAAAGCAGAGGTTTATTATAGGACGCAGATAGCCTATGGATTTTCAATCGCAAAATGTACAGATGCACCTTATGATCAGCATTACGATGAAAACAATTTTTATAATAAAAAAGGTTACAAAGAAGTGATGGAGACCTTTGGAAGAGAGCAGAATTATTATAAAGACAGTCTGATTGTAAAGCATCATAAAACAAAGTATTCTAGTAAAATGCCACTGTGGGTTATTGTGGAATTGATGTCATTTTCTAATATGTCCAAGCTGTACAGTTCTATGTATTATTCAGAAAAGGATGCCATAGCCAGTATGGTCGGAGTAAGTAAGGATACATTAGAAAATCATCTGCACTGTCTGTCGGTATTACGAAATAAATGTGCGCATGCAGCAAGAATGTATAATACGGATTTTAATCCACCGGCAAAGTTTACAACATCCTTTTTACGGAAACACCCAGAGATAAAGAATAATTCATTGTTTGCGTATACACTGGTTTTACTAAAAAGGCTCCCAGATGAAGAAAGTAAGAAATCTTTGGTACAGACAGTGGAAACGGTGATAGATGAATATAGAAGTGATATTGATTTGAATTTGATTGGTTTCCCGGAGAATTACTTGGAAATTATGAAGAATAATTTGTAAGAATAAGCAGCTACTTTTCGTTAGTAATCTATGCAAAGTGGATGTTATTTTATATTAAGGTTGTGGAGAATTGTATTGTAAATGTTGCACGCAAATGATATATTTTTTGTCATAGGAGGGCTTGGGAATGGACAAAACAATTTCTATGAACATAAGGGTGTACTGGTCAATTTTTATTAAAAAACGGCAGACACCGCTCTGGTAAGATGTGGTACAGCTACCTCTATAACATCATGATGCATGGGATTTGTCCTATAAATCCGCCCTACGAAAGTTGATTTTAGAAGTGGTATAATCTTTTGGTTATTATACATTTTTTTAGACATAGCGACAGTTGTGTCTGTTTCTAATACTCATCTATTCATTTCGAATAATATTCACTTTTCAATGTTCATCACCAGCTATGCTGGATATAATTACTCAGGATTACGAGAGAGGAATTCTGGCTAGAGACTGAACAGTAACATAAGGGAAATTTTTTCTAATTAAGGTATTTTTATTGGACACATTATATGATAATCTAAAATTACTAGGAACCTAGATTGAAAAAAATAACTTTTAACTCAAAAGTTATTGCAACAAAAGCGAACAAGCAGAGAAAGCTAAAAGAGCAATTTAGTGTAGTGAAATTAAGGCGATTTTTAAATAATGGCTTAAATAATAGTAGCGAATATAAGTTGCGTTTTAAACGGAATATTGACAGAGAAGGCAGGCTTAAGAAACTAATTATTTAGAGAGTGGTTTTTTTCGTTGCGATAATTGTGATTGGGATAGTATATAATGAATAGAGCATGCAATCGAGGTTGGAAATTATGAATAATAGAAAAATACAAGTAATAAAAAATGTGGAGGTACATAGTGGTTAATTTAATAAATAAAAAAGTAAAACATACAGGCGCTTTAGGGATAGGGATTGTTACAGAACAGGATGATAAATATATTACAGTCCAGTTTACAAATAAAGTGATCAAGTTCGCATATCCTGCAGCATTTGAAGAAAGTGCAAGACCAGATCATACTACAGGTGATTGGACTAACTGGGAAAAAGCTGGACGTAGAGTTGATTGTGATTATCATGTGTTAAAAAAACCACTTAAACATGGTGCATATAAAGATACTATTTTGGAGTATTGTAATGTGAAGTATTCGCCATTTGATAAATGTGGAAATGGCAATATGGGTTATCTTTTTGAACTAAACAAGAACTTGGCAGCCTTTTTTATTCAGAAAATAGCTGAGAAGAATCCAGAAGTAATGGATATTGAATATTTGCAGTTCATTCTTGAAAAGTGAGAATATAGCAGTTTGGGTTTATTCGAAAGTGTCAATATATATGAGAATGATGGATATAAGACAAGGTAATGTAATAATGACTGAGGGGCTTGTGTTGCAGGATGTAGATGTATGGTATGATAGTACAAAAATATATACAACTCCACATAACAATATGACAGAACTTTATTTTGAAGATAATGATATAGAAGGTATTATTGAAAAAATGGAGTCTGGCAAGTATGTTGTAAGTTATGTTAAGAAATTAATGGAATAGATGGAGAAATAGAGGAGAAATACTGATATGAATATACAGATATTTGGAACAAAGAAATGCAATGATACTAAGAAGGCGGAGCGCTTTTTTAAGGAGCGGGGCATAAAGTATCAGTTCATTGATATGAAAGAAAAAGGTATGAGCAAAGGAGAATTTAATTCGGTAGCTCAGGCAAATGGTGGATTAGAAAATATGGTTAACTGGGATGGCAAGGATAAGGATTTACTTGCTCTTATTAAGTATATCGCAGATGAAGATAAGCTCGAAAAGGTGCTTGAGAATCCACAAGTAATTAAAACACCAGTAGTAAGAAACGGAAAGCAATCAACACTTGGTTATCAGCCGGATATCTGGAAAGGATGGAACTAAATGTACTTAATTAAGACTTTAATGGGAGATATAACAAAAGTAACAGATGTGCAGGCAATCGTGAATGCAGCAAACAACTCACTTCTTGGCGGAGGCGGTGTAGATGGTGCAATTCATAGAGCAGCAGGACCAGAGCTTCTGGCGGAGTGCAGAACACTTCACGGATGTGAGACAGGAGAAGCAAAGATAACAAAAGCTTATAATCTGCCATGTGATTACGTGATACATACTGTCGGTCCTATATGGAACGGTGGAAGAAATAGAGAAGAGGAACTTCTTGCTAATTGCTATTCTAATTCCATGAAGCTGGCAATGGATAATGGAATCAGGTCTATTGCATTTCCTTCTATATCAACGGGAGTATATAGTTTTCCGGTTGAGTTGGCAGCAAAGATTGCAGTACATACAGTAAATAGGTTCTTGCAGGATAATCCGGATTGTTTTGAACTGGTGGAGTGGGTGCTATTTGATACTCATACTGAATCGGTGTATGAAGCTGAGGTTGATAAATTATACGATAAATAAAATGAAAAAAGGGAGCTTTTATGTACGCTGAAAAAACAGATTATGATGATATTGAAATGTCGAGCAGGTTATGGAATATTCTCAGAAGATCTGAAATGATATGGAGCATGGAGTCAGATTTGATGACTTTTTATGTATGGATGCATTTAGAATTGGAATAAAAAGCAAAGATGATTTGAGAAGATATAGCCTTGAGAAACTTGAAAAGGTGTGTCCGAAGGATAAAAGGTTGTTTGTAAGATTAAAGAAGTTGAAATCCATTTATGGTTAATTCGTGAAAGGAGAATTATGGAAAAAAGATACTATATTGATGGTAAATGTGTTTTAAGTTATGAAGACGATGTGTTTTCCACTGATGATGATTATACAAATATTAAAGAATTGTTTATTTATCCAGCAGTTGATAAAGTGTATGTTAAATATTATGAGAAGCAATTGGTTCAACAAGTCCTTGAAAAAACCTTTAAAGAGAACGCTTCAATATTTAATACATACTGTGCTATAAAAGAATTAATAAAAGGCGAATCAATAAGTGTATAAAGCCTTCTAGCTTCTATCAAAATGAGCTTGGAAAGCAAAAAATAAAGTATAGTGTAGTATAGTGTATAGTGGTAAAATATCACAAAAATTGAATAAAAATTTTGTAGTGGGTTACACGTTTAACCTTTGTAAAAATCATATTGCTATTGTAATATTGAATTAAAATAGCAAAAAGTAGAAATTAATATGATACAGAACAGAGGAGATAATACATGAATAAAGAAATGACGGTAAATGGGAAAAGCTATACAATAATTAAATTACTAGGAAAGGGTAAAGGTGGATATTCTTATTTGGTAGAGTCTGGGAATAATAGGTATGTTTTGAAACAGATACATCATGAACCTTGTAATTATTATCAATTTGGAAACAAGATTGAGGCAGAAATCCGTGATTACAAGAAATTGAAAGAAATCGGAATAAAGATGCCTGCTATGTTTGAAGTAGATGTGAAAAACGAACGTATTTTGAAAGAGTTTATTGATGGTGACACGATTTATCAGTTGGTTTTAGAAGACAAGATGAAAACAGATTATATCAAGCAATTGCATAGGATGTGTGAAATGTTATATCCTGCTAATACAAATATTGATTATTTTCCAACGAATTTTGTTGTACATAACGAAGAAATATATTATGTTGATTTCGAGTGCAACGATTACATGGAGGAATGGAATTTTGAAAACTGGGGGATAAAATATTGGTCGAAGACACCAGAATTTATACAATATGTGAAAGAACATTCATGATATAAGTCATTTATTAAGTGAATTTATTCAAGTATATATATTTGATGCATTTATGATTTTGGTGGAAATTATTATACATTCCGTTATTATAAAGAAGCTTTCAATAAGAGACAACTTTAAATGATTCCTAGGAACAGTATTTCAATTTTTATGAGGAGTATTAACATACTTAGCTATATATTATGTACTAAAGTAGAAAAATTTTACAGCAATTCTAATTGAAAGCAGCAGTATATATAGTGTATAATTATGGTAATTGTGGGATGAAGTGTTTATATGAAACATATGTGCTGAGAAAATCAGAAGTTGAAGGAGAAATTTGTGCAATGCAAGAGAAAATATCTGCCAACAAAATATTGTCTTCTATACCACTTATGTTTGGTATACTATCATTATTTTCATTTGTGATTTACTTTTACAGTGCAAATCATGCACCATATACCTATATTGATGTTATATTTTTGGGACCATTTTTCTCATTTGTTGGAATAGTGATTTCTATTATCACACGAAAGAGTCGAAAAATATATCCTGCACTATGGACATCAGGGATTATTAGTTGCATGCTTGGCTTTATTGTATGTATGTTGGTTTTTATTGTGTTGATAATGCTAATGGCAGCTAAATAGAATATAATGATAGATATTTACAATGAAATCGTTGATATCATAATTCATTCGAGCTTGGATGGAATTGAAGAAGTAGTAGGTATTATGCAATGATAAATAATATAGTGTGCGAAGTGTTACTTCGTGTCAAAATCCAGTTTACGATATTGAGAGATAACTGCTTGTTTTCAAAATTAAGATGAAGATGTTGAATTATTTTAGAATTAAATTTTTAATAATAAAGGAGAGAATTATTATGAAAGAAACAAATTGTAAAATAAGATTGATGATTGGAAGTGTTGCTTTAATATTAGCAGGTGTATTAGTTTCCTGTATTTTGTTAAGATATCAAAAAGATTGGATAATGCTTGTGGGAATCATTACCTTTATAATTATATTTTTAAAGTGTTTCAGATATGAGAACTTTGAAAAATATATTTATAACAAGTTGTCAAAACATCTTAATCTTCTATCTATAATTTTAATAACTATAGCATTAACGCTTTTGCCTGATTCTGCGGTAACAATGATGAATGAAAAATATCAAGGGATGTTGTATTTTATTTCATTCCTATGTTGGTTTATGGGGTTGTATTTTTTAAGTATAAAGAGTGAGTATAAAAATAAGATTGAAAATAAATAATAGAATGTTATGGTTATTTGAAAATTCTGTTGATTCTAAATGGCAGAGTTGCCTTTGTTACAGACTTGAAATTTACCAAAGCTTTTAACAAAATTGATGACAAAAATATGCCTAGATATACTAAAATATGTCAGAATAAGTGAAAAATGAAGAAAATATAAGCCGATGTATGATGATTATGAAAAAATAGGTGACGGTAATTATCGTATAAAAAAACGTAAATAGATTTTTGCAAAATTAATATAAATATAAAGCTATTATAATCACGATAGATGATTTTGTCGTGGTTTTTCTATTATTACTTGACACATTATCAATCAATGATATATACTATCAATTGATAGTATATACGCTCTTGATAAAGTGGAGGTGATAGCCATTAAAATACCTATTCGCTCAGAAAAAAAGGATGTAAAAGCTTTTTTAGAAGAATTAAAAGAAGTTTTAGAAGCTGAAAACTTTAATATAGATGATAACTTATTAATCATTAAATCTAGCAAGGATGAAATTGAGTATTCTACAAATTATACGATGACGGATTTGGATTATGATTCATCAGATATCGTTGAAAGACTTAAAGAACTTACAGTTTCAGAATATTCAGAAACGTTGATAGATAAAGATGATGATAAGCCACCATTATTGTTTGTGTTTGGCAAAGATATTAACAGTAAGCTGATATATATTAAGCTTAAAATAAAAGGAGAAATAACAAAGAGGGTATTGTGTTTATCGTTTCATTACGCAAAGCATGATATGGAGTTCCCATACAAATAAAGGGAATGAAGGTGAAAGGAGACATGGCAATGAACGGAGGCAAGCTTATAAGAAAAATCAAAATGGAGTGTCCACTCTGTGATAAGGTTCACGAGATTGAACAAAGGATACGCGTTGCTAAGACTATTATTAAAGGCGAAGAAGTTAATTACGAGGAAAACTACTACTTTTGCCCAAATAGTGAAGAAGATGAAAATGAGTTTTCGACAGCAAAGATGGAAAATGAGAATCTGTTGAATGCTCGAAATGAGTATCGAAAAGCACATGGTTTACTAACATCTAATGATATTGTAGCTATTCGAGAAAAATATGGTTTATCTCAGGTGGACCTTGCCAAATTGCTTGGATGGGGAGAAGCTACAATTTCAAGATATGAAAGTAAAGCTATTCAAGACGATGCATATGATAATATGCTTAGAATCATTGATGATAATCCTTTAGCTGCTTTAGATTTATTGCAAAAGAATGGTGAACAATTTGCTGAAAATAAAAAGCTGGCTATTAAGCAAAAGATAATGGAGAATCTTGATGAAGAAGGTAGAGAGTATCTTCAAAGAAAAGCGCTGGAAAGCGAGTATGTTGAATATGAAGAATTAAGTGATTCAAATGGAATGATGAAACTTAATATACCAAAGTTGGAGTTGGTTATTTCGTATTATGCAAGTAAGATAAAGAAGTTGTATAAAGTTAAATTGATGAAAATGCTTTGGTATGCGGATTCACTTAGTTATAAGTTTCATGGTCATGCGATGACTGGATTGGTATATTGTCACGAGGATATGGGGGCATTGCCTATTGGACATTACAAAATAGGAGGACTTCAATTTGTAAACATGGAGGAGGAATGTGATTATGAAAATGTTAAGTACCATTTCCTACCTAATGATAAGCTTGATGAGTCTGAGCTGTCTGTAGAAGAAAAGGAAATATTAGATAAAGTGATTGAAAAATTCAAATCATATACTGCTCAACAGATTATCGAATATATGCATGATGAGATTGCATATAAAAAGACTGCTGATAAAGAAATTATTCCTTTTAGTTTGGCAGAGCAAATACGAGATTTTTAAGTATGTAAGAGAAAACTCTTCACACAGAAACAGTCAGAGCTTAGGCACTGACTGTTTCCTTGCTAAAGTTTACCCTTCAAAATTATTCATAGCAAAATAATGATACCAAAAATTGACAAAGGAATTCATTATGTAACTGTTGAAAAAATAAACTATATTGTTGGATATAATGACATAAAAGCTGGTGATATTTTTATGCCTGAAGATGCGATGGAAGAGTTATTTGCTTTTACACAGATGTGATCGCATTACCAATTAAGATGGCGCCGATGATTATTGCGATAAGCGTATTTGGAATTGGATTATATATTACAATGTGGGAAGACAGGAAGATAGGATATTTTAAATGCAGGAATTGTAATGAACTGTTTACTCCAACATTTATGCAATATAATATGGGAATGCATATTGTGAGTATAAGATATTTAAAATGTCCTCATCATTGTAAGACAAGAAACCGGTGCAAGAAAGTCATGACCAAAGAGTGATAATCAAATCATACAGACAGGGTATGGCAACAGCAGGTTGCTTTTCAGAATATGAATTTTTCTATATGATATAATTATGGAGGTGATGACTATGGAAACAAAAAATATTATTTTGAAACTTCGTACAGAAAGAGGAATGTCACAAGATGAGTTGGCAGATAAAATCATGGTCACAAGGCAGGCGGTATCACGTTGGGAAAATGGAGATACCGTTCCAAATACTGATACGCTCAAACTATTATCTAAAGAATTTGATGTATCAATCAATACGCTTTTGGGAGAACCTAGAAAGCTGATCTGCCAGTGCTGTGGGATGCCAATTGATGATGATTCCATATTGGGACGTGATAAGGATGGCATATTAAATGAGGAGTATTGTAAATGGTGCTATGCAGATGGAACGTACACATATAATGATATGGATGAATTGATTGATGTGTGTGTAAAGAATATGGTAAATGAAAACTTTACCGAAGAACAGGCACGCTCTTATCTGAAAGACATGCTTCCAAAGTTAGATTACTGGAACAGGTATGATGAGCTTAGTGACAATGGGCAGTTTGAAGAGTTTAAAAAGCAATTGATAAATGAAATTAATGCTCTGCATATAGACGGACTTCCAAGGGTAGACAAACTAAATGCACTTGTGGGGAAATATGTGAATCTGGAATATACTCTGCCTAATGGACGAAAAGTGAAATTTCTTGATGATCAGAAAACATATCTGGGAAATCAACTAGAGTCTGAATTCGGAGGAGACAGGTGCTTTGGTATTTTGGCAAATATGGATTTTATTCTGGTATGTACATATGAGAAGGATGGTAAAAATCCGGAGCTGTTGATTTATAAAAAGAGATAATATAAACAAAAATAAAAGTCTCGACAAATAAACGACCGTTTACTGTTATTAAGATGTAAACGGTCGTTTATTTGTTTACGCGAGCAACGAGCCAAAGTCTGTGCTTGCACAAGACCTTGGCTCTGTAAGCGGCTGTATTACTTTGTTATTTTTATGCCAAAGTCCGTGCTTATACAAGACCTTGGCGACTGCTGCGACAGTTATTCTAACCTGTACTTGAATTATGCAAAACAGTGTGATATATTAAAACTACCGAATGGTAGTTAAAACAAAACTAATAGGTAATATATAGGAGATGATTAAAACAAACAATGAGTGATACAAGAAAAAAAGAGATTATCATGGCTACATTGGAGTTGGCGGCGAATAAAGGACTTGGTAACGTATCCATGAATATGATTGCAGACAAAGTTGGGATAAAAAAACCGTCATTATACAATCATTTTGCATCCAAAGAGGAGCTTGTTGAAGTAATGTATCAATTTCTCCGAGAAGAGGCTAAGAAAAATGCCAATATAGGCGCAATTGATTATACGATTATTTTTGCCGGCAAGAGTGCTTTGGAAATATTGAAGATGATGGTCGGAGGATATTTTAACATGAACCAGCAGGAACATATGCTAAATTTCTACAAGATTATCTATTCCGAAAGAAGTCTGAATCCTATGGCAGCAAAAATTGTCGCAGAAGAGACGGATAAGATGATTATTGCAACGAAGCAGCTGTTTTATGCGATGGAAGTACATAAATTACTTCATTTTACAAATCCGGATATGAGTGCGGTAAGCTTTGCTATGACCGTACATGGGCTGATGGATTACGAACTGGATCAGAGCAATGGTAAGTGTAGATATGAAACAGATAAGAATCTTTTGGACGATTATCTGAAGTGGTTTTGTGAGGAGAATGCTGTATGATAAAGAAAAAGAGTTTATTGAATTAGATTATTTCGGGATTGTTGAAAGAATCAGTGTGTTTGCTGCGACAGGATATAATGCAGTGCCTGGAATAGAACTGTATCGGATGAAGTTTTAGAAAGTGAAAAAATATATACTTGTCATTGCCATGTATGTATAAAGTGATATACTATAAACAAGTTTACAATAAACTAATTTATAGTATTGGAGATATTATATGCCAAGTAGTCCAAAAATAAAAAAAGAAGATATGTTGCAGGCTGCACTGGGGCTTGTTTCAAAAAATGGATATGCCGCTCTTAACATAAAAGCTGTAGCCGGGGAATTGGGATGCTCTACAGCACCGATTTCATGGCAGTTTGGTGGAATGGATGGATTGCGTGAGGAACTGATTCCTTTTGCGGAGCAGTATGTGGAGGATAAGTATTACAGTCGGAATGAAAACGAACTTGCAACATTCGAACAAAGAGGAAAAGGAACCATTGACTTAGCATTAGAAAATCCTAATTTGTTTCGTTTCCTTTACATGGGAGAGCGAAGCCAACTGCTAAGTACAGGTTTCGAGTTACAGACGAATAATCAGGATGCCGCTAATGTGTATCAGGAGATGGCACAACTGCTTGGAATTACACCAAAACAGGTAATGGATTTTGCGATGACAATGATGGTGTATACACAGGGGATAGGAACCCTGATTGCATCAGGAATCGTCAAGGATACGAAAGAAAATATGTATCATATGCTTCATAATACCGGTATGACATATTTAAAAGGCTTAGGTGTGAAGGATAGCACTTTATGGGATTTATCAGGAGGTGACAGGTCAGATGAAAGCAGTAGTAACGGATAAATGGATACTGTGTCCGGTATGCAAAGCAAAGACACGGACGCAAATACTGGATGATACGGAATTAAAACATTTTCCGCTGTTTTGTCCAAAATGTAAAGAAAGTTTTATTATCAATGTAAAGGATCATATAGTGGATTACAAATCCATTGCCAGACGCTAAGACGCAGAGCAGAAACGAAATGTTTTTTGCTTGCGTCTTTTTGCGTTAATCTTTGCTCCGTGTCATATCCTAATAAGCTATATGAATGCAGTTTTAATATGATGATTTATGTTTCGGATGCTCATCCGATAGAAGTGATAGAAGATTAGAAAAAGATTGGCAAGTTACCACTTGGTTACTATAATATAAGTAACCGAGTGGTAACTAACGACGGATATGGGGGTAAAAATAGATGAAGTGTTCAAAATGTGGTAAAGAAATGAGAAAAGGATATTTATTCAGCAGTAAGGATGGAGCTTTCAGCTTTGCAAATGAAGTACCAGGAGTCTTTGAGAATGCAAAAAATGCAGAGGGTTTTGTAGAAATAACAAAACTCAAACCAAGTCACAGGGCAAGAGTGGAAGCGAACTGCTGTGAAGAATGCAGAATGATAGTGATTAATTACTGATAGTGACAGCAACAGTAATTATGCAGGTATGGGGATGGACGATTTTCACCTTCATATTACTTTTTAACATATGGTTTCTATTAAAAAAGGTAAATCCAACGTATACTGCGTCATCTAAGGAAAGATGAAACGAAAGGAGAAAATATGGAATCAGATATAATTAAAATCAGCCATCTGAATAAAAGCTTTGGCGAAGTAAAAGCTGTAAATGATTTGAGCTTTCGTGTGAAAAAAGGAGAATTGTTTGCGTTTCTTGGTGTAAACGGTGCAGGGAAAAGTACAACCATTTCAATTCTGTGTGGACTTTTGAAAAAAGACAGTGGAACGGTTCAGGTAAACGGAATAGAAACTGACAAAGCCGGTGCACAGACAAAAAGGATGCTTGGTGTTGTATTTCAGGATAGCGTACTTGATAAACCGCTTACGGTGAAAGAAAACCTAATGAGCAGAGCTGCTTTGTATGGCATTACAGGAAATGCCTTTGATAAGAGATTACAGGGGTTGGTCGAGATTTTGGATTTTGACGAGTTCTTGAACAGACCTGTAGGTAAGCTGTCGGGAGGTCAGAGAAGAAGAATTGATATTGCTCGTGCATTATTGCACAGACCGGAGATATTGATTCTTGACGAGCCTACCACAGGGCTTGATCCACAGACAAGGCAGTTAATCTGGAATGTTATCGAGAAGCTTCAGAAAACAGAAAATATGACAGTATTTCTAACCACACACTATATGGAGGAGGCTGCTAATGCTGGTTATGTTGTGATTCTTGACAAAGGAAGTATTGCAGCACAAGGTACACCGTTTGAACTTAAAAATGATTATGTACAGGATATAGTGTCTGTTTATGGTGTTTCCGAAGATGAAATAAAGTCATTGAACAGAGAATATAAAAAAATACGTGACGGATATCAGATAAAAGTAAAAAATACGAAGGAAGCAACGAGACTTATTGTAGAGCATCAGGATTTATTCAAGGATTATGAAGTAGTAAAAGGCGGTATGGATGATGTATTTCTTGCAGTTACAGGGAAAAAGCTAGGAGGTGAGCAATGATGAGAATAGTGATGGCATTAATGAACAGAAATAGGAAACTATTTTTTAAAGATAAAGGGATGTTGTTTACATCAATGATCACACCCGTCATTCTGATTGTTCTGTACGCTACGTTTCTTGCAAAGGTTTTCAAAGATTCTTTTACAGCTGCGATTCCGGATATGATCACAATTTCGGATAATCTTATTAATGGAACCGTGGCAGCACAGCTTACAGCGTCACTTATGGCAGTAAGCTGTATTACTGTAACATTTTGTGTGAATCTGACTATGGTGCAGGACAGGGCAAATGGAACAAGAAAGGATTTTAATGTTTCACCAGTCAGCAAGGGGAAAATTTATTTGGGATATTTTCTGTCAACAGTAGCTAATTCATTGATGGTCAATGGACTTGCGTTTGTATTATGTCTGGGATATCTGCTTAAAATGGGATGGTATATGAATGCAGCAGATGTATTATGGGTTTTATTTGATATGATATTGCTCGTCTTATTTGGAAGTACGCTTTCAAGTATTATTAGCTTTCCATTGACAACACAGGGACAGCTTTCGGCTGTGGGTACAATTGTCAGCGCAGGATATGGTTTTATATGTGGTGCTTATATGCCGATTTCAAATTTTGGATCAGGTCTTCAGAAGGCGCTGGCTTATCTTCCGAGTACATATGCCACTTCATTGATTAAGAATCATATGCTTCACGGAGTTTTCAGGGAGATGGAGAGAAAAAACTATCCGGATGAAATGGTTAAAGCGATAAGAGACACTCTTGATTGCAATCCGGTATTTCATAGAAATGTGGTAAGTGTAAATCAGATGATTGGCATTATGATGGGGAGTATAGCTGTATTTGGAATTATTTATTATTTTGTTACATTGCTGCCAGATGGTGAAGACAGACGATAACCGTTACAAGCAGGTTTATAGATAGAGAGGTAAGATTCATGAGACAATTAGTTCTATATATTCATGGAAAAGGTGGAAATGCTATGCAAGCGGACCATTAACTTATATGGAAGCTTTGTTTTCAGAAATGCTGGGTGATGCAGAAAAAGCCAGACAGACAGCACTTAATTTTTATGGACCTATTTTTTTGCTTTATAGCATATATGATGGAGCAGAAGAAAAAAGTCAAGTGATAAAACTACTTGAAGAGCATATGGATCATTTCTTACAGGAAATGCAGATAAGTTGAAAGGATGGAGCAATTTAGTGAGCGTTCCAAACATCGTTGGATGTGTCGGAGCTGCAATCATAATTATTGCAGCAATAGCAACACCAATTGCAAGAATTTTATTAATCCGTTGCTAACTGCCTATTCTTGGTGTCTAAGTCAGATTACATCGATCTAAATAAACTATGTGAAGAGATTATTGAAAATAAAATAGAGGTTTATATGCCATATTTCCTATATTCTTATATTAGCATTTGCACAGGAACGGTGGTATAATGTGCCTATGTGAAATGAATGCGTTTTACAAACTAAAATTTGAGGAGAATATTGAATGGCAACATGGAGTGGTATAAGAAAAAAGTTGGAAACGGAATATCTGGCTCAAAGTCTGCAAGGTCATATTCAGTATTATGCAACATCATATAGTAGGAGTCCCGATCATGAGGGACGGGCAGCGATAAGATATGATGGAAAAGAAATCATCAAGGGATGCTATTGGAACAATTGGTTGAAAGCAGACATGTTTCCCAAAGACGAAAAATATGAGAAACGCATGAAAGTAGAAAATGCGTATATGGACGATACAGCTATAAAATTGGGGATTTTTGATCAACGCTGTTTTTATAATGCGTTTGCGGAGTTTGATAATCAAGATATTGAAATGAGCCTTAAAAGCGAAAATTTAATCGTAAAAATATTTGCTGTATTGGATAGACGAGTTGGTAAACGGAGATTAAAAATTATGAAAGAAACAATAATGGAAGAACCAGATACATTCCAGGAGTTTTATGCAATTCGAGTAAAAGCAGAAGGACTGTTATAAATTATTGTTTGTATAACGGTTGAGCAAAGTAGAAAATTATAAGTTGGATATGTTGAGAAACTTGCAGAGAAAGAGCACTGTATCAGCATACGACTTGATGTGGCAAAGGGAAATATAAATCAGACTGTTACAATTCGTTTGCCTATATCAGAAAGGGAACAGATGTGGTCAAGCTGATTACAAGCATCCGATGTTTAACCAGACAGCAGATGGCAAGGGAGAGCCTTATGTTCATCAGATAAGGGGAGCAGATAATCTTATCGGTCCGCCATTTGAAATTTTGCTGGACAAGGCAGTTAAGTATTATGAAAAACTGAAGGACAAGGGCGAGAATGTGTATATTGATTCCCTTACCTATGAGCAGTTTATGATGCTTGGTGATGTGGAATTAAGCAGAAGATTCTCCATGCAGGATGAAGCAGTAAATGTTATCGCATAGGTACAGAAGTTGTGGTATACTGTGTCTATGTGAAATGAATGTGTTTTACAAATCGAAATTTTAAGGAGCAAAGATATGAATACTATTGTACAGCTGTTTCCTCTTGAATGTAGCGATAGAGAACAGTTTATTTTGGATAATCAGGAAGCCTTTAATTATGGTGCGATGGAAGAATTCGGACTTAGAGATGACCACTTTGAGGAAAAGGGTCAAATCATATCACGGGATACGATTGAGCAGTCCATTGACGGCGGAGAAGCCTACCGTATCGTACTGGACGGTCAAAAAGTCGGCGGCATAGTGATCAAAGTTGACGGCGAAAAAGGTGACCTTGATCTTCTTTTTGTATCTCCGGCTGTCCATAGCAAAGGTATCGGATATGCTGCTTGGTGTGCTGTTGAAAAAATGTACCCGGAAGTGAAGGTGTGGGAAACGGTCACTCCGTATTTTGAGCAGCGCAACATTCATTTTTATGTCAATCGCTGTGGCTTCCACATTGTAGAGTTTTTTAATAAATATCACCAAGATCCGAATGATCCGGAAATGTGCTCCGAAGAACTGGACGAGCAGTTCCCGGACGGAATGTTCCGGTTCGAAAAGGTCATTCGGTAAATTCAAGTTTGTTTCATTGGAGAAAATTAAATTTTGCCAAATCATAATGCCAGTGTACGTTAAATATGCACTGGCATTTTTATGGACAATTTTACAGTAATGTCTATGTATGGACAAGAACTAATAAGTGAAGATTGATTTTTAATTATACGGTTGGTAAATTATAAGCAGATGGACATCTGTACATAAATATTCAGTTGGAGTGATTGAAATGAAATTTGAATTATCAGATAAAACAAGCAAATTTGCGAAACGGACATTAGCAGACTTTTCAGAAAGAATGATAGTAATGCTGGCAGATATGTCGTTAGAAGAGAGGAAGCATTACAAGCAGTCCGATTTCTGCTTGGCAGTGAGGAAAAGGAGGCTCATAAAAAATGATTTTGTATTTCAGTGCAACAGGAAACTGACATTGGAACAGTACAGAGAGCCACAGATGGCACAGCTATATCATAATTACCTTGCAAGCGGACCATTAACTTATATGGAAGCTTTGTTTTCAGGAATGCTGGGTGATGCAGAAAAAGCCAGACAGACAGCACTTGATTTTTATGGACCTATTTTTTTGCTTTACAGCATATATGATGGAGCAGAAGAAAAAAGTCATGTGATAAAGTTACTGGAAGAGCATATGGATCACTTTTTACAGGAAATGCAGATACGTTGAAAGGGTGAAGTGATTTGAACGATGAATCAGAGCGTCAGGAATGGATTGTAATATTACAGTTTTGCACTGCGTCATTTATATTATGGGAGGTCAGATAAGATGAGAGCAATCATATATACATCAAATACCGGAAGCACAGCAGAGTATGCACAATTACTGGGAAATGAATTGAATCTTCCAGTACATAGTTTACAGCAGGCAAAAAACAAGGTGCCTGCCGGCAGTGAAATCATTTATCTCGGCTGGATTATGGCAGGAGGAATCAAAGGATATAAAGAGGCAGCAAAATTGTATAAAGTGCGTGCAGTCTGTGGTGTCGGCATGGGACAGACAGGCACACAGCTAAAAGAGGTCAGGGATAAAAACGCTATTCCGCAGAGGATTCCTTTATTTACGTTACAGGGGAACTTTGATGTGAAGAAACTTCATGGAGCATATCGATTCATGATGAATGTCATGGTTAAAACTGCCGGAAAGGGATTGGCAAATAAAACCGACCGTACGCCCGAAGAGGATGATATGTTAGATATGATCGTAAATGGTGGAAAACGAGTATCTTTACAGAATTTGAATGCAGTTACTGAGTGGTATAAAAACATTCATTAGAATCAGTTGAATTATGCATGATGTTACAGGTATAGAAGAAGTGATGCTATGGAGGTGGAAAGATTTATGGAATATATCAAAGTGACAAACGAGAATATAGACAAAGAGCACATATGCTGTGCTATTTCCAATAACAACGATATTCAGGTGTCATCCAAAAAAGAATGGTTAAAAGTGCAATTTAGAGAGGGACTTGTTTTTTTGAAAAGTGCAGAACGGGGGAAGTGTTTTATTGAGTATCTGCCTGCTGAAAATGCATGGAATCCGATTTCTGCAGATGGCTATATGTATATTGACTGCCTGTGGGTAGCTGGTTCTTTCAAAGGACATGGTTATGGAGCAGATCTGCTGGATGCCTGTATGGAGGATAGTAAGAGCAAGAGAAAAAAAGGGCTGTGTATATTATCTTCCAGAAAGAAAAAACCATTTTTGTCAGATCCAAAATTCCTGCAGTATAAGGGATTTAAGGTATGCGATGAAGCTGACAACGGGATTCAGTTATGGTATCTGCCATTTGCAGCAGATGCTCCTCTGCCTGAATTTAAGGAATGTGCCAGACATCCCCATATTGAGGAGAAGGGCTATGTTTTATATTATACCAGCCAGTGCCCGTTTAATGCGAAATATGTTCCGATTGTAGAAGAAGTTGCAAAAGAAAATGGCGTATCATTCAGGGCTATTCATTTACAGAGTAAAGAAGAAGCTCAGAATGCACCTACTCCGGTTACAACGTATGCGTTGTTTTATGATGGGGCATATTTAACCAACGAGCAGATGAATGACAGGAAATTTTTGAAACTGTTATCAAGGTAAATGAAAAATAGATGGAGGAAAAAGGATTGTCTCAGAATCATGGATTACACAAATGTTAATGTTACATAGCTCTACCTAAATCAAATCTCAAAAAATGAAGTATGGATATTTATGGTGGATAATAGATGCAGATAATAAAATCTATGCAGCTATAGGTGATAGTGGAAATGTTATTTATATTGATGCAAAAGATGAAATAGTTGTTGCTATTGCATCAACATTTAAGCCTGCAGTACATGATAGGATAATATTTATTCAACACAATATTTTGCCATACTTATGCTAAGAAAGAAAGTTGCTCCATTTGTAGATAGAATTTGTCCCTTTTTTTGATCTTGACCGATATATAGGTAAAAGGACACGACAGGAGGTGAAATAAGCGATGACACAGGTTACTACTCTGCATAGGATTATGCGCGGGGCTGCTTATTTCTCCTGCCCACTATGGAGGCTGCAACTTAAAATCAGCAGAATAGGCGCATAGTTTATACATGAAATATTGCTATGCGCATATTTAGGAAAGACAAAGCAGGATGTTTTTCTGATGGTTTAGTTGGTTCAAGTACACAGTTTGTATTAAAATAAAAAAGGAAGTTAAGTATGAAGAAAGTCTTTACATTTTTTCTTGCAATGGTAGTTATATTTGGAATTTCTGGTTGTGGAAAGAAGGAATATATTGTTTTTCCTTTTTCTGCATCAGATGTTGTGAAAATTGAAACGTACTATTCTAACTCAGAGGGAGACACCAAGGAAAAAACGCTAACAGAAGAAGCGGATATTGACTACCTATATACGTTTTTTTCTGAGCTGCCTGTGAAAGATGCAAATTCAGATTCTACTAATGACGGTAGTACAATAAAATTCGTGTTTGATCTTTCAGATGGGACGAATTACGAACTTGTTTACATTGGTATTGCAATAAAAAAGGGATACCTACAATCTGAAACTTCTGATTTTTATTATTTTACATCTTCTGACATCATTGGTGTTTGGGCAAACTTATCTAAGATGCGGCTTGACTTTTAACAATACCTACGATTGGAAACAGCTTAGCACAAAAAAACGCGGGGCGCAGCAGTCATCATCGGCTGCCACACCCACGTCATCTTTTACAGGCACAGGAAATGTGGTATACTGTGCCTATGTAAAAAAGAATGTGTTTTACAAATCGGAATTTAACAAATTAAGTTAATTGTGCCACGTGGCGTGATTACAAATTTATTGTAAGCGACAATTATACGTCGCTATTAACAATGAACAGAGTGGTAGCATAGAAAAAAACTTCCAGAAATATTCAAGGTGATTGCAATACAAATGATGGATGTTTCTTTAACTGAATCGGCGATTAGTGATGCCATAAAATCAAAATATGCTTCAATAATAGGCTGCATGTGTATTTTAATGATTCACAACAGATAAAAGTAATATTAAGTCAGTTGCGAGCTTTAGGCTTGATATATTCTTCTTGGAGTGAAAATGCAGGAAAGCTATATTGGGGATTAACCATAAAGGGAAGAAGATATAGGGACGAAATGATTGTTGTGAAAGAAAATATGATGAGTGTGGACAATACTGAAGAATAGTAATATATGAGCCTTACTCAGATATGAAGATAGAATATTATGAAAGGGACAAATGAATAATATGGATATTACAACGGGAACTGCGGTTGCAAAGACAGTTGTGGATTTGATGAAGAACGAAAATGTATTGAATAAATCAGTTGGTGTGTTGGAAATGTTATTTCCCTTTGCTGGATTGAAACAAAAAGCAGTAGAAATGTATGTTGAAGATATTGAAAAATCTGACTTGTCTGCTGAAACAAAAGCTTTTATGATTTTGAATACAAAGAAAACTTTCAAAAAGATAAAAAATCAAAAAACTATTGCAGAAATTGCAATGGAAAATACAAAACAAGGAACGGATTTTTCAGAGGATTCGGGTGTGAGTGAAGAATGGTTAGATCGCTTTATGGATTCAGCTGTTTTTGTTAGTTCTGAAGAAATTCAATGGATATAGGGTAAAATATTGGCAAATGAGTTTGAAAGACCAGGTTCAACGCCGCCTAATACGATTAGAATATTATCAGAGATTACGCCAGCATTAGCATCAGCTTTCAGATATATTTGTAGTATGTGTATATGGATTTTACCATTAAATGAAAACGGGGATATTCAGGGAGGATTTCAGAAAACTATTTGTACCATATACTAAGAATGATGAGAAATTTAGAGAATGTGGTGTGAGTTTTAATGTTCTTAATGAGTTAGAAACACTTGGAGTAATCCGATTTGAATCTTTGGCAGGCTATATTTCAAAAGGAATAATAAACGATAAGATTCTTATTTGTATTGGTGATAAGTTGGATGTAATAAAAGAATATTAGAAAGGTGAATTTCCTATTGGAAATGTAATGCTTACATCTGTTGGAGAAGCCTTAAAATCTATTACTGATTCCGTTGAAATTGATGATTACTATGTAATGATAAAACAGTATTTGGTAGATAAAGGTGTAAAATTTGCTGAAGAACATGATTGTTATGCTGAGATAAATGGAGATGAGCTAACAATTCATAGAAGAAATCCTTAGTAGTACCCCTTTCCCTTTTACTGCTAATTTTACTACTAACAGGTAGTAACAACGTGCTCAATTCTGCTCTGATTTGCCACAACCTGTAATTTCAGAGCGGATCACCATAATCCCAGAAACCCTTGCAAAACAGGGAATTCCGGGGCAAAACAAGGAGAAACAAAACTATGATAAAAATATTATTCATCTGCCACGGCAGAATCCGTACTTTTGTCTGAAGTGGCTTAAAATCAAGGCTTTTGGGAACTGAGAATGGTATTTGTACCCCTATTTTGCGCGAGTGTATCGCGACAACCTAAAAGCAAAGCTTTCGGGTTGGAATTTGTTAACCGGACTGTCCTCGATAAAAATGAATCTGTTTTGCGAAGAGGTCCATAAACTGGAGGTGGAATTTAAACAATGCCGGAAGCTGCTGAACGCTATCGGGGATGAGAACTGTCAGCACCTTATATGCGTCATGATGAATATGCCGATTGATGGCGGCCTTGTATTGGAGATTGTCGAGCAGACGCATCATTCGGGCTGCCATTCCTTGATATGAAAAAGATCACAAGGGAGTCACTTAAGAAAGCCGAAAAACCTTCAATACGGTGACAGAACACAAAACCACGGGCAATACAAAAACCCATATACAAAGATTTGAACTAATCAGGCCAGGACAGTTTTATTTTGATGCCTGCTACAACCCGTCCAAGACCGCATTCCTAAAAAATGCTGAGAAGAAGGGCTGCAAAATCCTGAATGGTCTTGGTATGTCCAGTTCCAGATGGTTGCTCAGATCGAATTATGGACCGGACAGAAGGCTTCACTGGATGTGATGCGAAAAGAATTAAAGGAGATTATCCGGGAAGAAAATGAGAAGGCGCAGACGGAATGATTCTGTAATTCCGTCACTTCATGGGAGATAAATGTTATAGTGAATTTATAGTGAATAAAGAAACGCGATAGCGTAGTAAGCAATAATTTCAGATGATCCAGGTTTGATCAGAGAGGAGAAGAATATGAACAACTATTGTATGATCCAGAACTCCAAAACGTTTGCATTTTCCGCAGAGAATCCAACCGGTGTACGCGCAGGTGGTTCCCAGGGCGGTGACTGCACCAAGCTTCGTCCGACCGTGACGATTCCTGCAGGGGAAACCGTAACTCTGGTAGATGCTGCAGGACCGGGTGTGATCCAGCATATGTGGTTTACCGGATATGTAGGGCACCATTTTATCATCCGTATGTATTGGGATGATCAGGAATATCCGTCTGTGGAAGCTCCGCTCTCTGCATTCTTCGGATGTGCCTATGATGAAAATTTCGTGGACAGGGATGGCAAATATCCGGTGTTGAATTCTGCCATGATGCTGGTAGCTCCTGGTCGTGGCTATAACAGCTATTTTGAGATGCCGTTCCATAAGAGAGCTCGGATCACGATGGAAAATCGTGGTGACAAGGATGAAAATCTCTATTATATTATCACCGGAGCTTATCAGGAGATTCCGGCGGAGGCTGGTTATTTCCATGCCACCTATCGCCAAGAGCACCCGGTTCAGAAGGGTCGTACCTACACAATCGTTGACGGAATCGAAGGCAGGGGACAATTTGTCGGTGTGACTCTGGCAACTGGTATGAATGGCAACAATACCTGTTGGGTAGAAGGCGAAGCCCGCATGTATCTGGACGATGATCCGTATCCGTCTATCCACTATACCGGAACTGAAGACTACTTCGGCGGTTCCTATGGATTTGGAAATGACATCATCATCAAGAGCTATCAGACCTTCAGTGGCTTATATACCGGCATGTATGCAATCTATGGAGACAACCGGGAATTCTATAACGGACAGCAGAGATTCTTGCTGTATCATTTCCATATTGCAGACCCGATCCGTTTTGAGAATAAGTTTCGTATGACACTCGACAACATGGGTTGGACCGGACCGCGTTACGATGATTACACCAGTGTTGCTTATTGGTATCAGACCCTGCCGTCCGCACCGCTGATGCCACTGCCGACAGATGCAGAGATGTGTATGAGATAATAGAACCAGATTGGAGATGTCAGATAGATTGGTTTTAACCTTGCGACACGTCGTATCGGTTGTATCGGACTGACATCAGAGATTTACAGGAAAGGATAGAGGTATTATGTTACTAGAAGAGAAGTTTTTGGAATTTCATCGTTATGCCAGCAGCCACAATTTGCCGCTGGAAGCTATCAGTGTCGGAGATGAGAAAAAGGTACTCTGTGAGATGCACTACGCAGCAAATGCACCGAGAAATATTTATTCACATACCAAGAGTTTTACGGTAACAGCAGTTGGACTCGCAATAGAAGAGGGAAAACTAAGCCTGGAAGATCATGTGGCGGAAGTGTTTAAAGATAAACTTCCTTCAAATCCGGATCCAAATCTGGAGAAGATTCAGTTGAAACATCTGCTCTGCATGTCCAGTGGCTTTGGTAAGGCACTTCTGATGAATGCGGACAGACGTCCGGGCGTCGGCGCACCGGATTATGAGAAATATATGATGGCACAGCCGGTTCCTGTGGAGCCAGGCAGTGCATTCTGCTATTCCTCTGCCGACAGTATTCTGGCTGCTCATATGGTAGAACGGGCCGTTGGCAAGCGGATGGGAGAGTATCTGTATGAGAAGGTATTCAAGCCCCTTGATATGGGATGGCCGCTCTGGGAGCATGATCCACAGGGACATCCGAATGGCGGCGGAGGTATGTATCTGACTTGTACCGAGATGATGAAACTGGGACAGCTCTATCTGGCTGAGGGTAACTGGAAGGGCGAGCAGATTGTCAGCAGGGACTGGGTGCAGGAGGTGTCCACCCCGAAATTTACCTTCGAGCCATCTGCAGATCTCTGGCATGTAGGATATGGCTATCAGTTCTGGATCAGTCCATATCCAGGATCCTATCGTGCTGATGGCGCATTCGGACAGATTACAACGATTCTCCCAGAGAAGGGATTGGTTGTTTCCATCCAATGTCCGGAGCGAGGTAATTTCGATCAGGTGAAACGTGCGCTGCATGAACATTTTCTGATGGAATTGTAAGAATAGACTTGCAACAATATGCTATAATTTGCCCAGAAACCGTACTTTTGGCTGAAACGGCTTAAAATCAAGGCTTTTAGGGAATGTGGATGGGATTTGTACCCCCATTGTACTCTTATTTTGTAAAACAGTAGGATCATCAACCGGACTTCCCTCGATAAAAAAGAATATGATTTGTGGCGAAAGAAGTTCCTTCGGGGACTTCTTTTCACTTACATAAAAATGTCGGTTTGAATGTCGGTTAAGTGTCGGTTTGTTTATGATATTTGACTGCAATACATATTATGTGGTTGTACTTTTAATAATAATCGTATACCTTACCTAAATATGCATAGAAACCAGGTCGATTATAAAGAAATAACATAAAATATGTTATTATGAATGAAATTATGTTACAAGGAGATGTCATATGCAAAAGCAATTAGAGCAGTATTTCGGCTGCAAAGTAAAAATAGCAGAATATAAGAATAAATTACAATTGCCGATTTTTATGACTATGCGTGACATTATGATGGTTGAAATATATGGTGTTAACTTTGCAATAATTGATGTAGTGAAGGAAATGGAACTAAGTGTTGCTACAATGAAAAAGCAGAAAGCAAAGTATGAGGAAGCATTGCAGTGTCCTGCAGCATATGAAGTAGCGTTAAACAGCGTTTCCATGAGAAATGCACTGGTGAAAAGCGGAGTTCCGTTTGTGGATTTGCCACGAAATGTATTTTTGCCATTTATGGGAATTGTATTGCAGGATGTGTATCTCAAGCAGCTTGTCAAGGCATTTGTACCGGTATCACGCAGAATGTCGTCGATCTGTTGCAGAATTACACAGCAACCACAATGCTTGCAAACTCAGAGTCTGTGGCACTTTTAAAGCAGGCGAATACAGACAGTTCCAAGATGGCAGAGGTTATCGGAGTATCAGAGGCACAGCTTAGATTTGTAACCAATACCGCATCGGGAATGGGACTTATCAAGTGTGGCTCGGTGGTGATTCCGTTTGATAATCAGATTAGTAAGGATACAGATTTGTACAGGCTGTATAATACCAACATTCATGAGAAGATTGCGGAACAGAAGAAAAAAGAAGCAATGCAGCAGTGATAACAGATGAATTTTTATAGAATCTATAGTATAATCAAGAGGTCGGATGAATATCCGACCTTGATGATAATAAATTAGATATTCCCTATTTTTAAGAAAAAAGCATATAAGATTCGATATGAAAAATAAATAAGGAAGCAGTTCTAAAATGTATCATTTGTACCAGAGAACATGTGGCTGGATTTTAAGATATGCATATCGTACACTTTGACGAGAATATGTTGATTGGGGATGCAGCGGACCTAGATGCATTTATGGAAATGTATGGTGTGGAAGCAATTTCCAAGGAATATTTGTAATTATTAGGGAAAAGAAAATTTGAATTTTGAGGAGTGTTGGCAATTGAAAATAATGATAGTTCGGCATGGAAAAGTGAATATGAAATGGCCTAAAATGTGTTCTTCAGAAGATTTTGATAAGGCTTGTGCAGAATATGATAGAAGTGATTTAGAAAGTATTAATATTATTCCATTAGATGAACAGGCTGATAGAATCTATGTAAGTAAGTTGTTACGAAGTGCAAATACTGCCCGAATTCTGTTTCCTAATAAGAAATATTATGAAGTGCTGGAAATTGGTGAAGTCCCATTGAAATCATTCATGGATACAAAAAAGAGACTACCTCTATGGATATGGAATGTTCTAGGCAGATTGCAATGGTATATAGGTAGTGCCCGCCAATTAGAAAAAAGAAAGGATACACTACAGAGAGCGAATAAAGCGATAGATTTATGCGAAAGTGAAAAGGGAGATTGCGTTTTGGTAACGCATGGCTTTTTTATGAAGACACTTATTGCAGTATTGAAAAAAAGAGGATATATGTTGGTAGGTAATAATCAGCTTGAAATAAAGAATTTACAGATCATTTGGGCAGAGAAATAGTAGTGTGAAAATAGGCGATAAAGTCCAAGTTATGGGGATGGAAATTTGAATTTGATGGAAGGTTAGATAGATGGTTGAAAATAACGAAATTAGCATTGAGGAATTAATTGATATGGCAATCAATAATATTGAAGAAGCCTCTATGTATAATAAATTTAAATCAGACAATGATAAATTGGCAAAAAGTATATATGAGCGACTCTTTGATTTTTATTGCGAAGATGAGTTTTCAGGTGATGTGATATTTACTTGGCAATCACCATCATTGGTAAAAGATGGTGTATATATCGGTAAAAGAAATTGTGTGATAGAGAATGAGATAGTGATTGGTAACATTTTTCCTAATTTTACAACTAATAGAAAATTTAGTTTAAACTATAATCGAAATGGAGTTTATGGAAGCTTCCCGCATGACTATTTTGATATATATTTAGCTCATGTAGCAAAATATGCGTACGGCGAAAGCATATCGGAAATCAAAGAATATTATCCATTAAAAAGAGCTATATGTTTTGAAGATAATATGAATTATTTTAGAAAGTTTGATGGCTTTCATGACTTCTTAGCTCGACACTATTTGGAAGAAATATGGGTGGCGTCTAAAGAAACCGCTTTTTCAGATATGGAATTTGAAGAGTTTAAGAAAACTGCTACTAATCTTATGAAAAATAGAGGAATAAAACTGCTAAATAAATTGTGTGGTAATTAATTTGTTTGGTTGCCAATAAAATTGATAGGTTTCCATTTGTGATAGAGAAACAAATTCCAGTAAGCTAGTGCGTTTATCTGAGAGACGAATTTGAATTTTTAGATTTGAGGTATAAAAGGAATGAATGCTAAAGAGTGTATGATTGAAGCTGATAAATTGTTGCAAAAATGGAGTTGTTATTCTATAGAAAACAGAAGGTATATTGAGAAAATATTTAATGGTTCCAATAGGTATGACATGATGTTAAACGTAGATGTAATGCAGAAACAGGCAAAGATTTATGTATTGGAAAGAGGAGTGACAATTTATGAGTACAGAACGGAGAGGAAAGAGATTGTAATATATGCTGTTCTTCGTGATATTATTGGGATAATTTCCGATACATTTATATGTGATTCACATGTTGATGAAAAGGGATACCTGCATTTTACTGAAAATGTATCCAATTATAGAAAGAAAATAGCCGATGAGGCATTTTTATTAATGGGAGAGCCATATAATGAGTGGAATCGACAAGGGATTTCTATTTGGGATTTTAACCGAAGCTTTGCGGGGGAATAAACGCCCAACTTTCAGTAATACGCTCTGTTGATGTGCTGATTTTTCTACGATATACTCCTTCAAAAAGGAGTGTGCTCTTATGGGTAGAGAGAAATTTATGACATCATCAATGACATGGCAGAAGTATTAAATGCATCGCAGATGCAGAAACTACAAGAGGTGTTGGTAAAACGGTTATCTGAAAATACTGTATCTGATTATTTGCAGACAACGAATATGGACTTTCTAGATATGTTTTTAACTGCAAAGCATTTAGAAGGGTGTTCTGATAGGTGTAATATTGAAAAGATGTTGGATACAATAAATATTCCGGTCATAAAGATAACGACCGAGATGCTACGAAAATATCTTGTAGAGTATCAAACGATAAATAATTGTGGAAAGGTAACTATTGATAATATTCGTAGAAGTCTTTCCACATTTTTTTTCGTGGCTAGAGGAAGAAAATTATATTATAAAAAGCCCAATGAAAAGAATTCATAAGGTAAAGACTGCCGTTATTGTAAAAGATACCATTCCGGATGAGAAAATAGAAATTCTTAGAGATAATTGTAATAATCTGCGTGATAGGGCAATGATTGATTTTCTGCTTTCAACAGGAATTAGAGTAGGCGAATTGGTAAGGCTGAACATTGATGATATAGATTTCTCTGAGCGGGAATGCGTGGTTTACGGCAAAGGAGACAAAGAGAGGAAAGCATATTTTGATGCTAAGACCAAAATTCATTTGTTGAATTATATTGAATCAAGGCCAGATAATAATATAGCGTTATTTGTGTCGTTAAACAAACCACACAGTAGACTTACTGAAAGCGGTGTGGAGTTACGATTACGAGAAATGGGGAAGAAGTTAGGTGTAGAAAAGGTACACCCACATAAGTTCAGAAGGACTATGGCCACCAGAGCAATTGAGAAAGGTATGCCGATTGAACAGGTACAGAAAATTCTGGGACATGAGCAAATAGATACAACGCTCAGATATGCAATGGTTAATCAAAACAATGTGAAGCAATCGCATCGAAAATATATTTCATAGATTGATTTGTAACGCAAAAGACGTTACAATGAAAGAAAGATGGAGGTGTATTCTATGGGAAAAACAGCAACATTAAATATAAGAGTAAATCCAGATGTAAAAG
>NZ_JAHLQC010000018.1 GCF_018918265.1 Falcatimonas sp. MSJ-15
TCCTTCAGATTCTACCTTGCGATAGACACCCTTGCTGTTCGGCTGTACACTTCCCACTATCTGGGCATGTTTGGGACTTGCACCCGTTAGAGCGCGCCCATGGCGCGCAAACACAAAAAGGGAAGAGCCATTAACTACTCTTCCCTTTAACCTGTATAAACACTTAAGTGTTTATCAAAATTGCTCATTTTTATATTATTCATTTATCAAGTCTATATCTATAACTTAAGAGTAAAAAATAAAGAGTATCAATTACTCTGTATAAACATTATTTTACCAATTAAGCATATACCTTATTTTTCTATATGTTGTATCCTTTTCCTCTTAAAATTTCTCTAGCCTCTTCATCACTATATCCGTCCATTATTAATTGGTCATATACTTGTTTTACAGTTACACTATCACCAACATCGTGTCTTGCTTGGTCTCCCTCGTGAACCACATAAGCACCACCGGACTCGTCCCTTCCACCTGTTGTTTTATCTATAGTTTCAATCTTAGTATTCCAATCACTATTATCAGCAACATCTACTGTATCTCCACTATCATTATCAACAACAGTATCATCTGCACCATTGTTACTATCATCTGCTACATTCTCCGGTGCATTACTATTATCCACAACAGTATTATTACTAGTATCTACATTTTGATTGCCTTGCTCACTCTCTGCTGTATTACTTGCTACATTTGTTGTATCTACTGTTTCTCCAGCTGTGCTACTCTCTACTGGCTCACTGCTGTTCTCTAGGGTATTGGCTGTGGTTAATTCTTCACTGCTTTGACTTTCTAGGTCTGCAGATGAAGTCGGATATTGATGACTATCAATGTCCGACTCCTTCTGCAGAGCGTCAGAAGTAATTTCCGTATCATTAGCAGCAACATCATTGTGCTTTGAACTACTGCCGACAGCGGGAATAGCTATCAGTAAAGCTATTATAGCTGCGATGCCTATACCTCCGAGTATCTTATTACGTGTCTTTACGTCTTTGATCATTAAGATCAGCTCCTCTCTTGTCTTTTAATTGATATTGCAGACTTATTGAATCTCTGTAACATTAACATCCCCTATCGTATACTCGCCATATATACTATCGTTATCTTTGGATTGAATTTTCTTTGCTAAGAAAAGACTATATCTGTATTTTCTTGTAATATTTCCTTGCAATCCAAGCACGAAGGATATATATAACCTTTCGTTTTTGTGCCAATCTTCAAGCTATGCTAATATTCTATTCTGTAATTCAGTATTCTGTAATTCAGTACTCCTTAATATACTATTCTTTAATTTCTCCTTCTCAAATATACTCATATCATCTACAGTAAGTATTAAGTGAATATAATCTTCAGCTTCAGAAAGTATATTAAGAATGTTTTCAATTTTTTGATTATGAACAGCTACTGATTTCCAATCACCCATTTTGTTGTCATAAGAAATATCATGTATTGTAGATACATACATAATGTTCACATCTTCAATAGCAACTTTTGTAATAATACTGTTTCCGATATTTTTGATAAGGAATCGAAGTTCGAATATATCAGTTAATTGGTTTGGGTCATATAAATTTCTGTCTTTATCTGAATTTTGGGTTTCTGATTCTTCCGATTCTTCCGGTTTTTCTGATTCTCCTAATTCTTCCGATTCTTCTGTTCTTTTTAATCTGTCAAAATCAAAGCAGTTGACGTAGTATGTAGATATAGGCTGATAAAAGCTAACTCTTGCACCATATATTTTGTCAAAATCAATGCATGGAACATTGCTCCTATAAGGCAGCTGTGCTCTAAGTTTTCTTATTTCTTCATGAAACATTTTTTTGTATCCATATTATTTGTATTCTGAATCTTATCATCTAGTTCTCTGATTTTCTGAAGAATTCTCTTATCACCAACAGAGAGAGACTCTTCATATCTTCTAAGATACTGTGGCATATATAGACGGAACCTTTCCCAGAGTTCATCCTTAATCTCATCACTTGTATCATCTTTAATATAGTTGTCATAAGAATCATCAAATATTTTCTTTAACTCATCTTCAGTATACATAACATTCTGGTTAAGATCCTGTTGCAAAGCATCTGATATCAGTCGCATATTTGCTTCTATGATATCACTCTTATCATCAGAACTGCTCTCACAGGCTTTTTTTAAAGCGTTTTCAGAAAGTATATCATTGCCTATTTCTTTAATAATGCCAAGGAATTTGCTCGTAATAAATTCTATTGTAGTGTCTTTAATATTATCTAGCATTAAAATATATTTCTCCTTTGTTCTACGTTAGGTTTTATCCTTAAATTATCAGTTACATTATCTTAATAGTTCAGATAAACAGCTACAGGTATATAATATATATTAGAAAAACACTGTTTGAGTCTTATACTCTTTATCAATCTAATACTTGTATTCATCAAATCATTTTATAATCATACATAATCTTATATTATGCATATATACATAAATAGAACATAGTGCAATACATCCATACCTTGTGAGCATCATTAATGCAGTATGTTCAAAACAACTTTAAGAACTTACACGTTCGAGGAATTATCAGTCAGTGCAAACAAATTTGCACTGATCTGAATAATGACGAAGTAAGTTTAAGTTCTTAATGTTGATTTTGTATATACTGCATTAATGATGCTCACAACTATGTAAATACTAATCTAAGAAGCCAAAATCAATACAGATGCCCAAAACAGATATAAGTAAGTATATATGTAAATACCAACACATACATTAATACAGTTGGCATATATAATTACTACGGTTACAATGTATAATAAGCATAATCAAAATATGAACAATAATCAGAATCCAAGTATTAGCAATATGAAATTATCAATGTGCAGGTATAGACAAAAGAATATCTTAGAATGTATATAATTCATCTCTTATTACCTACCACATACAGTTAAAAACTTAAAAGCTATTGGTTTGACTTATTTTTTCATTTTTAATTTCTAACTGATAATAAATAAGAACAGATAAATTAATCTCACATTTATATTCTTTTCATATAATAATAGTATACAACACATACGCTTTGCATCAACCTATATATATATAGTGACAACTTTTTTCATATTCTATAAGGCATAACATAATATCAATTTCCACTTTAATATTCAATTTCATTGGATTCTTATATAATGAACGTTTAAGAATTTCTTAATCATAATAAATGCAACAGGTTCAGTCTTTTTTACGAAATAAGAACCATTAAGGCATTTAACAACTTAATCTTTTCATATTTTACCAGAGCATTTTTTTATCAAGATTCTTTTCTATCAAGATTTATCTGCACAGATAATAGTTACACAGATAATAGCTACACAGATAATTATAACAGTTAGACATATAACTATTTAATGATTTTTATCAATCTAATTCTAATAATACAATAGTTTTAATAAGTACCATAATATAATAATTCTAATAAGTACTATAATACAGTAATCTAATAAGTATCATAATACAGTAATCTAATAAGTATCATAATATAATAATTCTAATAAACACAATAATACAATAATCCCAATAAGAACAATAGTACAATATTGCAAGTGAATCCACAACTTGATTGTGGATTCACTTGTACGGCAGCGAGGGCTTTGCCCTCGCTGCCGTGAATTTTTTTTACACTTTTTCAATATATTTTATAATTATTTTATAGTTTATCCTATATTTTATGATAGATTATATCCTAAGAATATAATCTATATTTCTTGTACAGACAATTATTGCAGGTTTCAACCTCACTTATATCTTATGTATAAATATTCCACTTCTAAGTTTTGGTTCAAACCATGTAGACTTTGGTGGCATTAACATCTTTGCATCTGATACTGCGAATAATTCGCTTATTGATGTAGGATACATAGAGAATGCTACTTTTGCAATTTGCTCATCAACAAGTCGCTCTAGTTCAGCTATTCCACGGATTCCACCTATAAAATCAATCCTCTTATCTGTTCTTGGATCTTCAATTCCTAATAAGGGTTCAAAAAGAAGATTCTGTAATACTGATACATCAAGGTTCTTAACCGGATCTACTGTATTAACTTTTTCTTTTGGTCTTATCTCATACCACTGTCCGCTAAGATACATCCCATAAGTCTGCTTTTCTCTTGGTTCTACTCCACTGTCTTTTGCTACAACTTCAAAAGTATCTTTTAACTTTGCTAAGAACTCTTCTTCTGACATTCCATTAAGTTCATACAAGACTCTGTTATATGGCATTATCATAAGCTCTTCATCAGGAAATAATACTGATAAAAAGTAATTGAACTCTTCTTCTCCATTATACCATACGCTTTCATTGCGTCTTTTAAGACCAACTTTTACTGCTGATGCTGCTCTGTGATGTCCATCAGCAATATATATGTCATTAATATCTTCAAATGCTTTTTTTATCTCTTCGATATCTACTGCATCATCAATCTTAAATACTCTGTGGCGTATTCCATCTTCTGATGTAAAATCAAACATTGCATTCTTAGATTTAGCTTTGTTAATTATTGCACTCACTATATTATTTTTTCTATATGCAAGAAAAATAGGTCCTGTCTGTGCCCCTACTGTATCCACATGTCTTATTCGGTCAATCTCTTTTTCTTCTCTTGTATTCTCATGCTTCTTAATTACATTATTAACATAATCATCAATTGAAGCACACGCAACAAGACCTGTCTGAGTTCTGCCATTCATCGTAAGCTCATATACATAGAATGCATCTTCTCTCTCTTCGACAAATGTTCCATTATCAATCCATTCATTAAGCATATCTGCTGCTTTCTGATAGACATCATCTGCATACATATCATGTTCTGTTTCAAACTGTGTCTCTGGTCTGTCTATATTAATAAATGACAATGGATTCTTCTTAGCAACAGCAAGTGCTTCTTCTCTATTGTATACATCATATGGTAAAGCTGCCACTTTCTCAATCTTATCCTCTGCCGGATGAACGCATTTAAAAGTCTTTATAACTGCCATAAGATCCCCCTGTTTCATTATTCTTCATCTACTGGCTACCCCACAAGCAAGCTTATGGGGTTTCGCCACGAATCTATAACTTCTCGCTTGTTTAATAATTCCTACTTTAATTGCACCGTCAATCTTATTTAATAATTCTTACTTTAATTACACCATCAATCTTATTTAATAATTCTTACTTTAATTACACCGTCAATCTCTTTTAATTTATTATATAATTCGTCTGTTGCAGGTGCTTCAACGTCAATTAAGCTATATGCATAATCGCCTTTACTCTTATTAACCATATCAGAGATATTAAGTCCACATGCTGATATTACGCTTGTTATCTGTCCAATCATATTAGGAATATTCTTGTGATTAATTGCTACACGTCCGGCTTTTTGACATACACCAAGTGAACATGCAGGATAGTTCACTGAGTTAGTAATATTACCATTCTCAATATAATCCATAAGCTGTTTTACTGCCATTATTGCACAATTATCTTCTGATTCTGCTGTTGATGCTCCAAGATGAGGTGTTGCTATTACATTTGGCATATTAACTGACTTTGGATTAGGGAAATCAGTTACATATCTCTTAACTTTACCACTCTCAAGTGCTTCTTTCATATCATCATCATTAACAAGAAGATCTCTTGCGAAGTTAAGAACTACAACACCGTCTTTCATCTTAGCAATAGTTTCTTTATTAATTGTATATTTTGTACTGTCTAAAAGTGGTACATGGATTGTTATATAATCACACTGTGTGAATATATCATCAATAGACTGAATGTGTTTTACATTAGTTGAGAGATTCCATGCTGCATTAACAGATATATATGGATCATATCCTAATACTTCCATTCCTAATTTTTCTGCTGCATTGGCAACCTTTACACCGATAGCTCCAAGTCCGATTACACCAAGTTTTTTACCAAGAATCTCTGTTCCTGCGAACTTTGACTTATTCTTCTCTACAAGTTTTGCTACGTTTTCATCATCTTTTACTGTCTGAACCCAGTTAATTCCACCTACTATATCTCTGGCTGCATATAAAAGACCTGCAATTACAAGTTCTTTTACTCCATTAGCATTAGCACCTGGTGTATTGAATACAACAATACCTTTTTTAGCACATTCATCAAGTGGGATATTATTGACACCTGCACCTGCTCTTGCTATTGCTTCAACTGTATCTGGTAATTCAAGGTCATGCATAGCTGCACTTCTTACTAAGATCGCATCAGAATCTGCATAATTCTCTACTATCTCATAATTCTCTGTGAATAAATCTGTTCCTACATTTGATATAGGATTAAGGCAATTAATCTTAAACATCTTACTATTCCTTTCATATATAATATTGTATTAAGTAATTGCAAAACTCTTTAAGATAAAGAGTTTTGCAATTAACTGATGATAATTTGTCTACTAATAATAATTAGTATACCGGTAATAATTGGTATACCGATAATAATTGATATACTAGTAATAATTGTATACTGATAATAATTGATATACTAGTAATAATTGTATACTAATAATAATTTGTCTACTGATAACTATTTTAGATTTTCAGCTTCGAATTTCTTCATGAATTCAACAAGTTTTACTACACCTTCTGTTGGCATTGCATTGTAGATGCTGGCTCTCATACCGCCAACAGTTCTGTGACCTTTAAGATTTTCAAAACCTGCTTCTTTTGCTTCTTTTACGAATTTGGCATCAAGGTCTGCATCTCCTGTTACGAATGGAACATTCATAAGTGAACGGTCTTTTTTCTCAACAGTTCCTTTGAATAATTTACTCTGATCAAGGAAATCATATAGAATAGCTGCTTTTTCTTCATTATGTTTCTTCATAGCTTCAAGTCCACCCATCTTCTTAAGCCATTTGAACACTTTACCACAGATATAGATACCATAAGCTGGTGGTGTATTGTATAATGACTTATTGTCTGCATGAATCTTATACTGCATCATTGTTGGAACATAATCTTCTGTCTTCTCAGGGATTAAGTCTTCTCTGATAATAACAATTACTACACCTGCAGGTCCTATATTCTTCTGAACACCACCATAGATTATACCATATTTAGTTACATCTACTGGTTCTGATAAGAAGCATGATGATACATCTGCTACAAGTGTCTTTCCTTTTGTATTAGGAAGTTCTTTGTACTTAGTTCCGTAGATTGTATTATTCTCACAGATGTATACATAGTCTGCATCTTCATCAATATCAAGATCACTGCAATCAGGTATGTATGAGAATGTCTTATCTTCTGATGAAGCTATAGCTCTTACATCGCCATATTTCTGAGCTTCTTTGTATGCTTTCTTCGCCCACTGACCTGTTATGATATAATCAGCTTTTTTATTCTTCATAAGATTCATAGGAATCATTGCGAACTGTAATGAAGCTCCACCCTGTAAAAATAATACTTTGTAATTGTCAGGAATGTTCATTAATTCTCTAAGATCTGCTTCTGCCTGTGTAATGATCTCTTCGTATGCTTTAGAACGGTGACTCATCTCCATTACAGACATTCCTGTTCCATTGTAATCAAGCATCTCATCTGCTGCCTCTCTTAATACATCTTCCGGTAATACTGCCGGACCTGCTGAAAAGTTATATACTCTCTTCATGATAATCCTCCCTTTCATTTCTTATCAAAATTTTCTTATTAAAATTATGTTATCATTTTTCTCAACAAGATATGTCTATTTTATGACAATCTTTGCCAAAAGTCAATACGTTACAACTTTAAAGTAAATTATTTTTTGATTTTTATTTAATTTTATTAATCTTATTGACTAATATGATTAAATATCATATTCAAATGCTTATATTATGTTAACATTATTATCTGCCTATATTATACCTGTATTATCATCTCTTATATTATGCCAGCATTGTTGCTTAATGATATTATGACATTGTTACCTGAAGTCAGACTCTATAAGTAACCTACAATATATATCACTTAACATTCTAATCCAGATATTATAGTGCAGATTGCATCAATTAAAAGTGCTACAGTTTCACTTTTTTAACTTTAAGCAGTGCATATTTTATAAAAATGCCACACCCAAAAGTGCGGCATCTTTATATAAACTATCTGTTTATTCTATTTATCTTATCTATTCTGCTCTTCTAGATCTTTTTCTTCAAAAGCTTCTGAAATAGGAGCACCCGGTGCTACCATTGGGAATACTTTATCATCTTCACCAATATAGCAATCAATAAGTACAGGTATATTAAGGCTTATTGCCTCTTTTAATACAGGCTCTAATTCTTCTTTTTTAGTTACTCTATATGCTTTTGCACCCATAGCTTCAGCTACTTTGACAAAATCAACTGCATCATTTAATACAGTCTGTGAGTATCTCTCTCCATAGAATAGAGTCTGCCACTGTCTTACCATACCAAGAACATGATTATTAACAACAATCTCTATAATAGGAATGTTATGTCTTGTCGCTGTTGCTATCTCGTTCATATTCATTCTAAAGCAGCCATCTCCTGCAATGTTGACTACTACTTTGTCTTTTCTTCCCATCTTAGCACCAATTGCTGCACCAAGACCATATCCCATTGTTCCAAGTCCACCTGATGTCAGAAGTGTTCTTGGCTCTTTGTATTTGTAATACTGGGCTGCCCACATCTGATGCTGTCCAACTTCAGTTGATATGATTGCATCACCATTAGTAACTTCATATACTTTTTCAATTATATATGGTCCTGTAAGCTTGTCTTCATTATATGTAAGAGGATATTTCGCTTTTAACTCTTTTATATGATTAACCCACTCTGTTCTGTCAACAGCTTCTACTCGCTCATTAATTCTCTTTAATACTTCTCTTACATCACCTGTTACACTTGCATCTATAACAACATTCTTGTTGAATTCTGCCGGATCTACGTCAATCTGAAGTATCTTCGCATTCTTTGCGAACTTACTTGTATTGCCAGTTACACGATCACTGAATCTTGCACCTGCGACTATCAGAAGATCACATTCTGTAACACCGAAGTTAGAGGCTTTGGTTCCATGCATTCCAAGCATTCCTGTATATAGGTCATCTTCTCCGCTAAAACCGCCTTTTCCCATAAGTGAATCTGTTACAGGTGAATTCATCTTATGTGCAAGTTCTCTAAGTTCTTCTGATGCACCTGATGATATTACTCCACCGCCTGCGAATATGAATGGTTTCTTAGAAGCATTAATCATCTCTACAGCTCTATCTATATCTGCATCTGTGATTGTCTCTGTTACCGGTTTTATTTCTTCTTTTTCTAATCTTTCATATTCTGTGACATTCGCTGTAACATCTTTTGTTATATCAATAAGTACAGGGCCAGGTCTTCCACTTGCTGCTATTTTGAATGCTTTTCGTATTGTATCAGCAAGTTTTGTTACATCTTTAACAATGTAATTATGCTTTGTAATAGGCATAGTTACACCTGTTATATCTATCTCCTGAAAACTATCTTTGCCAAGAAGTGGAACTGTAACGTTACATGTGATAGCAACGACTGGAATAGAATCCATATAAGCTGTTGCTATACCTGTTACAAGGTTAGTTGCTCCCGGACCACTTGTTGCGAAGCATACACCTACTTTGCCTGTAGCTCTTGCGTATCCGTCAGCAGCATGTGAAGCTCCCTGTTCGTGTGATGTAAGTATATGTGTTATCTCATCACTATGTTTATAAAGTGCATCATATACGTTAAGTATTGCACCGCCAGGATATCCGAATACTGTATCGACACCCTGTTCTTTTAGACATTCTATGATTATCTCTGAACCATTAAGTTGCATTTTTTCACCCCTATATCTTATTTGGCTGGTACTTCAAGTACTGCTCCTCTGTTACCTGATGTAACAAGCTCTCTATAACGTTTTAAATATCCTGTAAGATTACCTGGATCTTTTGGTACCCAGTTTGCTCTTCTTCTTGCAAGTTCTTCATCAGAAACATCAAGTTCAAGTTTATTCTCTGGTATATTAATCTTAATAATATCGCCTTCTTCAACAAGTGCAATCGGTCCACCTACTGCTGCTTCCGGTGATACATGTCCAATTGATGCTCCTCTTGATGCTCCTGAGAAACGTCCATCTGTAATAAGTGCTACGCTTGAGCCAAGTCCCATTCCTGCTATTGCAGATGTTGGATTAAGCATCTCTCTCATACCAGGACCACCTTTTGGACCTTCATATCTAATTACTACAACATCGCCTGCTACTATCTTACCGCCTTTGATTGCTGCAATAGCATCTTCTTCACAGTCAAATACTCTTGCAGGACCTTCATGTACCATCATCTCAGGTACTACTGCAGAACGTTTTACTACACCTGAATCTGGTGCAAGATTACCTTTTAATACTGCGATTCCACCTGTCTCACTGAATGGATTGTCAATAGGTCTTATAACTTCTGTATTGAGATTAACTGCATCTGCTATATTCTCTCCTACTGTCTTACCTGTAGCTGTTATAAGATCTGTATTAAGAAGATTCTTCTTAGTAAGTTCTTTCATTACAGCATATATACCACCTGCTTCATTAAGCTGTTCCATATATGTATGACCTGCAGGAGCAAGATGACACAGATTAGGTGTCTTAGCACTTATCTCGTTAGCTATATCAAGGTTAAGATCAATTCCAACTTCATGTGCTATCGCTGGAAGATGAAGCATTGTATTAGTACTGCATCCAAGTGCCATATCAACAGTAAGTGCATTTAAGAATGCTTCTTTTGTCATAATATCTCTTGGACGAATATTCTTCTCAAGTAATTCCATAACTTTCATACCTGCATGTTTGGCAAGTCTGATTCTCTCTGAATATACAGCAGGTATTGTTCCGTTGCCTTTAAGTCCCATACCTATTGCTTCTGTAAGACAGTTCATACTATTAGCTGTATACATTCCTGAACATGAACCACATGTTGGGCATACTTTTTCTTCCCATTCAGTTAATTCTTCAAGTGTCATCTTGCCTGCTGAATGAGCACCAACTGCCTCGAACATGCTTGAAAGACTTGTTCTATTACCATGAACATGACCTGCAAGCATAGGACCACCACTTACAAATACTGTTGGTACATTAACTCTTGCTGCTGCCATCAAAAGTCCAGGTACATTCTTATCACAGTTTGGTACCATAACAAGTGCATCAAACTGATGTGCAAGTGCCATAGCTTCTGTTGAGTCTGCAATAAGATCTCTTGTTACAAGTGAATATTTCATACCTGTATGTCCCATTGCTATACCATCACATACTGCGATTGCAGGGAATACAATTGGTGTTCCTCCTGCCATTGCTACGCCAAGTTTAACTGCTTCTACTATCTTATCAAGGTTCATATGTCCCGGAACTATCTCGTTATATGAACTTACAATACCAACAAGTGGTCTATCCATCTCTTCTTTTGTAAGTCCCAGTGCATTAAATAATGATCTGTGAGGAGCTTGCTGAGTTCCTTTTTTTACTGCATCACTTTTCATCGTCTTATCTTCCTTTCGATTCTATATTAATAATTATTCTCTTTATCTATATTCTGTCAGCTATTAAGTCTCCCATCTTATCTGTGCCAACTTTTGTCATTCCTTCTGACATAATATCAACTGTTCTATATCCTTCGCTTAAGACCTGTTTTACTGCATTCTCAACTGCATCTGCTTCTGCATCAAGGTCAAAAGAATATCTTAACATCATTGCTGCTGACAGAATAGTTGCTATTGGGTTCGCAATGTTCTGTCCTGCGATATCAGGTGCTGAACCATGACTTGGCTCGTAAAGTCCAAGCTTTGAGCTGCTAAGACTTGCTGATGACAACATTCCTATTGAACCTGTTACCATACTTGCTTCATCTGACAGAATATCGCCAAACATATTCTCTGTAAGAATTACATCAAACTGAGCAGGATCTTTTACAAGCTGCATTGCACAGTTGTCTACAAGCATATTCTCAAGTGTAACATCCGGATAATCTTTTGCTACTTCTGCAACAACTTTTCTCCACAATCTTGATGAATCAAGAACATTAGCTTTATCTACACTTGTTACTTTTTTTCTTCTCTTTCTTGCAATCTCAAATCCTTTTATTGCAATTCTTCTTATCTCTTCTTCATTATATGTAAGAGTATCAACAGCTGTCATAACTCCGTTAACTTCACTTGTATGTCTCTCACCAAAATAAAGACCACCTGTAAGTTCTCTCATTATAACCATATCAAAACCTTCTGCTGCTATCTCAGCTTTTAATGGACAACTGTCCTTTAATTCTTCATATAGATATGCCGGTCTTATATTGGCAAATAATCCAAGTCCTTTTCTTATTGCAAGAAGTCCTGCTTCTGGTCTTAAGTTAGGTGCTACATCGTACCATCTTGAGTTACCTACATTGCCACCTACTGCTCCAAGTAAAACTGAATCACTTTTCTTAGCTTCTAAAAGTGTCTCATCTGTAAGTGGAACTCCGTATGTATCTATTGAGATTCCTCCCATGAGCAGCTCTTTATAGTTGAATGTATGTCCAAACTTTTTACCTACTCTGTCAAGCACTTTCCTTGCTTCTCTGACTATCTCCGGTCCAATACCATCTCCCGGTATAACTGCTATATTGTAATTCATTATGCCACTTCCTTTATATTATCTTTATTTCTTTACCATTTGTCGCTTTAATCTTTATTGCTGTAAGTTATTAAAGCCTATGTTTTATATCATATACTATATTGTTTTATTTTTCAACCATTAATTTTCAATCATGTCAAATGTATATCATATTTCTCTTTTCTTATGTCACTTTACATCGATGAACTCTCATATTCTTCTGCATAAGCTAATACACATAATATCAGATATTTTTTATTGTGATTATTTTCATTTTATTGTGAAATATATTTTCATATAGTTTTTATCCTGATAAAGTTACTATATTCTTAATAAATTCATTCTTTTAATATTTTTCTTCATATCAATTCTTTTTCCTTATTTTTGTAAAAAAACTTTTTGATATACATTTTAGCCAAAATATAGTTTATTGACGGATTTTTCTAATTGGATTTTTTATATTTTTTTCATATTAGGTACTATTTATTAATTTTATTTTTATAAAATATAATTTTTTCTTATATAGTTGTAATTTTTTTTTCATATCTCTGATATCCTAACAACAGTTCAGAATAGAGGTGTACTAAATTATGGACATTGGTAAAAGAATTACTTTTTTGAGAACACAAAAAAATTACACTGTAAACAGATTAGCTAACAAAGCTGGAATATCTCAGAGTTATTTAAGAGAGATTGAATTAGGAAATAAGAATCCTACTGTTGAAATCTTATCATATTTATGTGAGGTTTTAGAAATTTCTCTTAGCGATTTCTTTGATGATAACGCACCTTTAGGTTTTCTTGAAGATCCACTCGTAAAGAGAATCTATGAGCTTTCACCAAAGCAGCGTGCAACTCTTTTAGGCTTTTTAGATGCTCTTCATGAGCCACACTAATTATTAGCTATCAGTTTTATTTAAATGTCGTAAATATGACTAGACGACATTTAACAGTGTAGGGAATTGGCATTCATATTTATATGGATGCCTTTTTTCTATTCCCCCCTCTTAACAAAGAGCAAAAAAAGAAAAGAAAAAGGCTAAGAACTTTTTGTCGTTCTTAGCCTTTCTATTAATTATCGTTATTATTCATTGCTATTAATTATCGCTTTTAGCTTTTTCTACATCAACAATAGCACTCTTTTGCATTGGAATTCTACAATTCTTATTGTTACCAAATTCAACTATAACTGTATCATCTGTTATATCAATTACAACTCCATAAAAACCACTTGTTGTAAGTATGCTGTCGCCTGTTTCTACTGAATTCATTAATTCCTGCTGTTTTTTCTGCTGTTTCTTCTGTGGACGGATAGCCATAAAATACATTAATGCACCGATTAATACGATATAACCAATAATAAAGCCCCATCCCATTGTTCCACCTGAAGCTGAAGCAGCTGTAGTAAGTAAAAAGTTCATCTCATTTCCTCCTGTTAATAAAATTATTTATCATTTTCCTTAAAGCCATCAAGTTTCTGTCTCTTGTATTCACTATATCTGCCTTCTTCTATTGCCTGTCTTATCTCTTCCATCATATGATTATAGAAATACAGGTTATGAAGAACACATAGTCTCATTCCAAGCATCTCTTTTGCTTTAAGTAGATGTCTTATATATGCTCTGCTATATGTCTTACATGCCGGACATCCACAGCCTTCTTCAATAGGTGTGTCATCCAGTTCATATTTTGCATTAAATAGATTAAGTTTTCCTTTGTTAGTATATACATGTCCATGTCTGCCATTTCTCGATGGATATACACAATCAAAGAAATCAACACCTCTTTCAACACTCTCAAGAATATTAGCTGGTGTTCCAACGCCCATAAGATATGTAGGCTTCTCAAGAGGAAGATATGGAACTGTCTCATCAAGAATTCTATACATCTCAGCATGTGATTCGCCTACTGCAAGACCACCTATTGCATAACCGTCAAGGTCTAGTTCTGATATTCTCTTTGCATGTTCAATTCTTATATCTTCAAATGTTCCTCCCTGATTGATTCCGAATAACATCTGATTCTTATTAATTGTATCAGGCAGTGAATTAAGTCTTGCCATCTCTTTTTTGCATCTTTCAAGCCATCTTGTTGTTCTTGCAACAGAATCTTCCATATACTGTCTTGTTGCAGGATGTGGAGGACATTCATCAAATGCCATCGCAATAGTTGATGCAAGATTAGACTGTATCTGCATACTCTGCTCTGGTCCCATAAATATCTTTCTTCCATCAATATGTGAATTGAAATATACACCTTCTTCTTTGATCTTTCTTAAACTTGTAAGAGAGAATACCTGAAATCCACCTGAATCAGTAAGAATAGGTTTATCCCATACCATAAACTTATGAAGACCACCTAATTTTTTAACAACTTCATCTCCTGGTCTTAAGTGAAGATGATATGTATTAGATAGTTCAACCTGTGTTCCTATCTCCTGTAAATCTGTGGTTGATACCGCACCTTTTATCGCTGCTATTGTTCCTACATTCATAAATACCGGTGTCTGTATAACTCCATGAACTGTATGGAACTCTCCTCGCTTAGCACGGCCATCCTGTGCTATTAACTTATACATAGTAACCTCGTTTCGTTCCCGCTCATAATGCACTGTGGCATTATAAGGCTGTTATTATTGATACATATATTTACTATATTTTTACTATCAAATATATGTCTCGTCAATATTACAAGTATAACCAAGAAGCGTACTTTTTTCAATATTTTTTTGATATTTTACACTTTTTTTATAATCACAGCTAATCATAATCTATTGGCAACACTGCACAATTAGTATATCTTATAGAAATCAATTATTCTGTCAAGTCTTGAAGCCATATTCACAAGAAGAAGATCTAGAATTGTAACTGCTGTCATAGCTTCTACTACTACTACTGCTCGTGGTACAATAACTGGATCATGTCTTCCTTTTATAGAGATCTCTATGTCTTCTCCACTTCTATTGACAGTATTTTGTATACTGGCTATTGATGGTGTCGGTTTTATTGCAGCTCGTAAGACAATATCACTTCCATCACTTATTCCTCCAAGTATTCCTCCTGCATTATTAGTCTTCTTTGTAACTTTACCATCTCTCATTACAAAGCTGTCATTGTTATCATAACCTGTCATCTTTGCGGCTTCGAATCCTATACCTATCTCAAAACCTTTTACAGCACCAATAGACATAATCGCTTTAGCAAGACATGCATCAAGCTTATCAAATACCGGTTCTCCTATTCCAGGCTTCATTCCTTTTACTATACACTCAATAATACCACCTGATGAATTCTTCTGTGCTATCAGGCTTTCAAGATATTCTTTTGCTTTTACCTCAGCTTCTTTGTCTGGCATTGATAATGTACTCTTACTTATATATTCTTTATCAAAATTGTCATATTCAATCTCAATATCGCCTATCTGTTTAGTATATGCACATACTTCAATTCCCATCTGCTCTAAAATCTTACATGCTATTGCACCACCGGCAACTCTTCCAATAGTCTCTCTTCCTGATGAACGTCCACCACCTGTATAATCTCTAAAACCATATTTCTGATCGAATGTATAATCTGCATGACCTGGTCTATAATATTCTTTTATCTCACTATAATCTTTAGATCTTTGAGATGTATTATATACGATCATTGATACCGGTGTTCCTGTTGTCTTTCCTTCGAATACTCCTGATAATATCTCAACTGTATCATCTTCTTTTCTTGGTGTTGTATACACTGACTGTCCTGGTTTTCTTCTGTTTAGATATCTCTGTATATCTTCTTCACACAGTTCAAGTCCTGCCGGTACACCATCGACTACTACTCCGACTCCCTTTCCATGAGATTCTCCCCATGTATTAATTCTGAATATGTTTCCAAAGCCTGAACCAGCCATAATTATTTTTTCCTCCAAATCAACTTACTAAAAGTCTACCTGATATCGTACTGTATGTATAGTTTTTCACGAAGTCCGGCATTGACAGCCATATGAACAATATCTTCCGGTCTGCCATCGTCAGTCAATGCAATTATCAGCCTCTCATATCTGCTGTCTGTATCTTTTCTAAAAGCACTCTCATAAGTCTCATACTCTGTTTCCTTTGAATCAGGATTTGTTATGATAACTGTTTTTAAAAATATATACTTTCTATGTCTTCTTTGCACTTAATTACCTCCTTAAGTACACATGACCTGACGCCTTTTGTACTTTTTATTTTATCACACTTTACCGTTTTAAATCAACACAAAAAAATCCCATCTACTTATACATATATATCGGTAGATGGAACTTTTTATCATATAAATTTTATATCTTTTACTTAGACATTACTTCTTTCCAGAGATTATTATATATCTCATCATATTCTTCACCAAGATAATTGAATGTCTCACATCTGTCTAAAACATCTTTATCTGGGAATGCTACCTTGCTATTCTTAATGTCTTCATCTTCAATAAGTTCTCTTGCTGCTTTATTAGGTGTTGAATATGTGATATATTCAAAATTCATTAGTGCTATCTCCGGATCACACATAAAGTTAATAAATGCTTCTGCACCTTCCTTATTAGAACAGTTTTTAGGTATTACCCATCCATCAATCCATACATTTGAACCTTCTTTTGGAACTACATATTCAAGATCTGAATTCTCTCTCTGTGTATATATAGCTTCACCTGAATATATAACGCCTATTGCTGCTTCATTATTAATCATCTTATCTCTTACTTCATCAATTACATAAGCCTGAACAAGTGGCTTTTGTTCTATAAGTTCCTGTTTGGCTGCTTCTAATTCAGCATCATCTTTAGAATTAAGTGAATATCCAAGCTTTTTAAGTGCTACTGCAAATGCATCTCTTACACTCTTTTGCATAAGAATCTCGCCCTTATATTGCTCATCCCATAGTACATCCCAGCTGTCAATTGGTTCTTCTACCATAGTCTTATTATATAATATACCTACTGTTCCCCAACAATATGGAACACAGTATTCATTATCCGGATCAAATTGTTTTGCACTCTCTAAGTAGTCTTTATCTATGTTAGCGATATTAGGAATGTTGTCATAATTAAGTTTCTCAAGCAGTCCTTCTTCTATCATCTTCTGTACCATATAATCTGATGGACATACTACATCATATGCTGCTGCACCTGATGATACTTTTGGATACATATCTTCATTAGTTGTAAATTCTTCATATACAACTTTAATTCCTGTCTCTTCTTCAAACATATCTATAACATCCGGATCAATATATTCACCCCAGTTATATACAACAATCTGACCATTCTCACCAGCAGAACCACTTCCTTTACATCCGCCAAATATTGTAGTTATTGCTAGTGCTGATGCAAGCACCATACCGGTTAATCTTCTTCTCATAATAGTCCTCCTTACGCCTTCTTATCTTTTTTTGCAGGCTTTAAATTAATTATTAATAATAATACTAACACTGTAACAAACATTATTGTCGAGAGTGCATACATCTCCGGTTTGATACCTTTTCTTACTTCTGTATATATCTTAGTTGAAAGTGTATCTATTCCAGGACTCTTAGTAAAATGTGTAATTACAAAATCATCTAATGACATTGTAAAAGCGAGTAAAAATCCTGATAAAATTCCGGGCATAATATCCGGAAGTATTATCTTTCTGAATGCAAATGAAGGTGATGCACCAAGATCTAGTGCCGCTTCGTACGTATTCATATTAATCTGTCTTAGTTTTGGCATTATACTAAGTATTACATAAGGCAGATTGAATGTTATATGAGCTATAAGAACTGTCTTAAAGCTTAGTTTCATGCCAATTCCAATGAATAAAAGCATAAATGAGATACCTGTTACAATATCAGAATTAAGCATTGGTATATTAGTTATACTCATTACTGTATTGCGTGACCATTTTTTCATCATTCTAAGTCCAAGGCATGCCATCGTTCCAAGTATAGTTGCTATAAGTGCTGACAGCAAAGCGAGTATTAATGTCGTATATAATGCGTTAAGTATAGCTTCATCTTCAAATAGTGAGATATACCATTTTAGACTGAAGCCACCCCATTTTGCTCTTGTCCTTGATTTATTAAATGACAATACAATGAGTGTAATTATCGGTGCATATAATAATAAAAAAATCAGCACCATATAAAATTTTTCAAGAAAATTTATTATTTTTTTCAAAATGCTGTTCCCTCCCCTTTTTTATCATATTTGGCTAAAATAGCCATACTTAAGAGGATAAATATCATAAGAACAAGACTCATGCCTGAACCAACATGCCAATTACCTGCCTGTGTAAATTCCTGTTCAATAACATTACCTATTAATAGTATCTTACCACCACCAAGCAAATCTGATATAACGAATGTTGTAAGTGCCGGTATGAATACCATTGTAATTCCACTTATTATACCAGGAACGCTAAGTGGAAGTATTATCTTTGTAAATACTTGTACGTTGCTTGCTCCAAGGTCTTTTCCTGCATTGATAACATTAGGATCTATCTTTACAATGACATTATATATAGGAAGTACCATGAATGGCAAAAAGTTATATACCATGCCAAGTATAATCGCATAAGGTGTATTTATTATATTAAGTTTTGGCAGATTAAGCATTGATAATATACTATTTATTACACCATTTCTCTCAAGTAATGTCTGCCATGCAAGTGTTCTTAACAAAAAGTTCATCCACATAGGTAATATAAAGAGAAGTATTATAAAACTATGCTGATTAAGACTTATCTTCTTAAGTATCATTGCAAGCGGATATGCGAGTATAAGACAGATTAATGTACTTATAAGTGACAGACCAAGTGCAAGCCAGAGTGCCTTGTAGTTATAATCAACTAATATCTCTGTCAGATTATCAAGTGTGAATGATCCTGTGTTATCTGTAAGTCCATAATAGACTACCATTATAAGTGGAAGTACAATAAATCCTATCATCCATATAATGTATGGATATGCAAGTGATTTTTTATTCATCTATAGTCACCGCCTGTTCATCTTCAGATTCAGGTTTATTCATAATCTGTATATCAAATGGATCTACGCTAATACTTACATTCTTACCAACCGGGAACATATCTGTTGAATGAACAAGCCATTCATATCCATTAGCCATAACTTCCATCTCATAATGAACGCCTTTGAATATAAGATTAGTAACAACTCCATCTATTCTTCCCTGTCCCGGTTCAAGAAGATCTATATCTTCCGGTCTTATTACAACATCGACCGGCTTATTATTACCAAATCCTTCATCAACGCAAGGGAACTTAACACCAAGAATATTAACAAGTCTATCTTCTATCATCGTAGCAGGAATTATATTACTCTCTCCGATAAAATCAGCAACAAATGCATTCTCAGGTTCATTATATATCTTCTCAGGTGAACCTATCTGCTGAATATATCCCTGATTCATTACAACAATTGTATCTGACATTGTAAGTGCTTCTTCCTGATCATGTGTTACATATACAAATGTAATTCCCAGTTCATTCTTAAGTCTTATAAGTTCATATTGCATATCCTGTCTAAGTTTTAGATCAAGTGCGCCAAGAGGCTCATCAAGTAATAGTACTTTAGGTTCATTAACAATTGCTCTCGCTATTGCTATTCGCTGCTGCTGTCCACCACTTAATGAATCCGGATATCTATTCTCAAAGCCATCAAGATTAACAAGTTTTAACGCATACTTAATCTTATCATCTATATAAGCTTTTGATTTTTTCTTTATTTTTAAACCGAATGCTATATTCTCAGCTATAGTCATATGTGTAAAAAGAGCATATTTTTGAAATACAGTATTAAGCTGTCTTTTATTCGGTGGAAGCTTTGTAATATCTTTGCCATCAAATATAACCTGACCTTTATCAGGTATTTCAAATCCTCCCATAATTCGAAGTGTAGTTGTCTTGCCACATCCACTTGGTCCAAGAAGTGTAAGGAACTCATTTTCTCTTATATATAGATTAAGGTCATCAAGCACCACATTATTGCCATACGCCTTTGTAATATTTTTTAAATCAATTAATTTATTATTCATATACTATAAATCCTTCCTTTGTCTAAAAACTTGGTGGTGATGACACCCATATTATTGTTGCACCGGACTTTGACTCTATATAATGTTCTGTCTGTGGAGTAAAATAAAATGATTCTCCTTTTTTCGCTTTATACATTCTTCCTCCTGCATGAATTATTATACTTCCATTAAGCACATAGCCAAATTCTTCTCCTTCATGGGGATTATCCGGATATGTTGAACCGCCTGCCTCTAATGTCAAAAGCACAGGCTCCATAATATTCTTCTGTGCATTCGGAATAAGCCATTCCATACTATTCTTAAGTTCATGATCCTCTTTTTTAGCATAATCATCTTTGCTAAAGACAACCTGAGCTTCCTCTGTTTCATCAAAGAATTCTCTGAGATCTGTTCCAAGACACTTTAATATGTCAACAAGTGTTGCTATTGATGGTGAAGTTAAGTCTCTTTCAAGCTGTGAGATAAATCCTTTTGACAATTCACAACGATCTGCAAGTTCTTCCTGAGTAAGCCCCTTAAGCATTCTAAGCTCTTTTATCTTTCCTCCTATCTCCACATTTCCACCTCGTCTCTTTCTTGTATATGCAACCTAAACTGGCAAGTATACTTCTATAATATATCCTCTCACAACATATATTTTAATTCTATATATTATAAAAGCACTATAGCATACTATACTAAAAGTTTAGTAATTGTATTCTAACACTAAAATCAAATAAAAAGTTTAGTAATTGTGTTCTAACACCAAAACTTTATTAAAAGTTTAGTAGAACTAAACTTTCCACAGATTATTATATACATATTTATGCACATGTCAATAGTATTTTTTATTCTACTTTATGGTATTTTTTTACATATCTGAATGTATTTTTACTTGAATATAGAAGCATATTAAGTTAAAATGAATTTGACATAATTAGATGTCTGCAAAACTATTTATAATACAAAAGCTAATTGTCAATTCTGACATTTCATTTTATAAAAGTTTTGTAAGCATCTGATTAATATGATTATATCTTAATCATTAATATACAATGAAAGGATGGAGTATTTATGGAAAATAATAAATATGTTTCATACGTTGGAACTTATACTCTTGGAAAAAGTAAAGGAATCCATATCTATGATCTTGATTGTGAAGCTGGCAGAATGACTGAACGAAAGGAAATTGATATAAATAATCCTTCATATCTTGTTATATCTCACAATGGAAGATATCTTTATTCAATATGTGATGAAGGTGTAACTGCTTATGTAATTGAAAAAGATGGTGATCTGACTTTTATCAATACAGGAAGTATTAAAGGTATGCGAGGATGTCATCTCTCATTAAGCAAAGATGATCATTTCTTATTCGTATCAGGTTATCACGATGGTAAAGTTACTGTTCTTGAACTCAACGAAGATGGTAGTGTTGGTAAGATTCTTGATGAAGTCTATCACAAAGGTATGGGAAGTATCGCAGAACGTAACTTCCGTCCACATATTAACTGTGCTATTCTCACTCCTGATGAGAAATATCTATGTGTATGTGACCTTGGTATTGATCAGGTAAAAGTATATCACTTTGACCATAAGACTGGTAAACTTAATCTCTATGAGATTATCAGATGTGAGCTTGAATCAGCTCCACGTTATATGATGTTTAGTTCTAATGGCAAATATGCTTATATAGTATGCGAACTTAAGAACTACATCAATGTATATGAATACAAATGTACTAATGGATTTGGTTCTTTTGAATTGATTCAGACTATTCCTACTGTTATAAAGCCTGAGAATACAACTGCTGCTGCTGCAATTGACTTCTCACCTGATGAAGAATTCTTATACTGCTCTAATGCCGGCGAGAATAGTGTTGCTACATATAAGATTGATAAGAATACCGGACTTCTTACACTTATGACAGTTCTTCCAATAAGTGGTGATTATCCAAAAGATATTCATATCTTCCCTGATGGTAAACATCTTGTAAGCCTTAATCATGAATCTGATTCAATCACATTCTTTACATTAGACAGAGAACGTGGACTTCTTGTTATGAATGGTGCTCCGTTAAAGATTGAAACTCCTAACTGCATTGCATTCAAGAAGTTAGATTAGTATTTTATAAAAGAAAGAGGATTTATAATGGAAAAAATTGCAAGTTTTACAGTTAATCATCTTGATCTATATCCTGGTATATATGTTTCAAGAAAAGATAATGTAAATGGTAATGTCATTACAACTTTTGATCTCAGAATGACAAAACCTAATGATGAACCGGTAATGAATACTGCTGAGATTCATACAATTGAACATATTGGTGCTACATTTTTAAGAAATCATAAAGAATATGCATCAAAGACAATTTATTTTGGACCTATGGGATGCCGTACAGGATTCTATCTCATTCTTGCCGGTGATTATGAATCTAAAGATATTGTTACTCTTATTACCGAGATGTATGAATTCATTCGTGACTTTGAAGGTGATATTCCAGGTGCAAGCCCAAGAGATTGTGGTAATTATCTTGATCTTAATCTTGGTATGGCAAAATATCTTGCAAAAAGATATCTCGACAATACATTATATTCAATTGATGAGAAACGTCTTGTATATCCTAAATAGGATATATAACTGATAGATTTTAATTAATATCAGAATATTATTGATTATAACCTTAAACTATTACAATCAATAATTACAAACGGTCGCAAAAACAAACGTAAAAATATGATTGTTTGTTTTTGCGACCGTTTTTTAATTACTTTAATCATTTCAACCGTTTTAAATCATTTTTAACGGTTGCACTATAAATCTACAAATCTACAAATATTATAATGATGCTTGTTTAGCTTTCTTTGCCTGTATAATTCTTAATCTTAGTCTTAATATAAGACATACTAACAATGTGACACATAGAAGTGTGCATATTGCATTAATTACAACATTGAGACTTCTTATAGGAAAGAGTATTCCTTCAATAATGTATGAAAATGCAATTATATAAGAGAATATCTTCTCTTTCTTCTCATAAGTACATTTCTTTGAAAAAATATCTATAAGTTCCCATATTGCTGCCACAAACATTAATGTGATAACGATTCCTTCTCTTGTTACTATATGTTTTGCTAAAAATCTTATTACTTCCATATTACCTGCCTTAACTTTCTATATTATTTACTTAATCAATCACATTATAAACTACTTGCAAATCTAAAGTTTTTATTCAACCTATATAGTTATTATGTGTTGTTATCATCTGTAATTATCATTCCTGTTCATCTTTTGTATTCTCTGTTAATAGCAATTATCTGAATTCGTAATCAATCTTAACATTATTATTCTGTGACTCTATCTTCGCACATGCTCCGCTTATAATTGGCATCATAGGTGCTAAATGTCCTATATTAGCGTCCATAATAACTGGAACATTGTATTCACCTATAACTTCAAGCACTGCATCATACATATCAAGTCCCATCATCTCAGGCTCATATATCTGCATAAATGGTCGTCCTATTATGAATCCTTTTGTATACTTGAACCATCCTGAATGTTTAAGATGCCACATTGCTCTTCTTATGCTCATAACATTAAGATCACAACACTCAAGGAACCATATTATTCCATCTTCCTTATATGTATCTGCGAACTCTTTTACTCTGTCATAAGAAGTTCCTGTGAGATTAACAAGACAGTCTACACATCCACCAAGAAGTCTTCCTGACATCTCTACTCTGTCTGTCATACTCTTTCCAATATAATTCTTAATAACAGTTCGTTCTGTAACATTATATGGTTCAAATGGATGTTCTTCATCTTTTAGTGACTTTTTCTCCCACATATCATAGCTGTATACAGACTTTATCTCACCTCTGAGAATTCTATACGCATCATCTAGGGAGCTATGCCATGGTTCCATACCAAATGCAGGTGCACATGGTCCATATATAGCTGCTGTGTCACATAGTGTATTTAACAAAAATGTAAAGTTGGTATTATCAGAATATCCCATATACCACTTTGGTTTAGCTTCGCTTATTCTGTCGAAATCTACATAGTCAAGGATCTCACACATAAGCTCTCCTCCACCACATGATATTATTACATCACTGTTATCTGCTATATAGTATTCTGTAAGTTCCTTACCACATTTATCTGGTGTATTACTTATTCCAATTCCTAAAGCTTCATAACAATTTGGACCTGTAACCAGTGTATATCCCATCTCACCAAACTTTGATAATGCATTATTAAATGCACTCTTATAAGGTTCAGTTGCACATCCAAACGATGGTGCGACAAATCCAATTCTGCCATTATCTCTTAGATTATCCGGATATCTCATATATTTCCTCCTGCTAATTAATATAATACTTTTCAATATAATACTTTTTATACAATACTTTTTAGTATTATACTTTCTAATATAATACTTTTTGATATTATATTTTTTAATATGATACTTATTATGGTACTTATTTAAGATTAAACAAGTTACAATATTTATTGCTATCTATTCTTTCCCATTCTGTGATAACTGCCACAATACTTCTCCGACTTCTTCATCCTGTGTTATATCATATACTATTGAAAAACAGTCTTTAGCAGGTTCAATATCTCCATCACCTAATAGAAGCTGTCCTACTCTGAATACAATTCCTATTGTATCAGAATCAGGTCCTGGCGGAATGTCCTTTCCTATAATTATCTCCTGCATCTCTTTTACATTACGTTTTATAAGAGGACGTCCTGTTGCATTAATTATGAATCCAAGTTCATTATTCGCATTCTCTGTTTCATAATATATATTACTATATTGATACAGAACTGCTCCTGTGTCAGGTTCAAGTTTTTCAACATAATAATAGCCATAGTTTCTATATATCCTTGCCATTGTTGCTCTTGAAAAAGCATATCTGTATGCTATCTTCGTCATCGCAAGAAAATCTTCAAGTCTATTCATATTACGAAGTATCTCACATTTTTCGAACATTGTATCAATGTCAACCGGATTCCATTCAAGTGATGTGTTAACCGCATCTAATGCCTTTTCATACTCTCCTATATGTGCAAGCACATAGGCATATACACGATAGAATTCATGCATCTTAAGTTCTGTAAAAAGAATCTCTTTTTGTGGTCTCTCATAATATGAATATATATATAATTCAACCACATGATTAAAACTATAATATTTGGCATCTTCTTTTTCAGGATATTTATCCTTAATACTCTCTATATAATCTGCAAGAAGTGTAACTGCTTTTTCATAATCTTTTTCATCGATAAGCTTTAACACTTCTTCATATTGTCTTGTATCTTCCATGCTCTCTTCCTTTCTGTCTTCTCTACGTCATTGTAATCTGAACATATATACAGATTACAATAATATATAATTACTCAATCACATTATCGCTTTATTCATCAGTATTAAACATCATTTTAATTTGATAATATAAAATGTTTGTATATCATTCAAGAATACATAATATCAAAACGAACTATATATCTTTTATTCATATCTTAGTGCTGCATAATAACAGTTATCAGATATATAATAAATAGATGTCCCGGATAAAAAATATAGAAAAAATACTTTAATGACGGTCCTTTTTTGCCATTATATAAAGCTATAGGAAGTGCCGCTACTGCACCATACCTCTGTATCCCTGTATATAATCCTACATTGGTTGCAAATATTGCAATAGCTTCCCACAGTTTCTTACCTCTTACAAGATACAGCATCATTATAAGCAAGACTCCAAATATACTATAATCCGTATTGCCAAAATATGCAACAAATGATGCAACAATATATATAATTCCACTTAATCCTTTGTTAAGCCTGTCAACAGCCCATACAACTATAAGTCCAAGCGACAATGTGAAAAATACATTTTGATGTGCAAGTGTAAGTTTCCCATAAAATGCCAAATCAAATGGTATCTCTGATATTAATGCGAATATAACAAGTCGCATAAGATATCTTTTGACATCATGTGTATGGATATACCCTTGGACAATCAGAAAACAGAATATTGGGAAAGCAAGCCTTCCTATTATCCTAAGCAATATAATCTGTGGAAAAAATACTGCTCCTATATGATCAATTAACATCAATATACATGCAAATATCTTAAGTGCAAATGTTGAAAGACCATATTTTTCAATTATCATATCATAATCCAACCTATTCACCCCACTTTATTTTTATATTTACTGCTTTTGTCTATTTATGCTCTTGTCAACTACCTACCACCTAAAGGTAGTGTGTTTCCACCTATGACAAAAGAAAGAATTTTATATATGAAGTAATTAGAATATATGCTTTTATCACTAATTATGATGTACAAGCACCAGAACTGAACGTGGTTCTACTTCAACACATCTATTACTAATAATCACTTCATTCTCTCCTGTATATATGACTACTTCATATTCACATTCTTCACTTTGGTCAGGAATCGCAAAAGAATGAGCTTCCCAATGCATATTAAATGCTATATAGATATCATCATCACACTTATTACCATCTTCGCCAAAAGCATATAATCCACTTAACAATATTCCTATATGTCTCTGGTAGATTTCCATTCCGGGATACCATGCTTTTTCACTATGTAATGATATATCAGGCATACCTCTTCCTTTATAATCAGCAAGTTTTAATTGCTCTTTCTGATGTAAAACAGGATGTTTTTTTCTGAATCCTATAAGTTTTTTTACGAATTCAAAAATCTCTGAATTCTTCTTAATCATACGCCAATCAAGCCAGCTAATAGCATTATCCTGACAATATGGATTGTTATTGCCACTTTGACTATTGCCAAATTCATCACCCGATAATAACATTGGTATAGACTGTGACAAAAAAAGCATACATAGTGCATTTTTTATCTGTCTATTTCTAAGTGCCAGTATTTTTCTATTCCTTGTTGCACCTTCTATTCCACAGTTCCAACTGTTATTATAATCTCTTCCATCTCTGTTATTCTCACCATTAGCTTCATTATGTTTACGTTCATAACTTACCATATCCATAAGTGTAAAGGTGTTAGTATGTGATATATAATTAACTTTTGCAACATTATATGGATTATCCTTAAAGCAGTTAATAAAAGCATTTACCTGATTTTCATCACCTTTTAAGAACATTCTTGCAGTATTCATAAAACTGTCATTATACTCAATAAGATTATTATTATCTCTAATATACTCATGCGAAAAATCTATATTCCACCAGCTATTGCCAAATATCTTCACATCGGCAAGTTCCGGCACTTCTGCTATAATCTTCTCAACATCATTATATGAGATAATATGAATACCATCTATATGATATTCCTCTGACCAATATTTTATTGAATCAATAACCATTGATGGATTCGTTCCCTGTGCATAAAATTGTTCTATAATAACTTCTATTCCGTTCTTATGAAGCTCTTTTACCATATTCTTAAATTCTATTACCTGTCCACCCGGTTTTTTATCTGAAGAATATGACATCTTTGGTGAAAAATAATATCCACCGGCATATCCCCAATAATTAGGATTATGATCTATAAACTCATGCACAGGCATAAGTTCTAATGATGTTATTCCAAGTTCTTTAAGATATGGTATCTTCTCTATAATCGCTTTATAAGTTCCTTTATTTCTAACTTTTGATGCATACCCACATGTAAATCCCTTTACATGAATCCTATATATAATCATATCGCTATAATCTATCTTAGGTCTTTTATCATCTTCCCAATTATATGCGGCATTATCTATAATAACGCTTCTATATATATCATCACTTGTCACTGTAAGTGCCTTGCTATAAGGATCTGCTATAACTGCTCCATCTATTCTATAATTATATGTATAGTTTTTAAGATTACAATTAGATAGTCTGACTGCCCAGACATTACCTAATCTATATTTTTGTTCAAAAGGAATAATAATATCGGCATTACTTTCTATATTATCTTTCTCATAGAGCAGTAATTCAATTGTTGAATTATGTGGTGCAGTTATGCAAAAATTATAGCCCTTTAGTATATAGCTACATCCTTTCACTTCATATATACCACCAGAAATATTCATCACTTATCCCTCTTCTGCTCTTCTATTTTTTCATTAAGTTCATTAAGATACATCCATCTATCCATTTTTTCAGATAGAAGATTTTCTGTTTTTTCTTTTTCTTCTGTTAAATCTTTTAACTTAACAAAATCTGTTGCGAACTTAATCATCTCATCATCTATCTCACTAAGTCTAGTTTCAAGTGCTGCAATATCATCATCGATTGTCTCAAATTCTTTTTGCTCTTTATATGTGAATTTAAGTTTTTGTACTCTCTCTTTATAATTCTTTTCTTCATCTGCTTTTTTAGTAACAGTTACAACTGGCGTTTCTTCTTTCATAACTTTTTCATGATATTCTGTATAACCGCCTTCATACTGTTTTATAATACCATTACCTTTGAATGCAAATATTCTGTCAACTGTTCTGTCAAGAAAATATCTGTCATGTGAAACTGTAATTACAATTCCATCAAATGTATCAAGATAATCTTCAAGCACATTCATTGTTGATATATCAAGATCATTCGTAGGCTCATCAAGAATAAGTACATTAGGTGCTTCCATAAGGATTCTAAGAAGATAAAGTCTTCTCTTCTCGCCACCGGATAATCTCTTAATAACCTGATATTTTAGCGATCCTGTAAAAAGGAACTTATCAAGCATCTGTGATGCTGTCACGACTCCATCATCTGTTCTTATATAGTCTGCAACATTGGTAATATAATCAATTACTTTTAGTTCCTCATCCATATACTCATTTTCCTGTGAGAAGTATCCTACTTTAATAGTATCACCAATCTCAACACTGCCAGAATCAGGTGTTATAACACCTGTGATTATCTTCATAAGTGTTGACTTACCACATCCATTATTTCCAACGAATCCTACATGACTATTTTTAAGAAATATATATGAAAAATCATCAATTACTTTTTTATCTCCAAATGACTTTGATATATGCTCAAGTTCAATTGTCTTCTTGCCCATTCTTTGTGAAAGAGAATTCATCGATACACTCGCATCTCTTTGTGGACCTTTTGCTTTACTCATCTCTTCAAAGCGATCTATTCTGGCTTTCTGCTTGGTACTTCTTGCCTTTGCACCTCTTCTTATCCACTCTATCTCTTTTCTTAATATACTCTGTCTCTTTCTATCCTGTGCAGTCTCTATATTAAATCGTTCTTCCTTAAGTTCAAGAAATCGTTCATAGTTAGCATTGTAACTATATAGTGAACCATTATCAATCTCAACAATTCTATTAGTTACTCTGTCAAGAAAATATCTGTCATGAGTTACCATTATTATTGAGCCCTTATATCTTCTAAGATATTCTTCAAGCCACTCTGTCATCTCACTATCAAGATGGTTAGTCGGTTCATCAAGAATAAGTATCTGTGCCGGAGCAAGGAGTACTGCTGCAAGTGCAATTCGTTTTCTCTGTCCGCCAGATAATGTATTAACATTAAGACTTATATCATCAAAACCAAGCTTATTAAGTATACTCTTAGCATCACCTTCAATTGTCCACTCATTCTCTTTAGTTGTATTACGCTTTATAACTGCATCAAGAATTGTATCATCCTTATCAAATACCGGATTCTGTGGAAGATATTTTATAATAACATTATTGCCTTTTATAACTTCACCACTGTCAGGCTCTTCAAGTCCTGCCATAATCTTAAGCAATGTAGATTTACCTGTTCCATTAATTCCTATAACACCAACTTTTTCATTCTCATTTATAGAAAAATCTGCATTTTCAAATAAAATCTTGTCTGTAAAAGCTTTTGTCATTCCATTTATTGTTAACAAATTCATAATAAAACCTCACAATTTTTCTCGCCTTTTGTCTATTACAAGTGTAACATACCTTTTTTTGTATGGCAAACCTTTTATCCTGCCGTTTTTTCAAACCTATTTTATCTCCCTTTTGACTTATTGACATAACTGTAATTTTTTCTTAAAATATCTATAAATTTTAATTAATTTTTTACGATATTTATGTATACTTTGTGAATTATATAACTGTTATTCTGGTAATACATAGATATAAAAGGAGTGGGGAATATAATGATAGAAAGAAGAAAATCAAAAAGAATGGATATATCTGTATCTATCAAGCTTAAAACAATTCAAGAAAAAGCTGTTTCTACAGATATTAGTGACAAAGAATTCGTGGTTCATGTTATCAATATCTCAAAAGATGGTATAGCATTCAAATCTACTGAGAAGATGGAACTTAACACATTCTATGATACTACTATTGAATTGTGGAACAAAGAGACTTTCGATGCTGTCATTGAGATAATTCGTATGGAAAATCTTGGTGTGCCTGAGACTACTTATGGCTGTCGCTTTATTGGTATCAATGCTATTAAACAATATCTTATAGATGTTCACCAGATAATTGAAGAGAACTCTGATAGTGATAAGTAGCTTGTTCTAATCAAGAATTAACTACGTTTTAACTTTATTTTGTGTTGTTTCGCTATCTAAGCAAATGATAACTTTATTACGTTGTCATATCTTAATATTTGAATAAAAACAATAGAATATACAATAAAAAGGAATGTAAACTTTGATATGTATCCAAAATTGCCTGTGCATATCACTTTTACATTCCTTTTATATTATCTTATCAATTCTCTTTTATGTTGCTTTATCAATTTCTTTTATACTGCCTTATCAATTCTCTTTATATTGCCTTATTAGCTCTCTTTTATATTGCCAGCCAGATTTACTTTATAAACATAGCATCCCCAAATGAGAAAAATCTATAACGTTCATCAACTGCTACCTTATATGCATTAAGAATATTATCTCTTCCTGCAAGTGCTGATACTAACATTACAAGTGTTGACTCTGGAAGATGGAAATTAGTTATAAGACAGTCAATTGCCTTAAACTTATATCCAGGATATATGAATATGCTTGTATCTCCACTTGTTGCAGGAATCGTTCCATCCTCAAGTGCTGCCGATTCAAGTGTTCTTGTACTTGTTGTTCCTACAGCAATAATTCTTCCACCATTCTTTCTTGCATCATTAATCTTCTTAGCTTCTGATTCTTCAATCTGAAAATGTTCTGAATGCATATGATGTTCAAGAATATTCTCAACTTTAACAGGTCTGAATGTTCCAAGACCTACATGTAATGTAACACTCGCTATTGTTACACCTTTTTCTTTAATCTTCTCAAGTAGTTCCTTAGTAAAATGAAGTCCTGCTGTTGGTGCTGCTGCCGAACCTTCATATTTAGCATAAACTGTCTGATATCTGTTCTTATCCTGAAGTTTATGTGTAATATATGGTGGAAGTGGCATCTGTCCAAGTTCATCAAGTATCTCTTCGAATATTCCCTTATATCTAAACTGAATAAGTCTGTTACCATCATCAACAACTTCAAGTACTTCGGCCTGTAGCTTGTCACCACCGAAGTTAATTATAGTTCCCGGTTTTGCTTTTTTACCAGGTTTTACAAGTACTTCCCATATATCATTCTCACGTCTCTTAAGAAGAAGTACTTCTATATGTGCTCCTGTACCTTCCCTCTCTCCTATCAGTCTTGCCGGAATAACTTTTGTATTATTAACAACAAGACAATCTCCAGGATTAAGATAGTCAATTATATCCCTAAAAATCTTATGTTCTATCTCACCTGTTTCTTTATCAAGTACAAGTAATCTTGAACTTGAACGATCCTCTAATGGATCCTGTGCAATAAGTTCTTCCGGAAGATAAAAATCAAAATCATGTAAATTCATAATATTCTCTCTTTTCTATATATAATGATGTCGGGGCAAAAATTCCCAACTTTGATATCTGCATAATTATAGCATAAGGAATAAGCAGTGTAAAGAATCGGATTAATGACTTTTTCTTCTAAGAATCAGTCTATAGATTTTAATGATTCCACCATATCTATTCTGTTAATCTTCGCATACATAAACAGATTGACAAAGATTGCAAAAATAAATGTTATAACAACACTAAGCACATAGCTTAATCCACTTATCCGACAATCAAATGCTATCATATCAACATCTATACAGGATATTACAAATTGTAACAATGCACGCCCAAGTACCAGACCGAATAATGCACCAAAAGCTGTAAGTACAAAATTTTCTCTAAATACATAAGCCGCTGTTTCTTTTGGATAGAATCCAAGAACTTTTATCGTTGCTATCTCTCTTATACGTTCAGTGATATTAATATTAGTAAGATTATATAATACAACGAATGCAAGTGCTGCCGCCATAAATATTATCATCATAATAACATAATCAAGACTTGACATCATATCATTAAACATCCCTTTAGTATCTTCATTAATCTCAACAGAACTTATATTATAAATAGCAAGTAATCTTGCTATAATATCTGTACTCTCTGTATCTTTGTCAAATTGTGCATATATCGTATTATATGACAATTCTTCAGTACTATCATCTACAAATGTATCTTTGTTCACAAATATATATGTATATATATAATTCTTACATATACCTGATATCTTAACATCAATATTAATGCCGTCAGAATTCGTAATTGTAATACTATCACCTTTTTTAAGTTTCATCTTATCTGCTATTTTTTTAGTAACGACTGCCTCACCTTTTGCAGGATATGCGATAGTCTTACCACTTTTTACATCTATAAATCTATATTCCTTTTCAAATGCTGCCTCATCTTGTGCAACTACAACATTCGTCTTTTTTCTTTCATCATCTGATATTATATCAACATCCTCAATATGCAGATATGCATATTCGCTAAGGTAATTTTTAAGTTCATCCTCAAATCCATCAGGTTGTTTAGACAGCTTACCTTCTCGTACAGATATTGCCGCATCATATACTGCAATATCATCAAACTGTACATTTACAACATCTCCAAATGAATCAAGAAGTCCTAGTGCTGCTACTACAAGTGCTGTACATCCACTTATACCTAGTACCATCATGATGAATCTCTTCTTATATCTAAAAACATTACGAATTGAAACTTTATGTAAAAAGCTTAATCTTTTCCATATAAAAGTAATTTTCTCAAGCATTATGCTTTTTCCGCCTTTTGGTGCTTTTGGTCGTATAAGTTCTGCCGGCTCGCTTCTAAGCTGGGATATACATGACAGATATGTCGCTCCAATAGAACATATTGCCGCTGATACAAAAGATATAATTGCAAGTTTTATATCCCAGACGTATGTCAATTTTGCAAAATCATATATCATGCCATACGCAGTCCATATAACTTTTGGAAATGCAATACTTCCAATAACATATCCTGCCAAAGCTCCACCAAGTGCTGCTGAACCTGCATAGAACAGATATTTTCCAAGTATCGCTTTTCCACTATATCCAAGTGCTTTTAACACACCAATCTGAGTTCTCTGTTCTTCAATCATTCTAGTCATTGTAGTCATGCATACAAGTGCTGCTACTGCAAAGAAAAATACCGGGAATACTGCTGCTACCTGATTAACTATATTACTATCATTATTAAAACTCACATATCCGGTATTAGTATCCCTGCCAAGAACATATACTTCCGGTTCTTCAATATTCTTTATAATCTCATCTACAATGCCTTTCGTAACAGCATCATACTCAGTAATATCAGGATCTATTCCCATACTTTCTATCGCCTGATCACACAGGTTGTCATATCTATCTTTTGCTATGCTCTTTGCTTCATTTTTTATATCTTCTTTATGTGCTTCTATATAGTCATCATATTCATCTGAATATATTTCACCTTTTGAATTCATACTAAGATATATTACAGAATCATAATCTGCATTATATGCTTCTCTCATAAAATAAGCAAATGCAGCTACTTTACCATTACCTTTTGTAGAAGTGCCTCTATCAGCATTAATATACAATGGTGATTTAACTGTACCAACTATTGTATATTCGCCATATTTGAACATCTCTTTTGTATCATCATCATTAGAATCAGCAATTATAAACTTAGTACCAATATCATCTACATCATAATATTCTGAATCTACAACACATTCTCTATCATTTTGTGGCAGTCTGCCTGACACAATAACCGGTGTATTAATCTCGTCTGTATAAGAATATGTCGATATAACCACTTCTGTACCATCTGACAATGTCTGTATAACATCTGTATTTATCCCACTTTTAGCTAAGACAACTTCATCAGACTTCTCAAATCTTAGATAATCGTCTCTCTCAAACCCAAGCGTTGATATAATTCTGTAATCATATAATCCTGTTTTGTTAAAATACTTATCTGCAGTAAGAACCATATCTGCTCTACAGACTTTAAGTCCTGCAAACATTATTACTCCAAGCGCAACGATTGAGAATATTGCAAAATATCTTCCAAGGCTTGATTTTATCTCCCTTAATGTACTTCGCTTTAACATAGATCTCATTAGTATATCCTACTCCATTCCATCACTACCACAATTACATATTAATATATCTTAAACATCTTAAGTATCTTAATAGTTCTTCGTGAACTACCCACCACCTAAAGGTAGTGGGTTTTACACTCTAAATTATAAATTCTATAATTATTATATATTCTTTCTTCTACTTAACAGTTATTCCTGTATAATAATGTTCAAGTATCCCTTTATAGTCATATCCTGCATCTGCCATACCTTTTGCACCACTTTGGCTAAGACCAACTGAATGTCCACTTCCCTGTCCGGCAAAATAATATGTATTACTATCAGAAGGTACAATTGTTGGAAAATTAGTTATATTATCTTTACTAAGAACCATTACCTGTTCTATCTCACTATCTATCTTGACAGTTTCACCATCTGAATTAATAACATAAGAATCTTTTAATTGAACTTCACTATTTCCGTTGGCTGATATTGTATATACTTTATCAGGATCATCTGTGCTCTTTACTATCTTGAATTTGGTTGCCGGTAATGATAATGCAGTTCTCACTTTATCGCCTGATATACTCTCTTTACCTGCACTTCCCGCAAACCTTACTGAATATGCATGTTCTGATTCAGTCCATATATCAACTTTTATATCTTTTATACTTCCAACTGATAATCCTGCTGCCTGAAGCTTACTTCCAATCTCACTTGATGTTAGTTTTACAATCCAAGGTTTTTTCTCAGGAAATAATTCATATATATCTGATACTGAACGCAGATATCCAACAGGTGTACTCCATACATCTTCTATATTCTCAGTACTTCCACCACTTGTTGAAAAATAGTATCCTTTTACAACTTCGCCATTATAATAGATCATCTGACCTTTTGTATCATTAACTGCCTGATTCGAAGATGACTTTTCTGCAAGATATCCTCTATATACCTGACTTGCCGTAGTATCTACAAGAGTATATCCTTTTTTTATAATTGTATCTGATGTATATCCGGCTGTCAGATATGCATAACTTCTGGCACAGACTGCCTGTGCTTTAAGTGCTTCTATATTCCACGAAGACACCATCTCGCAAGGAACTACTCCATAGAGATATTGCTCTATATCTGCAATATTAACTGCTGTAAGTGTACCATTTCCATATCTTCCAATCTCTATTCTTCCTCTATATTCTCTATCTCCAAGATCTATCGCATATATACCTTCAGAATCAGCATAAGCTGCTTTAAACTGAGGATAAGCCGCACTCTTTGATGCATCAATTATAATGCTTGTGTTATCATAACTCATCTTCATTCTAAGTCCATCTTCACTGACAGAAGACGAGAATGTATAACCTGCACTTTCAATAGCTGAATGAATATTCTCAAGTTCGCTTATATCACCCGTCTCTCCAACAAAAAGTTTATAATCTCCACTTTTTCTTACTGCTGCATACGCATTATAACCAAGCCCACAATAATAATTGGCTGCTTCTCTTGCTGAATCAAGACTTGAAAATCCTGTATCACTGACATAGTAAGATGCATTATCTACACTGAATCTAAATCCTGTACTACTATTTAATGTTATATCTGATGAATATGTATTACCTGACGAATAGCCCAATATAATGCTCGTATTTTCTATATTAATTGCTGATACTCCCGAATAACAGCTCACTAAACCGACTCTTATATCACCTGATGCAATAGCTGCATTAGCTGTAATATTTGTACTATTTGTTTTTGAAAAAATAAGAATACTGCACAAAAATACCGATACTACTTTTTTTAATCTCATAGTCTATTCCACCCCGCCCTTTCATTTTGTGCAAAAAGCCACACTTAAACCTATCGGCATTAAATATGGCTTATATAATACTTATTCTATATTTTCATCTCTTAAACTGATCTGCACAGCTATTAAGAACCTGTTCACTATACATGAATAATACATCTGCATTTTCAAAATCTACATACGAAGAGAGAACAGTAGGCGATATATATCTTATATCAATGAGAACCGTTTGCTTATATTTTTCTGCAAGAAGCGGTGCTAATGATGATCCAAAAGAATCTCTGAATATAATTAGTCTCCTATCTGTATCAGCTTTTGCATTATCTATTGTTACAAGCGAAAGAGAACCACCAAGATACATCTCATAAGGATCTCTTCCGGAGGTTTTACCCATATCATATACAGGCATCGACACAGCTTCTCCTGTATCAGCATACGTTACTCTATAATCATCAATAATATCACTTGTAAGATATCTTATAATGTCAGGCTTCATTGACAATGCTCTCTGACCATAATAGACTCCATAGAATTCTCCATTGCCTGTATTTACCTTATAATCTTCTATATTATCATTAGATATATCATTATCATATTCTGTCATTGCATCAAGTATCTGCTTTGCTATATCTACAAGTGTCTCCTGTCTCCAATGAATATCTGTTTTATAATAATTATCTATATTAAGAAGATTACTAATATCAATATATCTGGCATAATCGTCCATTCCTGTTCTATATAGCTGTACAAATTCATCATAGTCAATATATGGATACTCTACTCCGTCTGTAAGATAATAATTCTTATCTGGAATTATACACATATATACTCTGTCTTTTCTTTCATCATCTGGCATATTATTAGCTTTATTACTATCATAGCTGCTATTACTATCTTTACTAACATCATAGCTACCATTACTATATTTACTAATATCATAGCTGTTATTACAATCTTCACCAATATCACCATCACTGTCAATATCACTATTTGCAGTATGTTTGATATTGTAATTCTTATCTTGCATATAATCTTCGCTATATATATAATTATCACAGATATATCTCATCTGCCTGATTCCCCAATTAACTGATTTATAATCAATAACATCTTCAATCTTAGCTGCATATCCATCTTTTACATATATATTATTAACATCTTTTTTTCGCATTATATTAACAAGGAGCCATGAATTAAGCTTTCGAAATGTTTCTCTCTGTGGAAATTGATCTGTCACATACTTATCAAAATTATTCATATAACTTCCATTTATAACAGATGTCACTGTAATCTTAGGCTTTTTAGCAAGATTTCTTCTCTCACTGACAGAATATTCTATATCGCTCTTTCCCCACAGCCACAGTGCCATCACCACAATATATATTGAAAAAAGACCTATAATCATCATATTCTTCATACGTCTATTCAACCACAGACACCACCTTTAAAATCTAAAATATAAAAATGGATTATACGAACCACTTACAAGAAATGCTGTCACTGCTACCATTATAAGCATAATTGCCACAACTTCGCATACATCCATAATCTTATCTATATATTTAATCTTTTTTGCTCTCATATATATACTTATAGGAATATGTGTAGAGCCAATAACCGCCATTAATATAATAATGCCATAGTTCTTAATGCAATACAAAGTCTTAATTCCGCTTAATGCAACACTATGTCCAAACATCATACATATAGTATCAATTCCAGATGCAATATTATCTGCACTGAATATTACAAAACTTATCATCACAATAATGCACAGATAGATATGCCCGACAATTTTTGTCTTCTCAAGATATGTCTTAAGTATATATTTCTCAATTATTAAAAAGACTGCGAAATACAATCCCCATATAACAAAATTCCATGCTGCACCATGCCATAGTCCTGTTGCCATCCATACAATCAGAATATTAAAGATGTATCTTATATTACCAACTCTGTTACCACCAAGTGGTATATAGAGATAATCTCTAAAAAAACTTCCAAGTGTAATATGCCACTTTCTCCAGAATTCTGTCGCACTCTTTGCTTCAAAAGGATGTCTAAAATTCTCCGGAAAATCAAATCCTAACATACTTCCAAGTCCTATAGCCATATCACTATAACCTGAAAAATCATAATATAACTGTAATGATACACTAATCGCATATATCCATGTATATATAACAGTCTTCTCATCTGTATTATTATATTGCACTACTATCTCGCCAAGTGTATTAGCTATTATTACTTTTTTGAAAAGTCCTATAACCAATCGTCTTATTCCATAAGCAATCTGCTCCATACTATATTCTCTATCTGTAAGTTTTGCCTTAATATCTGTATATCTTACAATAGGTCCTGCTATTAATTGTGGAAACATAGTTATATACATAGCAAGATTAATATAATTTTTCTGTGCTTTTACTTGTCTTCTATATACATCTATTGTATAACTCAATGTCTGAAATGTATAAAAACTTATTCCTACAGGAAGTGCAACTTTTAATAATTCTATATTAAGTCCGGTTATATTATTAAAGTTCTCAATAAAAAAATCTGCATATTTATAATATCCAAGTATACCAAGCCCAAATATCACTGATATTATCATATAGCCTTTTGCCATTTTTTTATTATTTTTAACCTCATAAGAATATTCAATAAGAAGTCCTAGTATATAATTAATACTAATCTGTATTATCATCAATATAATATAACGGGGTTCTCCCCATGCATAGAAAAACAAGCTCCCCATTAGGAGAGCTATGTTCTTCATGCGTCTTGGTACTATAATATATATTATCATAAATACCGGTAAAAAACAGAATAAAAAAGGTATGCCTGAAAATAACATATTTTATTCAAAAAGCTGATCTACTTCAACTTTAACTCCTTCTATTTTTTCTGACGCTATATCTTTAAATGTTGTAACTAAATCATCTGCTCCATATGCGTATGCAACATAATCACCTGTTGATATAATCACAAGTCGCTCTGGAAAACCACACATAAATCTTGCTCCAAGAATGTCTGTCTTTAATGTATCTACAAATGAATCCTTGTCTGCATCTTTAAGTTTTAATGCTGCACTTGTATATGTGTTAGCATTAAGCATATGTGTAAGCGATGCTGCATCACTTATCTTAGCCTGAAGTTCTTCCGGAACAAGAAGACTATATGTTAATGTATCTGTATCTGTAACATCTACACTTCCTGCTTTATTTTCTACTGCATTACCTGTTCCGCCGCCTATTACTTCGAACTTATCGCTTTCAGGAAAGTTGTCCCAGATAACATTAAGTATCTCAACTGCTGATGTATATGAAGATGTACTGCCATTATCAGATGATGAGCCATCTTTCTTACCACATCCTGCAATACTTAATATAGTAATCATTGATATTAATAGTAACGTGATTGTTTTGTTTTTCATTGTTAGTTCCTCCTAATCATCAAAAAAATTGGTGTTGGGTAGCTTTTAGTGTAAAACGCTGCATATCATACGCTGCTTTTAATTATTTTCTAAGTTCAATTCCAAGTGAAGCTAACTCTTTAAGTATCTTTTCCATAACTTCATTAATGTCTTTATCTTCAAGAGTTCTGTCTTTTGCTCTAAATGTTACTGAATAAGCAACTGACTTAAATCCGTCTTTAATCTGTGCTCCCTCATATATATCGAACAATTTGTAACTTTCAAGTATGTTTCCACCACGTTTTTCTATTGCTTCTTCTATTGTTCCAACAAGCATATCTTTTGGAACAAGCATACTTATATCTCTTGATACTGCAGGATATTTGGCAATTCCTTTGAACTTTCTGTCAAATGAAGCAAGTTCTACGATTGATGGTATATCAATTACTGCAATATATGCTCTTTCACCTATTGAGTAGTTATCAAGAACGTATGGATGAACTTCGCCAAGGAAACCTACTACTTTATTATCGTATACAATATTAGCTTGTCTGCCTGGATGAAGGAATGTCTTACCTGCATTAGGATCGCATGTAATCTTCTCTTTAAGTCCGACTTTTTCAAAGAATTCTTCTACAACACCTTTCATTGTAAAGAAATCTCCTTCTCCATACATACCAAGAGTAAATTGCATTCTCTCATCTGGCAATCTGTCAAGTGGTAATTCGTATGGAATATAACTATTACCAAGTTCATACAGACGAACATTCTTATTTCTTCTATTATAGTTAGTTGAAAGAGATGATAACATACCATTAAGTAGTGATGTTCTCATTATACTGAAGTCTTCGCCTAATGGATTTGATATTGTAATTACTTTTCTAAGGTCTGAATCCTGTGGAATAAGTAATTTATCAAATACTTTTGGACTTTCAAATGAATATGTCATTGCCTGACTGAATCCTGAGAATTCTGCTATATCTCTTGCAACAGCTTCAACTCTCATCTTGAATGAAAGCTTACCTTCTGTTGATTCTCCCTGTGGAAGTGTCATTGGAATCTTATCATATCCATAGAATCTTGCAACTTCTTCTGCTATATCTGCCATACAATGAAGATCCTGACGGAATGTTGGAGCTATAACTTCTCTTGTCTTCTCATCATAACCTAAGTCAATCTTCTTAAAGTAATTAATCATTGTCTCTTCATCAATATCTGTTCCGAGTAACTTATTAATTCTCTCTGGCTCAAATTTTACACGAACTTCTTCTCTTACTTCTGGATATACATCAACTACACCGCCAACAACTTCACCTGCTCCAAGTTCTTCGATTAGCTGACATGCTCTATTAATCGCTTCTATTGCATTGTTAGGATCAAGTCCTTTTTCAAACTTACCTGATGCATCTGTTCTTAAACCTAATTTTTTGCTTGACAGACGGATATTAGTACCATCAAAACATGCTGCTTCAAATAATACTGTCTTAACATCATCTGTTATCTTAGAATTCTCTCCGCCCATAATTCCGGCAATTCCTACTGGTTTATTAGCATCACATATCATAAGAATTGATGAATCAAGTTTTCTAACCTGACCGTCAAGTGTCTCAAACTCTTCTCCATCTTTTGCTCTTCTTACAATGATCTCATTGCCTTCTATTGTATCCATATCATAAGCATGCATTGGCTGACCATATTCTTCCATTACATAGTTAGTTATATCTACAAGATTATTGATTGGTCTGATTCCACTTGCTCTTAATCTGTTCTGCATCCATTCAGGTGATGGTGCAATCTTAATATTCTTAACCATTCTTGCTGTATATCTTGGGCAAAGATCTTTAGCTTCAACTGTAACTTTTACATAGTTATTAACGTCTTCATCATTGCCTGTCTCTTTTACTACAGGTGGCACGAATTCTTTGCCAAATGTAGCAGCAGCTTCTCTTGCAATACCAACTATACTATAACAGTCTACTCTGTTTGAAGTAATCTCATATTCGAATACTACATCTCTAAATCCAAGTAATTCAATAGCATCACTTCCTACTACTGCATCTTTTGGTAAAATATAGATTCCTTCTTCTGGGGCAAGTGGATAGAATTCTCTTGATGAACCAAGTTCTTCGATAGAACACATCATGCCATTTGACTCAATTCCTCTTAATTTACCTTTTTTAATCTTAATTCCACCAGGTGTCTTTGAACCATCATGTCCACCTGCAACACGTCCTCCATCAAGAACAACTGGAACTTTATCACCAACAGATACATTAGATGCACCTGTAACTATCTGTGTAGTTGTATCTCCAATATTAACCTGACAGATAATAAGTTTATCTGCATCAGGGTGCTTCTCTATACTTTCAATCTGACCTACAACAATTTTGTCAAGATCTGCATCAAGTTTTTCAAATCCCTCTACTTTTGTTCCTGTAAGTGTCATTGCATCTGTGTATTCCTGAGCTGTACAGTCAAGTTCAGGTACATATGCTTTTATCCAAGATAATGCTGTATTCATAATCTATATTTTCCTTTCTTATCGCTTTTTAAACATCAAAACTAATCTTTTTCTTAATTATATGTTAGAACTGTTTTAAGAATCTTTCATCATTCTCATACATAAGACGCATATCATCAATCTCATATTTTAACAATGCGATTCTCTCAAGACCTACACCAAATGCAAATCCCTGATATTCATTAGTATCGATTCCTCTCATCTCTAGAACTCTTGGATGAACCATACCACATCCTAAGATCTCTATCCAGCCTGAACCTTTACACATTCTACATCCTTTTCCTCCACATTTAAAGCATGTAACATCCATCTCTGCACTTGGTTCTGTGAATGGGAAATGATGAGGACGGAATTTAACTTTAGTCTCTTTACCAAATAATTCCTGTGCAAATACTTCAAGTGTTCCTTTTAAATCAGCAAATGTAATATTCTTATCAATTACAAGTCCTTCAATCTGATGGAATGATGGTGAATGTGTTGCATCAACTTCATCAGCTCTAAATACTCGTCCTGGAGCAAGCATTCTTATAGGAAGTTTTCCTTTTTCCATCTCATGAACCTGAACAGATGATGTCTGTGTTCTAAGAACAATCTTATCATTAATATAGAATGTATCCTGTTCATCTTTTGCAGGATGATTAGCTGGTATATTAAGTGCTTCAAAGTTATAATAATCATATTCTACTTCTGGTCCTTCAACAACTTCATAGCCCATTCCAACGAATATTCTCTCAACTTCTTCTAATGCTATTGTATTAGGATGACGATGTCCAAGATTGCTTTTCTTAGCTGGAAGAGTAACATCTATAGTCTCTGATTTTAATCTGAGATCAAGTGCTTTTTTCTCCATATCTTTCTTTATCTCATCAAGTTTTTCTTCAATTGCTGTTCTTGCTTCATTAACAAACTGTCCAACCATAGGTCTTTCTTCTGCCGGAACATCTTTCATTCCTTTTAATACGCTTGTTAATTCACCTTTTTTTCCAAGATATGCAACTCTTATGTCATTTAATTTGTCAAGAGTTGTTGCTTCCTGCATCTGACGAATTGCTTCTTCTCTGATTTTTTGCAATTTTTCTTTCATTATAATTCTCCTATCTAAACAATAATATATATTGGGTGCATTTTCCTCGTTGCCATAAAAAAAGACTCATCCCAATGTAAGGGACGAGTCTGATATCCGCGGTACCACCCTGATTCTCATTAATGAGCTCTCATATACGTAACGTGTACTAACGTCATATCCTACTATCTTCAGATATGCAGCTCCAGTGTGAAATTCAATTATCTGAATGAACCTAAGAGAACTTACAGCCGGTGATTCTCTCTCTCTGTTGGAATACAGTAATCTACTATGCACTTTCACAGCTTTTAATTAATATACTATACACATTCTAAACACTTAGTCTGAATCTGTCAACCATTTTTATTTTTTTACTTTAAATTTATGAACCATTTTTATCCTTTTGCTTTTAATTTATGAAGCATTTTTATTCTTTTACTTTTAATTTTTATTAATAATACTACTTTTCAAATTTGCACTTGACTAGAGTAATATACAATGCTATTATTACTACGACAGACATAGTATGTTAATCATAGTATGCTAATCGTAGTATAATATCTGTTCAAAATAACTAGGAAGGATTATAACAATATGATTACAAAAAAGATTGCAAAAAACGGAATGAAAGGACGAAAGCGTGCGACTATCCTATTGTCAGCAGTTCTATCACTTACTTTTCTATTTATAGTTATAGCTACAACTTTGCAGACAAGTATAACTAAGACCAAAGAAGACAAGCGACTGCTTACTTATGGTAACTTTGAAGCTGCTTATATGTCAGATGACGGTCATGCTTATGCTACTCTTTCCAAAGAAGATTCACTTAATCTTGCCATCTCAAGAAATGTTGCATCATCTGATAATTGTGGCGTGGTAGGTACTATTAATAATGATATCAAAAAGATATCCAATTTTTCTTTTTTACAAGGGACTTATCCTGCTAATGATGACGAGATTCTAATAGAATCCAATATAGCTACATCTCTTGGGCTTGACAATGCTGTAGGCAATACTATTACTGTGCAGATGTATACTCCAATTCTTGACATATCTGCTGATGATTATCTTAATGATATGACTAAGAAAATTGCACCTGACTATGTTGCTAATGATAATAATTACTTTGATTGTCCTGTTAAGACATATACACATCATACAGTTGAAACTGAATTTAAAGACAATTCACGAATAACTTTTGATTCCCAGTATATCATTGCTTTTTCAGCCGATGAATCAGTTCCAAGCCCTGAAGATATAATTAAAAACGGACTTTTATTCTATCAGTCTGTAACAATAACCAAAGATTTTACAATATCAGGTGTTATAAAAAGCTATTCTGGTAATTGGGATTGTGGTAACTTCATTCTGCCATCATCATTTATAACAGAATCTGCTGCTGATACATTCTTATCATACCTTAATAATACAACTCTTACAGATAATCTAAGAGATTATAACTATACTTCAAATATATTTATTAATAAAGATTATAATGGAAAAGTATATGATAAATATAAGAATATATTTCTTGATAGTGAACAGTTAACTTCTCTTTCAACTTCTGATATTCCATTCAGACGCAATACTTTTTCATATCCTGTACTCGCAGGCAGTGCTGAGAATTCACTGACATTCATGATTATTGGAATAATATTCATAGCATCAGCATGTGCCATATTCCAGATTTTTCTGACTCAGATGAAAAAGAGAAGCCGCAAACTGGCTCTGTTAAAATCAATTGGAACAACTAATGGTCAGATTTTTGCAATTCTTATGTGGGAAGGATTATATGAACTTATTATATGTCTACCTTTAGGAACATTAACCGGTCTTATTATCACTTATCTCGCTACTCTTATAATGAATCATGCGGGAGGTTTAAGCGTGTCATTTCACATAGATATACGAATTCTTCTGCTTGCGCTTATAACAGGCTGTATTGCACTTTTTATAGGAATGGCAATTCCAATGATAATTGCAATCCGTACACCTCTAGTCGGTGCAATAAGTGTAAAAAAATCACGCAAGAAAAGAAGTACCCGTAATGTCATCGGTTCATCTAACAGACATCATGCTCTTACTTTTTCATATATAACAAAACAGCACAACCGAATGAATCGTACATCACGTACTCTCTCATTCTCTTTGTCACTTATCATTATATGTATTATATTATTCTGTTCATATCTGTCATATAATTGTTTTGACTCATACAGAGATAATAATATAAGAACAGATAGACCTTCATATACGCTCTATGCTAATCATGGAATGACTCTTACTTCTCTAAGTTCAGTAAGTAAAGATATTAAAGCATTAGATGCATCGATACAGACTGATTATTATAAATATGGTAACCATGCTTATTTTACATATAATGGCATAAATGACAGTGAGTTGTTTAATACATATAAAGAAAGATTCAAACATGAAGATAATTACAGCGATTATATTGGTATCGTTCCGGACCAGGAATATGAAGGTCAACAAGTACAGGATGATCTGTCAATGATTGAAGGAAGTGTCATTACTTCTATATATGCTATTGATCCTTCAACAGACATCTATAATCGTATAAAATCACTTATTAATTATGGAACAGTTAATGATTCTGACTTTGCGAAAGGTGATTCTGTCATTCTTATGATACCTATATATGATGAAGATACATTCTCTTATGATGGGCGTTTTAAAGGCAGTTATAAAACAGATGACTCTTTAACTGCAGGTGACTCTATTACGCTCTCAACACGAATCGAGTCTGCAACTGCTGATAATCTCCCAATAGCTTATACTACTATTAATGATGTAAAAGTTGATGGAATAATATACTATTTTCCTAATAATGGTCTATGGCCATTCTCTGAAGATATGTATGATACAGACTATGGTGTAAAAGTAATATCAGGAATCAATCTTGCACAGACGTTATATCCACAGATGGCAACTGATCCTGTTGGTAATGAACTATCTTTAAGTCAGTTTGAAAAATTCTTTTTAAAGCAGTGTCCTTACGCATACGGAAACAGTGCGATTAACATATATATGGATTCTTCTGCTGATAATAGTATGATAGAATCTTCATTATTCACAATCGCTTCTAATTATGGACTTACACTTATTAATTACAACGAACAGACATGGTCAGAATATTACAAAGCTCTAAATAGCAGTTTCATGATTATTCTCACGGGATTAAGTGCTACAGCTATTGCATTAATAATTCTTGGTAACATCAATATGTCTGCTTTTGAGCAAGAACGCAAAAGAATAGGCATACTGCAATCTATGGGAATTACTAACCATGATTTTGCACTTACATATATGAAAAAAGGTCTGATAGATAGCTACCTCTCTCTAATAATTGTGCATATTATAATGTTTGTTATAATATTAACCGGAGATATACTTACACTAAAATGTAGTAAAATGACATTTCTTAGATATATATCAGATATGTTCAATTATGCACTCAAAGACTACTGGTGGGGACTTCATATCGCTTTGTGCATACTATTTGTAGCTGCAATCGTAGTTATATCATATCTTCCTGTACGAAAGTTAAGAAGATATTCACCAATTGAAAATATTAATTCAAACGAACGTTAGGAGGAATAATTATGTCAACAATATTAAAAGCTGTTAATATAGAAAAAACTTATGGAAAAGGTGAACTAAGTGTACACGCACTTAAGAATATTAATCTCTCAATAGAAGATGGTATCTTCTATGCTATAATCGGAAAAAGTGGTTCTGGTAAATCTACACTTTTACATATACTTGGTGGTCTTGACAAACCAAGCTCCGGTAAGATGTATCTTGAAGACAAAAGTATGTTTGATCTTCGAGACAGAGAGCTTGCAATACTAAGAAGACAAAGAATAGGTTTTGTCTTTCAGTCATTCAATCTGTTAGAAGAACATACCGTTATGGAAAATATACTTATACCTATAGAATTAGATGGCAAACATCCCGATATGAAACATATAGATAAAGTAATTGATTCACTTGGAATTCGTGAAAAACTCTCATACTATCCGGATGAATTATCAGGTGGTCAAAGACAGCGTGTTGCCATTGCACGTGCTCTTGCATCAAAACCAGCTCTGCTTCTTGCTGATGAACCAACAGGTAATCTTGATGACAAGACAAGCAATGAAGTTATGAACCTTTTAAAAGAATCTGCAAAAGAATTTCATCAGACTATCATACTTGTAACTCATGATCCACAGATAGCTGATATGGCTGATAAAGTAATCACTATATCCGATGGCAATCTGGTATCAATACAAGATAATTAGTTCTTGCTCTTCAAACATTAGGTATGATAAAATAATAAGTGCAGAATTTTTAGCAGGTGCAGGCATATAGATGGCGCTTCTATATGTCTGCACTATTTATGACTTAGGGAGGACTTTTACTATGGGTATTATTAATATAGCCAGAAAATTTATGGATAAGATGAATAATGATAACATTGGTGCTTTCTCAGCACAAGCCTCATTCTTCTTATTTTTAAGCCTGTTTCCCTGCCTGATTCTGTTACTTACATTAATTCAGTATACACCTATAACCAAGGCTTTTCTCTTAGAAACTTTGGTGCAGATTGCACCTAAGAATACTACGCCTGTTATAATAACCATACTTGATGAGATGTTTGACAAATCATCCACAACGCTTATCTCCTTCTCGGTTATATCAGCATTGTGGTCTGCAGGCAAAGGATTCTTCGCCATAACCAAAGGTATTAATGTTATCTATAAAAAACAGGAAAACCGTAACTACTTTTTACTAAGACTTATATCAGGTTTTTATACATTAATCTTTATTATACTACTAGTCATATCTCTTGTATTATTAGTATATGGCAACAAATTACATCACTTTATTGCCGGCACTTTTCCTTTTCTTGAAGGATTTTCCGGTTGGCTTATAAGTATACGAATTTTGCTTGTATGGTGTGCATTAATGCTTTTCTTCCTACTTTTATATAACTTTATTCCAAGCAGAAAAGGAAGATTTAACAAACATAACAGAAGACACTTTTTTACATTTGAGTTTCCGAAAAAACTTCCAGGTGCTGTATTTGCTTCTCTTGGATGGATGATTTTTTCATATTTCTATTCACTATATGTAGATAATTTTAATTCAATGTCATATATGTATGGAAGTCTTACTACAATAGTTGTCTCTCTTTTATGGCTATATTTTATAATGTATATCCTCTTTATTGGTGCGGAGATTAATTCATTCATTGAAGAAAGACTTAATGCAATGTCTGACAAAAAGCTATTATAATATAGACTCTTTATAATATAACTTCTTGCATATTATTATATATTTTAAGGGGCTTTTATTCATCTTTTATATTGCACAAATCAGTTTCTTAATAAAAATGGCACTAAGTTCATTATACATCTTATAATGTAGGTGAACTTAGTGCCATTCCTATTTATCTTATTCTTATTGTATCTCTATTTGCATACTTATTCGTACATCAAGCCACAATATCATAATACTAATCATATAATTATTTGTATTTTTATCTGCATATGTATTTGTACTCTTTATTAATATCCTTACTCATACTTTTAATATACAGTCTCAATATTAGTTTCCTTATAGAAGAATTCAAGTATCTGTCTGTAATTCATTGTCTCTACCATCTTAGATACTGCATTTTGTGACATTCCTACTCCATGACCATATCCGCCACCTTTTATCATATATCCGCTAAGATTGCCATCATTTAATATTGGATCAAAATATATAAATGCACTCGGAAGAAGACTGGCACTATATGTAGTTTTATCTTTTTTATTAATAACAAGACTCTCATCTCCAAACAAAGCTCTTATATTATACTCTCCAGATACTAAAACCGTATTGTCCGTTCCTGTTATCTTAACTTCGTCTGCTATGCCACCTGTTTTTCTCTTTGTAACTTCAATATTCGTAATTGTTCCAACTGTACTAATTGGAATGGATACAAATTCACCATCTTTTAATGTTCTCACACTATTTTTTGCAGCTTTGTATCTTGCATTAATATTACTATTTACAATGCCACTAATATCACCAATTCCGGCTACCGCATCCCATCTAAAAAAAGCAAAGTCAGAATCATACGCTGTTGCATCAGGATTATCTATGAATGTTCTAAAGCTAACTTCATCTGTAAGATCTTTTTTCTCATTCATCTCATTAATAGTATGGCCTGTAAGATATGGATAACTATCCGGATTATCATTCCATATTCCAGAATCAGATGCATATCCACACGAAGTTGAATAATAAAAAGCCTCAATCACATCACCTGCGTACTTTAGAACTTCTCCATAAGTCTCATTAACTGCTTTTACAGATATATCCTGCTCATTGATATTATTATATACCTGATAAGCAACGCTATCATCAACATGTGCTCCATACATACTATATGAATTATTAAGGATCTGTATATAAGCATAACTTCTTGCACATACTGCCTGAACTTTTTGTGCTTCTTCACCATATCGTACAGGCATCTCACTTGGTACAACTGAATATAGATATTGTTCAAGTGGAAGTTCGTTAATTATTACAAGCCCTGATTCTGTCCTTGCAATCTCTATATCTCCACGATATGCAGGAATTCCCTGACTTCTTGCCACAGAATTAATCTGTATTCTTGAAGACTCTTCATCAGGTACTATCTTCACTCGTCCTTCCGTCAGATATCTACTCTCATTATCAACTGTAACTGGTGTATTCGCATCATAATGTTCTGTTATATCACCATAATTAACACTAAAACCACCTGTACATGTAAGACTGACATTATTATGGAATATTGATGTATATCCACTGCTCATAATAAGCACTCGTATATTAGATGCTGTAAGACTTCTGTCTATAACTGCTGCACATATCTTTCCATTAGCAACAACAAATTCCTGTAGATCATATCCTACAAGAATATCTGACTTCTTCATCATCTTGAGTTCTCCATAACTCCTATACACATTAAAATTCTCTTCTAAAGGAACTTTACCATACTTTTCAACTTCTATATATTCATCAGTTACAGATAATATTTTACCGTCTATCTTATCTGATTTAAGATGAATCTGCGTTACTGTTCCATCTGTTATATACAAATCTGCAATGCTGCCTTTATCTATCTGACTATCTGTATCAACTTTATATTCTCTATTGATACCTTCTATATATACTCTAAGCTCATTATCGCTATATTCTGTAACATATACATTATTATATGTAATCTCATCACTTACAACTGCTTTTACATATATAAGTTCACCGTCTTTTATAAAAGCATTAACTTTCTTATCTCTATATTCATCACCACTTATTCCATCTGCTTCATATATACCATCTTCACCAGTAACAATATTATGTGAATCATAATTACCACATATAGTTACTTCTTCATAATTGCCAATTCTTTCAATGTCAAAATATGGTATTATCGCATCATATATAAGCACAAAATTCTCAAATGATATTTTCTCTCTGCTCTTTTTACTTCGTATTGCAAGACCTGTCATCTCTTCAACATCATCTGTCTTAATATTCCTGTTATCAAACAATACTTTCAAATCTCCATATGTAAGATAATCTCCTGCTTTTTTATGTTTACCAGCTTCAAAATCTTTCTTATAATACATGTAATTCATATATTTTACATACCAGCCATCATCACCATCATAATGGTTGTCCATCTCGGTATTCTCTATTGTTGATGATGATACCTGTGCAAGCGATATCATTCTGGCATACATACCATAATTAACTGTATCTTTGTCATCATTCATTCCTCCCCTTACAAGAAATACAATTACCATAATCATTATTATTGAAAAAACAATACCACCAAGTATAAGTATTTTCTCAAGTTTTCCAGATCTATACATTCTCTCGTCTCCCGCCATTATTTATTTCAGTCTGAATATTATACTTCTACATTCCATTACTATGTGAGTTACTCTCAAAACTAAACTTCGGTAATTCTTACTTAAAAAATTAATATGTCATCCTCTCTATTATTATGTCTTATTTTCTCTTAATGATATCTATACTATATACTTGCTATACTCTTACTCTTGCTATTTCCATAGCTTATATAGCTCTATGTTATCATTTTGCCATACATGATATTCATATTTTGTATATTCTTAATAGCTGTATTACTTATTTTATATACTTTAATATTCTTAATATATGCATTACTTATTTTAGTACTTCAATATTCCTAATAGCTGTATTACTTATTTTAGTACTTTAATATTCTTAATATCTGCATTACTTATTTTAGTACTTTAATATTCTTAATATCTGCATTACTTATTTTATATACTTCAATATTCTTATATTCTCTTTCGGTATATATCAGCAACAAAAAAGGCCTTTTTAGAAAAGATATTAAATATCTTCTCTCAAAAAGCCTTTTTCAAATATCCCAAAATGCCGGTCCTACCCGTTTGACGCCTAGCTAATGCTAGGTGGGCAACCGCATCTTAACATCTGTCTTCCACTGCGAAAAGAAAATTCGAATTAGTAAGTGGCCTGACATCTGAGAAGAGATCTAGGAATCCCATTGAACGTAAATGTAGGTTCAAATGGATAAGGTTGTCGAACATCCCAGGAATAGTAAAGCACGTTCTCTTTGCTACTGAGAACATTATAGTACATATTATGCTTATAATCAAGGCTATGATTCCATTTATACTAAAGTTCTATAAGTACAACTTATTTTATTAATATATTTAATAAGATTTATTAAATTTGTGTCTTGACAAATCACTTTTTTCGTATATTACTTATTTTTTTCAATAGAATCCAGCTTATCACCCGATAATTTGATTATATCATCAAGCTCATCCATCTCGATATTCATAAGTTTTGCAACTTCTTCTCTTGTAGGTTTTCTTCCAAGATCTTCTTTTAACATATTGGCACAGTCATTAACTGCATTAATTCTATTAACAACTTTATCACCAACAAGCTTATCACTCTCTGATTCATCAATCACATTCTTGATATGTCTTATTGTATGTTTCTTAATATAAGCATCTATCATATCAATATCATTAAGTTCTCTGTTGATATCTGTAATTGCCTGTATAAGTCCAATATTGCCTTCCTGAATCAGATCTCCGTATGCAAGCCCTTTTTTAGTATATGGTTTTACCCAGTCAACTACTTTTGTAAGATAATGTTCAATTAACATATTTCTTGATATCGCATCATCTCTTTTAATACATTCCATAATCTCTTCTTCAGTAAGTTTTCTGACATTCGTCATATCATCCATATACATATCAAAGCATATCGCTTCTTCTTCCTGCATCTCTATTTTTTCTTCTTCGCTTGGTGTCTTGCCATCTTCAAGAGAGATAGCACCAACTTCTTCCTCTTCAGCTTCAAATATTCCAGATGCATCTTCGTCTTCCTCATCTTTTTCATCATACAAAGTATCCTGTTCATTCTTGTCTTCGTACTCCCACTCTTTTCTCTCATATTCTTCCCCATCCTTCATAACTTTTATCTTATTAAGCTTAAGATAAGAATATATAAGCTCCATCTGCTTCTCATCAAGATTCATCTCTCTAAACATATCATCTACATCTGACAGATTAATCTGATTATTATTAACTCTCGCAAATTGAGTAAGTTCTTCTATATTTTTTGAAAATAATTCCTGTTCATTCATTTTTAATATCCTCCATACTTTTCATTTATTATAGCACATATACCATTCTATTGACAAATCTCGCTTACTCACTTATGATTATTAACGGAAAACAAATATCAAAGAAAGAAGGATTTATTTAATGAGAATAGCATTAATTAATGAAAACAGCCAGGCTGCAAAGAATAGCATGGTATACGAAACTCTTAAAAAAGTAGCAGATGTTAAAGGTTATGAAGTAGATAACTACGGAATGTATTCAGCTGATGATGAAGCTCAGCTTACATATGTTCAGGCCGGTCTTCTTACAGCTATCTTAATCAACAGTGGTGCTGCTGACTTTGTTGTAACAGGATGTGGTACAGGTGAAGGTGCAATGCTTGCATGTAACTCATTCCCTAATGTACTCTGTGGACATGTTGTTGATCCATCAGATGCATATATGTTCAGCCAGATTAACAATGGTAACGCTATCGCTCTTCCTTTTGCAAAAGGATTTGGATGGGGTGCTGAATTAAATCTTACATATATTTTTGAAAAATTATTCGAAGGCGAACCAGGTGGTGGTTATCCTAAAGAAAGAGTTGTTCCAGAGCAGAGAAACAAGAAGATTCTTGATGATGTTAAGAAGATTACACATGTTGATATGCTTACAATCTTAAAGACTATTGATCAGGATTTCTTAAAAGCAACTGTAAGTGGAGCTAAATTCAAAGAATTATTCTTTGCTAATTGCAAATGTCCTGATATCAAAGCTTATATCGAATCAGTTCTTGCTTAATATACAAAATCTTACAGATTTATAAAAAAATGGCGATTCACAACATAATACATATACCAACTACCGGTAATGTGCATATATTGTGAATTCGCCATTTTTTGTAGTATTTTTCTAATTTATTTTGTATTAGTTTTTCGGTTGCTCTTTTAAACTTGTTTTGTATTGGTTTTCTGGTTGCTCTTTTATACTTATTTTGTATTAGTTTTCTGGTTGTTCTTTTATAATAGTTTATATTACTTAGTTATATATTGGATCATTCCAGGACCAAGATTATCATTTGGTCTGCTTATAAAACCAAATTTTTCATAAAAAGTATCTCTTCCTAGTGCTGACATAAGATCTAACATCATCGTGCTTCCTTCTTCTGTTATACTTTTTACATAATCTATAAGTCTTGTTATAATCATACTTCCAATCTTCTTACCATGCATATTCGGAACTACTATCAGATCCTGAATATAACATATCACAGCACCATCACCAACAATTCGTCCCATTCCAACTGGCTCACCATCAAGATACGCAACTACATTGTACAGACAATTATTAATCGCCATCTTGGCTTGATTCACAGTAAGTTTTCTCCAATTAACAGCTTTTCTAAGACTTAAATATGTCTCCACATCAAGAGTATTCTCCTGCAACTCTATATTATCATAATCTTTACTTGGTTCAATTGCTATTTCATATGCTATACCCATTTTAATCCACCTTTTCCTATATTACTTATTAGATAATTGTAGCTTTATATTCTTAACATAAGATATCTCTAGTTTTATATTAAGATATCTTTAGCTTTACTTTTCAATATAATCTGCTCAATTATCTCTATATATTAGATTGTATACTTCATACATTTTGCTCCATTATGCATCATATACTCTTTGCATTATTAGATATTATATAACTCGAACTTTTTTCTCTATTATACATCACATATACTCTATTGCATTATAGACATTATGCAATCTGCACTTTTGGCATTATTATGTATTACATATACGCACTTCATTGCGTTATTATACATCTTATTGCATAATAATTCAATAGTGCTTTTATATAGATTTGCAGAATTTTTTCAAACCCCATTTTTTCGATACATATCTCATTATCTCTGTGCAAATACTTTTACAAAGCTATATTCAGCAGCTTCTTCATCACTAAGTTCTCTTGAAAAAACAGCTCTTTTACTTCTATCTGAACCTGCACCATAGCATTTATACTCTGCAAAATTGCATACTTTTCTTGCAAGTTCTTTGTTCCAATCGTGGAAACCTGCCTCATTAATATGTTCTCCTATCTCGCATCGTATAAGAACTGTCTGTCCATAGTCTCTCCAAGGTCTTGCAAGATATACTGTTCCTTTTGCACATCCTTTTGTTGTAAAGCGACAGTCTTCAAATACATAACCATACTTCTGACCTTCAGGCTGTGATGGTGCTGTTGCATATCCATTACATTCTTCATCTCTGTTAAGTGAACATATCTCACAATTCTTAAAAAATGCTGTTGCACTTCCGAATATAAAGTCTACATCACCTTCTATATAGCAATTAGTATACAATTGTCTTCCATTAATTCTATCAAAGTATTCTGTCGGTCCTGTAAAACCACCTTTCTTAATCTCCTGTTTAGGAAGTGGGCCTGTAAATAATGTATCCTGATATCCAAGCATACGACAGTTGTTAAATGTAATCATATCTCCTTCTGCATATACTGAAACTGCCTGACCATATACTTTACCTGTTCCTGATGTATTGGCTATTGTAAGATTATTAATATTAATATTATCGCCTAATACAAGGAATGAATATGAACGAAAAGTTCCTCTTTTTATACCATCTTCCATAATCATATTTGCATAATTATTATATGTACAATATGTATTCGATGGGTTATCACCATATATCGTAAGGTTAGAACGTCTTATCTCTACTATCTCATTGTATATTCCTTCATGAATAACTATTGTCTCAGGTTCATTAGAACCACTTATTGAATTAATCGCATCCATTATTGTTGTAAAATCACCAGTGCCATTTTTTGCTACAGTAATCATTATATATTCCTCCATTTTTTCTATAATATCAATTAATTTCTAATACCATTTATGTGATAATAATATATCACTTCTCATAAATACTTACCATAGATATTCTACTCTCTTATATCTCTATTACAAGTACTCCTTCTTCTCCTGCCGGAAGATATCTATTTATCTTTCCATCTATAATTGCTGATGCACTTCCGCTTGCTGTCTCATCATTTTTTCTATTAAGGCATACTGAATTAACCAACAAGACTTTTTTTCCTATTTTTCCTGCCTGTTCTTCATATTCATAGCATACTTTATTATTCCATTCTTCTGCATTATAATCTGTATAAACCGGCCATAATACTGCATCTACATTCATATTTTTTACAATATCTGCGTTATCATCATACCAAAAATCTCCACATAATCCTACTGAAAAATTATATCCTTTATATGTAAACTTTGGAAATTCTCTTCCTTCTGTATAATGCAGATTATTAATAGCATCTCCTTCTTTCCAGCCTTCTGATACACGTCTGAATACATTTACTATTTTACCATCATCGCCAATTGTTATCTGTGTACTATGTAATTCTTCAGTTTTATTATCAATCTCAATAAATCCAAAAGATACTGCTATACCATATTGTTTTGCTTTTTCACTTATCTCGGTAATTACTGCATCTGTAAGTTCTTTTGCAATATACTTATCTTCTTCATACTTCCATGTAAGAACATCAAACCCTTGCAAAAAACTCTCGCCAAATACTAACATATCTGCATTGCCCGAATATTGTTTCATAAAATTGATTATCGTATTCTTATTATAGTCAATATCTTTATCTTTAAATCCTACTGCTGCTAATCCTATTCTCATCATTCTGTCTATACCTCACTATTTCTTTTTTAACCTGATAAATTACGCACAAAATTATACTCTTCTGTGCTTCCTGCCTATATTTGTTAATTAGATTATCTTATATATTCTAACTACCACATTCAGCAATCAGCATCTTAATTATAGCATATTTGAATATTAAATTATTTTCTTCAAATAGCTTATCATTTCCCATGGATTTAGATATCATTCATTCAACTTCTTATTTTCCATGAATTAGATATCATCCATTCAGTTTCTTGTTTTCTATGAATTAGATATCATCCATTCAGTTTCTTGTTTTCTATAATTTCTAATTTCTATCTTATACAATTTTGAATAAACTAAGTTTATTATATATAATTTTGAATAGCTTAATTATATTTATATTATGTGTGTGTTATAATTTTAAAGTACTCCGCATATTCATTCACGCTAAAATACCCAATATTCTTATAACCAAAGTAATAGCGAATATAAACAAGTGATAAATGTCATAATCTAAAAATACCAGCATGCTTATAACCGAAGTTACAAACATACTGGTATTTTTGTTATGATATGTGATACAACACTTTATCAACAATAATTCTATTGTCTTAGATTACAATAATGCCAATAATTCTGTTAATAATATATATTATAGTACTTAATTATAATACTACTCCTACGTTCTTCTCAACCATACTTAATGTAATATTTAAGTTACCATTTCTGCATCTTAATGAATCAATGAATTCTTTTTCTGTAATATTATCTTTGAAAGTAATATTATATGTAAGTTCAAATAGTGTTCCCATATTAGTTGTTTTTACTTTTTCAAGTTTCCATGATGTTGTATATTCATTAAAAAGGTCATCAAATGTTCCTGCATAATTAAGATCTTCTGGGATTGTTATTCTTAAAACTTTCTGATTGTCTTTACCTGAAGCAAATTTTGTCTTTGCAAGTACAACAATTACAACTGATATTATCAATGTGATAATTATTGCAAATGTAATAAATCCAAGTCCTGCAGCAAGACCAACTGACATTACAAAGAATACTATTGCTATATCTTTAGCTGTTCCAGGTGCACTTCTGAATCTTACAAGTGCAAATGCTCCTGCCATTGATAATGCTCTGGCTGTACTGCTTCCTATAAGCATAATTACTATTGCTACTATTCCTGGTAAGAATACAAGTGTCATTGCAAAATCTCTTGAATAATTCTTATTCTCACTACTCATCATATATACCAGGCTAACTATTAATCCAAGGACAAGTGCCACTCCTATACTTAAAACTGCTGAACCGGCTGATATACTGTTCTCGGTTGTTGCTGTAAATATTGATTCAAACATACTACTTTTTCTCCTTCTCTACTTAAAATCATATTTTTATATTCTGTTCCATATTTGGAAAATGATGCCGGATATACTTTTAGCTCCGACAATATCTTAGTAAACCACAATGGTGCTGCCTTAAGAATCTTAACTTCCATAAGCCATACTCCATCTTCTAGTAAAAGGTCACCATAGGAACCTGCTTCAAGTCTTACATCTTCTCTTCTGCATCTTATGTTCGTATCAAATGTAAGTCTGAAATCTCTGTCATTTTTATCAAAATAAGCTCTGCGGTCATATGATAAGAATACTTTTGGTACTAATTCATAATGATTTATAAAATAATCTAATTCATCTAGTACCTGCTTATTCATATATGGCTTATATTCTGGTCTTATGCCTGTTTCAAGATAATCATAAGCTTCTTTTAATGTTAATGTCGTTCGTCTCTTATTGACAATACCATTATATTTTTTCTTAATCTCCAAATAAACTTTGTCACTAAGCTCTGGTGTATCATAACTTCTAAGTCTCAACTTTTCTTTATATACTGGACCATCGATTGATTTTCTAATGAGTTCATCATTCGGTGTATCATAATAGATATTGCATATTCTATAGAATCCACCGTCTTTGCTATATGCATCAGCTTCCATCTTCTCGCTAATCATGTCAACAAATTTTTCATAAGTACTCTGCGTCAGAAGAAATTTCTTCTCATATCTGTTAAATACTTCAATTGCCATCTCTTTTCACTCCCTTAGCTGCTTTATTATGTAATATCATATAAGGTCTGTGTGATGCATCTAACTACACACCTCTCTGAACGATTACACTTAGATTGTAATGTTCTTATGTGACAGATTTTTGAAAAGATACTGTATGTTTTTTGAAATGTATACTTATGCGAAACTCATATATAGGTATCTAAGATTGCCAAATTATTAAATAGCATCAACAAAAACACGCTTCCGCTAAGTGTCCATCGTAACGGTACTAAGTTTGTTGGAAGTCTTTGCCTTCCAACTCACTAAGTGCCGACGATTACCACATTGTTTTCTTTTGATGTTATTTAATACTTTGGCAATCCAATTTTCATTTTGATGAGTTTCGCAGCTACGTTTTCGTATAATATACACATTTGCATTAAATTTATAAAAAATATAAAAAAGCATAAAATCAGAATACTTACAAAGCATAATAATTATTACATTTTGCATAATTGCAAATCGTAAGCCAATAATCCATTTAAAAATCTCTGAAAAACGTATATTAGCTATGCCCGGATTAATATGTATCAAAAGAAAACAATGTGGTAATCGTCGGCACTTAGTAAGCTATACATCTAAGATGTATGGCGAACTTAGTACCGTTACGATGGACACTTAGCGGAAGCGTGTTTTTGTTGATACATATTAATTCGGGCGTAGCTCTTAGCCTTCCTTGTGAGATTTTTAAATGTATACTTAGCAAAAAATCCATATTCCTATGCACTTTTAGTACATAAGAATATGGATTTTATATTGGTTAGATGGCGTACAATGCTTACTTTTTCACACCACGTCCATCTCTCTTTGTAAGATTTATATCATCTTTTAACGATATCTGCTTTTTACCATATCCGACTACAATCTCGGATTCTTTATTAAACAGATATAAATCCGATACACTGTCGCCTGATACAAGTTTGATTCCTCGTACACCTACTGCACCTTTTTTCTTCTGTGGTATCTCACTTATTGCAAACTTCAGATAATAACCGCCTTCTGTCTTAATAACAAGATGTTCTTCACTGCTTATTATCTCCTGTCCTTGTGAATCAACACTTACAACTGCATCTGTAGGAAGTACATTAATTACTTCATCGCCATCATTAAGCTTAGTAGCTGCTACTGTTCGTTTTGTAACATCGAATTCTTTACCATCAACAAGTTTTATCATACCCATTTTAGTTGCAAAAAGTAATTTTCGCTCTATAATCTGCCCTGTTGAACATAGATATATTATATTCTCGCCTCTACTGTCATAATTACCAAGATTATCTATAGGCGTTCCCTTGTCTCTAAAACGTCCAAATGGTATATCTGCAACTTTAACCTGATGTAAATCACCTTTATCTGTGAATATACATATCTTCTCGGTATTCATACATTTGAAGACATATTTATTCTCGTTAAATATTGCTTCCTTGTTACGTTCAAAAGTATTATTATCAACTGTCTTTGCATAGCCAAATCTGTCCATAATGAATACAACTTCCTGCTCTACAAGTTTAACTTCTTCATATACAGCTTCTTTGCCATCTTCTATAATAGTCTTTCTTGGCACCTGATATTCTTTCTTAATCTTTTGAATATCTTTTTTGATAACTTTCTTCATTGTTGATCTATTATTAAGAACATCTTCATACTCAGCGATTTTATTAAGTGTCTCTTCGTATTCTTTTTGAAGTGCTTCTATCTCAAGACCAATTAATTTATAGAGTCTTAATTCCAATACAGCTGTAGCCTGTCTTGGTGTAAAATCAAGCTTCATAGCTGCTTTTCGTGATGCTTCAGATCTGAACTTAATATCTGATACATCACCATTAATAAGACATTCTTTTGCCTGTTTAAGATTCTTGCTTCCTCGTAAAATCTCTATTATAAGATCTATTATATTGCAAGCTCTGATAAGACCTTCTTTTATCTCTTTATTTTCTCGCTCTTTATTAAGTAATGTAGTATATTTTCTTGTTGCTATATCATATTGAAAGTCAACATGATGTTTGATTATCGCCTTAAGTCCAAGCGTCTCAGGTCTGTTATCAACTATTGCAAGCATATTGACTCCAAATGTATCTTCTAACTTTGTCTTCTTATACAGAAGGTTCTTAAGTTTTTCTACATCTGCGTTCTTCTTAAGCTCAAGTACTATTCTTATCCCTTCTTTTGATGATTCATTAGATATATCAACTATATCTGATGTCTTCTTAGTCTCTATAAGATCTACAACATCTGATATGAACTTTGATATATTAGCTCCAATCATAGTATATGGAATCTCAGTTATTACAAGCTTATCTTTGTCTGTTCTCTTTGCTCCCGGTTCAAATTCAACTTTACCTCTAAGTTTTATCTTACCTGTTCCACTCTCATATATTGATAAAAGATCTTTTTTATTAACAACAAGACCTCCTGTTGGAAAATCAGGGCCTATTACATATTGCATAAGTCCTTCTGTTGTAATATTCTCATTATCCATATATGCACATACTGCATCGCATACTTCTGCGAGGTTATGTGTTGGTATATTAGTAGTCATACCTACTGCAATTCCTTCTGCTCCATTTATAAGAAGGTTAGGAACTCTTACTGGAAGTACTTCGGGTTCTTTTTCTGTCTCATCAAAGTTTGGTACAAAATCAACTACATTTTTGTCAAGGTCCTTAAGATATACATCCTGTGTAAATTTCTTAAGTTTAGCTTCTGTATATCGCATTGCCGCTGCACCATCACCTTCGATTGAACCGAAGTTACCATGTCCGTCTACTAATGCCATTCCTTTTTTGAAATCCTGCTCTAATACTACAAGAGTCTCATATATTGATGAATCACCATGTGGATGATATTTACCCATTGTATCACCTACGATACGGGCTGATTTTCTATGTGGCTTATCATAATTAAGCCCCAACTGATCCATTGCATACAGAACTCTTCTCTGAACAGGTTTTAATCCATCTCTTGCATCAGGAAGTGCTCTTGCTGTTATTACACTCATCGAATAATCTATAAATGATTTCTGCATTACTTCAGAAAATTCTGTTTTTATTATCTGTTCTGCCACTTTTCTCATCTCCTATATATCAAGTTCAGCATCTTTAGCATGCTCATAGATAAATGCTCTTCTTGGTGGAACATCGCTTCCCATTAAAAGAGATGTAACTTCTGAAGCCATCATCGCATCTTCTATCTCTACTTGTTTTAGAATTCTTGTCTCCGGATTAAGTGTTGTCTCCCAAAGCTGTTGTGCATCCATCTCTCCAAGACCTTTGTATCTTTGTAATGTGAATGAACTTCCCTCATGCTTCTGTCTATACTTTGCAAGTGCCTTATCATCATATAGATACTCTTCCTTACCTTTTTTAGGTATAGCTTTATATAATGGTGGAGTTGCAATATATACATGCCCCTGATGAATAAGTTCTGGCATAAAGCGGTAAAAAAATGTAAGCAACAATGTGGCAATATGTGCACCATCAACATCGGCATCTGTCATGATTATTATCTTGTTATATTTTAACTTTGTAATATCAAAATCATTGCCATATCCTTCTGCAAATCCACATCCAAATGCTGTTATCATTGTCTTAATCTCAGCATTACCAAGTACTTTATCCATAGTTGCCTTTTCAACATTAAGAATCTTACCTCTTATTGGAAGTATAGCTTGTGTTCGTCTGTTTCTTGCTGTCTTCGCTGAACCACCAGCTGAATCACCTTCTACAATAAATACTTCACATTCTTCCGGATTACGACTCTCACAGTTTGCCAATTTTCCATTACTGTCTATTGAGAACTTTTGCTTTGTGAGAAGATTTGTCTTTGCTTTCTCTTCTGCTTTTCTTATTTTGGCTGATTTTTCTGCACACGCAATTACTTTTTTAAGATCATCAAGATTCTTATCAAAATATAATACAAGTTCCTCTCCTGTTACTTCTGCAGTAACACGACCTGCATCCTGATTGTCAAGTTTTGTCTTAGTCTGACCTTCAAAACGTGGTTCTGGATGCTTCACAGCTATAACAGCAGTCATTCCATTTCTTACATCCGTTCCTGTAAAATTGCTGTCTTTTTCCTTAATTATTCCAAGTTCTCTTGCATATTGATTAATAACACTTGTAAACTTACTCTTAAAACCTGTAAGATGAGTTCCACCTTCCTGTGTATAGATATTATTACAGAATCCAAGTATGTTCTCCTGGAATTCATCTACAAACTGAAATGCAGCCTCAACTTCTATTCCATCGCTCATTCTCTTAAAATACACAACATCGTGTACTTTATCTTTACCTTCATTAAGTGCTTCAACATATGCACTTATTCCTTTTTCTTCATGATATACAAGCTTCTCTTCTTCCCCTTCTCGCTTATTCTCATAATTGATTGTAAGCCCCGGATTAAGATAAGCTGTTTCATGTAATCTTGACTTTATCAAATCAGCTTTGAATCTTATCTTTTCAAATATCTCTGAGTCCGGAAGAAATGTTACAGTTGTCCCTGTATCATTCTTCCTGCATGTTCCTATCTCTTTAAGAGGATACATTACATGTCCTCTTTCATATCTCTGTTTATATACTTTACCATCAACTTTAATAACTACTTCAAGCCATTCCGAAAGGGCATTAACTACAGACGCACCAACACCATGAAGTCCACCAGATATCTTATATCCACCATCACCAAACTTACCGCCTGCATGAAGCACAGTAAACACAACTTCTACTGCCGGTATCCCTGCTTTAGGATGTATTCCAACTGGGATTCCTCGTCCATTATCTATTATTGTTACTGTTCCATCTCTGTTAAGTGTTACATCTATTCTATTACAATGTCCTGCAAGATGCTCATCCACAGCATTATCTACTATCTCATATATCAGATGGTTAAGACCTTTGGTTGATACACTTCCGATATACATTCCCGGTCTTTTCCTTACAGCCTCTAATCCTTCAAGAATAGATATGCTGGAGGCATCATAATTTTTCTCAGCCATTTTTTTCTTCCTTTCGTTCTTAATTGAGTTACCTATCTATTGTAAACGAATGTTCGAAAAAATGCAAGACATTTTTATTACAGGTTTCATCTGACTTTGAACTTATAAATTTTATCTTATAATCTTTATCTTATGTTTTTTATTTTATAGTTTTTATCTTATAATCTTTATCTTATAATTTTTACCCTATAAGATTCATCTTATAACTCTTATCTCAAACCAAAATATTGAACCCTTATCTTTTATACTATTAACTCCATACTTTGCTTCATGCAGTTCTAGTATATTTCTTACTATCGAAAGTCCAAGTCCTGTACCACTTATAGCTCTCTTATGCGTCTTATCTATCTTATAATATCTATCCCATATATATGGCAGCTTGTCTTTTTCAATTCCTATACCACAATCTATTACTTCAATACGAACTATATTACCTTTTACAATCTGTTTTACTTTAACAATCTTCTTATCTCCAGTATAATTAATAGCATTATTTATAAGATTGTACAGCACCTGATGCATCTTTTGCTCATCGGCTTCCACTTTTACTTTTTCAGTATATTCAAATGTTATATTATATCCATCCTGTGATTTTAACTTTGAATATCTCTCCATGACATCAATTATACTGTCAGTAAGATTGTATATACTCTTGTTAAGTGTCATTACACCTGCCTGAAGCTTTGATATATCAAGCATATCATTAACAAGATCTGTAAGCCGCTTTGCTTCATCAATTACAACCTGTACATTCTCTGGTGTATTCTCACCTGGAAGATCACGCATTACTTCTGAATAAGCTATAATCATTGTAAGTGGTGTTCTTAGATCATGTGATACATTGGCAATTAGTTCTCTTCTTAGGTTCTCTGTCTTTGATAATTCTTCAGTCGCATAATTAAGTGTATCTGACAGCTCTGCTATCTCTCTGTAGTCACGACCATCAAAATGTACATCAAGAGCTCCTTTTGCAAATTTCTTGGCACTATCACTTACTTTTATTATTGATCTTGATACTCTTTTTGATATTAGAAGTGCTATAAGAAGTGCTAATATAAGTGTTATAACTGTTATATATGTTAATTGGATTCTAAGCGTTGAAACAGTTGCATCAACCGGTGTTATAAGTGAATTAATAAGTAAAAGTTCCTCTGTATCGTCAGTCTTAAGTATATTCATATAGACTACACTTTGAGAGTTATCCCGAAAATTAAACATTTTAAAATGTCCACCATTATCATCCATTCTTATATCTAATGGCTTACTCTCATCAACTTTTAAATCTTCATTCTGTACAACATCTGACTGTGTAATTTCAGTTTCTTCATTATCTACTGATTTTATATCATCATTTTGTTCAGGCTTTACTTCTCCATTATTTTGTCCATTTCCTACATGCTCTTTATCATCAAGATCAAGTGTTGTACTTCCTCCTGCTGCTTTCGCTATCTCATAATAATCACTATATTGCTGCTTTGAGACATTGTGTATTGCACAACCCGGCTTTGTCTCCGCAGAGTATAACGAATCTCCATTAGTGTCAATGACATTTATACATACATCATATTTTCTCGATATGTTCGATATTATTGTCTGAAAATTATCATTACCAACATACTTTTCTACCATTTTAGCTACATTATTGAGTTCATGCCTCTTAATCACTTTGTAAAATGTATTAAGATATACAATCTGAAAGAGCCATAGTATAGCTATAATAGCCACTGTAAAACCAAGAAGGTATACAAATATTTTCCATTTTATACTTATCTTATCATGCTTCAAATCTGTATCCAACTCCTCTTAATGTAACAAGATATTTTCTATATTCCTGAAGTGAACTTCTAAGGAGTTTTATATGTGTATCTAATGTTCTGTCATCTCCATAATAATCATATCCCCATACATCTGTTATAAGTTTTTCCCTTGTAAGTGCTATTCCTCGATTTCTGACCATATAAAATAGCAGATCATATTCCTTAGGTGTCATACTGACTGCTTCACCATCTATTGTTACTTTACGTCCTGTAAAATCTACTTCAAGCCCATCAATCTTAAACACTTCTCTTTCGCTCTCACAGTTAACTGCTGTATTGGCTGTATTTCTTGACAATACTACCTTAACTCGCATCATAAGCTCTCGTGGTGAGAATGGTTTTACTACATAATCATCTATTCCAATCTCAAATCCATGTATCTTGTCATATTCTTCTCCTCTTGCCGACAACATTATTGTTGGTATCTTCTTCATCTCAAATATTTTTCTACATGTTGAAAATCCATCTAATTCCGGCATCATTATATCAAGTATCATCACATCAAAATCTTTGTTTCGGCACATCTCAACTGCCTGCATCCCATTCTCTGCTTCTTCTGTCTCATAGCCTTCAAATTCTGCATATTTTCTAATTACTGCTCTTATTCGTTCCTCATCATCTACAATAAGAATTCTGCTCATATTATTTTCCTCCGCAATCTTACGCTCTTTGTTATAGTATCGGTATCTTGTACTCGCTTATTTTATATTATCTTTGTGACAATACTGTGATAGATATTAGATTATTCACAAATTTGCAGATTTTTAGGCATTTTATGTAAATATATGTAAATGTGTATGTTGTAAGAAAATGTAGGCAAACTCTCCTGAAAAATATCCTACGTGAATGGTGTAGTATTTGGCAAAATGTCAGTGATACAGTACACTAGTACACCGAATAATATGTAATCGACACATTAACTTATTATTCAATGTACTAGATTACTATATATTAGCAAAAAACAGGACTCATTGATATGATATTCTTATCAAATGAGTCCTGTTTTTCTGTATCAGTATAACTCTGTATACTAATTTTCATATTTGTGTTTTAGGTAATTATACTCAGCATTAATCGCCTGTAGTACATCTTTATCACCATTCATATTGTCCGGATGATAGATCTTAAGTAAATCTTTATATCTCTTCTTAAGAGCTAATTCACTATTAACTCCTTTGAAAAATATATCCGGCTTTATGTTACTTTTATAGTCTGTCCTGCTTGCAGCATCTGCATTAAGCTTTCTATACTGCTCTTTCTGTCTTGCAACTATCTGTCTGTCAATATCTACCTGCTTTTTGTCTTTTGCTAACTGTCTTAATTCACGCTCTAATATCTTCCATTTTTTCTCAAACAACTCTTTTTCCTGTCTAAGCTGTTCCTGTAATATTCGATTATGACTATTAGTTTCCTGTTCCATTTTCAAAAATTTCTGTTTTTCTCTCTCGAAGTCGATGACAGCATCAGAAAACTCTGCCTTAGCGTTCTCAAGTTTAACGTTTTCTTTAAATAACCACTGTTTTAATTCGGCAGTGTTATCTATATCAGCAGCACTTTGTATCATCATACATCACCCCTTAGGCTTTTATGATAAACTTTCTACAAACAGATGTCAACCTTTCTAGTTTACATAATATTATTTAATAAATAGTACTTTATGCCTATATCTTTGCTATTTTACATTTAAAATATCCATAACTGTTGCTTTCATGTCCTGTGGAGCGCAGATTCTGTCATGGAGAACTTTAGCTGTTCTTATCTCTTCGATTGCATTAGGAACATCTGTCTTTGCTGTCTCACTTAAGAGATCTACAAGTTCAAAGTCACCTTTTGTACTATATTTCTCATCAATAGCTTCCATTACACTTCTTGTGAACTTGTATGGACTTGCTGTTGATGCGATAACTGACTTTGTCTTATCTCCTGTCTCTTTAACATATTTATCATATACAGTTGCAGCTACTGCTGTATGTGTATCGATTACATAACCTGTGTCTTCATATAAATTCTTAATTGTAGCAGCTGTTTCTGCTTCTGTAGCATAATTGCCATAGAAATCTTTTAATTCTGCTTTCATTGAATCTGTTATGCTATATTTACCATCAGTTTTAAGTTCTGCCATAAGTTTTGCATTAACATCACTGTCATTACCTGCAATTCTATATATAAGTCTCTCTAAATTACTTGATATAAGAATATCCATAGATGGAGATGTAGTTAATACAAACTGTCTATTTCTGTCATATGTTCCTGTTGTAAAGAAATCATATAAAACTTTATTGTCATTAGATGCACATATAAGCTTAGCAATTGGAAGTCCCATATTCTTAGCATAGTATGCTGCAAGAATATTACCAAAATTACCTGTTGGAACTACAACATTAATCTTCTCGCCTTCTGCTATCTCTTCGTTAGCAAGAAGTCTTGTATACGCATATACATAATATACAATCTGAGGAACAAGACGTCCAATATTAATTGAATTGGCTGATGAGAACTGATATCCTGCATTATCCATTGTCTTTGCAAGTTCTTTATCACCAAATATATTTTTAACACCTGTCTGTGCATCATCAAAGTTGCCTGTTATTCCAACAACATATGTATTATTGCCTTTTTGTGTAACCATCTGTTTTTCCTGAATTGGACTTACACCATCTTTTGGATAGAATACTATAATCTTAGTGCCTTCAACATCAGCAAATCCTGAAAGTGCTGCTTTACCTGTATCTCCTGATGTTGCTGTAAGAATTACAATATCATTCTTAATATTATTCTTCTTGGCTGAAGTTGTAAGAAGATGTGGAAGTATTGATAATGCCATATCTTTAAATGCTATAGTTGCACCATGAAATAATTCAAGATAATATGCATTATCTGCTTTTACAAGTGGTGCGATCTCTGGTGTATCAAATTTTGAATCATATGCTTTGTTAATACAATTCTTAAGCTCTTCTTCTGTAAAATCTGTTAAGAATAATTTCATTACTTCATAAGCTACTTCCTGATATGACATCCCTTTTAATCTGTCAAGTGATACATCAAATGCAGGAATACTATCCGGAACAAACAGACCACCATCGTCAGCAAGACCTTTTAGAATTGCTTCAGATGCTTTTACTTTTACATTACTGTTACGAGTACTTTTATACATTAAATCCATCTCATATACCATCCTTTTCATAATCTTTTGAAATTATAACACAGATTTTTATTCTGTACAACCATAAAGTGTGGTTTCTTACAAATACATATGTACGTGCATTAAAGACTTTACTATTAATTTGTCTTTCAAGTATATTTTTGCTTATACAAACAATATATTTTTGCATTTTATCTATAAAAAAAATCACCGGAATATTATAAACATTCCAGTGATCTCTTTATTAGTTCTCTTTGATTTTAACAACAATCTTCTTAACTGCTGATGGAACTTTGTTCATAGCTTTTGGCTTATGTCCATCCCATGGATTAAAGATTGCAAAATGTCCTGCTGTTACAACAAGATCAAGTCCTCTGATATCATTGTTAAAGAAGATTACATCCTTCTCAGGATTATACTCTGTCTTTGGTACAAGATTCTGTGTCGGTTCATAGCTCATTACTTCTTCGCCTTTAAGGATGATCTGAATATCTGTATAATTCTTATGAGCTTCAAATTTTGCATCTTCCCAAGCAATTGTCTCATACTCTGATACATTAACATATACGTTTTTGCCATCAACTTCATATTTTCCTACTGGAAGATTGATTAAATCTTCTTTCTGTAAGAATTCAACTGCTTTTTTGTAGTTTTCTGATAAACCTTTGTAGAATCCAATGTTTTCTAATGAATCAAAAATCATGGTTAAAATCTCCTTTTGTAAGTGCTTACACTTTTTTAAATATTATACACCTACAACATACTTTTTAACAAGTCTCTTTTATCTAAAAGTAAAAAATTCATGTCCATGGTATTCAAAAAGTCGTGTTAAGTTTCTGTCAAACCATGACATATTTGCGTTTGAAGCTGATTTTCTTGCTGCAAAAAAGAGTGCTCCCTGTGAGTAATCTTCGCCATACAGCGCTCTGTCTACTGCTTCAATTGTTGTATCCGTTACTATTACATTATAGAATCTTCCGTCACTAAGTGGTGAGAATTGATAACTTCCTCCCTCTCTGCTGTATACAACCCCTTCCACTGTTCCTGGAAAGTGTTCATCCATTACACGGTTGATTACTACGTTTGCTACCAGAATTTTTGCTTTAATATCAAGTCCGGTTGCCTCTGCTTCTACAATTCTAAGTAATGCTTGATAATCCGATTCACTGTAGTCGATTAAGGCAACATCATTATCGTTATCTTCCGAGAATAAATCATTACTCTGATAGCTGATTAAATTTTCATTTGTTTCTTTATCTGCTACTGCTTCCTCTGTTTCTTCCTCCTTAGAAGAACCAATTGCTGATAAATGTTCTGTTATCGACTGCTCCTGTAATGCTGAATTAACAAGTCCAAATTGTATAGTGCCATTCATTTCTGTCTCTGTATTTTCACTAACATCTTCATCTTCGGATTCGCTTTCTGTATCAAGCGTTCTGGCGTATACGTTAGTATTATTTCTTCCACCACCGCCGAAGCTTGTTGAGTTAAGTACAACAATCGCAAATACGCATGCACCTGTTGTCATAACTACACAGTTTCTGTAAACTCTTTTTGAAAGATTTTTTACAAACAAAAAGATGTTTTGAAAAAATGAGCGTATGTTTAACATTTATACTCCTCTTTCCTTTAATTTTTTGTTTTCTACAGTTTGCCCTGCATAGGAACGAATTATATTGTCACATATCAAAAATGTCAATAACTCTTTATGATTTTTGTTGCTTTTTCACAACGTCACTCCTTTTTTCACTTTTTTTGCAATTTTAGTTTTTGTTTTTTGCACAATTTATCACTTGTATTTTTGTATGTTTTTGATATTGCTTCCGCATTAAATATTACAATTTCATTACAAACTTAATAATTTTGTATTTATTTTAATACCATTTTTTCAGTTTTAATTTTACTTTTTTTACTTTTTTTGACCTAAAAATCCAATTTATTTTTTTATGCAAATACATGTTCGCTATTTTTTATGAAAGAATTTACATTTTTTAGAGTATAAAGTTTTTTCCAAATATACCGATATAAGTAATGGTATTTTATACTTTTATAAAAGGGAGGATTTTTTATGCTACCAGGTGTCTTTGCGGCTAACAAAAAGAATGGTTCACTTTATTACAGAGCATCGCTTACGCATAAAAACAAGCATATCAGTCTTGGCAGTTTTAAGACCGAAAAAGAGGCTTATAATGCATATCTTGATGGAGATAAAATTATTCATTCGACTATCGCCATTGAAGATTATAGTGAGGATTCTTTTACTATTAGTTTTGATAAATTCATATCTCTTGTTAATTACAGAGACAACGGAATCTACATCAAAACACCTATTTATCTAAAAAATCGTTATTTTCTATACTATCTTGCAAAAGACAGTATATTTAAATTCGATATTGATGATCTGTTTTACTACTCCAATCATAAGATTATGAAACGCAACGGATATCTCTTTGTATCTGATTATGGCATGCAGACCAACATCTTATATCGTTATGGCATCAAGCATCATGCTGTCATGGGCAAAGATTATATATTCTCTAATGGTGACACACAAGATTACCGTTATGGCAATATTGAGATCATTAACAGGTACAATGGTGTAAGCAAATATATCAACAAAGGGATTGAGATATTTCGTGTTAAGATTCATATTGTCGGTGATTACATAGTAGGCGAATATGAAAATGAGATTGAAGCTGCTATTGCTTATAACAAAGCAATTGATACATTGAAAAATCGTGGTATCTTAATTAATTATACTGAGAATTATATTGAGAATCTTACTTCTAAAGAATACCATGAGATTTATGAACATGTTAAAATCTCTAAGAACATCAGACATTTTGATACATTAAATGGATGTATCTCTGAGATATAAACGGATATAATTATATGATTTTAACATCTTAAAAGTATTATTTTTAAGATAAAACAAACAGGAACATATACTTCTTCACCAAAGAACTATATGTTCCTGTTCTCTTTCTTTTTTAACCAAAGTTCAGATTATAGCAAATCTTTGAATTCTGCTTTTACAAAATCTTTTAGCTGTTCTGGATTAATTATAATCTGTGCTCCTCTAACACCCGCACTTATATATATCTTGTCATATAATATTGCTGATTCTTCTATATATGTATTATAGTGTTTTTTCATTCCAATAGGTGAACATCCACCTCGTATATAACCTGTTGTTGGAAGAAGTTCTTTCATCGGAAGAAGTTCAATCTTTTTATCTTTTGTCGCTATTGCGGCTTTTTTCAGATTAAGTTCTTCTGCAACAGGTATACAAAATACCATTATTCCATTTTTTTCACCTTTTGCTACTAATGTCTTAAATACCTGTTCAACCGGCTGATTAAGTATCGTTGCTACATGAACTCCTGATAAATCATTCTCATCAACTTCATATTCAGCTACCTCATATTCTATTTTTGCTTTGTCAAGCAATCTCATGGCATTTGTCTTATTCATCTTATTCATCTTTTTTCCTCCTATTATCATATATTTTCAAATGATAGTATAATTAGATAACCTCTTCCATAATCAAAATGTAATTTCTGATTTGCTTATCTGTATTATTCTGTCACATTTATGTCTATAACATAAAAGCATTTATAGATGTTATTATCAAGTTCACATTTATACTTTCAATATATCTTAGTTCTTCATACTATATAGTTTATATATAGTATGTTAAATCAAGATTTAATTTTTTCTTTTTTTATTCTCATTTTTTTAAAAAAGCTCTATTTTTCAACCGTTTCTAGCTCTTTTTTATATATTTTTGAACGTGTTTCTTCTATATATAATGTGTTTCTATAATGTGCTTTTATAATGTGCTTTTATTTTATCACTTATGATGTTTTTTTTCTATATGTTATTTGAATTCATATAACTCTTATCGCTGTAAAAACTGTATCAATATAACTAATCGCTATCATTCAAAAAGAGTAATTGTATTCACGTTCTATAATTAAAAATCCCACAGATATCTCTACCTGTGGGATTCTCTATTAAAAGATGTTAGATTAATAGCTTGTTTCTACTTATTATTAATGTAATTAATAAGACCTTCTGCTGCAATTATCTTTTGCATAAACTCTGGGAAAGCCTGACCTTTGAATGAAGTGCCTTTTGTCTTATTATAGATAATACCACTATCAAAATCTACTTCCACTTCATCGCCTTCTTCTATGTTCTTAGCAGCTTCAGGACATTCAATAATTGGGAGTCCTATATTAATTGCATTTCTATAAAAGATTCTTGCGAATGTCTCTGCAATAACACAGCTTACACCGGCTGCTTTAATTGCAATAGGTGCATGTTCTCTTGAAGAACCACATCCAAAGTTCTTATTAGCAACTATGATATCGCCTTTTTTTACTTTATTTACAAAATCCTTGTCAATATCTTCCATACAATGTTTTGCAAGTTCTGCAGGATCTGATGAATTAAGATATCTTGCAGGAATAATTACATCTGTATCTACATTATCTTTAAATTTGAATACTCTTCCATTTGCCTTCATTATATATATCCTCCTATAATCCAAGTTCTTCCGGTCCACTGATCTTACCTGTAATAGCACTTGCTGCTGCTACAGCAGGGCTTGCAAGATAGATCTCTGATTTTACATGACCCATACGGCCTACAAAGTTTCTATTAGTCGTTGATACACATCTCTCGCCTTCAGCAAGAATACCCATATATCCACCAAGACATGGTCCACATGTTGGTGTACTTACAACTGCACCGGCATTAATGAATGACTGAATAAGTCCTTCGTCAATAGCTTGAAGATATATGCTTTGTGTTGCTGGAATTATAATAACTCTAAGTCCTTTTGCAATCTTTCTTCCTGCAAGAACTTTCGCTGCTATTCTAAGATCATCTATTCTTCCATTAGTACATGAACCGATAACAACCTGATCAATCTTAATATCTTCTACTTCATCAATAGTCTTAGTATTCTCTGGAAGATGTGGGAATGCTACTGTTGGTCTTAATTTATCAAGTTCAATAACATATGTCTCATCATATTCTGCATCTTCATCAGCTTCATATACTACATAATCTCTCTTAGAATGTGTTTCCATATAATCTTTCGCAAGTTCATCAACTGGGAATATTCCATTTTTACCACCAGCTTCAATCGCCATATTAGCTATTGTAAATCTATCATCCATACTAAGATACTGTATTCCATCACCTACAAATTCCATTGATTTGTATAATGCACCATCTACACCAATCATACCAATAATATGAAGTATAATATCTTTACCAGATACCCAATTAGCAGGCTTACCTGTTAATACGAACTTAATAGCAGATGGAACTTTAAACCATGCTTTACCTGTAACCATTCCCGCTGCCATATCAGTACTTCCTACACCTGTTGAGAATGCTCCAAGAGCACCATATGTACATGTATGTGAATCGGCACCAATAATTACATCACCTGCAACTGTAAGTCCTTTTTCAGGTAAAAGTGCATGTTCTATTCCCATCTCACCGACTTCAAAATAATTAGAAATCTCATGTTTACATGCAAATTCTCTTACGCATTTGCAATGCTCAGCTGATTTAATATCCTTATTTGGTACAAAATGATCCGGTACAAGTGCAATCTTATGACGATCAAATACAGTCTTAACATTCATCTTCTCCATCTCATGTATGGCAACAGGTGATGTAATATCATTACCTAATACCAAGTCAAGATCTGCTTCTATAAGCTGTCCTGCTTTTACTTCCTTAAGCCCTGCATGAGCTGCTAATATTTTCTGTGTCATTGTCATTCCCATGTTTCATTCCTCCTACTTCATATCTATTTTATGATTGTGTATTCTAATCATTCTTTAGGATACACTGCTTTTAATTATTATACAGACAGTTTGCATCTCTAACTGCTATTAAACAGCATCATCATATCAATATGTATGGATTGTATTATAATAGCACAGATGATATAATACAAATACATAAAAGATATATTTATCATAACTTTTAGTTATATCAAGGAGGTTGCAATGGATAATAATACTCTTTCACTTTACCATATATTCAAGATCACTGCTGAATGTCAAAGCATATCAGAAGCAGCTAATATTCTCTATATAAGCCAGCCAGCAGTGAGTAAATCAATTAAAAAACTAGAAGATACTCTAGATACAAAGCTTTTTAATAGGAATTCAAGAGGCATCACACTTACAGAAGAAGGCAGCTATCTGTATTCTTATGTTAAAAATGCTTTTGACTCTATAAGTCTTGGTGAATTCAATCTAAAAAGAATCAATACATTAGGCATAGGACATATTAAGATTGGTGTAAGTTCAACACTTTGCAAGCACATGCTATTACCATATCTTAAATCATTTGCTATCAACCACCCTCATGTTCAGATCTCTATTGAGATTCAACCTACAATTCCAACTCTCAAACTCATTGAAAATCGTGAGATTGATTTTGGGCTTATAGCAAAACCTGATTATATTAAAGGTCTTATTCTTACTGATATAGGGACTATTACTGATACATTCGCTGCAACTCCGGCATATCTAAATAGCCTTATGGAGCGTGAAAATATCGCTCTCCCCGAGATATTCTCATATGCTAACCTTATGCTTCTTGATAAAGAAAATCTGTCAAGACGATATGTTGATAAATATCTTAATTATCATAAACTTGATACTGAAAAAGCACTTATTGTCAACTCAATGGATCTCTTAATAGAATTTGCCAAAACAGGTCTTGGTGTAGGATGCGTAATAAAAGAATTTATCAAAGATGAACTTGATGATAAAACTCTCGTTGAAATTCCACTATCAACACCAATCCCTAGTAGAACCGTATGTTTAGCTTATCTTGATAATGTCCCATTAAGTACCGCAGGTAAATTATTTGTAAACCATATAATCAATTCTATTACCAGTTAACGAAGATAATATTTTTCAAACAAAATAAAGGTTCTAAACTTTACTTGGGGGTAGAGTTTAGAACCTTTCATTTTTATAAAAAAAGATAGGCATAAACAATCCCATAAGTTATAATTAAATCACCACAAAATAATCAACAAAGGAGAATGCTTATGCCTAATACTAATTTTATATCAAATCTTCTAGAAATTAAAGAC
>NZ_JAHLQC010000019.1 GCF_018918265.1 Falcatimonas sp. MSJ-15
CCGTAACTTTGAGAATTTTAGAAATAGAATTTTGCTATCAACGACTTAGTTATATTAAAGAAACCTGATGCTTATGCACCAGGTTTCCAATATGGGATTTTACCCCCGCTCTTGACAAAGAGCCATAATTGTATTGCCAAAGGCGATTTGCTCTTAGACATATCAATTAATCTATGTGCTTTTTGATAATTATAGAAACATTAGATTAAAGCTACTATACAATATTAGATCTGAACTAATACAAAGATGTCATAGATTGCTTTGATTGCAGTTTCAAAATCTTTATTACTTACACCGATAATGATATTAAGCTCACTTGAGCCCTGATCAATCATCTTAACATTAACATTTGCATGAGCAAGTGCAGAGAAGATTCTTCCGGCTGTACCTCTTGTCTGTCTCATACCACGACCAACAACAGCGATAAGAGCAAGATCAGATTCAAGCTCGATTGTATCAGGATGTGAAAGTCTGTGAATAGCTGAAAGAACCTGCTGTTCTTTACCTTCGAATTCTGGCTGATGTACGAATACAGTCATAGTATCGATTCCTGAAGGAACATGTTCAAAAGATATATCATTTTCTTCAAATGCCTGAAGAACTTTACGACCAAATCCGATTTCTGAATTCATCTTATCTTTTTCAATATTAACTGCAACAAAGCCTTTTTTACCAGCAATACCTGTAATAGTATATTTTGGCTGTTTGCATGTACTCTCAACAATCATTGTACCTGCATCATCAGGAGCATTAGTGTTACGGATATTAATTGGAATTCCTTCCTGACGAACAGGGAAGATAGCATCTTCATGAAGAACAGTAGCACCCATGTATGAAAGCTCTCTTAATTCTCTGTAAGTGATTGTTGTGATACCTTCTGGATTATTAATAATTCTAGGATCTGCGATAAGGAAACCAGATACGTCAGTCCAGTTCTCATACAGATCAGCTTTGATAGCTTTAGCTACTATAGAACCTGTTATATCAGAACCACCTCTTGAGAAAGTCTTAACTGAACCATCAGGATAAGCACCATAGAATCCAGGAATAACTGCATTCTCACATGTACTTAACTTAGCAGAGAGAACTGCGTTAGTCTTTTCTGCGTTAAAAGAACCATCTTCATCAAAAAAGATTACAGTTGCTGAATCAATGAATTCATAACCAAGATAATTAGCCATGATAATACCATTTAGATATTCACCACGACTTGCGGCATAATCTTTGCCGGCTTTTTCTTTAAATGATTTTTCGATAGTCTTAAATTCATCTTCAAGAGATAAATCAAGAGATAAACCTTTAATAATTTCATAATAACGATCTTTGATTTTTGATAACAGTTCGCTGAAGTCACGTCCACTTTCAGCAGCATTATAACACTGATATAACATATCTGTTACTTTTGTATCATTAGAAAATCTTTTACCAGGAGCAGAAGGAACGACAAAGCGTCTTGATTCATCTGCACGAATAATGTCTCCAACTTTTTTAAACTGTTCTGCGCTGGCTAATGAACTGCCACCAAATTTTACTACTTTTTTCATAAAGCCCTCCATTAAATAATACTATAATGATGTGCGTACAAAAAACATCATATTATAAAGATACACGTTTTGAAAATTTTATCAAGTACTTTTTTTGAATTTTAGCTTTATTTTGATTTAAAGTGATGATAAAATAAAATGGCTGTATTATAATATTAAAAATACTAATAAAAATCAAGTATATATACTAATATATGTTTCAAAAACTTATGAGTGTTAGTCTTGATTAATATTGTATAATGTAATGACATCATAATTTGTATTAGTTCATAATTTTATGAAAGGTATACATCCAATTGCATGCAAGCATGCATCGATGATACCTTTTGACCCTTTAATCATTTTATATAAGATTAAGCGATTTTAATACAAATATCCATAACGTAAGAGTTACAGATGATAATAAAGTTGATAATACAACAACACTTGACGAGAGAACGTCGTCATTGCCCATATTTTTTGCCATTATATAACATGTTACAGTTGTTGGTGCACCAAGCATTACAAGAATTGCAACAAGTTCCCGGTTTCTAAAACCAAGTGATACTGCAATAGGAAAATATACAAGTGGAACAATAACTAATTTTAGTAAAGTCGCAATTATCGTAGGTTTTAACTTTGCAATAGCTTTTTTGCCTTCAAAGCCTGCACCTACAACTAAAAGAGCAACAGGAGTTGCAGTATTGGCAATATAAGTTACACTTTTTAACGCAAATTCAGGTATAGGAAGACCGCTTAATGAATATATAAGACCAGCAAGTATGCCAAGAATAATAGGATTCTTTAAAACATTAACAAATGCTTTTTTTATATTACCATTACCGGTATTTTCATTTGAGCAAAAAGTAAGTATAATAACAGACAGGATGTTGAAAAAAGGCACAGCAGCAACAATCATAAGAGGTGCTAAGCCTGAATCACCATATATATTATTGACAAATGCAATGCCAAGAACAGCGGCACTGCCTCTTGCACTTGCCTGAGTGAATGCACCAACAATAGTTTTGTCTTTGATAAATATAGTTGCCAATAACCATATAATGAGAAACATACTAATTGTTGCAAGAGAACAAAAAAGCACGAATTTCAAGTCAAAACACTGCCTGATATTAGTTGTTGCAATGTCCTTAAATAAAAGAACAGGAAGTGCAACTTTGAATACATATTTGTCTGCAACAGAAGTGAATTCTTTATTAAAAATACCTGCCTGCATTAATATGTAGCCAAGTACAATAATAATGAAGACAGGTAATGTTGCATTTAAACTAAAGATAAAATTGTTCATTATAGCCTCCAAGAAATATATTACCACTTTAAAGCGGCTAAATGAAATTATAGATCAATCAAAAAATATATACAATAGGAGATATTAAAAATGCTAAGAAAAATGAAAACAGGAGATAAAATCCTTATTGTTACAGTGAGTGCTCTAGTAATAGCAGGAGCAATGGTTACAGGTTTTGTAAGAAATAATACAAAGAGTCCGGTAGTCATAGTATCAGTTGATGGTAAAGAGTATGGAAGATATAGAATTGATAAAGATACACAAGTAAGTATTGATACAGAGTATGGACATAATGTACTTGTTATTGAAGATGGTTATGCATATATAAGTGAAGCTGACTGCAAAGACAAGATATGTAAAAAACATGCGAAAGTAAATCAAAACAGAGAGCAGATAATATGTCTTCCACACAGGCTTGTTGTGGAGGTCAAATCACAGAGATGATAAAAAAGCAGAAAAGAACAGAAAAAAGTGCATATATAGTGGCGAAATATGCAGCTTTTCTCTCACTTATGCTTATAATGAGCTATATAGAAAGTCAATTTACATTTTTAATACCGATACAGGGTATAAAGCTTGGATTATGTAATATGGTGGTGCTTATTGCATTATATACTTATGGTGCTGGATTTGCACTAGTAATTAATGTAGCGAGAATATTACTTATGGGACTATTGTTTGGTGGAGTATATGGTATGATATATAGCCTGTCAGGTGGAATAGCAAGCTTTATAGTTATGTATCTATGTAAAAAGACTAATCTGTTCTCTAAGATGTGCGTAAGTATAAGTGGTGCAATTGTTCATAATATTGCACAGATAGCAGTTGCAGTTATATTACTTAAGAATACCGGGATCATACTCTATCTGCCTGTACTTATTATATCTGGAGTCCTTACAGGAAGCCTTATAGGTATTGCCGGTGCACAGTTGTGTGAGAAAATCAAGATAAAAAAGTTCTTTACTTAAAGTTATTATTATGATATGATTGCTTAGAATAAATGTTCGATAGATGGAGGAAAACTGATGATTTCATACATAAAAGGTGAGGTTACGGAGATGTTTGATGATACTATTGTAGTTGAATCGGGAAACATCGGTTATAATATAAAAGTGCCATCATCGCTTATGGCAAGAGTGATGATTGGAAGTACATATAAGATATACACATATCTTAGCGTAAGAGAAGATGCAATGAATCTGTTTGGCTTTTCATCAAGAGATGAACTTAATATCTTTAAGATGGTAATAGGTGTTAATGGAATAGGACCAAAAGCAGGACTTGCTATATTGTCTGCACTTTCAGCAGATGAATTAAGACTTGCAGTTCTTGCAGATGATAAGAAGACAATCTCAAAGTGTCCCGGAATAGGACCAAAGACAGCGTCAAAACTTATACTTGAACTTAAAGATAAGCTTAAGTTAAGTGATGTGATTGAGAATGGATTTATGTCAGATGATACTATCGAGAATGTAAGCGATAAGATTGACAGTAGTGCGAGAAATGAAGCTATAGAAGCACTTGTGGCATTAGGTTATACTAATACAGATGCACTTAAGGCTATCAGAATGGTTGAGATAACTGAAGATATGGATTCATCTGCGATACTTAAAGCTGCACTTAAAAAACTTACACTAATATAGTTGGGCGGTGATTAGTTGGATAAGAGAGTAATAACAACAGATTTGATGGATGAAGATATTAAGATTGAGAATAATCTGCGTCCACAGACACTTGATGATTATATAGGTCAGGAGAAAGCTAAGAATACACTTAGAGTATATATAGAAGCTGCAAAGAGCAGAGGCGAAGCACTTGATCATGTTCTTTTTTATGGACCACCAGGACTTGGTAAGACAACTTTATCAGGAATTATAGCTAATGAGATGGGAGTTAATCTTAAGATAACATCTGGTCCTGCAATAGAGAAACCGGGTGAGATGGCAGCTATTCTTAATAATCTTCAGGAAGGCGATCTATTATTCATTGATGAGATACATAGACTTAATAGGCAGGTTGAAGAAGTTCTATATCCTGCGATGGAAGATTATGCTATTGATATAGTTATAGGAAAAGGTGCATCAGCACGTTCCATAAGACTTGATTTACCACATTTTACTCTTGTTGGAGCAACTACAAGAGTTGGTCTTCTTACAGCACCTTTAAGAGATCGCTTTGGAGTTGTACATAGACTTGAATTCTATACAGATGAAGAACTTAAGACGATTGTCAAGAGATCTGCTTATGTACTTGGAGTTAAGATAGAAGATGAAGGAGCTATGGAGATAGCAAAAAGATCAAGAGGAACACCAAGACTTGCTAATAGACTATTAAAGAGAGTGAGAGATTTTGCAGAAGTTAAATATAATGGAATTATAACAAAAGAAGTAGCAGATTTTGCACTTGATCTTTTGGAAGTTGACAGAATGGGACTTGATAATAATGACAGGAATATAATAATGACAATTATTAACAAGTTCAGTGGAGGACCAGTAGGTCTTGATACACTTGCGGCGGCTTTATCAGAAGATTCAGGAACACTTGAAGATGTATATGAGCCTTTTCTTATAAAAAAAGGATTTATCAACAGAACACCAAGAGGAAGAGTTGCAACCGAACTTGCATATTCACATTTTGGATTAATGCAAAAATAAATATTGTAATTATTATTTTATCGTTTATAATGAATATAGTGAGAACACTAGGCAATTTTACGGAATTAATTGTGAGAGGAGTGTGGCTGCTGGTGTCATCTAAGAATTATACAGAAGTAATAATTGACGGGAAGGTAATAACACTTGGTGGTTATGAGAGCGAGGAATACTTACAGAAAGTAGCTGCATTTATTAATGGCAAGATTGCGGAACTTAAAGAAGCAGATGGATTTAAGAAACTTCCATTTGATACTCAAAGTACATTAATCGAACTTAATATTGCAGACGACTATTTTAAAGCTAAGAAGCTCGCAGATACAATGGAAAGCGATATGGAGAACAAAGATAAGGAATTATATGATATTAAGCATGAACTTATCTCTACTCAGATTAAGCTTGATGCGGCTAACCAGGAGAATAAGGAATTAACAGATGAGAAGAATGAACTGTTAAAGAAGATAGTAAAGTTAGAGACAGAGATTGACGACCTTCTTGCTAAGTAATAACCACTGTCCATGGATATGCAACACATTCCAGGGGCAGTTTTTCTTTGTGCAGACTATTATAATATGATGTTGGGGTCAAAAAAACCAACTTTGATGCCTACGAATTGCTCCGTGCTACGCACTCCCACAATTCTACCCGATATTCGCATATCGTGGGATTGTCATCCCACTTTTATGCGAATATCGGGGCGGGTCCCAAGGTCTTTCACCCACCTATGAGCAAGCTCACGTGGGTTTAGACCTTGGGACCCTGGCATCACAATATTATAATAAGTATGATGTATATAGATGAATCATATAGAATGATAGAAAATAAAGAGGTATTGTTAATATGAAAAACAGAGATATTCGTGCAGAGATACTTGCTCCTGCAGGCTCATACGAAAGTTTTGAAGCTGCTATTAATGCGGGTGCAGATGCAATTTATCTTGGAGGTAATATGTTTGGTGCCAGAGCATATGCTAATAATTTTAATGAAGAAGAAGTTATAAGGGCACTTGATTATGCACATGTGCATGATAGAAAAGTATATATGACAGTTAATACATTGTTTAAGAATAGTGAGATATATGATAGTCTTTATGATTATCTGCGTCCTTACTATGAAGAAGGACTTGATGCAGTTATTGTGCAAGATGTAGGTGCATTTGAATTTATAAGAAATACATTTCCAAACCTCCATATTCATGCGAGCACACAGATGACAGTATCAGGTGTTAACAGTGCAAAGCTGCTTAAAGAAGCCGGAGCTACAAGAGTAGTAACAGCAAGAGAGTTATCATTGCAAGAGATAAGAGATATATATGATAATGTTGATATAGAGATAGAGAGCTTTGTACATGGTGCATTATGTTATTGTTACTCCGGACAGTGTCTTATGAGTAGTTTCATAGGTGGAAGAAGTGGTAATAGAGGAAGATGTGCACAGCCATGCAGACTTCCATATACTTATAATGGTGATAAGAAGTATTATCTAAGTCCAAAAGACCTTAATGCATTAATGATACTTCCAGATGTTATAGAAGCAGGTGTCTATTCGCTTAAGATAGAAGGGCGAATGAAGAAACCATGGTATACAGCAGGTGTTGTATCAGCATATAGAAAATATCTTGATTATTATTATGAGCATGGTAAGGCTAGTTATAAAGTATCTGATGCAGATATGAATATGCTTTCTGATCTATATAACAGAGGTGGATTTACAAGTGGATATTATGTGGCACATAATGGAAAAAAGATGATGTCAATAGACAGACCTAATCATCAGGGCGTCAAAGTAGCTGATATAATATCATCTGATGAGAAGAATATCAAATTCAGATTAAGAGAGAACATAAACGAAGGAGACGTACTTGAGATAAGTGAGACACCTGATGACAAGATAGAGTGGACTGAGAAGAATCCGGCAAAGCGAGGAACAACACTTACAGTAAAAAACACTCTTAAGCGCCGGATAAAATCAGATAAGGTATTAAGAACAAGAAATAATGTGTTAATATCATCAATAGAAGATAATATTAGAAATGCTGTTCTAAAAGAAAAGATTAATGCAAGCCTGTCACTTTGCAAGGATAGACCGGCATATCTATGTATATGGTACAGAGATATATGTATAGAAAAATATGGTCAGAATGTTGAGTGTGCAGTAAAACGTCCTATGGATAAAGAACAGATATTAAAGCAGATGAATAAGATGGGAAATACACCATTTGAATTCGAGAGCATTAATATAGATATGGAAGATGATATATTTATTCCTGTCAGTGCATTAAATGAACTTAGGCGAGAAGCAGTAGATGAATTATATGCGATGATTAAGGCGAAGCATAAGAGGGAACATAAAAAGGAGATATATTCGTATGTGCAGAATAGTAATAATGGATATATACCTGATTCATATAAAATAAGTGTATATCTTGAGAATAGCAGATATCTTGATATGGTTACCACAAAGCCGGAAGTAGATAGAATAATTATTGATATTGGTATGTTTGATAGTGATACAGATGAGATTATACGGTTGTTACAATCTGTTAAAAATGCAGGAAAAGAAGCTTATATAATGCTTCCGCATATATTTAGAAAAAATTGTGAAGATGATGTAAAAGCTATTTTTGATTATGCAGATGGAGTGATAATTAAGAATATTGATGAACTTGCATATGTTCATTATTTGAGATATGCAGGAAGAATAATCGGAGATTATTCACTATATGCATACAATAATATAGCATATGATTACTATAAAAAATATGGTGTGAGTGAATATACTCTGCCAGTTGAACTTAATTATGGCGAACTTAAGAAACTGTCATCAGAAGTTGAAAAAGAGATTATATGTTATGGATATCAGATAACAATGGTATCTGCACAATGTATAACGGCTACGACATCAGGATGCAGCAAAGTTCCTGAAGTTAAGTGGTTAAAAGACAGAATGAATAATAGCTTTGCAGTGAAGAATAATTGCAAATACTGTTACAATACAATATATAATACACTTCCAACGAGTCTTATAAGTAATATAGATGATATAGACAAACTTGGTGTCAGTCGTGTCAGAGTTAATATTACAATTGAAGATGAAAAGACAGCATCTAAGATTATAGACAGTGTAATTAATACATTTTACTACAGAAGAAGCAAAGCGGATGTTTTGAATGAATTTACAAGAGGACATTTTAAAAGAGGCGTAGAGTAGGTGAAGATATGGTAAATATATTAGTAAAACTTTCAAAATATGTAATAACATTATTAATGGCATTTTATACATTTAAGTGTTTTAGTGTATTTAGACATAATAGTGACAAAGCAAAGAATAGGATATATAAAGAGCAGAATGCAATTATGTATATAATACATTTTATAGCTTATCTGATAATATTTATAAAATCAGAGAATATTAATGTAATACTTTTATATGGTGCAGAACTTGCATTTTTTATAATGATAATAGCATTATATCAGGGCCTTTATCCAAAGTGCTCACGATTGCTAGTTAATAATATGTGTATGCTGATTGCATCAGGAATGATTATTATAACGAGAATATCTTTTGATAAAGCGATAAAGCAGTTTATCATAGTAGCAGTTTCGTCAGCACTCACAATAGCAATTCCAATACTTATGAAAAAAGTCAGAAGTCTTCGTAATATATATTGGTTTTATGGTGTTATTGGTATAATACTTCTAGGTGTTGTGGCAGCTTTTGGCGCATCAACGTATGGTGCTAATCTGTCTATTGATCTTGGCTTTATATCAATACAGCCATCTGAATTTGTTAAATTGCTATTTGTATTTTTTGTCGCATCGATGTTTAATAAGAGCACTTCTTTTAAACAGATTGTAATTACTACAATATTTGCTGCATTGCATGTTCTTATACTTGTTTTAAGCACAGATCTTGGTGGTGCACTTATATTCTTTGTTACATATCTTATGATGTTATATATAGCATCAGGAAAAGCATATTATATATTTGCCGGATTTTTGGCCGGGAGTGGAGCAGCAGTGGTAGCATATAATCTATTTTCACATGTTAAGAAAAGAGTGGTAGCTTTTCTCGATCCATTTAAAGTTATAAATACATCAGGATGGCAGATATGTCAGTCACTTTTTGCTATTGGAACCGGTGGATGGTTTGGAATGGGATTATATAATGGTATACCGGGAACTATTCCGGTTGGAGATAAAGATCTTGTATTCTCCGCAATATCGGAAGAGCTTGGAGTACTTTTCTCGATATGTATTATACTTGTATGTTTAAGCTGCTTTATAATGATGATGAATATTGCGACAATGTGTAATGCACTTTTTTACAGACTTATTGGAGTTGGACTTGGAACTATGTATATCTTTCAGGTATTTATGACAATTGGTGGTGGAGTGAAATTTATACCACTTACAGGTGTAACTTTACCACTTGTAAGTTATGGTGGAAGTTCAATGTTAAGTACACTTATACAATTTGCAATTGTTCAGGGACTATATATATTAAGAAATGATGAGGTGACATATTATGAACAGGAAGCAGAAGCCGAAGACTAAGAAGAGTATTGAAGAAAAAGGAATTGTAAGAGTAACATATATATTTCTTGGACTGTTTGTATGCCTTATAGGTTATATAGTGTATTTTATGGTATGCAAAAGTGAAGATACAATTAATAATTCATATAACAAGCGACTTGACAGTTTTGCCGATTATGTTGTAAGAGGTGATATAAAGACATCAGATGGTAAGGTGCTTGCTCATACTGAAGTTGATAATAGTGGTAATGAGACAAGAGTATATCCTTATGATAATGTGTATGCCCATGTTGTGGGATATGCGTCAAAAGGTAAGACAGGACTTGAACTTCAGGGCAATTTTTATATGTTGAATTCTAACGACAATATATTTGTACAGACATATAATGATATTACAGGACAAAAGAGTCAGGGAGACAATGTTGTTACAACACTTGATTCTACCTTACAGCAAGTAGCATATGATGCACTTGGAAGCAACAATGGTGCGGTTGTAGTTATGGAGCCTGATACAGGTAAGATTCTTGCAATGGTATCAAAGCCTGATTATAACCCTAATACTTTAGCTTCGGACTGGGATGCTATTATATCAGATACGACTAATAGCTGTCTTGTAAACCGTGCGACTCAGGGGCTGTATCCACCAGGTTCAACATTTAAGATACTTACAGCACTTGAATATATGAGAGAACATCCCGATTATGCTAATTTTACTTATGATTGTGATGGAACACTTTTTATAGATGAATATAAGATAGACTGTTATAATGGTAATGCACATGGAAGTGTTGATTTTGCAACAGCATTTGCGAAATCATGTAATGGAGCATTTGCAACAATGGGAACAATGCTTAATGCAGGAAGTTTTAATAAATTATGTTCAGATATGTTATTTAATGTAGATCTGCCTGTAAGTTTTGAACATAATAAGAGTAGTTTCTCATTCAATAACGGAGCAGGAACATTTGAGACAATGCAGACTGCAATTGGACAAGGTAAGACACAGATTACACCACTTCATAATGCTATAATAGCATCTATTATAGCTAATGACGGAGTTCTTATGAAACCATATCTTATAGATCATATTGAGAATTGCAATGGTGTTAATGTTAAGACATTTAAGCAGAGTGAGTATGGCAAGATTATCTCAGAGAATGAAGCTAATGAACTAACCACACTTATGCGTGGAGTTGTTACTGAAGGTACCGGTCAGATTCTGTCCTATGGAGATTATGAAGCAGCAGGTAAGACAGGAACAGCTCAATATGACAGCAGTGAGAATGATCATTCACTTTTTACAGGCTTTGCACCGGCATCCGATCCTAAGATTGTAGTAAGTGTAGTTGTAGAAGGAGAAGGATCAGACGGAACTAAAGGTGTTGCAGTTGCGAAAGCTATATTTGACGCATATTTTTCACGTTAAAACTTAAATATGTCGATTATATAAGACGTGTATATTATAAAGTGAAATACATTTAAAAATCTTCGAAAGTGTATATTAGTTATGCATAAATTGATAGATATCAATAGAAAACAATGTGGTAATCACTGTAAGATTTTAATTGCTTACATTATAAACGAAATAATGACTGACGATAATGAAAACAGAAGTATAATATTGTGAGGTGTGATTATTGAAAACAGAATTTACTATGGAAGAAATGGAACTTGAGATAGAAGTATTAAGTCATACATTTGATGTTGTAAGACTTGTTGATCCGATAGCTAATCTTGAACATAAGATAATAGATCATAGATTCGAATGTAATAATTATGTATGTTATGATGTCTGGGGAAGAGGACATAAATGTGATTATTGTGTATCAGCGAGATGCAAACATGATGGAGGAAGACATACGAAATTTGAATTTGTCGGAGATGATGTATATACAGTAGTTGCAAAGCCGGTTATCGTTGAAGGCAGAGAACTTATAATGGAGATAGTAAGTAATGTTGGTGATAAATTAATGATGGAGGCTCTTGGTGAGAATGGATTCATTGATAAGATAACAGCATATAACGATACAGTATATAGAGATGTATTAACCGGTTGCTATAACAGACGATATCTCGATGAACAGTTATTTGTATTATGCAGCAGATATAAAGTAAAATCGTTAACAGTAGTTATGGTGGATCTTGATGATTTTAAATATGTAAATGATACATTTGGACATAATACAGGAGATAAGGCACTTATAGGTATGGTAAAAAAACTTCTAAAAGTATGTGAAGAGAATGATGCTGATTTTGTAGCACGTTACGGTGGCGATGAATTTGTTATGGTACTGACAGATAAGACATATAGCAAGATAGAAGAGATACTTTCACAGATCGATACAACATTGAAAATTGATGATGCTGATTATATATGTTCATTTAGCATGGGGGTTGCATATTCAGATAATAATATTAATGTTGCAGAAGATATGTTAGCGTTAGCGGATAAAAACCTTTATATGGTAAAAAATAATGGAAAAGGTCATTATCGTATAGAGAAGACATAACCAAAATAATGTTGCATATAACACTTAAAAGGTATATACTTTAATTAGATTTTTATAACACACCATAGAGCAGGGGGTATTGCAATGATAGAGGCTACTAGCTGTGGTGGTGTGGTGATATTTAGAGGTAAAATTCTTGTATTATATAAGAATTTTAAAAACAGATATGAAGGATGGGTTTTACCAAAGGGAACGGTAGAACCAGGCGAAGAATACAGTGAGACAGCACTTAGAGAAGTTAAAGAAGAAACAGGTGTTACAGCAACAATTGTTAAGTATATTGGTAAAAGCACATATACATTCAGTACTCCTGAGGATATAGTATCTAAGAGTGTACACTGGTATCTGATGATGGCAGACAGCTATTATAGTAAGCCACAGAGAGAAGAATATTTTATTGATTCAGGCTATTATAAGTATTATGAAGCATATCATCTGTTAAAATTCTCTAACGAGAAACAGATGCTTGAAAAAGCATATAATGAATATCTTGAACTAAGAAGAAATAATCTCTGGGGTAGCAGGAAATATTTCTAATTATTATCCACCACAGGTCCTGGAAACAGGACCTTTTTTGCATATATTCCATAATATCCTGGCTATGTGTGTTTTGCAATTAATTGTGATAAAAACTAAAAAAAATATTGATTTTATTAAAAATATATGTTAGGATATATCTTGTGTTAAATGCGGATGTGGCGGAATGGCAGACGCAGCAGACTCAAAATCTGCCGGGGGTGACTTCGTGAGGGTTCGAGTCCCTCTATCCGCATTACAAAGGATATTCTTGCGAGAATATCCTTTTTTTATGCAAATAATGATAGGCATGACAGATATAGACATAACAGATAAAGATAACGTACATAATGAAGTACTTTATGTGATATGAATATTGGTTTGCCTTGATTAGCGATTAATTAAAATATATATATGATGAATGGCGGTGAAGATGTTGAAATGTAATGAAGTACAGAAGTATATAAAACCTTATGTAGAAGGTAATACTGATATATTTGAGACAATTGAACTAATTGAACATATTGAAAAATGTGAAGACTGCTATGAGGAATTAGAGATATATTATATTTTGATAAATGGACTTAAGAAGATTGATAACGATGAAGATGGAGCGTTTAATATAAAAAAAGAACTTAATGACAGAATTAAGAACTCAAAGAAAAAAATCAGATTATATAAGTCATTTAGAGAATATTCAAGGTTGATACATTCACTTGCAAACATAAGTATGATTGCATTGATAGCATACGTAGTAGTACGTTATATTATAAGAATGTTGTAATATAAGAAGGCTATCTTATAGGAATGTTGTAATATAAGAAAGCTATTTTATAAGAATGTTATAATATGAGAATGTTGTAATATAAGAAGGCTATTTTATAGAAATGTTACAATATGAAAATATTAATACTTGATAATTGTAAATGATTATAAAATAATGTTTTGATAAAAAATAATGTATATAGTATATCCAAAAACAGAATGAAAGTATAGAAAAGCTGTATGATTGGATGCTTACAAATACAAATATTGTAATTATTAAGGATGATAATAAAGAGAAAGTGAGAAGAAAAAATGAGTGAAAAATTATTACTTATAGATGGACATAGTATATTAAACAGGGCATTTTACGGAGTACCACCACTTAACAATGCTGCAGGTATTCCAACTAATGCAATATATGGCTTCTTGAATATTATGTTCAAGATAATTGATGAAGAAAAACCGGATTATATTACAGTAGCTTTTGATCTTAAAGAACCTACTTTCAGACATAAGATGTATGCTGAATATAAAGGTACAAGAAAACCTATGCCGGAAGAATTGCATAAGCAGGTTCCTCTTATTAAAGAGACTCTTAAAGCAATGGGAATAAAGACTGTTGAGCTTGCAGGTTATGAAGCAGATGATCTATTAGGAACACTTGCTGGTCTTGGTGAGAAAAAAGGATTAGATGTATCAGTACTTTCAGGAGATCGAGATCTGCTTCAGTTAGCTACTAAAAAAGTTAAGATAAGAATTCCTAAGACAAAAAAAGGTCAGACAGAGATAGAGGATTATTATGAAGATGATGTTGTAAAGACGTATGGTGTAACACCAGTGGAATTCATAGATCTTAAAGCATTAATGGGCGATACAGCTGATAATATTCCAGGCGTGCCAGGGGTTGGCGAGAAGACAGCGACTGCAATAATTACAGAATATAAGAATATAGAGAATGCGTATGCTAATGTAGAGAATATTAAGCCTGCAAGAGCTAAGAATTCACTTTCTGAGCATTATGATATGGCTGTTTTAAGTAAAAAACTTGCAACAATCAATGTGGAAGCACCAATTGAATATAATTTTGAAGAAGCAAAAACTAGTAATTTTTATACGCCTGAAGCTTATGAACTTTTCAAGAAATATGAGTTTAAGTCAATGCTCTTAAGATTCGACAGTGAGACAGTAGCGGATGCTAATGATGAAGTTGAGTATAGAGAGATTACTGAATTTGCAGAGATTAATAATTTTTTTGATAATATTATAGATAATAAGATGAGTGTAGCACTTGAACTTACAGGCGATACACATATTAGAGGAATATCAGTTACAACTGAGAATGAGACAGCATATATTGAAGAATGTGGATTTTTTACAAGCTCAATGTTAGAAGAAAAAGTATATGCTGTTGTAAAAAATTGTAAAGAGATATATTTTTCGGGACTAAAAGAACAGTTACATCTTCTTGATAATACCTATGAATTAGAAAGCAAAAAAGAATTATATGATACAGAGATTGGAAGTTATATACTTAATCCTAACAGAGATTCTTATGAATATGATTCATTATATAGTGAATATAATCCTAAGAGAGGTATAAGCTCAAGAACAGATATTCTCGCAAAGATGACACCACAGGCTGCTTATGAAAAAGATCACAATGCATTTGTTAAATATGTAACAACTAAGACATATGCTATATTCACATATGCGGCAAAGATTAATGAACAGATAAAAGCAGATGATATGTGGAAACTGTATACTGATATAGAGATGCCGCTTGTGTATGTTCTTTATGAGATGCAAAAGAATGGAATTCGTGTTAATAAAGAAGAATTAAAGGAATATGGAGATAAATTACAAGTTAGAATAGAAGAACTTGAACAGTCAATTCATAGACTTGCAGATGATGATTTTAATATCAATTCACCTAAGCAGCTTGGCGAAGTTTTATTTGTGAAGATGGGGCTTCCTAATGGTAAGAAGACTAAAACAGGATATTCAACATCAGCAGATGTTCTTGAAAAGATTAAGAATGAACATGAGATAGTACCTCAGATACTTGAATATAGACAGCTTGTAAAATTAAAATCAACTTATGCAGATGGTCTTGAGAATTATATCTGTGATGATGGAAGAATACATGGCAAGTTTAATCAGACAATAACAGCAACCGGAAGAATCAGCAGCACAGATCCTAATCTTCAGAATATTCCGATTAGAATGGAACTTGGACGTGAGATAAGAAAAGTATTCGTTCCGGAAGAAGGATACAGATTCATAGATGCAGATTATTCACAGATTGAACTTAGAGTGCTTGCACATATGTCAGATGACAGACATCTTATTGAAGCATATAATAGCGATGAAGATATTCATAAGATTACAGCATCACAAGTATTTAAAGTGCCACTTGACGAAGTTACACCACGACTTAGAAGTAATGCAAAGGCAGTTAATTTTGGTATTGTATATGGAATAAGCTCGTTTGGACTTAGTGAAGATCTGAGTATATCAAAGAAAGAGGCTGCAGAATATATAAAATCATATTTTGAAAATTATGGAAGAGTAAAAGAGTTCATGGATGAAACTGTAGAACATGCAAAAGAAAATGGATATGTAGTTACTCTGTTTAATAGAAGACGTCCGGTTCCGGAACTAAAGTCAGGTAATTTTATGACAAGAGAGTTTGGTAAGAGAATAGCAATGAATTCACCAATTCAGGGAACAGCGGCTGATATAATCAAGATTGCTATGATTAATGTATATAAGAGACTAAAGAGAGAAAAATTAAAGTCAAGACTTCTATTACAGATTCATGATGAGCTTCTGATAGAAGCTTTAGATAATGAGATTGTAAGAGTAAAACAGATAATGGAAGAAGAGATGGTAAATGCAGTGAAGCTTAAAGTTGCATTACAGATAGATATGCACGAAGGAAATAGCTGGTTTGATGCCAAATAGAGATATTATAAAGAGATATTATAAAGAGCATAGCCTGGTTTGATGCAAAATAGAAATATCATAAAGAGATATTATAAAGAGCATAGCCTGGCTTGATGCAAAATAGAAATATCATAAAGAAATATCATAAAGAGCATAGCCTGGCTTGATATAAAATGATATGCGAGAATAACATGATAATACAGGAAGTGTAGAGATGAAGACTATAGGAATAACAGGTGGAATAGGCTGTGGCAAGTCAGCTATACTTGCCATGATAGAGAATAATTATAATGCCAGAATTGTTGAAGCTGACAGAGTAGGCCATGAAGTTATGGAAAAAGGTGGAGAAGCATATAATAAGATTGTTGACTATTTTACAGAAGATATTCTTGATACAGATAGGAATATTGACCGCAAAAAATTAGCTTCAATCGTATTCAATAATAAAGAAAAGCTTGAAAAACTTAATTCTTTTGTTCATCCGGCAGTCAAACATGAGATTATAAGAAGAAAAGAACAGGCACAGAAAGATAATATAGATTTTTTTATTATAGAAGCAGCATTGCTTATAGAAGCGGGATATCGTGATATATGTGATAAGTTTATATATATATATGCTAATGAGAATGTAAGAAGAGAGAGACTTAGACAATCACGAGGTATGACAGATGAGAAGATTAATGAAGTTATGAAAAATCAGCTTTCTGAAGATGTCTTTACTAAAATGTGTGACTATAAAGTTGATAACAGTGGCAAAATGGAAGAAACTTTCGAAAAATTGAAGAAAATACTAGTACTTTAGTCCTAAATGTGATATTCTGATTATAATATTGCTAATAAGTAATTGCAGGCTTGTAATTCAGCATAGAACAATGTTCTCTGACTATAATTACAGCTTTGCAATTACATAAATAGTGTTTAATATTGGGGGGATTATTGTATGGACGAGAATAAAAACAATTATGTATTTGGACTTGATATAGGAACCAGGAGTCTTGTAGGAACGGTAGGTTACCTTACAGATAAGACTTTTAATGTAATTGCGATGGCTGTCAAAGAGCATGAGACAAGAGCTATGCTTGATGGTCAGATACATGATATTGAGACTGTTGGTAATAGCATAAGAAGTCTCAAAGAAGAGTTGGAGAAAAAAGCAGGAATAGAACTTACAGATGTATGTATAGCAGCAGCAGGACGTGTACTTAGAACTGTTACAGTACATGTCGAATCATCACTTCAAAGAGAAGCAAGAGTATCAGGAGAAGATGTATATACTCTTGATATGCTTGCAGTTGAAAAAGCACATAATATGGTTAATTCATCTAAGACAAGAGAGCATTTTTTCTGTGTCGGATATTCACCTGTTAAGTATTATCTTGATGATAATGAACTTATTAATATCACAGAGCATAAAGGAAAAAAAATGGGTGTTGATATGTTAGCAACATTTTTACCAGAGGATGTTGTTGATGGATTATATTCTGCAGTTGAAATAGCAGGTCTTAAGGTTCTTAATCTTACACTCGAGCCAATAGCAGCGATTAATGTTGCGATACCTGAGAATTTTAGAATGCTCAATATAGCAATGGTTGATGTGGGAGCAGGAACATCAGATATATCAATTACAAGAGATGGAAGCATAGTAGCTTATGGAATGATACCACAGGCTGGTGATGAACTTACAGAGATAATATCAAAAGAGTATCTTGTTGATTTTGCAACCGCAGACAGAATTAAGATTGAAGCATCAAAAAAGAAAGTAATCCAATTTAAAGATATAATGGGAATAAAACAAAAGGTTACAAAAGCAGATATAGAGAAGCTGACAGAACCGATAGTCAAAAAAATAACAAAAGAGATCGCTGACAAGATAATTGAACTTAATGGCGGAAATAGTGTGAGTGCAGTATTTGTTGTCGGCGGCGGTGGAAGAATACATGGATTTACAGATTCTCTTGCAGAATATCTATCAATTAGTAAAGAGAGAGTTGCTGTAAGAGGTGAAGAAGTACTTCATGATGTGAGATTCAGAGATGATATTACGATAACTAAAGACTCACTTATTGTGACACCGATTGGAATTTGTATCAGTTATTATCTGCAGACAAATAATTTTATCTTTGTTAACTTTAATGGAAAGAGAATCAAGATGTACAATAATAACAGGCTGAATGTAGTAAGCGTTGCACTTATGGCAGGTTTCCCTAATAGTTCACTTTTTCCAAAGAGAGGAAAAGAACTTGTATATTATGTAGATGGTCAAAAGAGAATGCTTCGTGGAGAGATAGGCGATTCGTGTATAATTACACTTAATGGAAAGCCGGCTGATATTAATTCGGAAGTATCTGCTAATGACAAGATTGTAATAAAAGAATCAACAAGTGGCAAAGATGCGGAACTTACACTTGCAAAACTTCCTGAGATAAAAGGAACAATTAATATAATTATTAATGGAAAGGAAGTTCCATGTCCGAAACTTGTGGCTGTTAATGGCGAATTGAAGTCTGAATATTATAGTATACAGAATAATGATAAGATAGAATTCTTAAAATCATATTCGTTAAAACAGCTTATAGAGTATGCAGATTTAAATCCAAAGATGAACACAGTAAGGGTTAATAATGAAGAAGCTAGCGAATATACAACTGTTTATGAGAACTTTACAGTTACTTATGAAAGTATGACAGAAGAGAATGGTGATGAATATTAATGACAGAAAGATTAGAATTGCAGAAAAAACTCACACAGACACATAAATATTTTTTATTTATATATACAATATACATGTTCTGCGGTGTATACATTTTTAATACTATAAAGCATAATGTAATCTATGTTGCATTGCCTTTTATACTATTAATTATAGTAGATATTCAGCTTGCCAAAAAAAGATATTATGATAATTTTTTTATTCCGGCAGCGATAAGAACAGTAGAATTCCTATTGTCATTAATGCTTCTATATTCTGGAAGAATGAATTTTTTTCAGATTGCCTTTTATATATCAATCTATCTGATAACAACGATAGAATTCTGTGCGATATTTGAATTAAAATCAATGATAAAGAGAATAATTACGGTTGCTATATGTGTTGCTCCGACTATTATTGCAGTGGCTATTGCATATAGAGATGGACAGGTAAAGCCAAGAAGACAGTTAGATATAGCATTTCTTGTTGTTATGTTTGCTATGTTCATATATCATATATCAAAAGTCGTAATTGATCTGATTGAAAGTCATAATAAAGAACTTAACAATCTTAATCTTCAAGTGCGAATAAGTCGGAAGATAGGCAATGCGATAGATATTAATGAACTTATGGATCTATATACAGATAGTATTGTCAGTGAATTTGATATAGATTATTGTACGATGATATTAAGAGACAAGAATATTGATATTGCCAAAAAATATGAGACAAGAAGAAAAATAGGCAATGAATTTGCATTATGGATTTATCATTCTTTTGAAGATGGAAGCTTTGAAAGAAAATTTAGAAACAATGAGACAACCTATATTGAACATCGGATTGATGAGTTAGGATTCTTCTATACAGCAAGAGAATATGTATCATCAGTTATGGTTCAGAAGATAACAGATCAGGGAGTTATTATAGGATATATTGTCATGGCATCTAAGAAAGAGAATGCATTCAAAGACAGCATATATATACTTGAAGCACTTAAGGAGATAATAAATACAGCAATGAAGAATGCCAGACTTTTTTATAAGATAGCAGATGTGTCTAATAAAGATGAATTGTCAGGATTATATAATAGGAGATATCTGCAAAAATATCTTGAAAAAGAAATAGATCGTGCGAAAAGTGAAAATAGAGAGTTGTTTGTAATATTATATGATATTGATAATTTTAAGAAGATTAATGATACATATGGACATTCAACAGGTGATAAAGTAATATGCAGGTGTTCAGAGATAGGAAGCAATGCAGCAAGGAGCAGAGGTGGAATATGTGCGAGATATGGAGGCGAAGAATTCGTAATAATCTTGTCAGGACTTGATAAAAGTGATGTGATAAATTGCATACGACAGATGCATAATGAGATAAAAGAGACAAGTGTTACGATATCTGAAGCCGATATCAAATTTGATGTAAGCATAGGAATTGCTGAATTTTCAGAAAAATCGAAGAATAGTGAAGAACTTATTAAAATAGCAGATGAAGCAATGTATATGGCAAAACAGGGTGGAAAAGGCAAAATAGAAGTTGTATAAAATGATGCTATAAATATAGTACGATATATATTGAATGATGAAATGCGGTCTGCTAATCACAAGTGATAAGAATACATAATAAATAGTAATAAAAATGAAGGTTGTATCACATTCTTAAATATGCTATAATGCTTTTTAGTTTAGTAAAGCGGATAAATGATAACATTAGTATATCGCACTATCAAATAAATGTAATATTAGTAGAATGGAAGATTAGAATGAAGTTATTAAGTATAGCAAGTGGAAGCAGTGGTAATTGTATCTATATTGGTTCGACATCAACGCATATACTGATTGATGCAGGAATAAGTCGTAAGAGAATTGTTGAAGGTCTGAATACACTTTCTTTGACGCTTGATGATATTGATGCTATTTTTATAACACATGAGCATATAGATCATATTCAATCATTAGGCGTATTAGAGAGGACAAGAGTGATTCCTGTATATACATCAGCAGGAACAGCACAGGGTATAATGGCTACTAAGAGTCTTGGGAAGATACCTGAAGGTATCTTCAATATAGTATCAGCAGATGAGCTGATATCGATAGGGGACCTTGTAGTTAAGCCATTTACAATATCACACGATGCTGCAGAACCTCTTGCATATAGAATTGAGAGAGAAGACAAAGCAGTTGCAGTTGCGACAGATATGGGAACTTATGATGATTATACAGTTAGCAGTTTAAAAGGTCTTAATGCAATTCTTCTTGAAGCTAATCATGATCTCAATATGTTGCAGGTAGGAAGTTATCCGTATTATCTAAAACAGAGAATATCTGGAGAATATGGACATCTTAGTAATGAGATGTCAGGAAGTCTTCTTAATAGAATACTTAATAAGAATCTCAAAGATATTCTTCTTGGACATCTAAGTCGTGAGAACAATTATGAAGAACTTGCGTATGAAACAGTATGTTTAGCTGTTAATCAGGGAGATACTCCTTATAAAGCTGAAGATTTTAATATAAAAGTAGCTAAAAGAGACAGAGTAACTGAACTGGTGATTATTTAATCTGGTGGAGGAATATTATTAAATGAAGAAAACAATTATTACAGTAGTTGGAAAAGACACAGTAGGAATTATAGCAAAGGTTTGTACATATCTTGCAGAAAGTAATGTTAATATCCTTGATATCTCACAGACAATCGTATCAGAGTATTTTAACATGATGATGATTGTTGATACTAACAATGCTAATAAGGCATTTGATGAATTAGCATCAGAACTTGCAAAACTTGGTGAAGATATTGGCGTTAATATAAAATGTCAAAGAGAAGAGATTTTTAGTAAAATGCATAGAATATAATCAGTTTGGCAAAGAGGAGAATAACATTATGATTAATATGTTTGAAGTCAATGAGACTAATAAAATGGTTGAGCAGGAGAATCTTGATGTAAGAACAATTACAGTTGGTATTAACTTACTTGACTGTGCAGATTCTAATCTTGATGAACTTAATAGAAAAGTATATGAGAAGATTGTAAGAATAGCAAAAGATCTTGTAAAAACAGGTAATGACATAAGCAGAGAATTTGGAATTCCAGTTGTTAATAAGAGAATCTCAGTAACACCTATCGCACTTGTTGGTCAGTCTGCATGTAAGACACCACAGGATTTTGTTACAATTGCAAAGACTCTTGACAGAGCTGCAAAAGAAGTTGGAGTTAACTTTATCGGTGGTTATTCAGCAATTGTATCAAAAGGAATGACACCTTATGAAGAGAACCTTATAAGATCAATTCCAGAAGCACTTGCATCAACAGAGAGAATATGTAGTTCTGTTAACGTTGGTTCAACTAAAACCGGTATTAACATGGATGCAGTAAGACTTCTTGGAGATATAGTTAAAGAGACAGCTGAATATACTAAAGAAGATGATTCACTTGGATGTGCAAAACTTGTTGTTTTATGTAATGCACCAGATGATAACCCATTTATGGCAGGTGCATTTCATGGAGTATCTGAAGCAGATTCAATTATTAATGTTGGCGTAAGTGGTCCAGGTGTGGTAAAATATGCATTATCACAGGTGAAAAATGCTAATTTTGAAGTACTATGTGAGACAATTAAAAAGACTGCATTCAAGATTACAAGAGTTGGACAGCTTGTAGCACAGGAAGCATCTAAGAGAATGGGTATTCCATTCGGTATAATAGATCTTTCTCTTGCACCAACACCAGCAGTGGGTGACAGTATTGCTGAGATTCTTGAAGAGATGGGACTTGAAAGAGTTGGAGCACCTGGAACAACAGCAGCACTTGCAATGTTAAACGATCAGGTAAAAAAAGGTGGTGTAATGGCATCATCATATGTAGGTGGATTAAGTGGTGCATTTATTCCGGTAAGTGAAGATCAGGGAATGATAGATGCAGTTAACGCCGGTGCACTTACAATTGAAAAGCTTGAAGCTATGACATGTGTATGTTCAGTTGGTCTTGATATGATAGCTATTCCTGGCGATACAAAGCCAGAGACTATATCAGGAATTATTGCTGATGAATCAGCAATTGGTATGGTTAATCAGAAGACTACAGCAGTAAGAATTATACCTGTAATTGGAAAAACTGTTGGTGAAGTGGCACATTTTGGCGGTTTATTAGGTTATGCACCAATTATGCCTGTTAATAATTTTGACTGTTCTGTTTTTGTTAACAGAGGCGGTAGAATACCAGCTCCAATTCACAGTTTTAAAAATTAATGATAGAGAGGCGTATTAAAATGGAACGATTGATTATTCCACAAGGATATCATTCAGAGCTTAATTTGCATGATACACAGATTGGTATCAAGACAGTAAAAGATTTTTTTCAGAATCTGTTAGCTGAAAGATTAAATTTATCACGAGTAACAGCACCTATATTTGTAGATCCTTTATCAGGTCTTAATGATAATCTTAATGGTGTTGAGAGACCGGTTTCTTTTGGAATTAAGGAATTAGGTGACAAAGAAGCAGAAGTAGTACATTCACTTGCAAAGTGGAAGAGATATGCTCTTAATAAGTATGGTTTTTCTGTTGGGGAAGGACTCTATACTGATATGAATGCAATCAGACGAGATGAAGATACAGATAATATACATTCAATCTTCGTTGATCAGTGGGACTGGGAGAAGATTATAACTAAAGAGCAAAGAACAGAAGAATATCTTAAAGAAACAGTAAAAACTGTATATAAAGTACTTCGTAAGACAGAAAAATATATGTCAATTCAGTATGATTATATTGAAGAGATTCTGCCACATGATATATTCTTCATAACAACTCAGGAACTTGAAAATATGTTTCCTGATTTTACACCTAAGGAAAGAGAGTATTACATAGCAAAAGCAAAAGGTGCAGTATGCATTATGAAGATTGGAGATGTTCTTGAATCAGGTGAGAAACATGATGGAAGAGCACCAGATTATGATGATTGGGAACTTAATGCAGATATTCTTGTATACTATCCAGTGCTTGATATTGCACTTGAATTATCATCAATGGGTATTCGAGTTGATAAGAAAGCACTTTTAAGTCAGTTAAAGAAAGCAGGATGTGAAGAAAGAGCAAAACTTCCATTCCAGAAAGCAGTAATAGATGGAAAACTTCCATATACAATCGGTGGTGGAATTGGACAGTCAAGAATATGTATGTTTTTCTTAAGAAAAGCACATATTGGAGAAGTTCAGTGTTCAATTTGGCCTGAAGAAGTTGTAAAAGAAGCAACTGCAAAAGGTATACAGTTGTTGTAATTGTTTGAATATTAGATTATAAAAAACAGACTGAGAATTTAGAATGTAAATAATTCTCAGTCTGTTTTTGCATATTATCAATATTGGTGCGATTGTGCATTATTAGAATATTTAAATTTAGTTAAAGAGACTTCTCTAACTGCAAACTTTGTTTCGACCATTTTGTTTTGCTTTGTAGAGTTGTTCATCTGCTTTTAGGAAGATGTCTTTACTATCGTTACAGTCTTCATTAGTCTCCGATACTCCGACACTGATACTAAATCTTTTAATACCGTCATTAGTATCAAAAGATTCATTGGCAAATTGTGTCCTGATATATTCCGCAATCTCTACTGCACTGTCAAGTCTGGTATCAGGAATGATAATAGAGAATTCTTCTCCACCATATCTTGAACAATGGCATGGTATAGTAAGGCTTTTTATAAGTTTGGCAATTCTGCAGATAACTTCGTCACCAAACGCATGACCATAAGTATCATTAATATTCTTAAAATGATCTATATCAATAACTATTAATGAAAAAGGAGTTCCATTTTTTTGGTAAGTCATATATTCCTGATAAAGCTGTTTATAGAACATTTTGTGATTATATAATCCTGTCATAGAATCTACATCAGCTCTTTTTTCCATGATTTTTACATAATCCTGTACATGCTGTATAAGAAACAATTCTACAAGTATACTGCCACAGAAGATAGATATATTAATAAAATTGTTGAGCGGCGGAAAATATGGTGTATGTGGGTAAAAATATAATTCCTTTAACGCATATACAGAAACACATATCAATAACTGTACCCAAGTAAGAAACTTATCCTTATAAAGCGTTGTAATGATAAGTGGCAACATTAAAAGCATGGACATAAGTTCAACACTTGTATGTATCCAGATAGCAGATGCAGCAAATATACTGATTAAAATAATTGTACTAAGGAACATAGTTCGTTTGTAATATATTTTTCTTTTTATCTTGCTTAAACCTATAACAATAAGCATAGCTATACCTTGCATGCCACTTGGTTTTACTATAAATAACCAAAAGTAGCGGATTCTGCCACATTCAGAATTTGGCTTATAGAAGACAAATAATAGAAGTTCTACAGCTAATACTAATATCCATATTTTATAAAAAGCTTTAAAAGTTATCTGATTCCACTCATCAAATTCACTTTTAGTAACTTGCTCTGGTGGTTTTATATTATTTTTTGGTAATCCCATTATACTCCTCCTTAGTATGAAATAATATATAATCTGTCATAAATAATATATTGTTTCTATACGTATTTGAAATGATATTATTAATATTAAATACTATATATTTATAACAATCTTATGTGGAAATATCAATATCAAAATGAAAATTTTTATTATATAAATATTTCGGAGATATTATGTATCTAAATAATACTTTTTATAAGATTCATGGTTAAGTTACTATGATTTTAGCCCGATAATACAAGAAAGTGTGTTTGAACTAAAAATAGTGGAAAGGTATGGATAGGGTTATGGGAGAGAAGAAAAAGTATCTAATCGCAGGAGTGTCTGTAGGTCTTGCATTAGTTGCAGTTATTACTTGCTTTGGAGTGAGAAATCTTGTTAGAGGAAAAGCTTCTGATACGTCGGCTGAAGCTACAACACAGGTGGCACTTGTTGAGAAGAATGAGGGAACTTCAAAAGACAGGTATAAGGATGAAAAAAAATCAGAGTCGGCAGAAATGCCACAATCTAAACAGGAAGTAACAGATACTAATGAAGAGACGGCATCAGTAGGAGAAGAGTCTTTAGCAGAGAATACGTCATACGTAGAGACAATCCAACAGATTAATCAGAAGAAAAAAGATTATGCATATTTTATTCGTGTTAACAGGGCAGCTAATTGTGTTACTGTATATGGTCGTGATAGTAATGATGATTATACAGTGCCACTTAAAGCTATGGTATGTTCAACAGGGCGTGATACACCATCTGGTGTATTCTCAACAAGCGACTATTATGTATGGCGTAAACTTGTTGGCGGAGTATATGGACAGTATGCAGTTAGAATAAGTGGTCCGATATTATTTCATTCAGTACCATATTATAGTGCTAATAAGAATGATCTAGAGACAGAAGAATATAATAAACTTGGTATAGCAGCATCTCTTGGATGTATACGATTAAGTGTAACAGATGCAAAGTGGATATATGATAATTGTGACAGAGGTACAATAGTTGAGATATATGATGATGCAGAGAATCCGGGGCCACTTGGCAAACCATCATCTATTAAGATTAATGCAGGATGTGGATGGGATCCTACAGATCCGGATGAGAATAATCCTTGGCATCATTCAGTTGTATCGATTGAAGGTGTATCAGACCGACTTGTTGAGCGAGGAGATATATCATTCGATAGAAAAAGCGGTATAATAGCTTATGACGGTTCTGGTAATGATGTTACAGACAGAGTACAGGTATTTGGTGATGTAGATGTATATACTACAGGAACTTATGATGTTACATATTCATCATCTGATGAAACAGGAACAGGAATATCATATACAATAAAAGTAACAGTAGTAGATACAGTAGCACCGGCAATTACAGCATATCCGGTTAATCATGTAATTACAGCAAAGACTAATGTCAATGATGATTTTTTCAGAGAAGGAATGGCAGTGTCAGATGCAGGAATAGCAATGAGTCTGTCAGAGGTAAATGTGTCATATGAACCATTACATGAGGGCGATAATGTTATAAAATATATAATTCGAGATGCATCAGGTAATGTTACAGAGTATACTAATAATGTGTTTACAGATAGAATTGCACCACAGATTATATTAAAAGAAGATAAGAATGTATCTGCAGATATAGTGATTGATGAAGCCTATGCAAGAAGCAGAGTAGTTGATGTAATCGAAGCGAATGAATTAGATTCATCGGGTATACAGATTGCGATAAACCAGATATCAGAGAGAGAATATAGCATAACATATAGCTGTTTGGATTTTTATGGTAACGTTGGAAGTGTTACTGAGAATATAATAGTATCTTAAATTGATTGATAATTTATTTTATGTTATATATCATATATCACTAGATGATGGAGATATACCCAGATAATTAAAATGTAGCAGATTAGTTAAAATATGATATATATTAGAATGATTAAGTGATGATGAGCCTTAATTCAGATTTAGAATAATTAAAATTTAGAATAATTAAAACTTAGAATAATTAAAACTTAGAATAATTAAATTATGATAGATATTGATATTTAAGATTAGATAATAAATTATGATGAATTAAGATAATATAATAACACCTGAGCAAATTAATATCAGAAAGTTGATTTTTAGCTTTTGACAGGAATTTGCGAAGGTGTTGTTTTTTACTCTAAGCATATGTTATTTTTAAAAAGTATATATTGTTTTCAAAGTATATATTGTTTTCAAAGTATATATTGTTTCTCAAAGTATATATTGTTTCTCAAAGTATATGTTGCTTTTCAAAGTATATATTGTTTCTCAAAGTATATATTTTTTTCAAAAGTATATGTTGGCATGTGTAATAAACTATGCTAATATTGAAAATGGAGTATAAAAATATATAATATTGGCAGATATAAAAGGTTGAATGCATTAGTTAAAATTATGTAATGATATGATTTGAGCTTTGATAAGAGAGCTTTTATAATTGCGCAATATTATAACCAAAGATGAGGAGAGATTAAAAAATGAGACAATCAGTAATGTCAAAAATGTCAGATAAGATGTATCTGGCGGTTGTTATCAGTGCATTTATCGCAGTAATAGCAGGATTTATGCCTGATTATCAGAAGTCGTGGTATGCTAAGGAGAGACTTTGTAGTTATGATGAATATGCACATTATAATGGATATCCTGGAACAGAAGATTATCCAACTGCTTCAACCCGCAGCGAGATGAAAGAGCTTAAGACATTTGTAATTGAAGCAGATGCAAAAGATATTAAAGCTACCGGTCTGTATGTTACATTTAACGATATGAAACTTAGCAAATCAAAAGGACTTAAAATGTTTCGTAATCTTGATGATGGCGGAGCAGGACAGTTCTATATTGTAAAAACTGATAGTGGAGAGAGTATATTTGTACTTCTTGATGATGATACGATTACTCTTCCTAAGAGTGGTAAAGTAAGACTTCCAATTGGCAGTATTACAGATAAAAAGTATAATTCTATGATGGAATATTATGATGAAGTTGGAAGCGACAATGTAAAATGGTATGTTGATGCTGCAACAGACTGGAGAGAGAGTATTACAGCAAAATATGTAGAAAGACAAAGATATCTTATAGGTTTTTTAACATTCTGTATATCTGGTGTTGTGATATATATAATATTAAAAAAGATTAAATAGAATTCGATTAATTAAAAAATGTATCAAGTTTTAACTTGATATGTATGTTAAGTAGCATTTGAAAGTTGGATTTTGATTATGACTTCAAGATTAGAATTATCAATATGACAAAAATAAGTGAAAAGGATGATATAATAATGAATGAAAAATTGTCATTTACAACATTATGCTATATAGAGAATGATGACAGTTATCTTATGCTTCATCGTGTAGCAAGAGAGAATGATATTAATAGAGATAAGTGGCTTGGCGTTGGTGGACATTTTGAAAAAGGTGAATCACCTGATGAGTGTGTACTAAGAGAAGTCTATGAAGAAACTGGTCTTATACTTACGTCATATAGACTTAGAGGTATAATCACTTTTGTATCAGATGAACAGGATGCAGAATATATGTTTCTCTATACTGCAGATAGATTCGAGGGTACAATGAATACCTGGTGCGATGAAGGTATACTTGAGTGGTATAAGAAGAGTAGAATAAAAGAACTTAACCTTTGGGAAGGTGATAGAATCTTTTTTAAACTTCTTGGAGAAAGAGAGGATGTATTCACATTAAAACTTGTATATGAAGGTGATATATTAAAAAAAGCAGTTCTTGGCAGCGATGAGATGGAGTTGTTTGATATTGTTGATGAAAGTGGAGAACCAACAGGTAAGATAAGAGAACGTTCACTTGTTCATGCTTATGGTGATCTGCACAGAACAGCACATATATGGATTGTGAATAAAACAGATAATGGTAAATACAAAGTGCTATTACAAAAGAGAAGTAAAGATAAAGACTCGTATCCTGGCAATTATGATATCTCATCAGCAGGACATATTAAGGCTGGATATAGCTATGATGAATCTGCGATAAGAGAATTACAAGAAGAACTCGGAATTGAAGCCAAAGTTACAGAACTTAAGAGGGTAGGTCTATCAAGAATTAAGTGTAAGTCAGTATTCTATGGTAAAGACTTCATAGATAATGAAGTGAGTATGGTATACATATATGACAAAATGGTAGATGAGAGTAAGCTTGTATTACAGGCATCTGAAGTTGAATCAGTTAAATGGATTGATTATGAGGAATGTCTTAGTGAACTTAAGAATGGTAAAAAAGGCTATTGCGTGAGAATGGAAGAATTCTTAATGATAGGACGATATCTTGGAATTGTAGATTAAAAAATAAAATTCAAAGCTGTAAAGATAAGGAGATACTTTTTTATGGGAATGAAATTTGATGAAAGTCTTAAGGCTTGTCAGAATATTGAAGGTTGGAAATTTGTGACAAGTTTTTCAGTCGGAGGATTTGAATGGTTGGGATTCTCAAAAGAAAGACCAAACAAAATGATTATTATTTCTTCTCAAAAAACTACTATATTAGATTGTAATAGTGGAGAATTAGAAAATTGTTCCATTGATTATGATGAAGATGAGCTTATTGCAATTTGCGACCAATTACCAAATGAGAATATTTTAATATCAGGAGAATATGGTGGAACATTACCTAAGATAACTAATAATGGCGAAAGGGTTTTTATTCAAGAAAACGATGAGCATATTATGACTATAACTTTCATTCTTAATAATAACAGAGAGATAAAAATTTATGAAAATTATAGAGCATACACTTGTGGTTTTAGCTATGATGGAAAATATTTTGTTATTGCAAACGACGGTGGTATTATTGTTATAAAACGGTGTTGATGATGCATTGCTTTGGTTTAGCAGAGATAACATAACAGCAAGTAAGATATATAAGAAAGCGATAATGATATTATTCATTATCGCTTTCTCCATGTTTATCATCCTCGTCAACATCTATAATTAAATCGTTTGGTATACAATTTAGTGTTTTACATATTTCAATCTAATATATTATAATACTTTTCCAAGGAAGTTAATCGTTCTCTCATTCTTAGGATGTTCAAATATATCTTCTGGAGTACCTTCTTCGACGATTACTCCACCGTCCATGAAGATTACTCTATCAGCAACTTCTTTTGCAAAACCCATCTCATGTGTTACAACGACCATTGTAAGACCTTCATGAGCAAGCTGCTTCATAACATCAAGAACTTCTTTTACCATCTCAGGATCAAGAGCTGATGTAGGTTCATCAAAGAGAATTACTTCAGGTGATAGTGCTAGTGAACGTGCGATAGCAACACGCTGTTTTTGACCACCTGAGAGCTGTGCAGGATAAGAATTAGCTTTGCTGTCAACACCAACACGTTTTAAAAGAGACATTGCAAGCTTGTCGGCTTCCTCTTTAGTCATGAGCTTATGCTTAACTGGTGCAAGTGTTATATTCTCAAGTATTGTAAGATGTGGAAACAGATTAAAGTGCTGAAATACCATACTTACTTTTCTTCTTAATGCATTAATATCTGTCTTAGGATCACAGATATTAATGCCATCAATGGTGATGTCTCCTTTGGTAGGCTCGTCAAGTCTGTTAAGACATCTGAGAAATGTACTTTTACCAGAGCCTGAAGGTCCGATAATTACGACACATTCTCCTTTTTCTATATGTTCATCTATTCCTTTTAATACTTCTAATTTGTTAAAGTATTTATGAAGATTATTAACGTATATCACTTCTTCTTAATCTCCTTTCAAATATGGCAAGACACTTTGTAAGTATCTTTACGATTAGGTAATATATAATAGCTATTGCTAAAAGAGGCAGGAATGTCTCATATGTTCTTGATATAATGAAATCAGAAGCCTTTGTAAGATCTGCTATTGCAACATAACCTACAATTGCAGTTTCTTTTATAAGAGTAATGAATTCATTGCCAAGAGCAGGAAGAATATTCTTAATAGCCTGTGGAATAATAATGTACTTCATTGTCTCAAAATATGAGAATCCAAGTGAACGTCCACCTTCCATCTGTCCTTTATCAACAGCTGTGATACCGGCTCTTATAATCTCAGAAACATAAGCACCACTGTTAATGCCAAAAGTTACGACAGCAGCAACAGTTCCGAGTTTGCTTTGGAATATAACCATATACATAATAAGAAGCTGAACAACTGCAGGAGTACCACGAATTATATCAATATAGATACCAGCAATTACTGATGCAACAGTATTCTTTCCATGTCTATCTTTGCTAAGTCTCATAAATGCAACTATGAATCCAAGAATAACACCAAGAATAACTGCGAGGAATGATATATATAATGTTACCCAAAGACCATTTAAAAGTCTTATATATCCATTAGTGTCGACGAATACGAATTTACATTTATTAATAAAATCAACGAATACATTACCTGTTTTTTCATAAGTCTTTGTAGTAGATTCATTATTAATATATTTATCAACAAGTTCATCATAAGTTCCATTTTCTTTAACTGTTTCAAGACCTTTGTTAATAGCATCAAGAAGTTCGCTATTACCTTTTGCTACAGCAATTGCATATTCTTCTTCAGAAGTATCATTAAAACATGTAAGTTTTGATTCATTAGCAGCAACAATCTTTTTAGCTGGGCTTGAGTCGATTACTACAGCGTCAACACCGCCATTTAGAAGTTCGACAGTAGCATCAGAAGCTTTTTTGAATTGTTTTACTACTGTATTTTTATCTGTAATAATCTCGTTGGTATCACTTGGTGTAACGATAAGGTCACCTGTTGTTCCTTCCTGAACAGCGACTTTTTTACCATTAAGATCATCAAGACTTGTGATATCACTTCCGATTGGAACTATTATACACTGTGTTGCAGTATAGTATGGAGTAGAGAAATCAACTGACTGTTTTCTCTCATCAGTGATAGTCATACCTGCAATTGTAACGTCTATTCCACCTGTAGTAAGTGAACCTATTAATGATTTGAATTCCATATTAACAACTTCGCAATCATAACCGGCTTCACTAAGAATTGCCTTAATAAGTCCAATATCAAATCCATCACATTCGCCATCATCATTGATATATTCGAATGGTGCGAATTCAGCATTAGTACCAACTCGTAAGGTCTTTTTGTTTTTGCTGTCTGAATTGCTTTTTCCATTGCATCCACATATTAATAGTGAGAATATAGTAAGCAATAAGAGCAGCTTTTTAATAGTTCTTTTCAATCTAATCTTCTCTCCTTTTATGAATTTAGAATTTTTGGATAATGAGAGATAGTTACTTTTAGAAAGCATAATTCTTCATTATCGGAGTCACAACTTTATTCATTATAAGGTATGAATATTAATTTAGCAATATAAAAATGTATAAGTACTTAAGAAAATGAATAAAAACAACAAAAAAGCATAATATGCATTATTAAATGAATTTATGTTGTAATAATGCATAAAAATATAATTGTCTGGCATATTTAGACGATTATGAATTAGAAGTCCATCGGCCAGGTGAGATTCCTGTAGCTTTTTTAAAAGCTCGATTAAAGTGATATTCATCACAAAAGCCTGTTTTTAGTGCAATCTCATTGAGTTTTGAAGTTCCATTTATAAGTAGGATCTTAGCTTCGTTAATTCTAACTGTATTAAGATAAGTGAAGATTGTCATATCAGTCTGTGCTTTAAAGATACGATTAAGGTAGTCAAAGTTCATACCGATTTTAGAAGCAATATAACTGCCTGTAAGTTTATTCATGTATTCTTTATGAATAATAGTGAGGATACTATCGACTTTTGTAGCGTTTCTTGATATTTTTGTATCATAAGTCTGTTGATTAAGTGCAAGCTTGCTATAATATGAGGATATAAGTGTCAGAACTTTTATTACATCACATGAGCATATTGTCTTATAATATTCATATTTTTCAATAGAATTGCTATATGCATCAGATAGATTAAGTTCAATAGTTCTTACTGTTGCAATATCCTGTATATATATGTCACGAGGAATAAGAAGTCTTGCCTTGTCATACAGCTCATGATTCAATGGGCTTAGGCTATGTGACAGGTTCTGATTATCAATAATCATCTGTTGGACGTCACATATTCTCTTGCAATCGAATTCAGTAAAATTATTAACCGGCATATATATACGAAAAAAAGTACAGTCTGTTAAAGCATTTATTTTGTAATTATGATCTGGCAGGAGAAAAAGAACGTACCCCTTGCATAGATGGAACTTAAAATCGTTTTCGTATAAATCAAGCTCACCATGCGTTATGAAATACATAATATAGTCATTAGATGTCGTTTTAAAACTAAGTTCATCAGATAATGACATATCAGTCTTATCAACAAGGCTTATATAGAGCATGTGTGATGGTTTGTAGCATAAAAACATTCTGTTGTAATACCTCCTTTATTTGCTATGATTAAGTGGTTTAATAATATCTTTTTAATAATTGTGTATGTATCTGTTTGAGATTTGAACAGGATATATTGATTACTATAATCAGTATAACTTTGAGATGTAGAAATGTAAAGTATAAAGCAGAAATGTAAAATATAAAACAAAAAAGTAAAATATAAAACTGAAATGTAAAAAACAGGTAGCTATTATACAAAAATATATCGTGATTAGGTATTTTATTATCAGGTATAAACAGATAGAATATAATAGTATTTTATAGATGGTTGCATGTATAGACATATTGCAATCAATTACAATTAAAAAATAATATTACAGGGAGGATGTTAATATGTATAGTGCTAACGAGAATCGATATGAGAGAATGGAATATAACAGATGTGGGGCGAGTGGACTTTTCCTGCCAAAGGTATCACTTGGTTTGTGGCATAATTTTGGCAGTGTTGATAACTTTGAGAATATGAGACAGATGTGTAAGACTGCTTTTGATAATGGTATAACACATTTTGATCTTGCTAATAATTATGGACCAGTATATGGTTCTGCAGAAGAGAATTTCGGAAAAATTCTAAAAAAGGATCTTGGAAGTTACAGAGATGAACTTGTTATATCAACAAAAGCAGGTTTTGATATGTGGCCGGGACCTTATGGTAACTTTGGTTCAAGAAAATATCTTATTGCAAGCCTTGACCAGAGTCTTAAGAGAATGGGACTTGAATATGTTGATATATTCTATCATCACAGACCAGATCCTGATACACCACTTTTTGAGACTATGCAGGCATTAGATTCAATAGTAAAAAGTGGAAAGGCTCTCTATGTAGGTATATCTAATTATAATAAAGAACAGACTAAGGAAGCTATGGCTATTCTTAAGGAACTTAAGACACCATTCATTATTAATCAAAGAAGATATTCAATTCTTGACAGACATATTGAAGAAGATGGACTTAAATCTTTTGCTCACGATAATGGTTGTGGAATAATAGCTTTTTGTCCGCTTGAACAGGGATTACTTACAGATAAATATCTTAATGGAATTCCACAGGATAGCCGAGTAAGAAGAGATGGAAGATTCTTAAAAGAGAGTGATATTACAGAAGAGAAAGTTGCAAAATTAAAAGCACTTAATGAAATAGCATCTAAGAGAGGACAGACTCTTGCACAGATGGCTCTTTCATGGATTCTTAAAGATGATGAAGTTACAAGTGTTCTTATTGGAGCATCAAGACCATCACAGATAGAAGAGAATATAAAACTTCTTGGACATACTTCTTTTACAGAAGAAGAATTAAAACTTATTGATGATATTACATATAATAGAATATAGTTAATTATTGCTGTAAAATATCATATAAAATATGTCGAAGAAAATAAAGATGATATAAAACTAATATAGAGTGTTTTTCTATGAAAGAATAGAAGAAAGCGATTTGGACACTGATTCACATTTTGTTTTTAGTAAGGAGGAATGGGTATGAATGTGTCTGGAATAAATACTATTAGTACAATATATGGATATGATGCAGCTAAGAATAAAAAATCAGATGACAAAGGCGTAAAATCGCTATTACAGACATCGAAAGATAACAAAAATGAAACGTATATAGAAGATACAAAAGATACTGCCAATCAGGAAATATATACGAATGTTACATATAATAATCAGGCTAAAGAATTATTTACAGCAGATACACAAGCAATGTATCAGTTTATCAATAATCTGCTTACAACAGATGAAGATAACAATAAGAATACTGATGATTATTCGAAAGTACTTAAGATAGCAAGAAGAATAGCAAGAGGTGATAAAGTTCCAGCTTATGACGAGAAGAAGCTTATGGAATATAGCATGGATCTTTATCAGATGGCAAAATCTTCAGCTATGCTTCATGCGAACAAGAAACATAAAAAGTACAAATCATTATATAAAGATGAAGATAAAAAACATGATATTGAGAAGATGATTAGGGTAATATCCGAAGACGATAGTACAAGCAAACAGGTTAAAATCTCAATACCCGCTGATACAGGCAACATCGGTGAAACTCCCGAGAGTGAAATATGTGAGTGATAAAGCAGTATATAATGTAAATTTGTCTGTATAATGTGAGCATAATGTGAACTTTTATAAAAAAATAAAATTTGTACTTGCAAAATTGCAAAGCAAAGGATATAATAGCTTCTGCAAATAAGTTCATAATATGGATGAACGTTTCTACCAACTACCGTAAATAGTTGACTTGCATAATATATTTATTTAAAATCAAAGAGTAAATATATATTGGAAGTCAGCTATGCATGGTAGTTTTTTTGTCGTTAAATATAAGTTGAATACATATATGTAGACTGCACTACATATTAAGAATAGATATTTATTGACGAATAATTAGAATGTAAGCAGCAAAAGTTCTTAAAAGATTTGGAAACTATTAGTTAATATATGTGAAGTAGAATCTTAGAGAACATTAAGTGGAAGGAGACACGGGATATGAAGTATGATATTATTATAATTGGAGCAGGTCCTGGGGGAATATTCTCAGCATACGAATTAGTTAAGGAGAACAGAGGACTTAAAGTGGCTGTGTTTGAAACAGGTCATTCACTTGATAAAAGACATTGTCCTATAGATGGAGATAAGATAAAGAGTTGTATTAACTGTAAAAGCTGCTCAATAATGAGTGGGTTTGGTGGAGCAGGAGCTTTTTCAGATGGTAAATATAATATTACTAATGATTTTGGTGGTACTTTGTATGAATATATTGGTAAAAAAGAAGCTATAAATCTTATGAAATACGTTGATGATATTAATATGGCTTATGGTGGTGAAGGAACTAAGTTATATTCTACAGCAGGAACAAAGTTTAAAAAAGTATGCTTGCAAAATAAACTTAATCTTCTTGATGCATCAGTAAGACATCTTGGAACGGATATTAACTTTATAGTACTTGAGAATATCTATGCTGAGTTAAAAGATAAAGTTGAATTCCATTTTGATACTCCGGTAAGAAGTATTGAAGTAATAGATGGTGGATATAAGATTATTACAGACAAAGATAGCTATGAGTGTGAAAAATGTATAGTATCTGTTGGAAGAAGTGGAAGCAAATGGATGGAAACTGTATGTAATGAACTTGATATTCCGACTAAATCTAACAGAGTTGATATAGGAGTTCGTGTTGAGTTGCCGGCAGTTATTTTTTCACATCTGACAGATGAATTATACGAGAGTAAGATTGTATATAGAACAGAGCAGTTTGAAGATAAAGTCCGTACTTTCTGTATGAATCCACATGGTATTGTTGTTAATGAGAATACTAATGGCATTGTTACAGTTAATGGACACAGTTATGAAGGCGAAGATAAACAGACAGAGAATACTAACTTTGCATTACTTGTTGCAAAGCATTTTTCAGAGCCTTTTAAAGATAGTAATGGATATGGTGAGAGTATTGCAAGACTTTCTAATATGCTTGGCGGTGGTGTAATAGTTCAGAGATTTGGTGACCTTGTAAGAGGAAGAAGAAGTAACCAGAAACGTATAGAAGAAGGGCTTGTAACGCCAACTCTTAATGCAACACCGGGAGATCTTAGCCTTGTGCTTCCAAAGAGAATACTTGACGGAATTATCGAGATGATATATGCACTCGATAAGATTGCACCGGGTACAGCTAATGATGATACTCTTTTATATGGTGTTGAAGTCAAATTCTATAATATGGAAGTTGAACTTGATGAACACTTAGAGAGCAGATATAAAGGTCTATATATTATCGGAGATGGAAGCGGTGTTACACATTCACTTTCACATGCATCAGCAAGTGGCGTATATGTAGCAAGAAATATTCTTGAAAGCATTAACTAATGATGATTAGAAATAATCTTGAAAGCATTAACTAATGATAATTAGATATAATCAGAGTTATATTGGTATATATGCTATGCATAGCAGTCAGTATAAGTTTGATTAATATAGATAAAGTTCCATATATCCGGCAAATAATATAGATTAAATCGAATAGCGTATGTAATAATATAAGTTAACAGATTGGTAATACTATTTACTAAAAAGGATTTACAGGATGATAATGGTATTAAAGTACAGATAGGCTTTAGACATGGAACTTGTTAACCCTCATGGTTTATATAAAGCAAAAATAATTACACATATACATACGCTGTTCGTGTTTTGCCATATAAAGTAGTATTAATGATCTGTGATTACTTATATAATAAAATAGATAAGTATAATATGTAATTTATAGTATCATAGTATAGATATATAAATGAATAAATAGAAAAGTATATATAAATGAATAAATAGAAAAGCATATAAAAAGAAATCGGCTGTAAAAACAGCCTTAGATGAGGCACTTGCTCACATTCATGGGGCGAGTGCCTTGTTTTTGTTATTTTGTTATAAATCTGTGGTGCAAATCTACAGGATTGTCTATTTAACCGTTGCGTTTCCATCCTTGAAAAAAATAAATCTGTGTCGAAAATCCACAGCTTTGCCTATTAAGATAGTCAGTTAACATCTGATGGATATACAACATAAAAAATCAACCAAAATGATTAATTTTAAGAAAATATTAAAAAAAATCAACCAAAATGATTAATTTTAATCATAGTCAAATAACATATTTTGTGTTAACATAGTATCAGAAATCACTTAAACACTGTGAAGAAAGATAGTATACCTTCCGCCTTTGTTATCCGGACGATATAAGAGGCGGATTTTTATTTACATAAGTAAATGATTAAGCATGTGCAGATAGGAAGTATCTATCTTATTCACAAAATCCAATAAAAAGTAGAAAATAAGAAAATATCAGGAGGGCAATTATGAAAGGATACGACAAATACGAAAGAGCATATTTTATGCCACCGGAATGTACATATGAATGGGTTAAAAAAGATTATATTGAAGCACCACCAATATGGTGTTCTGTGGATCTTAGAGATGGTAATCAGGCACTTATAGAACCAATGAGCCTTGACGAAAAGCTGCAGTTTTTCGAGATGCTTGTTAAGATTGGTTTTAAAGAGATTGAAGTTGGATTTCCTGCTGCATCTGAGACAGAGTATAATTTTATGAGAGCTCTTATTGAGAGAAATATGATACCTGATGATGTTACAGTACAGGTACTTACTCAGGCAAGAGAACATATTATTAAGAAGACATTTGAAGCTGTAAAAGGTGCTCCACATGCAGTTATTCATCTGTATAATTCTACATCTGTTGCACAGAGAGAACAGGTATTTAAAAAGAGTAAGGAAGAAGTTAAACAGATTGCTATTGACGGAGCAAAACTTCTTAAAAAGTTAGCTGAAGAGACAGATGGTAATTTCTCATTCCAATATAGTCCGGAGAGTTTTCCTGGAACAGAAGTTGATTATGCAGTAGAAGTATGTAATGCAGTACTTGATGTATGGCAGCCTAAAAAAGATAACAAAGCAATTATTAATATTCCAACAACAGTAGAGAATGCAATGCCACATGTATTTGCAACACAGGTTGAATATATAAGTAAACACCTTAAATATAGAGATGCTGTTACATTATGCCTTCATCCTCATAATGACAGAGGAAGTGGTGTAAGTGATGCAGAACTTGGAATTTTAGCTGGAGCTGAGAGAATTGAGGGAACACTTTTTGGTAATGGTGAGAGAACAGGTAATGTTGATATCGTTACACTTGCTATGAATATGTTCTCACATGGAGTAGATCCAAAACTTGATTTTCATAATATGCCAGAGATTCGTGCCAAGTATGAGCAATTTACAAGAATGCATGTATATGAGAGACAGCCATATGCAGGAGATCTTGTATTTACAGCTTTTTCAGGTTCTCATCAGGATGCGATTGCAAAAGGTATGGCATGGAGAGAAGAGAAAAAACTGCATAAATGGTCAGTTCCATATCTTCCGGTTGATCCTATGGATGTTGGAAGAACTTATGATTCAGATGTTATCAGAATTAATAGTCAGTCAGGCCGAGGCGGTGTAAGCTATGTTCTTAAACAAAATTTTGGTATTGCACTTCCAGACAAGATGAGAGAAGAAGTTGGCTACCTTGTAAAACATGTATCAGATGAAGAACATAAGGAATTATCACCACAGTGGATATATGAGATATTTGTTGATAAATATGTTCACTCACAGCCATTTTTCCAGATATCAGAATGTCACTTTAAACAGATTGATGGTATTATGGCTGAAGCTACAATTATACATGGAGCTAAAAAATGTATTGTTGATGCTAATGGTAATGGTCGTCTTGATGCTGTAAGTAACACTATTAAACAGTATTTTGGAATAAGTTATGAACTTACAGTATATGAGGAGCATGCACTTTCACAGGGTTCATCATCAAAAGCTATGTCTTATGTAGGAATAACTTGTGAAGACAAATTATATTGGGGTGCAGGCATAGATGATGATATTATCAAATCTTCAATTAATGCGTTAGTTGTTGCAGTTAATCAGCTTCCTGTATTAAAAGACGATACAAGTATACAAGATGAGAGACTTATACAGATAGAGAATTACATTCAGGCTAATTATCAGACAGTAACTCTTGAAGACATTGCTGATAAATTTAACCTTACAGAGCAGTATGTTTCAAAGTATATAAAAGATAAATCAGGTAAGACATTCGGTGATATCGTTCAGAATATCAGAATGAAAAAAGCCAAGACATTGTTAAAAAATGGCAATATGACAGTTGAAAATATTGCAGCAGCAGTAGGATATCCTAATGTTGAACATTTTAACAGATTGTTTAAGAAAAAATATGATATGACACCAGTGCAGTATCGTAATTCATAAAAATCACAGTCCCTTTATGCAGGTTGTGCAATGTAGTTATTACATATAGCAATACATAAAGGGACTGTAAAAATATTATGCATAATTGATAATAGTACAATGTCTGACTTGCTTTATTGTATATACTTGATATAATAATATTTAAGCAGGAAGCACTAAAACCTTAGCTTTGTGAGTATATACAAACCTGTTGCTTATGATTAAAAGGAGATAAAAATATGGCGAAGATAAGTAAAAAAACTAATTGTGACGATTGTCAATATTATGCATATGATGAAGATTATGAAAGCTATTTTTGTGAGATGAATCTTGATGAAGACGAGATGGCGAGATTTATGACAGCTTCATATGACAATTGCCCTTATTATAGAAGTGGTGATGAATACAGAGTAGTAAGACACCAGATGTAATAGATATTAATTATGAATACAAAAATTGAAAAACTTTAAAAAAAATAATGACATATTATATCTAAGGTGCTATACTAACGTTAATGTATTATTTTTGCAATGTATAAAAGCAGAGATAATGACTCTTAGAATAATTACTGAAAGGAAGTTTTTATTATGGAAAAGAAAAATATCGATTGGGAGAATATCGGCTTTGGATATATCCAGACTGATAAAAGATTCGTAGCAAATTATAAGAACGGAGCATGGGATGAAGGTACATTAACAGATGATGCTAATATAGTTCTTAATGAATGTGCCGGTGTTTTACAATATGCTCAGACTTGTTTTGAAGGAATGAAGGCATACACTACTGAAGACGGACATATAGTAACTTTCCGTCCTGATCTTAACGCACAGCGTATGGAAGATTCAGCCAGAAGACTTGAGATGCCTGTATTCCCACAGGACAAGTTTGTTGAAGCTATTGTAAAAACAGTTGAAGCTAATGAAGCATATGTTCCACCATATGGTTCAGGAGCAACATTATATATCAGACCATATATGTTCGGCAGCAGCCCTGTAATCGGTGTAAAGCCAGCAGAAGAATATCAGTTCAGAATTCTTACAACACCAGTCGGACCATACTTTAAGGGTGGCGTTAAGCCATTAACAATTCGTGTAAGTGATTTCGATAGAGCAGCACCTAACGGAACAGGACATATCAAAGCTGGTCTTAACTATGCAATGAGTTTACATGCAATTGTAACAGCACATGAAGAAGGATATGCTGAGAATATGTATCTTGATGCTGCTACAAGAACTAAAGTAGAAGAAACAGGTGGAGCTAACTTTATATTTGTAACTAAAGATAATAAAGTTGTAACTCCTAAGTCAAATAGTATTCTTCCTTCAATTACACGTCGTTCACTTATGGTTGTTGCTAAAGATTATCTTGGTCTTGAAGTTGAAGAAAGAGAAGTATATTTAGACGAAGTAAAAGATTTTGCAGAATGTGGACTCTGTGGTACAGCAGCAGTTATCTCACCAGTAGGTAAGATCGTTGACCATGGTAAAGAGATCTGTTTCCCAAGTGGAATGGAAGAGATGGGACCTATAACTAAGAAGTTATATGAGACATTAACAGGTATCCAGATGGGTAGAATTGAAGCACCAGAAGGATGGATAAAAGTTATTAAATAAAAACTGACTTTTGTTTTTGGTAATAAAAAGCTAGTTGTATACAATAAAAAGCTATGTGTATGTATAGGAACAATCTTTAAAATAGTATTTTAAGAATGTTTACTATATGACACATAGCTTTTTAAATATAAAAAATGAATCTGATTAATACATAATGATAAGAAACAATTTAATGCAGATTAGTACAGCTTATCAATGATCTCTTCACAAAGATTATCAAGATAGCCATCATCCATCTTACCAAAATGTTCAACAATAAGTTCTTTTATTTTTTCAGTTCTCTTGAAGAATAATACTTCGTCAGGAAGTGAATTATCATCAAGAAGTTCATCAATGTTGTGAGCTTTGTATGTAGCAAAGAACCAGTCTTTAATCTCTTTAGTTGTCTTTTCTTCTGTTCCGGCTTCGCTTTTTAACTTCTTAGCAGATGTAAGTGAATTGATTCCACCATATAAGAAGACAATTAGCAAAGCAGAGAATACAATATAAAACAGAGGACTGTTATTGTATTTGATAATGCCTGCGATATTAAGAATCATATATATTGCACATATGAATGTGAATACAAGAAGTGATATTCCGGACGATTTAAGTTCCGTATATTTGCTTGATTTATTCTCGTATACAGGGGATTCATCAGTAGTGATATTGTTTGAATTATCTCTATCAATATCAGTTTCATTGTTAAGTTGATCTTCTAATTCGCTTTCTTTAAAGATTTTAACCAAAGCAGCAGCTTTTTCTTCATCTTCAGGAAGTACATATACAGAATAGCTTATGAGTTCATCATCATAATCCATACAGGCACTTTGGATATCAGAATATTTTAGAAAATCAACAAGTCGTTTAGCTGGTTCTTCTTCAAGATATATAAGTGGTACATGTGTGAGCTTTATATCATCATCAAGTGATTCAACAAGTGGCACATTGCAATCTTTACATATACTAATTCCAGCAATATATTCATTTTTGCATTTTGGACACCATGGCATAGAATAATCCCTCCCTATGAAATTAATAATCCTTTTCATTATATATTATAGAAGTAAGAGTTGCAAGCACATACATAATTTGATAAACTAAATTTTATGGAAATGTCAAAAGTTTTAATGACTTTAACCATAGATTATTAAAAAAATTAGGATATATACGCAAGTACAATCAAGTGATTTTAAGAAGAATGTACTGAAGTAAAAATGAGGTGAAAATATGTTTGATGGAATAATTTTTGATTTGGATGGAACATTGTGGGATGCGACAGATATGGTAGCTGTTGCATGGGAGAAGGTTATCAATGATAAGACAGGACTTGGAATAAAGATATCAGGTGATGATCTCAAAAGATTATTTGGTCGTCCATTACCAGTTATTATAGAAGCACTTCTTCCAGAACTTACAAAACAGCAGCAGGAAGAAGTACTTGAAGTATGTACACAGGCAGAATATGATGAACTTAGAATTAATCCAGGTAAACTCTATGACGGTCTTGTAGATACACTTAAAGTGCTGAGTAAAAAATATAAACTGTTTATAGTTAGTAATTGTCAGGCAGGTTATATTGAACTATTTTTTGAAGTGACAGGACTTGATAAATATTTTGCAGATTATGAATGTCCGGGAAAAAGCGGGCTTCTTAAGGCAGCTAACAATAGACTTATAGTAGAACGCAATGCTCTTAAGAATCCGGTATATGTTGGTGATACAATGGGAGATAAAGAGGCTAGTGATGAAGCAGGTATTCCATTTATATTTGCTTCTTATGGATATGGAGAAGTAGATAATTACTATGCGAAGATTGAAAGTATAGATGAATTACAGAAGATATTAATGTAGCAGGATAATTGCTTTAGCAGGATAATTAACTTACTAGGATAATTAACTTAGAATGAAATTGATTTAGAAGAATAATTACTTTAGAGTGATGATTACTTTAGAATGATAATTAATGTAGCAGGATAATTGCTTTAGCAGGATAATTAACTTAGAATGAAATTAATTTAGAAGAATAATTACTTTAGAAGGAGATGAAAAGTTGAAGATTACATTAGTAACAGTTGGAAAAATAAAAGAAAAATTCTATACACAGGCAATTGATGAGTATAGTAAACGTCTGTCAAAATATTGCAAACTTGAGATTATTGAAGTAGCAGATGAGAAGACAATGGATCTTAGTAAAGAAGGACTTAATCGCAAAGTGATAGAAAAAGAAGGCGAGAGAATTCTTCAGAATATAAGGGATGATGCTTATGTTATAGCTTTGGCAATTAATGGTAAGATGCTTGATTCAGTTGAACTTTCGGATAAGATTGACGAACTTATGGTATCAGGCAAGAGCCAGATAGTATTTGTAATTGGAGGTTCGCTTGGGTTGTCTGATGCAGTAATGAAGAGAGCAGATTATAGTCTTAGTTTTTCTAAGATGACATTTCCGCATCAGCTTATGAGAGTTGTACTTCTTGAACAGATATATAGAAGTTTTCGAATTATGAATAATGAGCCATATCATAAGTAAAGAATGATAACAACGAAGTTATATATTGAGTAAATGCCAACGATATGGTATGTAGTAAATATTAAGTTGTTAACAGATGTAAAAAGAGAGTGGGGATAAGGTGAATATTATAGAAGCAACAGGTTCTGATCTGAAAAAAGAAGATCTTAATCAAGAGAGAATGTATTATGTTAAACAATTTATTAAAGAGAATAATGCGGTTTGTATTACAAATGCAATAAATGAAGCAATAACATTGGCATCGGAATGTGGTGGAACAGTTGTATTTGAACCTGGAGAGTATAGAGCATATACGATAGAACTCAAAAGCAATGTTAATATTCTGCTTATGAAAGATGCAATATTATATGCAGCAAAGACAGATTTTAATACAGAATATTTTAAGCAAAAAGGTGAAGGCGGTAATTATCTGGCACCGGAAGTTAATCTGTATGCAGGACTTCAGGATCATGGACATACATATTTTGCAAATAGTCTTATATATGGTCATGATATATATAATGTTAAAATCTATGGAGAAGGTCTTATAGATGGAAGTTTTTATAATGAAGAAACAGGTTATCTTGATTATGTACTCTGGGGTGGAGATCCTGGTGGAAGCAAAGAACGTAACCTTCCGGGACATAACGGAAGTTGGTTTGGAAATAAAGCAATAGCACTTGTACGATGCAAAAATATTATTCTTACAGGGATATCTGTAGTTATCGGAGGACATTTTGCAATAATTGCAGAAGGCGTAGATAATATGTTAATTGATGATATTCTTGTTGATACTACAAGAGATGCTCTTGATATAGACTGCTGTCAGAATGTTACTGTGATTAATTCAACATTTAACTCACTTACAGATGATGCACTTGTAATAAAGGCATCATATGGAGCTGGTATTTTTATGCCGGCTAAGAATATTCTTATCGATAATTGCAAAGTATGTGGATATGATGCTAAGAGTGTATATATGAAAAAATATACATGCGATAAACTTGTTGCAGAAGACAGATGTGGTCCGACAGGTAGAGTAAAACTTGGAACAGAATCAACATGTGGATATGAGATAGTTACGATACGCAATGTAAGATTTGAACATTCAAGAGGTTTTGCATTAGAGGCAGTAGACTGCTCAGATCTTCATGATATTATATTTGAAAATTGTGAAATGTATGATATAAGCAGTTCTCCGATATTTATAAGAACTGGTGACAGACAGAGAATTCCAGTTACCGGTAAGAGTAAAGAGGAAACTATCGGAATAGCTGACATAAGAATTAATAATCCTGAATATGTGATTCCGGATAATGATAAGTATGACAGGTATCCTGCGTTAAGATTTTCACCATCTTATAATTATACAAGAAAAGTGAATATAGATGGTAAAAATACTATTTATATTGTAGATAATAATGTGCCTGCAAGAATTAACGAAAATGCAGATATTAAAGACGAAAAACATGCAAATGCAACTTCACGTCCAATAGCCAAAATATATAATATAGCAATTCGAAATGTAAAAGCTGTTAATGTAGATCCAAGATATCCTGTAATTATAGCAGGCCTTGTTGACAGCAAGATTGAGAATATTATAATCGAAAACCTTGATATTACATATCGTGGTGGAATGAATATGAATGATGCTGTATATGAGCAGCAGATGAATACATGTTATGAATATAGACAATATATGACCACAAAGCAACGTCAGATAGTTCCATGGATGGTTAATAGCTTTTTCTGTAAGAATGAAGGATTGCTTCCAAGAGCAGATTATGATAAGAAAAAAGGCTGGATAAAAGATCCATACAATGTACCAGAATTACCTGCAACATATCCGGAACCAAGTATATTTGGAATACTTCCTGCGTATGGAATGTATATAAGACATGCTAAGAATCTTAGTATTAATAATATAGCAACTCATTATATCATACAAGACGATAGACATGCAGTAGTTCTTGATGATGTTAGCAATATTGCTATTACAAATGCCAAGTTTGATATAGCAGAAGATGTTAGTGAGATAGTACTTGTAACGAATAACTATAAGCGACATACCGGATATGAATATCTTAAAAACGAAGAATACTTTAGCACTTCAATAGATAACTATAATATAGAAGAAACGCATTCAATTACGAAAGTTACAGTTAATGCACCAGCACCGGGAACACCAGAAGATTCGTTATATGAAGGCTATACAGTTCCTATGTCTGATAATGGATTTGTATATAAGAAAGATGAGATAAGAAAGACACTTCCAGCTAGTGTTATAAGACCTTATTTTGTAATGGATGGGATAAAAAATATGTCTCATGGAGAATCATTCGTTATGAAGATTAAGATAAGAGATCCTTATGCTGAGACACTTACGAATGTTGGTGATATAAAGATATACAACGAAAGTGTTCAGAATAGTGAATATGTATATAAAGGTTCTAAGAGAGATATTAGAATAAGACTTATTACCAAAGATAAAGATGCAGATTATGATGAGGCAACAAGACTTTTCAGATATACACCTTCTGATGTTGTTAATGGAGAAAAAGAGTTCATATTTGAGGGGGATGATGGAATAATGCCTTTTATGGGAAAACTCATTATCAGAGTGAGTGATTGGTTATCATAAAAGTATAATTGCAAACTATATGTTGATTATGATAGAATGTATAATAGGTTTAACTTTCTGAATAAAAAATAAATATTATTAACTTAAGATATAAAAAGTGAAATGTAATATTGAAACTTAAAAAATGCTTAGTCTTATGCGATAACTATATTGGAAGAATATATATTTGCATGTACAATCTTTTTGATATAAGTAAGATATATGAGAAAAGATTGTAATGATAGATATATATGAGAAATTATAGTTATCTGTATGCATTTAAAAGCCGATAAAAAATCGACATCCGTTTTTACAACAAGTAGAGTAGACTGAATAAAAATAGATTAAAACCGAGGTAAGATTATGAAGTTAAGCTCAGAAAATCAAATATATAGAATTTTTGTGCTTTTGGCTATAAGCGCAATTATATTATGGATATGTGCAGCAACCACGACATCGAAAGATGCTATTGGTGAGTCTGAAATGCAGGCTGAAAAAATAGATAGTGGATGGTATCAGGTAAGAGATATTAATGATACTAACATTATAACTATGCCGGTGACACTTACGTCTGATGAGAATGGTATGGTTCATATAGCTGCAACACTTAAAGCGAGTAATGGACAGGATTCATTTATTTTGTTTAGAACAGCTAAATGTAAAGTTAAAGTATATGTTAATGAGCGAATTGTATATTCATACGGTGAAGACGATAATATATTCGCAGGGAAATCTCCGGCATCAAGGTGTCATATAGTTAATGTTGGAAGAAGTTTTTCAAGAGATAAACTGGATATTGTTTTTTATGTTAATACACCTGGCGATACATTAAAGATTAATGACGTATATGAAGGAACAGAAGCTGAGTGTATAATGACTCTTATAATGGGAGATTTGTTTAATGCATTTACATCTGTAATACTTGTAATAATAGGCATAATAATAATTGTATGTTATATTGTATTTAAAAAGTATCTTTTAAATGGTAGAGAACTGATGTACATTGGTCTGATTTCATTAGTTACAGCAATATGGTCATTTACAGAGACTTCGTATATTGATTTTATTTTTAAAAACCCAAATATTTCGGCAATTATACGATATACATCATTTACACTTATACCATTACCTATGCTATTATATATAAAAGAAAGTTCGCCAGACAACAATTCAAAAGTTATAAATGCAGTTGGAATTATGAATGTTATTGTCTATATTGTAAGTATGGCATTATATGTTGGAAGAATTACAGATTACCAGAATATAATAATTTTTACACATATTGTACTTATAATTACAGTATTTATTACAGCATATAACAATATAAGAGCGTTTATAAAAGAAGAAAAAGTAGGTAAAAAAATAGTTATTGGATTGGCATCTGGCATTATGGTAATGGCAATAATCATTGATTTGATCAGATACTATAAAGCAGTATGTGATGATAATGCAGGCTTTGTAAGACTTGCACTTATTCTATACATCTGTATATATGCACTTTATACACTTAACAATCTTTTTACGATGGCACAACTTGGTAATGAAGCAAAGGCATTAGAACAGATAGCATATACTGATCTGTTAACAGGCGTTAAGAACAGAGCTGCATTTGACAGAGATCTCAGAGAACTTCCTGCAAGCAGATATGGTGATATAAGAATCGTTGGCTTTGATGTTAACAATCTAAAACATACAAATGATACATACGGTCATATGGCTGGTGACAAACTTATAATAGCTGCAGCAAGGATAATAAGTGAAGCATTTAGGAATGAAGGAACATGTTATAGAATTGGTGGTGATGAATTCGAAGTTATTATGCTTGACAGTACACAAAGAGTATATGACAGATGTTGTGAGAAGATGGATAAAGTATCACAACTTGTCAATTCTAAATCTGAATATCCAATAGTTATAGCTTATGGAGATGCAGTATTTGACGTTGATACAGACCGTGAATTTGATACGATGATAAAAAGGGCTGATGCAAAGATGTATGAGATGAAGAAAAGAATGAAAAAGCAATAAAATACTTACTTATTTTAGAAATTTTAAAATTTTCTAAAAAAAATCTTGTCAAATCATGATCATGATAGTATTATAGACAAGTAATTATTTTGCTATATTTCCGGAGTTAGAGACTACCGGAAACTAAGGAGGAAGAAAAAATGAAAAGAAATCGTTTAACAAGTGTACTCGCTGCAGCATTAGCAACTACAATGGCTTTTACAGCATGTGGAAGTTCTAACAGTAACAGTGGTAATGACTCATCAAAGAGCAATGACACAACAACATCAGCAGATTCTAAGAATGAAGAATCAGCAGACGGATATGAAGTTGCATTAGTAACAGATATTGGTACAATTGATGACAAGTCATTCAATCAGGGTGCTTGGGAAGGCGTAGAAAAGTATGGTGAAGAAAAGGGTGTATCATACAAGTATTACAAACCAGTTGAGAAGACAACTGTAGCTTACGAAGATACAATGAAACTTGCTATCGAAGGTGGCGCTAAAGTTGTAGTTTGTCCTGGATATTTATTTGAACAGGCTGTATATGATTTACAGACAGAATATCCTGATACAAAGTTCATCTTAATCGATGGTGAGCCTAATGACGGTTCAGGTACATATAAAACAGCAGAGAATACATTACCTATCTTATTCGAAGAAGATCAGGCAGGTTTCTTAGCAGGTTATGCAGCAGTTTATGACGGATATACAAAGCTTGGATTCATGGGTGGTTTAGCATTACCAGCAGTTATGCGTTATGGATATGGATATATTCAGGGTGCTGATTACGCATGTGAAGAATTAGGAATTGATTCAGTAGAATTAAAATATAACTACACAGGTACATTTACAGCATCTCCAGAAGTTGCTTCAGCAGCAGCAGCATGGTATCAGTCAGGTACAGAAGTAATCTTTGGATGCGGTGGCGGAATTGGTAACTCTATTATGTCAGCAGCAGAAGATGCTAATGCAGTTATGATAGGTGTTGACGTTGACCAGTCATCAGAATCAGATTCAGTAGTTACATCAGCAATGAAATTACTTTCAAATGCAGTATATGATGGTGTTAAATCATACTTTGAGGATGAATTCAAAGGTGGAGAAACAGTAACATATGATGCATCAGTAGATGGTGTAGGTCTTCCAATGGATTCATCAAAATTCAAAAAATTTGATGAGAAGACATACGAAGACATCTATGCAAAAGTTAAGAGCGGTGAAGTTAAGATTGACAATGATGTAACAAAAGAAGTTACAGGCATTGAAACAAAACATGTAAAAGTTGTTGTTGTTGAATAGTTTTGATAAGCTATGTAAAAGTAGTTACAAGTAATTATTATTAGTTTGACTTATAATAAATTATTAGTTACAATGGAGTGTGTGAGCATTCGTACTAACTGATACATATTTTAAGATGTGTAATTAAGGAGATGCTTTATAGCATCTCCTTTTTAACGGCACTATAAAAAAGAATAAAAAGCAAGGGAGGAATCCTAAGTGGATTACATTATTGAGATGCTTGGAATTACAAAAGAATTTCCAGGTATTATTGCTAACGATAATATTACACTTCAGGTAAAAAAAGGTGAGATTCATGCACTTCTTGGCGAAAATGGTGCAGGAAAATCAACTTTGATGAGTGTATTATTCGGTCTTTACCAGCCTGAAAAAGGTATAATTAAGATTAAAGGTAAAGAAGTTAAAATTAATGGACCTTTAGATGCTAATGAACTCGGTATAGGAATGGTTCATCAGCATTTTAAGTTGGTTCATAATTTTACAGTTCTTCAGAATATCGTGCTTGGTATTGAAACTGTAAAAGGTGGAAAACTTCAGATGAAAGAAGCAAGAGAAAAAGTTATTGCACTTAGTAACAAGTATAATCTTGCAGTTGATCCAGATGCACTTATTTCGGATATAACAGTTGGTATGCAGCAGCGTGTTGAGATACTTAAGATGCTATACAGAGATAATGATATCCTTATTTTTGATGAACCTACTGCAGTACTTACACCACAAGAGATTGATGAACTTATGAAAGTAATGAAAGGTCTTGCAGATGAAGGCAAGTCAATTATATTCATTACACATAAGCTTAATGAGATCAAAGCAGTTGCAGACAGATGTTCAGTTCTAAGACGAGGAAAATATATTGGAACAGTAGATGTTAAGACTACTGACAAAGAGGCAATGTCAGAGATGATGGTTGGCCGTAAAGTTAATCTTGTTGTTGAGAAAGGCGAAGCCAAACCAACAGATACTATTCTTGAAGTTGACAATCTTGTAATTAAGAATAAAAAGCAGGGACATACAAAGAATCTTATTAATAATATTTCATTTAATGTACGAAAAGGTGAGATTGTATGTATAGCCGGTATTGATGGTAATGGACAGACTGAGTTAGTACAGGCGATAACAGGGCTTATGCCAATTGATTCAGGAAAAGTATTTCTTAATGGAGAAGACTTTACTAACAAATCAATAAGATATAGAAATACACATGGTATGTCACATATTCCGGAAGATAGACATAAACATGGACTTGTTCTTGATTATACTCTAGCTGAGAATATAGTTTTACAGGAATATTTTACAGATGAATTCTCAAAAGCAGGATTTTTGAAAAAAGATAGTATTAATAAATATGCCGAAAAACTTATTGATAAATTTGATATCAGAAGTGGGCAGGGAATAATTACGAAATGTAGAAGTATGTCCGGTGGTAATCAGCAGAAAGCAATTGTTGCAAGAGAGATTACTAAAAAACATGATCTTCTTCTAGCTGTACAGCCAACAAGAGGACTTGATGTTGGTGCGATAGAATTCATTCATAAGCAGCTTGTAGAACAAAGAGATAATGGTTCAGCTGTTTTACTTGTCTCACTTGAACTTGATGAAGTTATGAATCTAAGTGACAGAATTCTTGTTATTTATGAAGGTGAGATAGTTGCAGAAGTTGATCCTAAGAAAGTATCTATTAAGGAACTTGGTCTGTATATGGCAGGTTCTAAGAAAGGAGAAAAATAACGGACATGAGTGCTGAAAAAGTAAAAGATAAAAAATCAGGTAATGGCTCTGTCGGAGTTATTTCCTCAATATTTGCTATTATAGTTGGTCTTATAGTTGGATTTATAATTCTTTTAATAAGTTGTCCAAATGAAGCAGTAGGTGGATTTGTAACAATTCTTACAGGTGCATTAACACATGGAACAAAAGGATTAGGAGATGTATTATATCAGGCAACTCCAATAATTCTTACAGGTCTGTCAGTGGCATTTGCATTTAAAACAGGTCTGTTCAATATCGGTGCTTCAGGACAGGTTATTGTAGGTGCATTTGCAAGTGTAACAGTAGGTATAATGTGCAAATCACTTGGTGGTGTTCATTGGCTTGTAGCACTTCTTGCAAGTGCTGTTGCAGGTGCACTATGGGCTATAATTCCAGGCCTTTTTAAAGCTGTATTTAATGTAAGTGAAGTTATATCATGTATTATGATGAATTATATAGGTATGTATTTTGTCAATTATATGGTTAAGAAGACACCGGCAATCTTTGATAATATGCGTAACCAGTCAAAACCGGTTGCATCAACAGCTAATCTGCCAAAAGCAGGGCTTGATAAGATATTCGCAGGTTCAAGTGCCAATGTAGGTATAATAATTGCCATAATAGTTGTAATTATTATATATATTATATTAACTAAGACAACATTTGGATTCGAATTAAAAGCAGTAGGTCTTAATAGAGACGCAAGCCGTTATGCTGGTATTAATGAGAAGAAGAGCATTATATTATCAATGATGATAGCAGGTGCACTTTCAGGACTTGCAGGTGGAATGATATACTTAAGTGGTACAGGTAAATATATTGAAGTTGTTGACGTCCTTTGTGATGAAGGATTCACAGGTATTTCAGTAGCATTATTAGGTCTGTCTAATCCAATTGGTGTATTATTTGCAGGATTATTCATAGCATATATTACAACTGGTGGATTCTATCTTCAGTTATATTCATTCTCAACAGAGATTATTGATATTATTATTGCAGTTATAATATACTTCAGTGCATTCTCATTATTTGTTAAGAATGTAATAGCTAAGATAAAAGTGAAAAAAGAATTAAAAGCCGAATCAAAAGAAGGAGGTAATAAATGATGAGCGTTGTATATTTTGTTGTTCAGCAGATGATGTTATTCTCCATTCCTTTATTAATAGTAGCACTTGGTGCAATGTATTCAGAACGAAGCGGTATTATTAACATTGCTATGGAAGGTATTATGTTAATGGGTGCTTTTGCAGGAACATTGTTCTTAAAGTTTACTGATGGAACAATGAGTGGACAGTTACAGCTTATTCTTGCAATTCTTATATCTGCAGTAGTAGGAATTGTATTTTCATTATTACATGCTTATGCTTCAATCAATATGAAAGCAGATCAGACTATAAGTGGTACAGCACTTAATATGTTTGCACCGGCTTTTGCAATATTCACAGCCAGAATTGTACAGCCGGAACATGTACAGCAGGTACAGTTTACTAATACATTTAGAATTGCAAGAGTTCCTATTCTTGGTGATATACCGGTAATTGGCGATATGCTATTTAAGAATGCATATATTACAACATATATAGGTTTTGTAATACTTGCTGTCGCAACATATGCATTATATAAGACACGTTTTGGTCTTAGACTTAGAGCATGTGGTGAGCATCCTCAGGCAGCAGACTCTGTTGGTGTTAATGTATATAGAATGCAATATGCAGGTGTTATTATATCAGGTGCTTTAGGTGGAATTGGTGGATTAGTATTTGTTGTTCCAACATCAACTAATTTCAATGCTACTGTTGCAGGTTATGGTTTCCTTGCAATAGCAGTACTTATCTTTGGACAGTGGAAACCAATAAGAATACTTTTTGCTTCATTCTTCTTTGGATTAATGAAGACAATAGCAGCAAGTTATTCAGGAATTCCTATACTTGTTGATCTTGGAATCCCAAGTTATTTTTACAAGATGACACCATATATTGCGACTTTAATTGTACTTGTATTTACTTCTAAGAATTCCCAAGCTCCTAAAGCAGAAGGTATTCCATACGATAAGGGCGCAAGATAGAAGGAGATTTAATTATGAAAGATGTTATTGTAATCGGAGTTGCGGGCGGTTCCGCATCTGGTAAGACTACAGTTGCAGCGAGACTGAAAAAAGAATTTGGAAGTTCAGTAGAACTTATATCACATGACTATTATTATAAGAGCCATGATGATATGTCATACGAAGAGAGAAAGCTTCTTAATTATGATCATCCTAATGCTTTTGAAACTGATAGACTGATTCGTGATATTAAGAGTCTGAAAGATGGTAATGCCATAGATAGACCAGACTATGATTTTACTATTCATAACAGATCTGATAAGACAATAAAAGTTAATCCGGCAAAAGTAATTATTCTTGAAGGAATACTTATATTTGAGAACAAAGAACTTTTAGATCTAATGGATATTAAGATATATGTTGATACAGACGCAGACGTGCGTCTTATCAGACGTATCCTAAGAGATGTAAAAGAAAGAGGGCGTGATTTGGATTCGGTTATAATACAATATCAGAATACAGTAAAACCTATGCATGAGCAGTTTGTTGAACCTTCAAAGAGATATGCAGATATAATTATTCCAGAAGGCGGACAGAATGAAGTTGCATTATCAATGATTATCAATAAGATTCGTTCTATATTAAATAACAATTAATTATTAGATACAAAGCGGTATAATGGAATTTACATTATATCGCTTTTTAATTATATAGTTAAAAAAGATAAAAGGAGTAAGAAAAATGGATGAAAATAATGAATTAATTCTGGCAATGGTTAGATATTATGCAGGAGATCCAAAGCGAATTAATCATTTTCTTAAGGTGAATGCTTTTGGTAAGATTATTGCATCTAAAGAGAAAGTAGATAGCAGGATGTATAATATAATTGATGTAGCTACAATAACTCATGACATTGGAATAAAAGTAAGTGAAGAAAAATATGGAAGCAGTGCAGGCAAATATCAGGAGCTTGAAGGACCGGCGATTGCAAAAGATATGTTATCAAAGTTAGAGTACGATGAAGGACTGATAGAGAGAACGATGTATCTTATTGGACATCATCATACGTATGATAATATAACAGGGTTGGATTATCAGATTTTAGTCGAAGCTGATTTTTTAGTTAATATCTATGAAGACGGTATGAGTAAGGAAGCTATTAACAGCGTTAGAAGTAAAATATTTAAAACCGATACAGGTAAAAAACTTCTTGATAGTATGTTTGATATTAAAGAGGAAAAATAATATAGAAAAGATTATATAGAAAGTAGAATATTCTGAACATATATATAGTGTCTATACAGAGAATATTTGAAATTCTAAATTGGTAAAAATATCCTAATATAAAAAACGAAGTATAATATCAAAAAAAACGCATACTATGCCGAAATAAAAGTTATGAAACGGCTGAAAGCCATTGAAAGATGAGAAAAAGCCTTAATTTTAGGAGGTATGGTATTATATGGAAACTAACATTTTGTTGGAGAATGGTACAAATGAATTAGAAGTTTTAGAATTTACAGTAGGAAACAATAATTATGGGATTAATGTTGCTAAAGTAAAAGAAATACTTACATCACAGCCGGTAACACCAATTCCTAATGCTAATCCTTCAATAGAAGGAATTTTTATGCCAAGAGATATGATGATAACAGTTATTAATCTGGCGAGAGTACTTAGTTATCCGGATTCAGAAGATTTTACAAAAGATATGTTTATTGTAACTAATTTTAATACTCTTAATGTTGCATTTCATGTTCACAAAGTAGTTGGTATACATAGAGTGTCATGGGCAGACATAATAACACCTGATCAGACTATTAGTTCTGCAGAGAGCAGTGTTGCAACAGGTATAATTAAACTTGATGGAAGAATTATAGTTATTCTTGATTTCGAAAAGATTGTATCTGATATTAGTCCAGAGACAGGTCTTAAAGTATCCGATATTAAGGCTCTTGGTGAACGTACACGAAATGATACACCGATATTTATATCGGAAGACTCTACACTTCTTATGAAACTTATAAAAGACTCACTTGCTAATTCAGGATATACTAATGTATCAGCTTTTCCTAATGGTAAGGAATTATGGGAAGAACTTGTAAGGTTGAAAGAAGAAGGAACAGTATTAGATAAAGTAAAATGTATAATTACAGATATAGAGATGCCACTTATGGATGGTCATAGACTAACAAAATTGGTTAAATCTGATGATGTATTGAAAAGTATACCTTTGATAATCTTTTCATCACTTGTTAATGAAGAGATGAGAAGAAAAGGTGAGCAGCTTGGAGCAGATATTCAGCTTTCAAAACCTGAGATAGGTAAATTGGTTAATGAGATAGATAAGTTACTGCATTATAATGAGTAGTAAGTATATTATAATGTGGCTATATCACCTTTATAAGTGGAAAGTACTCTGATTAAGAGCTTTATAAGTGGGTAGTACTGTGATTACGAGTTTTTATAAGTGGAAAGTACTCTGATTAAGACCTTTTATAAGCAAGGAGTACTGTGATTAAGAATCTTTTTAAAGAAGAAATACTATAATTAAGAATTTTTTAAAGAAAAGAAGTACCAAAGATTAAGATTCCTATATGGTTCACATATTGGTGAAATAAAAAAATATTACAAGTTCGTGATATATATATATACATTTTTAAAAATATTTATTATAATAGAGATTGCACTTTAATCTGCACATATTATATGAGCGTTAAAGTGTAATCTTTTTTTGCAAAGAAGGAGTAAATGATGAGAGATATAAAAAATGAGATAGAACAGGCAGATTATGTACTTGTTGGAATTGGCAGTGAGTGGAAAGCACAAGAAGGAATGGAGAATACCATACTAGAGGCTTATAATAAACTAGCTGACATATTAAAAGATAAGAACTATTATATAGTAACAACATGTTATGATGATATAATATTCGATTCAGATTTGAAAAAAGAGCAGATTACAGCACCCTGTGGAAGTATTAGAAGATATCAATGCGAGAATGGATGTACAGGCGTTATAAAATCAGAAGACGAAGTAAACAAAGATAGTACATGTCCTGTATGTGGCGGTCAATATGTTAAGAATATTGTGAAAGCAGACAAATATAACGAAGAAGGATATATGGATAGTTGGAAAAACTATGGAACATGGTTGTCAAGAACACTTAATCGTAAAGTAGTTATACTTGAGCTTGGAACTGATTTTACATATCCGACAGTTATACGTTGGGCATTTGAAAAAGTAGTTATGATAAATAATAAAGCATATATGTACAGAATTAATGAAAAATTCTGGCAATTAACTGAAGAAATCAATGAAAAAGCTGAAAGTATTAAGATGAATTCAATTGATTATATCAATAAATATTGAGAAATAACAAAAGGCTGACGATATATCATCTGTAGTAGTGTGCGAAAACACAGAAAAATTGAGGTGAGAAAGTTGGCTGATAAAGACAAAAATACAGAAGATTATCTAGATAGTCTGCTTAATGCTGCATTAAAAAGTGGCAATACTGATGATAATGATAATTCAGAGATGGCAAATATTGATTTTTCATCAGAAGCAAAAGAGATAAAAGAAGATGATCTGCAGTCTATATATGGAGATATGAGTTTTGACGATCTGATGTCACAGCATGAAGTAAGCAGTGCTTCATATACAATGGATGATATACCAGCAGAACCATCTGAGAATGTAACACCTGATAAAACATTAGAAGAATCATTAGAGAATGAAGCACCGGATAAAACATTAGAAGAATCATTAGAGAATGAAGCACCGGATGGAACATTAGCAGAAGCATCTGAGAATGAAGCACCGGATGGAACGTTAGAGGAATCATTAGAGAATGAAGTGCCAGATGGAATATTATCGGACGAATTAGATACAATATCTGATATAGCTCAAGATGAAGAAGAAACTGGTGGTGTTAATAATACTGAGAGTTATGATGATATGGCATTACAGGAGAATACGGATTCTGTACAGAATGATGAACCAGGAACAGATGATGAATCGGATAATGTTGGATTGCCAGATGATATATCAGATGATGAGATAGGAATGGATAATCAATCAGAAGATGAATTATCAAATGATACTTTAGAAACTGGCAATCAAGATACTGCGAAGCCGGAGAGTGGACTATCAGAGAATTTGACCGAAACAGAGATTCAGGATAATATTGAGCCGGAGAGCAGACCATCAGAGAATCTGGCTGAAACAGAAATTCAGGATAATATTGAGCCGGAGAGCAGACCATTAGAGAATTTGGCTGAAACAGAGATTCAAGATACTGCTGAGTCAGAGAGCGATATATCAGATAATAACATAGAATTAGATAGTCAGACAGAAGAAGATGATATATCACAGATGAAAGACAACGCAGATAGTCATACAGATATAGTAGAAGAATCGGAAGCACAAGAGGTATCAGATAGTGGATTAGAAGATATACTTGATAATAATGAATTAGACAATATGTTTGATAGTATTAATCAATCGGATATTGATGGTATTAATGAATCAGATAATGTTTCGGAAGATATATCAAGTAGTGACAATGAGACAGACAGTATATCAGATGATGATAATACAGATAGTATATCAGATGACGATAATACAGACAGTATATCAGATAACAATAATACTGAACCGGCAGATACATTAGATAATGATAATAACGAAACTGATACTATATCAGAGGATTCTAATGGAGAGGATGAGGCTCTTAATTGGGATGAGTTTGATGATATGTTGTCATTTGATGAAGATACTCATGGCAATACAGATAGTATATCAGATATTGATTATGATAATGTAGATATAACAGGACTTGAAGATGAACTTGAAGCAATACCAGACAGAAAAGAGAATGCCAAGAATAAAAAATCTGATGATAAAAAAGTGAAAGCAGACGAGAATAATGTTGAACTTGATAATGCAAAAGGTACTAAGAAGAAAGAGAAAAAAGGCTTATTCTCAAAGCTGTTTAAAAAGAAAGCAGATAAGGATGCTAATGAAGAAAAAGAAGAACCACAGGAGAATGGTGCAGGCAATAGTGATGAAATATCAGGTTTGGCAGATAGCATATTAGGAGACACAGATAGTAATGATGTATCAACTGATAATTCAGATCTGCTTGGACTTGATGGAATGGATGTATTTGGAGATACACCAAAAGTATCTGATGCAGATAGCCTTCTTAATGAGCTTGGTGGACTAGGTATTGATGCAGATGAATTAGCTGATGTTCCAGAAAGAGGTGCATCATCAGAAGAAAAAGATTCAGAAGATGCAGATAAAAAAGGCAAGAAGGGTAAAAAAGGCAAGAAAGAGAAAAAACCTAAGAAAGAAAAGAAACCTAAAAAGCCTAAAAAAGAAAAGAAGAAAAAAGAGAAGAAGCCTAAAAAACCTAAGAAAGAAAAAGAACCTGTAGATCCATCAGAACTTCTTACAATAAAACCACTGCCAGTAGTATTCTTTGTTCTGCTTATAGCCGGTGTTGTAGTAGCAATACAAATATTTATAAGTTACTATCCATATAATACGTCTATAACACAAGCTAGAAGTTATTTTGAAAAAGGTAACTATAGCAAGGCATATATAGAAATAAGCGGATTAGATGTAAAAGAAAAGGATAAGCAGTTGTATGAACAGATAGTTATGGTAAATCGTCTTGAAAGATATTATGTATCATACTATAACTACAAAGAACTTAAGATGGAAGAAAAAGCACTTACAGCTTTGATTAGTGGTGTTGCAAAATATGATGAGATATACGAAGAAGCAAATCAGTTAGGTGTAGCTAATCTCATAGATGGTGTGAAACAGTCATTACTAGAGATACTCTCATCGAATTATGGAATAGATGAGAATAAAGCAAAAGAGATTAGTGCAATTGATGATGAACAGCAATATGAAGCAACAATATCAATCTATATAAAATAGTATGATGTAAGATTGAATAGTGGTATATAAAAACATATCATTTTTTCAGGTAATAGAGATTGATATGCTACCCTCATATAGGACAATGAAATATAAAAGTCCTATATGAGGGTATTTTTATGCTTTGTGACCTAGTTAGCATGCAAGGTATGAACTGTTTACTCATAAGATGTGAACTATTTACTTATGAAGGAGAATAATGGCAAAATCACTAGAATGGTTATTATAATACGAGATACAAACTATTTACTATGGCAAGAGAGAAATATTCGTTATAATTATAATTATGTAAAAAAATCTTGCAAAACCATTAAATCTATGATAAAAATATACTATGCAAAAGTAGCGAATTAGCAAACTAAAGCAATTACAAAATAAACTAAAGCAACTGAATAAAACAATTATGAATGAAGTAATTATGCATAAAACAAATATATATGAAGTAAATATGAATGAAATAATTAAAAATACAATAATTACTATAGAATAATTGAGAATAAGGCAGATGTGAGAAAGTAAGTAAAAGAATAGATATACAAACAGATGGAAGGAGCAGGCAGTAATATGATAGCGATACTTGATTATGATGCAGGTAATTTAAGAAGTGTTGAAAAGGCATTGAATTATATAGGTGAGGATACAGTTATAACAAGAGATAAAGATGTGATAATGAATTCTGACAAAGTAATACTACCAGGTGTAGGATCATTTGGTGATGCTATGGAGAAATTGAATAATTATAATCTTATAAATACGATCTATGATGTTGTAGACAAGAAGATACCATTTCTTGGGATATGTCTTGGACTACAGTTATTATTCGAAGAAAGCGAAGAGACACCGGGAGTAACAGGACTTGGTATTCTCAAAGGGAGAATCAAGAAGATTCCTTCAATTGATAATATCAAGATTCCACACATGGGATGGAATTCAATAGATATAAAAGATGGTGCAAAGTTATTTAGAGGAATGTCAAAACAGGAATATGTATATTTTGTTCATTCATACTATCTTGAAGCAGAAGATGAGAATATAGTAGCTGCAACAACAGAATATGGAACACATATACATGCGTCTGTTGAATCAGGCAATATATTTGCGTGTCAGTTTCATCCAGAGAAGAGCAGTGAAACAGGCTTACATATATTGCAAAATTTTGTAAATCTGTAAAATAAGATTAATTTAAGATTGATTAATGAGGAGCGATTATATATGTATACAAAGAGAATTATCCCATGTCTAGATATAAAAGATGGACGAGTTGTAAAAGGAATTAATTTTGTTAATATAAAAGATGCAGGTGATCCGGTTGAAGTTGCGACTGCTTATGATAAAGCAGGAGCAGATGAAGTTGTATTTCTTGATATTACAGCATCATCTGATAATAGAAATACAACAGTTGAGCTTGTAAGAAAAGTAGCAGAAAAACTCTTTATTCCATTCACTGTTGGTGGAGGAATAAGAACAGTTGAAGATTTTAGAGTACTTCTAAGAGAAGGTGCTGATAAGATATCAATCAATTCAGCAGCTATAATGAATCCTAATCTTATTAGCGAAGCAGCGATGAAGTTTGGAAGTCAATGCGTAGTAGTTGCCATTGATGCTAAGAGAAGAGAAGATGGCGGATTTAACATATATAAAAATGGTGGAAGAGTTGATATGGGAATTGATGCAGTTGAATGGGCAATGAGAGCAGAGAAACTTGGAGCAGGTGAGATACTTCTTACAAGCATGGACGCAGACGGAACTAAGGCAGGATATGATCTTGAACTTACGAAGATAATAGCAGATAATGTATCTATTCCTGTAATAGCTTCTGGAGGAGCTGGAAGAAAAGAACATTTTTATGATGCGTTTGTAAAAGGTAATGCAGATGCAGTCTTAGCAGCATCACTTTTTCATTATAAAGAATTAGAGATTAAAGATCTGAAAGATTATCTTGCTAACAAAGGAATACCAGTAAGAATATAGCTTGCATAACATATATATAAGGACTATAATATGACTGTTATGTATTATTAATATTATTAAATTACTAAATATTAGAGATTAATCAAAAGTTTAATATTTTTAATATTTGCAATAGCTATATTTACAAAAACAGACAGGAGATACTATAGATATGTCAATGATTACTAATGACTGGCTTGATTCAGTAAAAAGTGAATTTGCAAAGCCATATTATAAAGATTTATATAATTTTGTGCGTGAAGAATACAGTACAAGAGAGATATACCCACCTGCAGATGATATATTTAATGCATTTCATTTTACACCATTAAGTAAAGTAAAAGTATTACTTCTTGGACAGGATCCATATCATAATTATCATCAGGCACATGGACTTAGCTTCTCAGTACTTCCGGATCAGAAAGATATTCCACCATCACTTCAGAATATCTACAAAGAGCTTAATACAGATCTTGGATGTTATATTCCTAATAATGGATATCTGAAGAAATGGGCAGATCAGGGTGTTCTTTTATTAAATACAGTACTTACAGTAAGAGCACATCAGGCTAATTCACATCAGGGAAGAGGTTGGGAGACATTTACCGATGCAATTATAAAAGCTGTGAATGAACAGGACAGACCAATAGTATATCTTCTATGGGGCAAGCCTGCGCAGAGTAAGATTAAGATGTTGGATAATCCAAAACATCTAATTCTTACAGCACCACATCCAAGTCCACTTTCTGCATATAGAGGATTCTTTGGCTGTAAGCACTTTAGCAAGACTAATGAATTTCTTGAAAAAAATGGAGTTGAGCCAATTGACTGGCAGATAGAGAATATCTAAGATTATTAATTAAGATATTTATTATATAAAAAATCACATTTCCGTTATAATAAGGTTTTTAAACCAATTTATATATAATGAAAATGTGATTTTATTTTTTATCAAAAGCTAATTCTAAAAGCAAATTAAAATTTTACAAAAAGCCAATTCTAAAAGTGAATTATTATTTTACAAAAAGCAAAATCTAAAAGCGAATTATTATTTTATCAAAAGCCCATTTTTAAAGCAATTTATGAGCTTTTAATAAAATATTTCTAATGTGAATTAGTAATTCTAAATTCTATATAAGATTACTTTTTATTCATTAAATTCTTCTGTGCAGTAGATAACATAAGTTTAATTCTATTAAGCTGGTTAACTTCACTTGCACCCGGATCATAATCAATAGCAATGATATTAGAATCAGGATATTGATGTCTAAGTTCTTTGATAACACCTTTACCAACAATATGATTAGGCAGGCAGGCAAATGGCTGACAGCATACGATATTATTAGCACCGGAATGAATAAGTTCAAGCATCTCACCTGTTAAGAACCATCCTTCACCAGTCTGGTTACCAAGTGATACAATAGGTGCAGCCATATTAGCAAGTTCATCTATTGTTGAAGGTGGATCAAAATGAGTACTTTCAGCAAGTGCTTTTTTAGAAGCTTTTCTGAATTCTTCAAGGAAAGCAATCGCAACTTTAGAAGTAATCATTGTCTTTTTCTTAAATCCAAGATATTCATACTTGAATTCACTATTCTTAGCACAATATAACAAGAAGCCCATAAGATCCGGCATAACAGCTTCAGCACCTTCGGATTCAAGAAGTTCAACAAGGTAGTTGTTAGCAGCAGGAAGGAATTTTACAAGAATCTCACCGACAATACCAACTCTTGGCTTCTTAACATCAGTTATTGGAAGTTTATCAAAGTCAGCAACGATATTACGACAATTCTTATTGAATTCTTTCATAGATGCTTTGCCTTTAAGTGATTCGATACATTTCTTCTCCCATTTTTCGTGCAATGCGTCAGTAGAACCTGCAACTTGTTCATAAGGACGTGTGCGATATACAACGTTCATGAATAGATCGCCATATACAACAGCCTGCATTGCTTTTTTTAGCATAGGAAGTGTATAAGAGAAACCAGGATTCTTCTCAATACCACTTGCACTAAGTGAGAGAACAGGGATATTAGGAAGACCGGCTTTTTCAAGAGCACGTCTTATAAATCCTATGTAGTTGGTAGCACGACATCCACCACCTGTCTGTGTAATAACAATAGCAGTCTTTGAAAGATCATATTTGCCTGATAATAGAGCTTCCATAATCTGACCAACAACGATAAGTGAAGGATAACATGCATCATTATTAACATATTTAAGCCCGATATCAACTGATGACTTACCTGTATTTTGTAATATCTCAAAGTTATAGCCGCATGAATTAAGAGCAGGCTGTAACAGATTGAAATGTATAGGTGACATCTGAGGGCATAGAATAGTATAATTCTCACGCATCTCTTTAGTGAATTCAACACGTTTGTATGCAGAAGATACAATCTCATGTGTATAATGATTCTTGTCACGGACTTTAAGTGCTGATATCAGAGAACGAATTCTTATTCTTGCAGCACCAAGGTTATTAACTTCATCAATCTTTAGAACTGTATATATCTTACCTGAGCCAGAGAGTATATCATTAACACAGTCAGTAGTAACAGCATCAAGTCCACATCCAAATGAATTAAGCTGAATCATATCAAGGTTAGGCTGCGTCTTAACAAAGTTGGCAGCAGCATATAATCTTGAATGGTACATCCACTGATCCATAACAATAAGTGGACGATCTACTTTGCCAAGATGAGAAACTGAATCTTCTGATAGTACAGCTATTCCGTATGAATTAATAAGTTCAGGAATACCATGATTAATCTCAGGATCAACATGATATGGACGGCCGGCGAGTACTATACCATGTCTTCCGGTTTCTTCCATATATTTAAGAGTTTCTTCACCTTTTCTCTTAATATCTTCACGACAATTATTAAGTTCAGTCCATGCAAGATCAACAGCTTTTTTAATCTCAGAGGCAGGAATATCCATCTTTACAAACTCTTCAACAAGTCTCTTTGAGACAGTCTCTTTGTTAGTAAAAGATAAGAACATATTCATAAAATTAATATTGTTGTTTTTTAACTCTTCTACGTTATTCTTGATATTCTCAGCATAAGAAGTAACGATTGGACAGTTATAATGATTATTAGCACCATCAATCTCCTGACGTTCATAAGGAACACAAGGATAGAAGATGAATTTGAGTCCCTGTTTAATAAGCCATGATATATGTCCATGTGCTAACTTAGCAGGATAACATTCTGATTCACTAGGAATTGATTCAATACCCAGTTCATATATCTTACGGCTAGAAGCTGGTGAGAGTTCAACTCTATATCCAAGTTCATTAAAGAATGTGAACCAGAATGGATAGTTCTCGTACATATTTAAGACTCTTGGAATACCAACACTTCCTCTTTTTGCTTCGTCAGGTGCAAGTGGTTCATAAGAGAATAATCTCTTGTTCTTATATTCAAAGAGGTTAGGGATATGCTCTTTATTCTTCTCTTTTCCAAGACCACGTTCACATCTGTTACCTGTGATGAACTGGCGACCACCGCTAAAACGGTTAATAGTAAGAAGACAATTATTAGTACATCCTTTACATCTTGCCATCTTAGTATCAAAAGTAAGATCATTAATCTTATCAATTGTAAGCATAGTTGATTCGTGTGAACCATCATATCTCTCTCTGGCAACAAGTGCAGCACCAAAAGCTCCCATAATACCTGCAATGTCAGGTCTTACAACTTCAACACCGGCTATTTTCTCAAAACTTCTAAGAACAGCATCATTATAGAATGTACCACCCTGTACTACAATTCTGCGTCCAAGATCCTTAGGATCAGATACTTTTATAACTTTGTATAAAGCATTTTTTATAACTGAGTAAGCAAGACCGGCAGAGATGTCAGATACTTCTGCACCTTCTTTTTGAGCTTGTTTAACTTTGGAATTCATAAATACTGTACAACGTGTACCAAGGTCAATTGGATGTTTAGCAAAAAGTGCAGCTTTTGCAAATTCCTGAATAGAATAATTGAGTGATTTTGCAAAAGTCTCAATGAATGAGCCACATCCTGAAGAGCAGGCTTCATTAAGCTGAACAGAGTCAACAGTCTTATTCTTAATCTTAATACACTTCATATCCTGACCACCGATATCAAGTATACAGTCAACAGTTGGATCAAAGAAAGCAGCAGCATAATAATGAGATACAGTCTCAACTTCGCCTTCATCAAGCATAAGAGCAGCTTTGATAAGTGCCTCACCATATCCTGTTGAACATGAATATGCAATATGTGCATCTTTTGGAAGAAGAGAATAGATCTCTTTAATTGCTTTTATTGTAGTTGCAAGAGGGCTTCCATTATTGCTTGAATAAAAAGAATATAGTAATGAACCATCTTCGCCAACAAGAGCAACTTTAGTAGTTGTTGAACCTGCATCAATACCAAGGAAACAGTTTCCTTCATAAGTACTTAAGTCATCAGTAAGTACTTTGGCTTTGCTATGACGATTGGTAAATGTCTTGTAGGCCTCTTCAGACTCAAAAAGAGGTTCCATTCTGGCAACTTCAAATTCAAGTTTGATTGTATTAGATAGACGTTCGATAATAACATCAATATCTACTGTTACGTCTTTTTTACTTGTAAGTGCAGAACCTATTGCTGCGAATAAGTGTGAATTGTCAGGTGCAATAATCTGTTCGTCTGATAGATTGAGAGTTCTGACAAAAGCATTCTTAAGTTCTGTTAAAAAGTGAAGTGGTCCGCCAAGGAATGCAACGTTACCACGAATTGGCTTACCACATGCAAGACCACTGATTGTCTGATTAACAACTGCCTGGAATATAGAAGCAGAGAGGTCTTCTTTAGTAGCACCTTCATTAATAAGTGGCTGAATATCCGATTTGGCAAATACACCACAACGGGCTGCAATAGGATATATTGCCTGATAATTCTTAGCATATTCGTTAAGACCACTGGCATCAGTCTGTAAAAGTGAAGCCATCTGGTCAATAAAAGAACCTGTACCACCGGCACAGATACCATTCATTCGCTGATCAATACCATTAGTAAAGTATATAATCTTAGCATCTTCTCCACCAAGTTCAATAGCAACATCTGTCTGTGGAGCATAATCATTAAGAGCAGTTGCAACAGCAACAACTTCCTGTGTGAAAGGAACTTCAAGACTTTTAGCAAGTGAAAGACCACCTGATCCTGTTATGACAGGATTAAGATCCATTTCACCAAGTTTATTTTTTGCTTTTTTCAAAAGCGAAGCAAGTGTCTCCTGAATGTTGGCAAAATGTCTTTCATAATCTGAGAAAAGCACTTTGTCATCATTATCAAGTATTGCAATTTTAACTGTAGTGGAACCAATATCAATTCCTAATCTGTATGTATTTCTCATATTTTTAAGCTCCTAGGCTTAACCTCCTTAAAAATTTTAGCTACTTATTTAAATATATATGTAGTGAATATGTAACTTTTCATATTATAGCGCAAAGAATGTCAAATTACAACTTTTTTAACCGATATAATAGATAAGCTAATTTTTTTGTCAATTTAAGGAGGTCTGTTCTATGAAAGATATTAAAACACCATGCAGAAGAGAAGATTTACTTGATGATAATGCATACTGTTTCAGACATTTTTATATCTCACGAGAAGATAATATGATAGTATTCGCCTATGGAATAACTGAGACAGGTAAGCTTGCAGTAAGAAGGATGCCACTTCATATATGTACAAACCGTTTTGTTCTTAAAGATACGACTAATTATTCACATCTTCATCAGGCTACAATATCAACAGATATGAACAAAGAGGAATTTGTTAATATCAGACTGTTGTCAGATGAGAATAAGAAAGTCAAGATATTACTTAAAGATTTTCAAAATTACAGATACCAGAATATTATATTCAAAAAAGATGATCTATACTATGAGATAATAAAGCAGCTTCGTGATGCGACATTTGATAATAAAATTGCATGGTATTATTCTACTGAAAAAGAATGTTATATAACAGAGTTTCTGTTCTCGGAATACTGTGTTAAGAGAATAGTAGAGAATGTTGATGGTTCTTCGCTTATAAAGATAACTTTCTATATGAACGATGATAACGGAAGCAAGGAATTATATAGTGCATACAGTGGAGAAAAAGAAGAATTGAGCCAACCACTTATAGAATTATCGAGCCAGCTTGAGATGTATTGTGTCAAGAATGGTAAAGGTAAGCGTGAATGCAGAATATATAATGATGCAGCAGTACTTAAGATAATTAATAAGAAAAATTAGAGAAAAAGAAGATAAAAATAAGAGAAAAATACCGGGTAGTGTTAGGTTTATTCATACTACCCGGTTATTTTTATCTATTCAACTAATTCTTTAGCAAGCTGTCTTATATCATCAGCATCAGTGCTTTTAACACTTGATCTTATTGATACAACAGTATCGCAAAAAGTAATATTTTTACAATCGGCAAGAGATTCCTTGATTTTCTTGGCAGCTAGTGGTGCCCATGAGCCATTCTCTATAAGACCTACAGTTCGGTTAGAATAATTTCTCTCAACCAGACCATTAAGAAAAGTCTTTATGCAAGGAAAGACATCAGCGTTATAAGTCAGACTGCATATTACAAGCTGGCTATATTTGAAAGCTTTTGCAATTGCATCATGCATATCACAACGTGCCAGATCAAGAACTTCAACATCATTTTTACCATAATTATGAATGTGAGTGCTAAGCAGCATGGCAGCATCTTTGGTATTGCCATATACTGATGCATAGACAATAAGAACACCTTCTGATTCCGGACGATAGGAAGACCAAGTGTCATACAGATTAATATAATGAGCAAGATTATCAGTTAGTACAGGTCCGTGAAGTGAACATATTGTATTAATCTCAAGTGATGCAGCTTTTTTAAGAAGAGTCTGGACTTGTGTACCATATTTACCAACAATGCCAATATAATATCTTCTGGCTTCATCATCCCATGTAAGAGAGGACGTAGTATTAATAGCACCAAAACGTCCAAATGCGTCAGCAGAGAATAGAATCTTCTCAGTAGATTCATACATAACCATAACTTCAGGCCAGTGAACCATAGGTGCAAATAAAAAATTAAGACAGTGTTTTCCAAGTGATATGGAATCACCATTGCTAATTTCTATCTTCTTAAAAGGTTTTGAACAAAGAGAACTTAATTCATAAAAAGCCTCCATCATTTCAAAAGATTTTTTATTAGATATAATAGTAGTATCAGGGTAATGTTTGAGAAAATTAAGCATACTTGCAGAATGATCAGGTTCCATGTGAAGAACAATAAGATAATCAGGTCTTCTGCCATTGAGTGTATTTGCCATGTTCTCAAGCCATTCCTCAGAGAATGAGACGTCAACGGAATCTATTACAGCTATCTTATCATCAAAGATAATATATGAATTATATGAGATACCATCAGGAACATGATATTGCCCTTCAAATAGATCTATATTATGATCGTTAACACCTATATTAAAGATTGAATCTGTTACTTTCATAAGATTAACTCCTTTCAAATCATAGTTATAGTATGTATCGGAGATATCTAATTCTAATATGATAAAATCAACAAAAATAATAAAAATAATATAAATTTTTTGTCATAAAAGTATTTTACATAAATGATATCAGCTAGTATAATAAATGTCGAAATTCAGGTTATGATATAAAGTAATATTAAAAAGCTCAAATTAATTAGCAGTTTACATAAGCTTGCTGACTGCATTAAATTGTTCTAAAAATGTAACTGTGTTAATGATAAATCTTGAGTTATAAAAACAAAACTTGGATTATAAATAAAATAGTCATACAAGGAGAGGTCGATATGTCTGATAAGAAGATAAAGAATAGAATAGTGAGATGGCTTCCGCAAGATCAGATGTCAGAAGCTTTCATAAATAGTGCATTTTTAGCGATATCAGGTGGATGGCAGGATGCATATACTTATTTTGCAAGAGGAAAAGTATTCTCTAATGCTCAGACCGGTAATGTTGTACTTATGAGCTTTAACTTTATGAATGGAGATTTTGTGGCTGGAGTTAAGTATCTGCTTCCTTTTCTTGCATTTGGACTTGGAGTATTTATAGCAGAAAATATCAATTATAGATATAAAACAATGTCGAAGATACATTGGAGACAGCTTGTGCTGATTATTGAGATGATATTACTTACTTTTGTAGGATTTTTGCCACATTCACTTGATTTTGTAGCGACAATTACAGTGTCATTGTCTTGTGCAATGCAGGTACAGACATTTAGAAAAGTGTCTGGATATGCTTATGCGAGCACAATGTGTATTGGTAACTTAAGAAGTGGTGTATCAGTATTATCAGCATACATAAGAGATAGAAAACCAGTTCAGCTTAGACAGACTCTTAATTATTTTGGCGTAATATTTGCATTTGCAATAGGAGCAGGACTTGGCGGATATTTTTCACAAAAATATGGAATACATGTAATATGGCTGTCAGTAGTATATCTTATGATAAGTTTTGCGATAATGTCATTTGAAAAGCTGAAGAATGATGAAAAATAATAAAGTATACAGAATATGATAAAATATAAGACCTATGTACAGTTGAATAAATGATGGATATAGTATACAATCGAAGTGTGACAATATGACAATATGGAGAACGTGGAGGACAATATGGAGAACAAATTATTATCAAGACAGGAAGTGCCTGTAGAACTTACATGGGATCTGTCACAGATCTATAGAACAGAAGAAGATTGTCTTAAAGATGTAGAGCGAATAAAAGAACTTGGCAGACATATCGAAGAGACATATATAGGAAAATTAAAAGATGCAAAGACTGTAGCTTCATGTATAACTGAATATAGAAGATTATCAGAGCTTCAGACTCCGGTATGGTATTATAGTGATCTTGCAGTTTCAGTTGATTATTACAATTCACATAATCAGGAACTTAATTCAAAGATTGTGAGAATTATATCAGACATTGACAGCCGATTAAGTTTTATAAAAAGTGAATTAATGGAACTTGACGAGAATATTATTAAAGAAGCTATCGAATATGATAAAGCTAATGAAGGATATTTAAAAAATATTCTAAAAGAAAAAGCTCATAAACTGCCGGCAGAAGCAGAAAAAGTACTTGCAGCAATATCACCAGTACTTAATGTTCCTTATGAGATATATAATACAGCAAAGCTTGCAGATATGAAATTTGATTCATTCACAGTTAATGGTAAGACATATCCACTTGGATATTCATTATTCGAAGATAATTATGAATATGAAGTTGATACACAAGTAAGAAGAACAGCATTTGACAACTTCTCTAAGAAGATAAAGCAGTATGAGAATACTACTGCTGCTGTATATAATGCACAGGTTCAAAAAGAGAAGATAATGGCTGATCTAAGAGGATATGACTCAGTATTTGACAGTCTTCTTGATGGACAGAATGTATCAAGAGAGCTATATGACAGACAGATTGATATAATAACAGAGAAACTTGCACCACATATGAGAAAATATGCACAGTTAATTAAAAAAATATATAATCTTGATGAGATGACATTCGCAGATCTGAAATTGCCATTAGATCCGGAATATGATCCAAAAGTAACTATTGAAGGTTCAAAAGAATATATTGAAAAAGGACTTGCTATTCTTGGAGAAGATTATGTCAAGATGATTCAGACAGCATACAAAGACAGATGGGTTGATTTTGCAAAAAATCAGGGTAAATCAACAGGTGGATTCTGTGCAAGCCCATATAATGGACATTCATATATTCTTATGTCATGGAATGGCAAGATGTCAGATGTATTCACTCTTGCACATGAACTTGGACATGCAGGACATTTTAGATTATGTAATGGATGCCAGAGTATATTTGATACAGATGTATCATCATATTTTGTAGAATCACCATCAACAATGAATGAGCTTATCATGGCACATTATCTACTTAAGACAAGTGATGACAAGAGATTCAGAAGATGGGTACTTGCATCTATGATATCTAACACATATTATCATAATTTTGTTACACATCTTATGGAAGCAGCATATCAAAGAGAAGTATATAAGATTGTTGATAATGGTGGAAGTGTATCAGCAAAAGTATTAAGCGAGATTATGAAGGATACATTAAGCAGATTCTGGGGTGATTCAGTTGTACTAAATGATGGCGCAGAACTTACATGGATGCGTCAGCCACACTATTATATGGGACTCTATTCATATACTTATAGTGCAGGTCTTACAATTGCAACAGAAGTATGCAAACGTATAGAGACAGAAGGCGAAGCCGCAATCGAAGACTGGAAGAGAGTACTTGCAGCAGGAAGTACTAAGACACCGGTTGAACTTGCTAAGATGGCAGGCGTTGATATAACAACAGATGCACCACTTCTTGATACAATAAATACAATCGGTTCAATAATCGATGAGATATGTAAACTTACAGAAGAATTATAAAAAGCAATATTGATTATGCAGAGCATCTGGCTGTGTTAAAAGATATTAGAGTGGTATTATATAGAAATTAATGACAAAGTGATATTATATAAAAAATAATGATAAAGTGATATTATATAAAAGATAATATATAGAAAAGCAGGAATATTCTAAGAATCCGAAAAAAGAGGGGAACTTAGAGTCTTCCTGCTTTTCTGCTTTTTATGGTCCTTTGTCAAGTGTGGGAGTAAGAGCCATATTGAAAAGCTAACAAAAGCTAACTGTTAGGTTTAAAAATTGAGACTCAAAATTGAAAAACTAATTGTCAGGCTCAAGAAGTGGATATTTTAAATAGGAAAGTTAATTATTAAGAATAAGAATTAAGAGTAGGAAGTTAATGATAGAGAGTAGTAAGTTGAAGATAGAGAATGGAATTAAGGATTAAGAGTAGGAAGTTAATAATAGAGAGCAGTAAACTGAAGATAGAGAGTAAGAATTAAGGATTAAGAGTAAGAAGTTAATAACGAGAGGGTAATAAGGTGAAGATAGAAAGTAGAAAGCTAAAGATAGAGAGTAAAAATAAAAGATTAAAAGTGGAATAAAAAAAGTTGAAAAGGAGATTGACATCGTAGAAGAATAGTAGTATAGTATTCATACAAAGTAACTAGGAAATATATAATACAGCAAAGTAGATATCGGACAGAGTAAAATGTATAAGCATATCTAAAGTATATACTATATATTATATAAGACATATCACATATACTGTATTTAAAGAATATAATAATGATGCTGATAATAGCAGATAGATTGAGGTGGCTGACTATGAAGAATATATTATGCTTTGGCGATTCAAATACATACGGATATATTCCGGGCAACAGAGGAAGATATGATTATGAAGTTAGATGGACAGGAATTCTTAATGAGAGAGCAAGAGAACATGGATATAGAGTAATAGAAGAAGGTCTTGTAGGAAGAACAACAATATTCGAAGATCCGCTAAGAGACGGAAGACGTGGAGTAGAGGTACTTCCAATAATCTTAGAGACACATAATCCTATTGATAAGATAGTTCTTATGCTTGGAACTAATGACTGTAAGACACTCTATGGAGCAACTGCAGGTGTCATAGGTCTTGGGATAAGGAAACTTCTTGAACAGATAAGAAGAACATCACCTGATGCTAAGATACTTCTTGTATCACCAATTCATCTTGGTGAGAGAGTATGGGAAGAAGGATTTGATACAGAATTCTCTAAGAACTCAGTTGGAGTATCTAAAGAGCTTGGTGATGTATATGAAGCCATAGCGAGTGAATATAATATAGAATTCCTTAAAGCATCAGATTATGCCAAACCAAGTGAAGAAGATCAGGAACATATGAATGAAGAAGGACATGCATCATTTGCTAATGCAGTATATAATAAACTATTTGTTAGATAGGTATTATATTATGGGGAATATAAGTAATAAGCGGCTGATATATTATAGACTTATGCATTGCAATATATAAGTAGTTGATTAAGAGAACAAAAGAATGTATATTAATATGTAGATAATATTAAGCATGGAGAAGGTTAAAATATGCAGATTAAAGATTTGAGAATACTTGTCGTTGATGATAATGTATATAAGTTAATGAGTATAAAAAGAGCATTAGAATATAATGGAGTTACAATGATTACTACTGTGAATAATCAGGAAGATGTCTTTAGTGAACTTGCAATTCCCGGCGCACATTATGATGTTATTGTAACAGATATGCAATATCCACTTACATCCGGCAGCAGTGTTAACTGTGATGCCGGATATATATTAATTGACAGACTTAAAGAGCAGGGAAAAGATATACCTGTAATAATATGTTCATCAGATAATGTGAGCCCAGGAGATGCAATAGGGACTGTATGGTATAATAGTCTGAGGGATCTCGAATATGATATGTATGAACAATTATTGTATGTAGTGTCTTTGGTTGATGAGAGATAGGGATTATAAGAATTATTGTTAATGGTAACTATGTTGTGGTCAAGCTATCTATTACTTTATTATATGCTGATTTTATACTAGAGCCACAAGATGTAAACACTCCGTTCTCTGTCTTTGAAAATCCTAATACCATTTCATACTCACCAGCAACATTAACTATTTTTACCCTTGCTATATAATAATCAGTACCCATACTATTATTCTCAGCATTACTCTTACTCACATCAACTTTTACTAAATCATCAAAAGGCATATCCTCATTATTCACAGTGTATAATTGTTCTATTACTTCATCTGATAGAATACTCTTAGCCTTCTCCTTATTATCATAAAACTCTTCATAACTGCTAGAACCATAGGCACCCTTTACTGCTTTTGCTAATTCTATGTTATAGTCTGTCTTATTTTCCCCACAGCCCCCCTAATATAAACACAACTATACTTGCTGTGGCTATTACTTTCTTAATGTTCACTAATCATTCACCCCTTTTACTAAATCTTCTATATTGTCTATGTGTATTAGCATAAGTTTACAATTTCTAAAAAGCATTATTATTATACAGAAAATGAAGACTAAAATCTATACAAGAGTTAATTCTATAGATATGGAATTAACTCTTGCAAGGTAGAATTTAAAAGTACATTTGTCCCACCATACGAGAAAAGCAAAGTAAAAAATGAAAAAACGAAAATATGTTTGCATATTATTACTGTATATGATATACTAATAGTACTAGTAATAGCTAATAGTGTTATTAGTACATCATACATAATACTTGCTATAAGTAGCTGATAGCAAGTATTAACATACTGACAAGAAACATACAGTTAAGAGAGGATTTTTATGGCATCAACTAATGAAAACGTAGGTATTAACCGTACTTACAAGGACAGACTTTTCAGATTAAGATTCGGTTCCGAAGAGTATAAAGAGGATATGTTATCACTTTATAATGCACTTAACGGAACTGATTACAGCAACACAGAAGATATCAGGATAACAACACTTGATGATGTAATATACATGAAGATGAAGAATGATATATCAATTCTTCTAGACAGCAACATGGTCTTGTGGGAACAGCAGAGTTCGATTA
>NZ_JAHLQC010000020.1 GCF_018918265.1 Falcatimonas sp. MSJ-15
AGAATAGATTATGTTATTAATTTTTTTCACAAATTAATTATAACATAAAGAAAGACCTTGAGTTTATTATAAACTCTTGGTCTTTCTTTTTTTCGGGACTATTCTTTTTTCACAGCCCCATTTATTATTAACTGTTTGACTTTACTTTTTAATTACTTTTCCAATTACCTATTACTTGAACATTTACTGGGGTTGTTATATCATTAGAAAATCTTAATCTTACATTCGAACCACTTACTTGGACGGAATTACCAGGCAGTTCTCCCGTAAATCCATCGCCTAAATTTCTGAACCACTTACCATTTCCAGCTGAACTATTCATTCTGACATCAACAGTATAACTTCCCCCAACTTTTTATATCTTAATTCCACCTTAATATTCTTATTCCACCCCCAACATATTAAGTGCCTCTATAAGATCCACATCCTTAACAAGATGTTCCTGTGTCCATTTGATATATTTGTCTACCTGAACACCTTTATTTTTCATTCCTGTGCCTTCATCTACTGCCAGATCTCTTGAAGTCGGATAACTTAAGCTATAATTATCATAGTCTATTACTGCAACATCAGCATAATCCATAATTCCCATTGTCGGTCTTCCAATTACAGTTACTTTATCAAGTGCTCCTATCTCTTTAACAAACATCTCGCCTGAAGATCCACATTCATAATCAGTAATAATTATAATCTTCTCCGGTCTTTGTACTCCTACTGCTTCTGGTAACATCTCTTCTTCTGGAAGTCTTACAAATCCTTTTCCTCTATTTGACAATAGTTCATCTTTTAGGACACCAAGAACCTCTCTTGTCTCATCTGGAAGTTCCTGTTTTTCATATTCTTCTAACAGTGCTAATCTAAGTGCCACATTACGTTCTGAATAATTAATCTCAGTATTAGTTACCGGATGATATACATCTTTTAATTGTTTTCCTGCCGGAAGTGCATACTTATATATTGGATAATATGCAGTATTAGAACCACCGTCATTCTTTCTCACATCAATTATAAGATATCTGCTGTTGGTAATCTCATTGTCATTATCACTTATAAGACTGTTAATCTGTTCTTCGCCTGCAAAGTCCATTAATTTAAGATATGCTACATCATCTCTTATCTTCTTGGATACATAAGGTTCTTCACATTCATTATATCTGCCATATCTAACTTCTTGTATTCTGACATTTCCATCAACATCACATACTTCTATTTCTTTAGCAAAATTAATAAGTGTTAAAAATCCAGTTCCCTGACGTTCTTTTTCTTCTCCACATAGAATTGCTTTATATTTTTGTTCTGCCTGTTCTATTGTAAGTCCGTCTATTTTAGTTATTTTATCACCTTTTTTTACATACGAATCTTTTGCTGCACCCGTAACATACAATGCATCTTCATATCTTCTTACTCGAAATGGTACAACTTTATCATCCTGTGTATCATAGAATGCAAAATGTCCTTTTACTCCATATTCACCAATATATTGTTTCATTAAAAAAAGGAAATCTCTATCTGACATATCATCTGATATTTTATCTCGATATCCACTCTCATCAATTATTATGTCTTTACAAAATGACGCATCTTCCTTAGTTATTTTAACTACATCTTCAAAAATCTCTGTCTTTCTCATATCGTACCTCTCCGTCTTCTATCTGTTATTCTTATCAGATATTTTTCTTTAGCTTATACAGAGTCTTTCTTCATTATTTGATTAAATCGCAGATATATACCTGCGATTTAGTCAAATATATTATATCTGTTAACGCTTTTTCACAGTAGCAGTATAATACAATATTGAGTATTAGACAACAATTATCTGTTATCAACTTTTTCCGGATACATATCATGATTTACAAGACGGTCAAATGCCATCTTTTCCCACTTAGTATCTTTTTTACCGTAGTTACAGTATGGATCTATTGATAATCCACCTCTTGGTGTGAATTTGCCCCATACTTCTATATATTTTGGATCAAGAAGTTTTATAAGATCTTTCATTATTATATTTACACAGTCTTCATGAAAATCTCCATGGTTTCTGAAACTGAACAGATATAATTTTAATGATTTGCTCTCTACAATCTTCTGATCCGGTATATATGATATATAGATTGTCGCAAAATCCGGCTGTCCTGTCTTAGGACACAGACTTGTAAATTCCGGACAGTTGAATTTTACAAAATAATCATTATCTGTATGTTTATTAGGGAAACTCTCTAATACTTCCGGTGCATAATCATCTCTGTATACTGTTTTTGCAGCTCCAAGCTGTGTTACACCTTTTAATTCTTCTTCATTTCTTCCTGCCATTTTTATTCCTCCGATTGTATTTCTAATTATTTTTCAATAATCAAATTATTGTTTTTTATAATTAATTCATTATTTTTTTAATAATATCAAAATGTTACTAAGTATTATCATTATAATACTTTTTTTAATATTTTTATTAAAAATGCACCACATACTGCCGGTATTGCCTGTCCTATGCATAAGTTAAGTGCAAGTGCCGGATATGGTACTCCTGTGAAGCCTGACAGCCATATTGGAACTACGCATCCTGGAATAAGAATAATTGGTATTATTACAAAATAGCTGCTTATCTTAGTTTTCTTAACTCCAACAACAAGAAGACTTGTTATAATTCCTACAACACATCCTCCTATCATATCTACAAGTCCCATTCCTCCAAGCAGATTAGATACAAAATTAGCTAATCCAAGTGGTATTACAAGGAATGGATATATATATGCAAGTGCATACATTGATGTTGCTATTCTTATCTGATATGCTCCAAATGCAAAGCTTTGTGTAAAATACATAATTACACAATATAATGCTATTGTCATACCTGATATTGTAAGTTTCTGAATCTGTGTCTTATTTTTTGCCTGTTCATTGATATTTTCTTTTTTCTTACTAATTTCTATATTCATTTTTTCTACCTGCTCTTTCGTTTACTATATTAAGTCTAGTCCGTTTATCTCGAATGCTTTCTTTCTGTCAAGACATGTACCACATTTACCACATGGTTTTTCTCCACCAAAATAACAGCTCCATGTCTTTTCATATGGAACTTTTAATTCGATACCTTTTTTTACAATATCTGCTTTTGTAGATGTAATAAATGGTGCAATTACCTTTAACTGTCTGCCACTGCCTTCATATATTGCTGTATTGATTGCATTGTTAAATACTTCACTGCAATCCGGATATGCATTGCCTGCTGCATCATCTTTATGCGCACCATAGTATATATAACTACATTCTTTTGATAGTGCTATGCTTGCTGCTGCTGACAGAAACAGACCATTTCTAAATGGAACATAAGTAGATACAGGATTACCCCCTGTCTTGTCAAGCTGTTCTTTGTAGCTCTCCATCGGAATCTCCCTGTCTGAATGAGTGAGTAGTGAGCAGTTACTCTGTTCAAATATTGCCTGCATGTCAAGTTTCATGTGTGTGACACCGTAGTAACTTGCAATATTATCTGCTGCTTCAATCTCTTTGATGTGTTTTTGTCCATAGGATATTGAGAGTGCTATTACTTCATCTTTTCCATATTCATGGACAGCCATTGCGAGTGCTGTAGTTGAATCAACTCCACCACTGAATAGAATTAGTGCTTTCATATAATTTCCTCCATAGTTTTATTTAACGACAGGATGGTTACGAACTGTCGTAAAGAAAGGTGCCATAAGGCACCTTTCTAAGTGTACTCCATATATTTACTATATGCAAGGGATTTTTTATTCATTAATATGTTCAAGTCCCTGACTTATAATACTCTTTATATGATCATCTGATAATGAATAGAATATTGTCTTTCCTTCTCTTCTATTCTTAACAAGTTTCATCTGTTTAAGTGTTCTTAACTGATGTGATATTGCTGACTGGCTTGTCTTAAGCAGCTGTGATATATCGCATACACACATCTCATGTTTTGAGAGCACATATAGTATCTTTATTCTTGTTGTGTCTGCAAATATCTTGAAAAAGTCTGCAAGATCACATAGTTCTTCTTCCTCTGGCAGATCTTCTATGACTTCTTTTACAATATCTTCGTGTATATGTATATATTCACATTCAAGTTCTTTATCAATATCTTTATAATTTAATTCTTTCATTATTTTACCTGCTTTCAGTGATTTATTCATTACTTTTAACATTAACTATATTTAGTATATCGCATATCCTGATATTTTAAAACTATTTCCGGTAAAATCGCTTGTTAATATTATAAAAACCGACTTATAAAGCCGGTTTCTATAATACTCTTATATCTTGCAATACTGTTTTTATTTTTAATAATTATCTACATTAGATGCGTCTACTTCTTCAAATGGAACCCATACATGTATAAGATCATCTGCTGTATATTCCATATCAGCCAAACTTTTACCTCGTGCAAGTTCTATGGCTGAACGTGTTGCGTATTCGCCTTGTTTGCTTGCTGATTGATATACAGTATATGCCATCTTTCCATCTTTTATCGCTTCACATCCTTTAGCTGTCGCATCAACACCGAGAACCGGAACATCTTCCGGGTTAATTCCATGTTCTTCTAATGCTTCAATTACACCTAATGCCATTGCATCATTGTTGCAGCATATTGCATCATATTGTTTTCCTGTTTTTAAGAATATATTGAACATCTTTTTTGCTATGTCTGTATTAAAGTCTGCATAATCATTATATACTATCGATATTCCGTTAGCAGTTAGTGTATCTACAAGTGATTCTGTTCTTCCTCTTGTCGCAGAATGACCTTTGCTGCCTTTTAGTACTACTACATTTTTAACTCCTGACAATTTATTTAGAATATATTGTGCCTGATATTCTCCTGCAACTCCCTCATCTGATCCTACATATACATATCTATCTGCTTTTAATACATCATCATCCGGAGCTGAATTTAAAAATACGATTGGAAGACCATTTGCTGCCGCAATAAGCTGACGTGCAGTATCTGCATCTTCCGGAATACATATTATTACATCATATCCCTTTTGTGCCGCTGTATCTATATCATTAACCTGTGTCTCTAAGTCGTCACCCGCATAGGCAAAATCAATTGTTGCACCAACACTATCAGCATATTCCTTAGCTGACTGTGCTAATTCATCTCTGAATGTATTGCCTTCTTCAAGAGAATATGTATATAGAATCTTAACACCAGAACCTGCAGTTGATGAATTATTCTTACTATTACTACATCCTGTTAATGTCATTGTTAAAAGACATATTCCGGCTATAATCTTTTTTATATTACTATTTTTCATCACCGTTTCCTCCAACTTTAAATACTTTTATATTAGTGTCTAACTCTGTGGCACTTGTAGCAAGTTCTTTTGAGTCTTTTGCGACTTTACTACTATTCATAAGAATACTCTCTGCCTGTGTTACCATATTCTCTGAAGTCTCAAGTATCATAGTTGCACTTGCCGCCTGTTCCTGTGATACTGCAGCTACATTAGTCGCTACATCATCTACCTGTGTTATCTTATCCATTACATCATTAATAAGTGCATTAGTCTCATTGATATTGCCATATATCTTCTGAAATGTATCAAGTGCTGTATCTATAAGCTGTCTGCTGTTATATATCTGTTCTGCACTAGAGTCTGACTGCTTTACGCAATCTGATACTAATATTCGTATTTTTTCAATAAGTTCCGCTATGTCTTGTGCTGACTTTGCACTATTTCCTGCAAGTGTTCCTATCTCACCTGCTACAACTGCAAATCCTCTTCCTGCTTCTCCGGCTCTTGCAGCTTCAATCGATGCATTAAGTGATAAAAGATTGGTCTCTTCTGCAATCTCACTTATCATTCCAACTATCTTAGTTATCTCATCTGATGCTGTTCCTACTTTATTAACAGCATCCTCAAGAGTTGATATAGATTCCGATATTACGTTCATTGCATTTTTTACGTCTTCCATATCATGACGGCCTTTTTCTGTCACGACTACTGTATCTTCCATCTTGACTGTAACTTCCATACTATTTTTTCTTGTATCTGCTACTACACCTGCAAGTGTTGTTGCATTTTCAGCTATCTCATTAACTGAGCCGACAAGAGCATCTACTGTATCATTAAGTCCCTGCATCGAACCCTGCTGATGTTTTGATGCATCTTGCATCTCTTCTGCTGCTTTACTGCTAGATATTGCCTGTCCTTCAAGTCTTTTTGATACTGCACCTATCTGGCTTATTATCCGCTTCATTGAATCCATAAATTCACGCACACTCTGGAACATAACCGTAATCTCATTATTACCTTTTTCTTTTACTTCTATTGTAAAGTCACCTGATGACATCGCTGTGATAACTTCTGTCAGTTCTTTAACTGGTTTTATTGATATATGAATTACTCTTTCTATTATTACAAGTAATATAATTGTACATATAATACCTATAATTATCATATAATTTCTCAACATATTTACTTGTGATAATACAGTACTCATTGGTATATATGATACTAATATCCAGCTTGTATTATCAACTTTTTTAAAAGCTATCTCATAATCATCCATTATTGTAGTTGTAAGTTTGCCATCTTCAATGCATTTTAATACATCTGCCATCATTGGATCTGATGTTACATCTTTAATTGATGTTCCTACAAGTTCTCCTTTTCTGTGACTTAATATAGTATAGCCATTGGCGTCAACGAGGAATGTCTGTGCATCTTCCATCTCTACATTAGAATTAACAATTATTCTTATTCTGTCTAATGTAACATCTGCAGCAAGTACTTTTATTTCTTCTTTGCCATCATCTATTATTCCTGTCGCACTTATTACACTTTGTCCATTACTATTAACATAAGCATCTCCATATTCAAGATTAATTCTTGTAAGACCTTCTTTATACCATTGTGAGTCTGTCACATTAGTCTCTGTCTTTGATGATTGTGTTGCTTTATAGAGATTACCTTTTTCATCTCCAATATATATTCCATTTACAAAATCTGAGTCTTTAGAATAGTATCCGTCTAGTATATTATTAATCTGCACATTAGTTAAATCTCCATTCTCTAATGCTGATTTTAATGCTTCTGCTGCTGATAATTTTTCATCCATCCATGCGACAATCTCTTTATTTTGTGATTTTATCGAAGATTCAAGTGTCTCTTTTGACATACTCTTTATTTCAGAGGATGATATTTTATACGAAACTGTCGTAAGAACTATTATCATAAGTGCTACAATAGGCAGTATGATTATTAATATTTTTGTTTTTAGACTTCCGTTTTTCTTCTTTTCCATCGCATACTCCTTCTAAATAGAACCGCTCTTTTATCTCTATAGATTTTGTCCTATTTCACAATTAATTATAATTATAATATCGGAAATTTAATTATATTCTTCACCAATAGTTTTTTTATTTTTTTGATAAAATTATTCTTGCCGTATTTATCGTTCCTTATATGACTGTCGAAGCTGTATGGACTATCGCTGATATCTTTAACGGACTTATGGCTCTGCCTAATCTTATAGCTCTTGTCACTCTTAGTGGTGTTGTTGTCAAAGAGACTAATGCTTACTTTGAACGTAAATCAAAAGAAAGTGTTGCGAAAGATTCAGGTAATATTGTTGAGAATGCACATATTGCTGATAAAGCTGAGTAAGTGATATGATTGTTCTTTTTTAAATAATACATATATTTCACGTAATATATGTATTAAATACAAATATAGTTTATATAAAAAAGCACGTCCATGTGAAAAGACGTGCTTTTTCTAGTATATGTTAGGTTATGTTGGTTGGCTTTTTAATGTTGTGGACTTATTATCTATATGCAATACTATTCCATCTAAGCTCGTTCTTCAAATCTCTGATATTAGTATCTTTGTCGATTATAACGCTCTCGATTCCCATTGCTGCTGCCCAGTCTGCCATCTGCTCTACTGTTAAGTCGTATGTGAACGCTGTATGATGTGCACCACCTGCAAGTATCCAGCTCTCAAGTCCTGTCTCAAAGCTTGGTTCAGGTGTCCAGAATGCTGTTCCTACCGGAAGTTTTGGCATTGGCTTTTCAACTTTTTTACAGTTAACTGCATTGATTAAAAGTCTGAATCTATCTCCAAGATCTATAAGTGATGTTGCTATACCAGATCCTTCTTTTGATGTGAATACAAGTCTTGCAGGATCTTCTCTGTTACCCATTGATAATGGACATACTTTAATTCCGATATCGCCGTCTGCGATTGATGGACATACTTCTAACATATGTGCCTGAAGTATTCCTTCTTTACCAGGAACTAAGTTGTATGTATAGTCTTCCATCATTGATGTTCCTTTTTTATCTTTTTTGCCGGCTGTCATAAGTTTCATAAGTCTTACCATTGCAGCTACTTTCCAGTCACCTTCTGCACCAAAACCATATCCTTTTTCCATAAGTCTTTGAATTGCAAGTCCTGGAAGCTGCTGTAATCCTCCAAGCATTCCAAAGTGTGTTACAACTGCCTGATAATTATTATCTACAAGGAACTTCTCTATTCCTATCTCCTGTCTTGCCTGAACTGCAACGTGTCTTCTGAATTCGTCAAGGTCACGTCCTTCATCTATTATCTTATATTTGCTATAGTATTCTTCTACAAGTGCTTCTACATCTCCGTCTGCAACAGCATTAACATATTCTACAAGATCATTAACACAGTAATGGTCTATCTCCCATCCAAACTTAATCTGTGCTTCTACTTTGTCGCCTTCTGTTACTGCAACATTGTTCATATTATCACCAAATCTACATACTCTTATATGTGATGATTCTATAATACCTATTGCTGTAATCATCCAGTCGGCAAGCTTGTTCATAACTGATTCACTTGTCCAGTGTCCTACTATTATCTTTCTCTCTATTCCCATTCTTGACACGATATGTCCATATTCTCTGTCACCATGTGCTGACTGGTTCTCATTCATAAAGTCCATATCTATTGTCTCGTATGGTATCTCTTTGTTGAACTGTGTATGTAAATGACATAATGGCTTCTTGTACTCTTTAAGGCCAAGTATCCACATCTTAGCTGGTGAGAATGTATGCATCCATGTTATAACACCTGCACACATAGGATCATTATTAGCATCATTCATAGTCTGTCTTATTGATGCCTGACTGATTAATGTTGGCTTAAGCACTACTTCGTATGGAAGTCTGCCTGATGCATTAAGTCCTTCTACTATCTTTGCTGAATGTTCTGCTACTTTTCTTAGACACTCGTCTCCGTAGAGATCCTGTGAGCCTGTACAAAACCAAAACTTGTAATTCTTTGTCTCCATTATTCTTCCTCCATTATTCCGACAGCACTCTCCCATATTGCTGCCTTTATTATACATTATATAGTTTTTGTTACCCATATCCTTATTATAAACTTGTACATACATCTTTACAAGTGTTTTTTTGTAAAATATTTTATTTTTTTATATAGTCTTGTTGTATAAAAAATCCTCAGCCTTTAATATTGGCTGAGGATCTTATCTTTATACTGCCGCTACATTTTAAAACATATGCTCATTAATAAGTTTTACATGTGCTCTTTTTAAATCATCGACATATATTATTGCAAAATCTTCCGGTTCTCCAGGAACTCCCTTTTCCCACAGAACTGCACTTGCTCCCTTTGCAATCGCACGATATGTCTCCTTCATTCGCTGTGTACCTGACAGATTAAGTGGTATGTACAGATAATTGAATTTTACATCCTTAGCTTCTATTGCCACACCGCTTATCGTCTGGTTATCAAATGCTTCAACAAATTTCTTCGTATTCAAACATTTTGCGACATCAAACACTGTCATAGTCATCCCCTCCACTTAATTATTTATAATAAATTAATCCCTTGTGTTTAATTACCTATTAACAGTTTATCACAAATTCTTTACATTTCCACTGCGAAATTATTACAAATTTCTTAATTTTTTATTTCATTTCCTTTACTTTTTCTTAATGTAATGTTTTTGCCTATGCCTAAGTATCTATAATCGCTTTCCTGTCATGTTTTATCCAATTATGTCTTTTAATGCACTTACAAGCTCTTCCATCTCTTTATCAGTTCCTATCGTTATTCTAAGGAAGTTGTCGATTCGGGGCTGATTGAAATATCTTACAAATATATCTCTTGCTTTTAACTGTTCAAATATATCTTTTGCTGCTGCTTTGTCATGTTTTGCAAATACAAAATTGGCTTTTGATGGCAGGCATGTGAAGCCTAGTTCTTCTAACTCTTTTACTGTTTTTTCTCTTGTTGCAATTATCTTATTAACCTGTTTTGTAAAATATTCTTTGTCTTTTATTGATTCTGCACCTGCATATATGGCTGTCTGATTCATTGTATATGAATTAATTGAGTACTTTACATCGTTCATTGCTTTTATAAGTCTCTCATTGCCACTTATTGCATATCCTATTCTAAGTCCTGCAAGCGAACGTGACTTAGAGAATGTCTGAACTACAACAAGGTTGTCATATTCGTCTATAAGTGATAATGCTGATTCTCCACCAAAATCAATATATGCTTCGTCTACAATAACTATTACATCTCTATTATGTTCTATTATGTCACGAACTTCATCAAGTCCCATATATATGGCTGTCGGTGCATTAGGATTAGGGAATATTACTCCACCATTTTCTGGATAATAGTCTTCTTTTACTATCTTGAAGTTCTTATCAAGTGGCATTGTCGCATATGGTATTCTATATACATCTGCCCATACTTTATAGAATGAGTATGTAATGTCAGGGAAGAATACTGGCTTGTCTGAATTAAAAAATGTTAAAAATGCTACCGAAAGTACATCGTCTGAACCTACTCCCGTAAATACCTGTGATGTCTTTACTCCATAATAATTAGCTATTGTACTGTTAAGCACTTCTGATGTTGGATCTGGATAACGTCTTAACAAGTCTTCTTCTACAGCATCAAGTGCATCTCTTACTCCCGGTGCCGGTGGATATGGATTCTCATTAGTATTAAGTTTTATCATCTTACTTCTCTTTGGCTGTTCTCCCGGAACATAAGGCACAACCTGACGTAGATTATTTTCCCATGCTTTCATATTCTCAAACTTCCTTTCATACTTGTACTATATAATGCCAATGTCAAAAGTTGCAATTTTGATTCTTATACCTTTTTAGTCTGGCATCATCATATTATGGTTCTAAGTATATCACAAACTCTTTTACTGCACCACTTTAATTTACAATATTTAATGATAATTATCTTTCATATTTTTTACTTCATATTTTTTATAAAAAAATCTTCTGATTCAATCTGCGTCTTAACTTACAGATTGATTATCAGAAGATTATCAAAGATATGTTTTAAAAATTATTATTAATCTATTACAATGTTACTGAATTATACAGGTTATAGTATATTCCTCTATTCTCAAGAAGCTGTTCATGTGTACCACTTTCTGCAATTCCGTCTTCTGTGAGTACAACAATTCGCTCTGCATTACGGATTGTTGAGAGTCTGTGTGCTATTACAAGTGTAGTTCTGTTCTTAGCTAACTTCTCAAGTGATTCCTGAACAACTCTCTCACTCTCGTTATCAAGTGCACTTGTTGCTTCATCAAATATGAGTATCGGTGGATTCTTAAGGAATACTCTTGCTATTGAGAGTCTTTGCTTTTGACCACCAGAGAGTTTGATTCCTCTCTGTCCGATATCTGTCTCATATCCATTAGGAAGACTCATTATGAATTCATGTGCATTAGCATTCTTGGCAGCTTCTATTACTTCTTCATAAGTCGCATCAGGTCTTCCATATCTGATATTCTCATATACATTACCTGCAAATAGATATACATCCTGCTGTACTATACCTATATTGTTACGAAGATCTTTTAATCTAATCTTCTTGATATCCATTCCATCTATCTTAATCGTTCCTTCATTAACATCATAGAATCGTGGAATAAGGCTTAACATCGTTGATTTTCCTGCTCCTGACGAACCTACAAGTGCCACATATTCACCGGCTTTTACATCAAGATTGATATTAGAGAGTACTTCTGGCGTCTCATCTTCATATTTAAATGATACATTGTCAAATTCAATCTCTCCCTTAAATCCATCAACATTAATTGCATCTTCGCTGTCTTTTATATCAGGTTCAACTGTTATTATCTCATAGAATCTCTCATATCCTGAGATTCCATTCTGGAACTGTTCTGTAAAACTTATAAGTTTTTTAACAGGATCTGTGAAGTTATTAATATATAGAAGAAATGTAATAAGATCACTTACATTAGTCTTGCCTTGTGTTATGAATATAGTTCCTGCTACAATTACAATAATTGTTATAAGTGTTGTAAATGCACCAAGTCCTGCATTATATCCTCCCATATATTTATAACTGTTACTCTTACTTGCAAGGAAACCATCATTACCGATTTTGAACTTCTCCATCTCGATATTCTCATTGGCAAATGATTTGACTACTCTTATTCCTGATAAGTTATCTTCTATTCTTGCATTAATAGCTGCAATCTTGGCTCTGTTATTCTTGAATGCTCTCTTCATCTGTTTGTTAAAATAATAAGCATATATAAACATAACCGGTAATATCGCTGATGCTATAAGTGCAAGTCTAAGGTTAATCATCGCAAGAATTGTAAATGAACCTATGAATTTTATAATAGATATTACAATATCTTCCGGTCCATGATGGAATAATTCGCTTATATCAAATAGATCATTAGTTATTCTTGACATTAACTGTCCTACTTTTTCATTATCAAAGAACTTAAATGACAGTTTCTGATAATGTGCAAATATCTCTGCTCTCATATCATATTCCATCTTAGCACCCATTATATGACCATAATTGGCTATATAATAATTGCTATAACATTCAATAAGTACAAGTACTATCATAGCTGCAGCAAGCATAAGAATCTTCTTAAGTGCCACATCTGCATCCATATATATAACTGTTCCTGTTATGTATCTTGTAATCATTGGTATTACAAGCGTTATCGCTGCACCAAGAATTGCAAAAAACATATCTTTTAAAAACAGACCTTTATATGGTTTATAATATGAAAAAAATTTTTCCCATTTTTGTTTATCCATTTTCATTTTCTCCTTATTATCCAAAGTAAAATCCATTAGCAGGATTAAGCGTAAGTTCTCTGAATATCTGATTGACTGCCGCTTCATAATCTCCTCTTGTATTAGCTTTTCTTATCTTCTTAAGATACTTGTCTGCGTCTTCAAACATAGCTCCCATATAGAACCACATCTCTTTCATCTTAAAGACTACGCTTCTCTGATCCTGTAATAGTTCATAATAATCTCCAAATACTCTGTCATGGAACGACCTTAATGTGTCTTTATCAAGTGTATAATCACCTGTCTTTATATCATTAACAAGCTTTGGATTGCCTATTATTCCACGTCCAATCATCACTCTGTCAAGTTCTTTATAATCACTTACAAGCTTGTCATAATCATCTTTTTTAAAAATATTACCATTATAACATACTCTGTTAGTGCTAAGTTTCATCGCATCTGCAAATACAGCCATATTAGGTGTATTCTTATAGTAATCTTTTTGAACTCTCGGATGTATTATTAATTCTTCCATTGGATACTTGTTAAATATATTAATAAGCTCATAGAATTCATCCGGTGAATCTTTGCCAAGTCTTGTCTTTAGAGATATCTTAATATCACATCTGTCAAATATCTCTGCAAGGAATTCATCTAACATCTCTCTTTTTGCAAGGAAACCAGATCCTTTGAATTTGGATACAACTGTTCCTGACGGACATCCAAGGTTAAGATTCACTTCCTTGTAGCCAAACTGTTTTAGCTTATCAACTGTTGTTATAAAGTCTGTGGCATTATTGGTTAATATCTGTGGAACAACTTCAATTCCTTCATTATTCTCTGGAAGTACATCTCTAAGTTCTCTTGATTTTAACCCTTTGTGACTTGTCGCTGCTATGAATGGAGTAAAGTATTTGTCTATATCTCCAAAGAAATCTCTATACGCATTCCTGTATATATACCCAGTTATCCCTTCCATCGGTGCAAGGTAAAATTGCATATTTTATTCCTCTCTTTCGTATTTTTAACTATATTTACAAAAATAAAATTTTACACAATTCCAACTGCTTTCTTGGCAAGTCTGTCTGCTTCTTCATTACCATCAACACCTGAATGTCCTTTTACTTTTACAAAGTGAATAGTTATCTTATCTTTGACTGACTGGATATAATTGTAATAGTCTATTGTTCCTTTTTTATTACGTTTCCATGAGCCTGTCGCCCACTGTTCTATTCCCATATAGTCATAATATATCGCTATCTCTGTAAGGTTAAGTTCTATCGCTCTCTTAATAGCTGCCATACTTCCAAGCACTTCACCTGCAACATTACGCATTGATGCCATCTCGGCATCATTACCTGAACCTTGTAGTACTTCCTTAATTCCATCATGCATTAAGAATCCACCATATCCATAAGTTCCTGTTGACTGATTGAATGAACCATCTACAAAAGCATATATATTAAGTGGCTCTTTAGCAACATTTTTCTCTATATTTGTCTTTACAGCTTCATTATTAAGGTATTCTAATGCTTCTTCTCTTGTCTTAAAGCTCTTATATTCCGCCGCCGAGTATCCTTGAACCTGACTCTTACATTCGTCCCATTTCATGAATATCCCTGTCTTTTTACCTTTTCTGACTGCGTAAAATTTGGAAGCCATCTGTATCACTCTCCATTTCATTGATGTTATTTTGTTCTCTATAATAGCACATTATGTGGAAGTGGTCAAAAGGCTATTAATCTAGGATTGTAATACCATATCAGATAATTAAAATATGATTTTTTGCGAAATAAACCACAGTATTAATATATGTAGAATATAGAATATGTAGAAAAAGTATTTAATATTATATCCTTTTTTACCATTATAACTTAATATCATAGGAAGTGCTCCAATCATCATAAAATAATAATTTTCACTAAATAAATCTCCTCCTATATTCATTGGCGATATTCCTATTACTGTCTCTAATATATATTGTAGACATTCTGTTAATCCATATCCTATATAAGGTATTATTTTACGTATTTTTATCAATATTGTAATTATTATATCTGATGCAAAACATACTTCATATATAGACACATATATTATATAATATATTGCTGTCAATCTCTTATTATTATATGAATAGTATAATATAATTCCAAGAACCACCCATATAATACCACCTTCAAGTGTCATTACACTGCCTAATATAGCTGGTAAAAGATAGAAACAGAACGTTTCACTTGCAGCACTTGATGTTGCCGCACATATTGCACATATTATATATGATACAATTTGATATATCGTATATATTGTTACATATTTTTTATATTCTGTATTATTTTCTTTTTTTAATTGTAGAATACTTATTATACATGCCATGGCAAATAGTGTTCGCAAAAAATTTAATTCTACTTGCGTTATCATCTGTACAACAGCCATTCCAACACTCGCAATATATAACCTTTTTAAATATTTTATTCTTGATGAAGTGTTAAATATTGCATTTACAACACAAAAAACAAAAATCAGTGCTGGTAAAACTGCTACTTTTCAATTTTCTAATATAAAAAGTAACACTGAATTTTATATTGTATTTGAAGGAGATTCTTATTCATTTACCGGTTACATAAAATAGTATGAAAAAAAGTGCAAGCCAAATGGCTGCACTTTTTTTCATATTCTACATATATCAATTTCTAATTACATACCGCTATGTATAATCTTCTTCTCAAGTCTATCACCTTTAAGTGTATATTCAGTTGCAATATATACTCCATCTCTATATGCATATGTCTCATTATCGTCTTCATAATGTACATATCTTCCTTCACCTGGATATGTAAGTATCTTAATCTTATCTGGTGTAATATCTTCTGTTGAATTAATCTCACCGTCTGCTACCGGAATTATTGCTCCTGCTTTTATATATAATGGCACTTTATCAAGTGGTGCATCTGCAAGTATGTATCTTCCGCCTTCATATTGCTCACCTGTATAATAGTCATACCATATTCCTTCTGGAAGATATACTTCTCTTGCCATCTTGCCTGCTGCCACAACAGGTGCGACTATTATATTACTACCAAGCATATATTCATCTGATATATTACGCACATTTTTATCCTGTGGATATTCATATACAAGTGGTCTTACTATAGGTTCTCCACTCTTCTCACATTCTCTTGCAAGATCATATATGTATGGTATGAATCTATATCTTAACTTAATAGTTTTTCTAATGGCATCCGTAGTCTCTTTACCGAATCTAAAAGGTTCCTGATGACGTGTTCCCATAGCTGAATGATTTCTAAAAAATGGTGCAAATACTGCTGCTTCATAGAATCTTACAAGAAGTTCCGGTGTCGTATCACTTCCAAAACCACCTATATCACTTCCACACATTGCCATTCCACTTATTGACAGATTGCATATCTGTTCAAGTGAAAGACTTATATGTGACCATATACTATGATTATCGCCTGTCCATCCACCACAATACTTCTGGCTTCCTGCGTATGCAGCTCTTGTAAGAACAAAAGGTCGTCTGTTATTATCATGTCTTGCAAGACCTTCGTATGTAGCTTTTGCCATAAGATGTCCATATACATTGTGAATCTTTGCATGAGTTCCCTTATCAAACTTTACATCATCTGGAAGTGGTCCGTTAAAACTTGCCGGTTCGTTCATATCATTCCATACACCACGAATTCCATTATCGAGAAGAACCTGCATCTTCTCACCCCACCATCTTCTCACTTCTTCTTTGGTAAAATCAGGAAATACTGCTGTTCCCGGCCATACTGCGTTCTCATATACGCTTCCATCTGCGTCATGTGCGAATGCATCCATCTTCATACCTTCGTTATACATATAATAGTTCTCATCTTTTTTTACACCCGGATCTATTATGGATATAAGCTTTATGCCCTGTAATGCAAGTTTATCTGACAATTTCTTAACATTAGGGAACTTCTTATCATCGAATGTAAATACTCTATAACCATTCATATAATCTATATCCATGTGGATTACATCCAGTGGTATATCATTGGCTCTGAATTCATCAGCAAGGCTGCTTACTTCGTCCTGTGTAAAATATCCCCATCTGCTCTGATGATTTCCATATATCCATCTCTGATAGAGTGGTGTTGTTCCTGTAAACTGTGTATATGACTTAACAACTGCTGCCATATCATCTCCCGGAATAAAGTAGTAATCAAGTTCTCCTTTTTCATGCTCTATATAATAATATTTCTCATTCTCATATCCAAAATCAAATGTTGTCTTGTATGTATTATCTGCAAATATTCCATAACAATAATCATCACCAAGTACCATAAAAAATGGAATTGATTTATATAATGATTTGAAGCTGTCAACATGTGGTGCCGGATCATCTGTATTCCAGTTAATATATGAATATCCTCGCTTGTTAAGTGTTCCCGGCTTATCGCCTAGTCCATATATTGCATCTTCTTTTTGAAGTTTTTTGATTATTGTAACTTTCTCATCATTATCATCTGTTTCTTTACCAACTGTATGTCCTTCAAGTTCAACTATCGCAAGGTCTTCGTATGGATTCTTAGCTTCCTTTATACGCTTGCCATCATAATCTGACATAAGAAGTCTTCCCTTATAGAATACGTCTGTTAACATATTATCTTTTATATTAATTACGATATTACCACTTGTCAGAGTATATCTGATATCATTATCTTCACTATTCTCAGTTACTGTAACATTCTTAACCGGCTTTGCAGTCATATTCTCAATCGCAAAACTCTCTATACTCTTATTCTCTGATATACGGACTGCGTCATTGTCATATACTGTTATATACAGACTTCCTGTCTCATAGACTAATTCCGTAACACTTCCATCTCTAACTTCTCTTAATAGATTCATAATTATAACCTCCTTGATATCCTGATAATTAATTGTAAACTCATAATTATTAATACATACAACCTTTATTCATATTATAATACTTGCTACGAATTTCATATAGCAGTATAATATTTAAAAATAGGACAATATTCACTTTTTTATATTGTTAGAAAATGCTATTTTGTAATCACATATTTAATCATACTAATTGTTACATGCTAAAAAAGGAGGATTTTTATGCAGTATATTAATTATAGAGAACATGCTAGTCATGGTAATGATTCATTTCCTGTCGCATTTTATTATTTTAAGAAGAATCCTGTAACCTCAAGTTTTCCATATCACTGGCATCCTGAATGGGAGATTATTCATGTTATATCAGGTACTCTCACTCTCACATCATGTGGTCAGACTATGTCTATTACAAGTGGCAATTATTATCTTGTAAGTTCAGGTGATCTGCACAGTGGTGAATGGACTAACTGTGAATATGAGAGCATTGTGTTTGATTTTAATACTATTATAGGTTCTCTTTCTCTCTCTGATTCTTTTGACAGACTTCATCTTAAGAATAATATTAATGAATTAATCTCAGCTGTTAGAATATGCGAGAAACTATTTGAGCTAATTCATTCCTGCCATAGCTATATTAGTTCAGGCACTATTGATAAATATAATATTAATGCTAATGATATTCATAGTAGTATTAATACTGATTATATTCATAATAATATTATTGATAATAGCAATGTTAATACTAAAGATATTCATATCGATGACAGCGATATTGATTTCGATAATATGAATAAATTCATTTTTGTAAGTTATCTATTTGCTTTCTTTGGTGAACTTGATGCACATAACTTCTATCAGAATCCGTCTGAAGATTCTATGCATTATCTAAGATTATCAGACAGCATAAAACCGGCACTTTCTTATATTGAGAATCATTACAGTGAGAATATATCATTAGATGATCTCGCAAGAACTGCCGGATTTAACAAAAGATATTTTTGTAAAATATTCAAATCTCTTACTACCAAGACACCGATAGAGTATCTTAATCTCTACCGAATCAATATTGCTAAAAAGATGCTTCTTGACAATTCCACAATATCTGTAAGTGAAGTTGCTTATGCTTGTGGCTATAATGATTCAGCTTACTTTATTCGTATTTTCAAAAAAACTCTTAATACAACACCTGCTAAATTTCAGTCTCTAATGTGAACTACCACCATCTAAAGCCAAAGTGTAAAAAGCACCATCTAAAGCCAGAGTGTAAAAAGCACCGTCTAAAAGTAGTGGAGGTGCACTCTGGCATATAAAAAATCGTAACTTAAAAATCGTATGTTAATAAGAAAAAGGTGCTTTGCCTCAACGTTTTTTCAATCGTTAAAGCGACAGCACCTTTTTATATTGTTGATAATTTTTATATTGTTTGTACTTTTTATATTTTTACATTACTATGCCATCTTGTTTGCTTTTTTATATTTATAAAGCATCTCTGCATGATTCTGTTCTTCTATCTGGATATCTGCAAGTACTTTACGGACTGCAGGCTCACCAAATACAAACACATCTGAGTTGTATTCTCCTGATACAAGTTTCTCAGTTCCAATACAGTCTGTTGCAAGGAAGCAGTCATTTTTCTTATCTTCACTATCTGTTACGTCTGCATAGTTTCCTTTTGGACTATATTCTTTGCCTTTAGAATCATTACAGTCACAACATGGTGTATCTCCGTTCAATACTTTAGTAAGCGTCTCTAAATGTTTTCTCTCCTGCTCTTCAATATTCTTAAAGATTTCTTTTAATTCTTCATCTTTTGCTTCTTCTTTGTATCGTGAATATTTCTCAATACATGCTTTCTCCTGTGTCTGTAGATCTTTGATTATTGTTGTCTCTTTTTCTGTTAATATCATATACTCTACCGCCTTTCTTATTTTAACAGTAGTAGTATGTGATATTTTTTCTATTTTATTCAGATATTTTACTTATCCAATTATATAATATATTTTATATTAAACGATTAAGTGTTATATCATAACTTAATTTTACTTCTAGAGTACAACCAGATTCTTACATTTCAAATTTTAATTTTTACTAGTATTTAATTTTTATTAGTATTTAATTTCTATTAGTATTTAATTTCTATATTGTAATTTAGATCTCTACATTTTTAACATCATGGAAGTAGTTCATTATAAGTTCAACCATCTCTACATTTATCTCTTTTAAGACTTTGCAATCCTTATAATCTGGATATCCTCCGGCACCTGTCTGCCTATAGTTATTAATACAGATTGTATATGTCTTATCTGCTTTGACAGGCTCTCCATCTATCTCCATCTTAGTAATTCTGTCACCTATCTGTCTGTATGGATCTATACTATAATCCATTCCATAGTAGTAATCATAATTATAGTGTTCTATTTTCGGAATTAGGAAACTGTCCGCCACCGTTACTTTTCCATCTCGTATCTGAAAATATTCGGCACTTCTCTCACATACATTCTTAAGTTTACGTCCTGTTATCTCAAGTACAACAAGTGTATTAGGATATGGATATGTAGCTATTACATCTCTTGTGCTTACTTTTTTATGAAATCCTGCTATCTCATTAGCAAGTCCTACTGCTGACAATTGTGCTCCCGAAGCATGAATCTGTACTCTGTTAAGAAACTGTGCTATTCCACTTCCATTAAGTGCCATAACTACTTTATCTTCCGGAAGAAGATCTCTGTTGATATAACCTATTGGTCTGTTTAACCATTCCTGAACTTTGCTTTCGAATTCACCAAACATCTTAGTTAATCTGTCATCTGCTTTCGCATCTGCCGCACATCTTATAGATGTTATCTTAATATCATCTCTATCATATACTTTTATCTCTATCTTATGAAATTCTTTAGCATATTCCATAGGCTGTACCACATAAGTTCCTGATATATATCTTCCATCTACTGACATATGCTGATGTCCTGTAAGTAAAAGATCATAATCAAGTTCTGTACATATCTTATATCCAACATTCTCTGTTGTATCTGAAAGCCTCTTTCCGGTATCTAAATCGCTTTCAAATCCACCATGATATATACATATATTAACATCTGTCTTACCTCTTAGTTCTTCAAGAGCATTCTTAGCAGCTTCAAATGGATCTGTTATTATTATGTCTTGTATGTTTTCTTTTTTTTCCCATACATTAACATAATCTGTAACTATTCCTACTATTCCTACTCTAAGTCCATTAGGCATTGTCCTAATGATATGCGGGAAGAGAATACTACCTTCCCTGTCAGTAACATTCTCACACAGACATCTTCCACTATGACCTGATATATATTCTCTCATATATCCTGTACCATAATTAAAATCATGATTGCCAAGTGTATAGTAATCATAACCGGCTTCACTCATTATCTTTGCTATCTCTGCACATGATGATCTCTCCTGCTCGCAATAAAAATTAAATGCTGAACCTTGAAGTATATCACCACCATCTATTGTAAGTGTATCTTCATCATGTATAAACTGCGAATAGCACTTAAAAAGACCTATATTCTTCTCTTCCATATCTCCGTATGTTGTCGGATAAAAATATCCATGAACATCAGAAGTATAATTAATATTTATTTTTCTCATATCTTCACCTAACCACGTACAAGCTTATATCTTATCTTAGTCGATGCTACTTCTATTAAGAGAATGAGCACAATAAGTCCTGTTAGTATCGCTCCTACCTGATTCCATTTGTATGCATTCATGGCAAATATAAGTGGTGAACCGATACCACCTGCACCTACAAGTCCAAGTACTGTTGCATCTCTAAGATTCATGTCAAAACGATATATTATTGTAGACATAAAGTCTGCATATAGCTGTGGAAGTATTCCATGTCTTATCTTCTGAAATGTTGTACATCCTGCTGCATCCATTGATTCTAAGATCTTCTTATCAAGATTCTCTATACTCTCAATGAACATCTTACTTACCATACCAATTGAACAAAGTGACATTGTCAAAAGTCCTGCAAATGGTCCAGGTCCTACAACTCGTATAAATATAAGTCCATAGATGATTGCAGGAATTGTACGGATTGCCATTATAAAGAAACGGAATATAAGTGCAACCGGTCTTGGAACTATGTTAACTGATGCAAGGAATGAAAGTGGTACTGACAATACAGCTCCGACTATTGTTCCAAGAAAAGCTATACATACTGTTTCAAGTAATAGATATGCAACACCTGATGTTGTCATATTAAATAAAAGTCCTGTATCGGGATGGAATATACCATACATAATATTACCTACTATACTCATACCACTTCCACCTGATACATTTGCCTTAATTCCTGAACCTGACCATGCTATCAAAAATACTATTATTAAAGCTATAATTAGCTGCATATACCATCTTTTTGGCTCTTTTTCATACATCTCGCTAATCTTCTTATTCATATTAAGGCTCCTCCTAAGTTAATTTCTTTCTCATATAATGAGTCAGAGCTTCTATAATCAATACTGTTCCAAATAATACTATAAGTATTGTTCCTACACTGTCATATTCTCTCCAGCCAATCTTCTCATTAAGAATAATTCCAAGTCCGCCGGCACCTACATATCCAAGGATTGCTGCATATCTTACATTACCTTCAAAGCAGAATAGACATACCGAGAGATATGATGGAAGAACCTGTGGCATAATTGCTGTTGTAAATGCTTTTGTCTTATTAGAACCCATAGCTTCCATAGCTTCAAATGCTCCCATGTCTGCTGTCTCAATAAGTTCATATAACTGTTTTCCAACGTATGCGAATGTGAATACTGTTATCGCAAATGTACCTGCCATTGTTCCAAGTCCCCATATATATGTTCCGATAAGTGCGGCAACAAGTGTTGGTATTGTTCTTACTATACTTAAGAATACTTTTATCACTGCAAGTATTACTCTGTTATGAATTACATTATTAGATGCAAGTATTGCAAATGGAATTGCAAGTATACTTCCAAGAAATGATCCGATAAGTGACATCTTAATTGTCGCTACAAGTGGATCCCATACACTGTTAATGTATCCAAAGTTTGGTGGACAAAACATCTGTCCAAGAATTACGAAGAACTGATCCATGCCATCTACAAGTGTTGCAAAACTAAATCCTGTTATATTAACAGATATAATTGTTGCAATTATTATAAGTGCAATTATCAGTGGTGTTCTTGTAATCTTTTCTTCAACAACTTTACCATTAGAGAGTGTAATCTTTTTTGGTTTGAAAATTTTATCATAGATTCCCATTAGATTTCCTCCTATTCAGTTGGTAATTTACCTGCATATATTGTATTAAGAACTTCTGGTGTAACATCTTTTGATGGTCCATCATATACAATCTTACCTGCTCTTATACCAATAATTCTGTCTGTATATTCAAGTGCAAGTTCTACATGATGTATATTGATTAATATTGATATATTCATGTCTTTATTGATCTTTTTAAAATCATTCATTACCTGCTTAGCTGTTACAGGATCAAGTGCTGCAACCGGTTCATCAGCAAGAATAATCTCAGGATTTTGTGCAAGTGTTCTTGCAAGTGCAACTCTTTGCTGTTGTCCACCTGATAGCTGATCTGCTCTTATATATGCTTTATCAAGAATTCCTACTTTATCAAGACATTCAAGTGCTTCTAATTTATCTTCTTTTCTAAATATTCCAAATAATACTCTTAAAAATGACATCTCTGGTACTTTTGCCATTAATACATTACGGATTACTGTTGTTCTGTTTACGAGATTAAATGACTGAAATATCATTCCTATTTTTCTACGAAAATGTCTAAGTTCTGCACCTTTTAGATTTTTTACTTCCTGATTATTAACTATAAGTTCTCCATCTGTGATATCATGCATTCTGTTGATTGTTCTAAGAAGTGTTGATTTACCTGCTCCTGACAGACCGATAATACCTACGAATTCGCCCTGTTCAATGGTTAAGTTTACATTATCCAGACCAACTGTGCCATTTGGATATACTTTTGATACATTTTTAAACTCAATCATGTTTTACTCCTTTTGTTAGAAATATTTACCTTAACAGTAATTTTGGGAACTGTCAAATATAACAATCCCCAAAATTAGTTAAAAAATATTATTCAAGTGTGTCTGTTACGATTATTTTGATAACTCTTTAATTAATTTCTGAGCATCTCTTTCTTTATCATAATCTGAAGACTGTGCTTCCTGGTATCCCTTGTGGCTGTAAATTGAGATTACTTCTTTGCCTTCATCAGTATTACCAATGTTAATTAAAGCTTTCTGAATAGCTGCTTTTAAGTCATCATTCATATTCTTTGAATTCTTACTTACGCATACTGTATCATTGTAGATTGGATCTGTAACACCAATTACATTAGTGTCTTCCCAGATTGAATTCTTAGCACCAAATTCTGATTCCCATTTATCTTCATAGTCACGTCTTACGTCTGCATAAGCTAAGATACAGTCAACCTGTCCTGATGCAAGTCTTGCAAGTGCACTTGCGTATGAATCTGACTGTACTGCACTTGATAGATCTGTAAGACCTTTACCATATTTGTCTTGTAACCATAATGATGGATATACATAACCTGCTGGTGATGATGATGACATTACGCCCCAGTTAGCACTGTCTAATTCATCCCATGTAAGTTCTTTACCTGAATTAACGATTTCTGCTAATTCCTGACCTTTTTCTGATGGTCCTGCTATAATTAATGCTCTATATGATACAGCCATCTTATCTGTCTGTTCAGTTGGTTTGCCATCATTCCAATCTGCTGCATTATCAGAGTCTTTATTTAATCCATTTCTCTGTGCTGTAAGTATTACATCTGCACCGTCATCATAAAGTACATATGTACTTCCTGGAATAAATCCTACATCTGCAGTACCGGCTGCTAAAGCTTCTCCTACTGCTTCAAATGTTGTACCAACTGTTATCTTTACATTGCCTACTTCATATCCCTGTTCTGTAAGTTCTGTCTTAAGCATGTCTCCTAATGGTTCTGTTGCTGTTATGATCTCGTCTGGATCTCTTGATGGAACAAAGTATACATTTAATGTATCTACTTTCTTATCGTTGCTTTGGTCAGCTGACTTACTCTGTCCACATCCTACAAATGTTGTTACACACATTGTTGCTGCTAATAATGTAGCAAATAATTTTTTCATTTTTGATTTCTCCTATCTTCTTTGCTCAATATGGCATTAAAATATGTTTATATTGCCATACCACACTTTATCAGGCACTGTCGCCAAGTTGCAATTTGGTTGAAAGGAACACCTTCATACTGTCTTCTCTCTTCTCCTTAATCTGTTCAATCAACATATTAACTGATGTTGTCCAGACTACTCTTGGGAGCATGTCGAGTCTTGTATATGTAGGATATTTAGTCTTAACTGTATCAATGTCTTTATATATGACTACAGCTACATCTTTTGGTATTCTTAAGCGATGTTCTTTTATAACTTCAAGTGCGCCTTCCGCAATCTCATCGCTTCCAAGTATGAGTACTTCTGGAATATCTCCGGATTCAATTATCTTAAGTGCCATCTCTCTGCCACTCTCACTACTCATCTCACCTATATAAAAATACTTGTCACAATACATATCTCTCTTTGTAAGTACCTCTTTAAGGCTTGTAAGTCGTGTTGTTCCTATCGTTACTCCATCAGCATTATATATACCTCCAAGATATCCTATACTTCTGTAATCTTTATAGTCTACGAGGTAGTCTATCATACTATTTATGCCATTGTCATAGTCCATAACTATTGTATCAAATTCATAACTGTCCTGACGGGAATTAATAAATACTATATGATTACTTTGCATTCTAAGAGTCTTAATCTCTTCATCGGTAAAATTGCCGAATGCAATTATTCCATCAAGCTGTTCTCTCTTCTCATCTCTTGACATTCTTACAAATCTGACTTGTTCCTGCACAGACATCATCATCACAATATTGTCAAGCTGTGCAATATCTATGTTATGTCTGTCCTTTCTCACTATATGCCAGTCTGCAACGCCTATTATAAGTTCTTCACTCTGTGAGGCATGACGCATTTTAGGTGGAATATACTTAAGCTCCTTCGCAGTTAATAGTATCTGCTCCCTAACCTGTGAACTTACGCTTAATGTCTCATCCCTGTTAAGTACTCTTGATACTGTTGATATTGAGACATTAACCTTTTTAGCTATATCTTTTATAGTTGCCATATACACACACCTTTCGATTTTTTATTATATTTCATAAGAGACAATTTTTCAATAACATTCGTAAAATTTTACTAAATTTTTACTTCACTTTTACTCAAGCTATACCGATAACTATTTACTCTTACTTAACATTTTTACTTTTACAGTAAATGTTACCACATTATATCTCTTTTTGTAAGGTGTTGTACTATATTTACTATCGGTATTCACAAGTTGTGTCATCAAAGAATAGGACATCTTTTATATTTTTTTAATTCATAAATTTTTACATATTATATTTTTCTACTGCTATCCTTAGCTTCTTAATAAGGAGTTCTATTGCCACTGCATCTGCGTGTTTTGTTCTTGCTGCACATGCGTCTCTAAGTGTTTCCTCTAATTTTGGTGAATCTTCTGTTGGTTGTCTTCGTTCAAAATAGTTCTCTATCTGGTCTTTACATTCAGCCATAGTCAGGTTTAATTTTTTAGTAAATTTTTCGTGAACACTAGTATATTTAATGTTTAAATCTGTTGCCACTTTGTGAATTCCAGCTGTTACACATCTTCTAATTCCTACGATTTTATCATTCTGATTAGATGTAGTTGTATTATTTAGACCATCTTCCATGTCAATACTTGACATTTCCTGTATGTTATTACTTGTATTATGCGTTACAATGTTATTTTTTCTTGATGACTTTGGATTAGCACTTACATATTCTGCTACATATTCAAGTACTGCTACTATCTGTTTAATTGAACTGCTGCAACCTGAAGTATCAATCTCTTGTTCTGTATTGTCTGATTTACGGACAGTTTCTACACTTCCATCATCATATACATACATCTCATACGTTGCTATTAATCTTCTCATATTAGTTCCTCACTTTCTTTTCTCATTCATAGAGAATTACATTAAACTTCACATGAATTATATGAAGGGTATAAAAAATTACATATAATAGTTGTTCGGGTTAGTATACTTGCTATGGAATTAAGTTAAATTATTAAAGCCATCTTTTGATGGCTCTAATAATTTAACTCGGTATATATTATTCATTTTATAGTTGCATATAATCTTATGCATTATTTTTGATGACTTATAATCCATTGCAATATATCCTCCGCACCTATTTTGCCAGATGCCAAATCAAGGATGGTGTCACTCAGTTCTTTCTGTGTATATGAAAGTTCATAACCATTTAATGCTAAGAACACTAACATTACATGTGTGCCTAATCTTTTGTTTCCATCTACCATAGGATGATTCTTTACAATCCCAAAGCAAATCTGTGCTGCTTTTGCCTGTATGCTTGGATACAATTCTTCGTCTCCAAATGACTAAAATGGATTAGCCAATGCTGAATCTAACATACCATCATCACGAATGCCATTACTACCGCCCGTAGCTTCAATCAGTCGCTGATGAAGTAAAATAACCTGCTCTTTGCTCAATCTTATCATTTGGCAAGTACCTCATAAGCCTCCATATTCTGTTTGATAAGACGCTCTGATACAGCAAACACATCCTCTGTAGATGCTATTTTTTCCTGCTCAGCTTTGCTAAAGTCAATTACAAGATATCTTGGCACATTATTTTTAAGAATAACCGCTGTGCCATGTTCGTCAACAACTCTGGCAACTTTTGAAAAATTCTGATTAGCTTCTGTTATAGAAATCATTGTATTTGTATCAATTGTCATAATATGCACCCCACTTTCATTTATATTATACGCATATTATAGGATAAATACAACCTATTTTCATAGCTAAACTATATGTTAAAAAAAGAAAACGGTCTTTTGACTATGTCAAAGACCGTTTTCTTTACAATTTTATTCAATTCATATATCTGGATACTTTTTTCGAAAGTCCATTAAAATTATTTTTATGCTTCCTCATTCATATTAGCAAGCTTAGCTGCCTGGTCGGCTGCTATTAAGCTATCAATTACTTCATCAAGATCTCCGCCTAATATATCATCAAGTCTATGAAGTGTAAGCTTGATTCTATGATCTGTAACTCGTCCCTGTGGGAAGTTATATGTTCTAATCTTCTCTGAACGATCACCTGTACCAACCTGGCTTCTTCTTGCAGCTGCTTCTTCACTCTGTTTTTTCTCAAGTTCAAGTTCATATAATTTGGCACGTAATACTTTTAAGGCTTTCTCTTTATTCTTAATCTGAGACTTCTCATCCTGACATGAGATAACAATACCTGTTGGAATATGTGTAAGACGTACAGCTGAGTCAGTTGTATTAACGCACTGTCCACCATTACCTGATGCTCTAAATACATCAATCTTACAATCATTCATATCAAGTTCTACGTCAACTTCTTCTGCTTCCGGCATAATCGCAACAGTAATTGTTGATGTATGAATACGTCCCTGTGATTCTGTCTCCGGAACTCGCTGAACTCTATGAACACCACTTTCGTATTTTAACTTAGAATATGCACCCTGACCAGAGATCATGAATACAACTTCCTTAAATCCACCAATTCCATTCTCATTAACACTTATAAGTTCACTCTTCCAACGGTTTCTCTCTGCATATTTTACATACATTCTATATATCTCATATGCAAATAATGCTGCTTCATCACCGCCTGCACCGGCTCTTATCTCTACGATTACGTTCTTATCATCGTTAGGATCTTTTGGAAGAAGAAGAATCTTAAGTTCCTGTTCAAGTTCTTCAATTCTTGCTTTTGAAGAATTAAGTTCTTCTTTGGCAAGTTCTCTCATCTCTTCATCTGACTCTTCTTCAAGCATTGCAAGACTGTCTTCAACTGCCTGTTTACATTCTTTATACTCTTTATATGCTGTAACAATAGGAAGAAGATCATTTTGTTCTTTCATTAATTTACGAAAACGAGTCTGATCTTCAACTACAGCCGGATTACTTAATTCAGCTGTGATATCTTCATATCTGATTAGCAAATCTTCTAATTTATCGTACATATTTCATTTCCTTTCTAACTAACATCTCACTCGCACATTATAATCTACCTTTAACTATGCGGTCAAGACCTGCAAGATCTTTAATCACTTCTATTTCTTTATAATCATTCTGTCTCATGATCTGTACAACATCCGCTGCCTGATCACATCCTATCTCATATAGAAGAATTCCTCCACTCTTAAGATATGACTTTGCTTTTTTTGTTATCTCTTTGTAAAAATAAAGACCATCTTCATGTCCACATAATGCCATATATGGTTCTCTGTCTTTTACTTCACTATCAAGTTCTGCAATAACTTCCGGTCTTATGTAAGGTGGATTAGATACAATCACATTATATTGTTCCCTGACATTATCAAACAGATCACTCTTAATAATATCTACATTATCTATATCATTATACACAACATTATCTTTAGCTACTCTTACAGCACCATCTGACAAATCTGCACCTGTGCCATGACTAATGTTACTATTCTTTGCAATAGCACATATTATGCATCCGGAGCCTGTACACATATCAAGTACTCTATCGCCATCTTTTATATAATGAAGTGCCTGCTCAACAAGTATCTCTGTATCAAATCTTGGAATAAGTACATTCTCATTAACTTTTATATCTATTCCATAGAATTCCTGATGTCCTGTTATATATTGTAATGGTTCATGTTCTGCACGTCTTGCTATAACTTCATTATATTGTTCTTCAAGCATACTGTCACATTCTTCCATAGATTCCATAAGATACTTAGTTCTTGACATTTTAGACACTTCTGACAGAAGTATCCACGCATCTGTCTTAGGATCTGCAATATCAGCTTTCTTAAGCACTTCTTCGCCATGCATAAGTATATCTCTGTATCTACTCATATTTCACATCCTCTATATTGATTCCATTATCATTAAGATAAGCTTTCCAGTCAAATACCTTTTCAACTGCTTTTATCGCAACTTCTATCATATCATCTGTAGGTTCGCTTGTTGTAAGCATCTGAAGCCACATTCCCGGTCTGCTTAATATATCAACAATTCTTGATTCACTTTTTCCGGCAAGCCTTATGAATTCATATGACACTCCGGCAATTACAGGAACTAATAGAACTCTCACAATAACTCTTAATGCCGGTGAATCAACTCTTATAAAAATAAAGAATATAATACTTATTATCATTACAACCAAAAGAAAACTTGTTCCACATCTCTTATGATGCTTTGATGACTTTCTTACATTCTCTACATTAAGCTCCATTCCATGCTCAATGCAATTAATACATTTATGCTCTGCACCATGATACATAAATACTCTTTTTATATCATTCATTCTTGAAATTAGGAATATGTATAGTAGAAAAATTATAAGTCTTATTACTCCTTCTAAAATTGCAAGTAACGTATTAGATACTATATATTTTTTAAACAGACTTGATACAAAATATGGCAAAACCATAAATATCAATACTGCAAGTATTATCGAAATACATATTGTTATTCCAGACAATATACTGTCTAACTTGTCTCCAAATATTCTGCCTGCTGCTCTCTCAGCTTTACCCGGTTCTTCTTCATCTTCATAAAAACTGGCAGAATAGGTAAGTGTCTTCATACCTATTATAAGTGATTCAACAAAACTTGCAACACCTCTTAAAATCGGTAATTTAAGTATTGCATATTTTTCCATAAGAGATACATATTCATGTTCAACTACTTCTATCGTATTGTCAGGCTTTCTCACTGCTATGGAATATTTGTCTTTATTCTTCATCATAATTCCTTCAATAACTGCCTGACCGCCAATTCCTGATGATCTCATTTTAAATACTCCTGACATATATTATTTTACTGTTTGTTCATTAGTTATCTAAATTTAAAAATAGGTTGAGATTAATTACAACCTCAACCTTATCTTTAATCTTATTTGTCTGAATTCATACCGTATTTTCTGTTGAACTTATCTATACGTCCACGAGCTGATGCAGCTTTCTGCTGGCCTGTATAGAATGAATGACATTTTGAACAAATTTCAACGTGGATTGATTCCTTTGTTGAACCTGTTACGAACTCATTACCACAGTTGCAAACAACCTTTGCCTGATAATAATTTGGATGGATACCTTCTCTCATTTTTTTCACCTCTTTAAAAAAAATCATATGAAAATTGATATTAATCAATCTATTTCCAAGTATGTGCAGCCAAACGTTCAGTCTGCACCTTAATCAACAGCTTTCTTATTGTATCATAGTACTTATATATTTGCAAGTGTTTTTTTAACCATAGCAACAAATTCCTTGTTGTCATTTGTTCTTGCAAATATTTCAAGGACTTTTTCTACTGAATCTTCAGGTCTTAATGTACTGAATACTCTTCTTACTATAGCCATTGCTTCCTGTTCTGAGTCTGAAAGTAAAAGATCATCTCTTCTTGTTCCTGATTTTAACAGATCAAGTGCAGGGAAGATTCTCTTCTCTGAAAGCTTTCTGTCAAGAACAAGTTCCATATTACCAGTTCCTTTAAATTCTTCGAATACAACATCATCCATCTTACTTCCTGTCTCAACAAGTGCTGTTGCAAGAATTGTAAGACTTCCGCCTTCTCTCATATTACGGGCTGCACCAAAGAACTTCTTAGGTGCATTAAGTGCTGCCGGATCAAGACCACCTGAAAGTGTTCTTCCACTTGCAGGAATTGTTATATTATAAGCTCTTGTAAGTCTTGTTATTGAATCAAGAAGTATTGTTACATCTTTTTTATGTTCTACAAGACGTTTTGCTCTCTCTAATACCATCTCAGATACTCTCTTATGATGTTCTGGTGTCTCATCAAATGTTGAATATATTACTTCAACATTTCTTCCTTCGATTGATTCCTTAATATCTGTTACTTCTTCCGGTCTCTCATCAATAAGAAGAATTATAAGATGCATATCAGGATTGTTAAGAGTTATTGATCTTGCAATATCTTTTAATAATGTTGTCTTACCTGCTTTTGGTGGAGATACGATCATACCTCTTTGTCCTTTACCAATTGGTGCTATCATATCACATACTCTCATCGCAAGTGATGTTCGTGGACTTTCAAGTCTTATTCTCGCATTAGGGAATATTGGTGTAAGATCTTCAAAATTCTTACGATTCATTGCTTCTGCAGGATCAAGTCCATTAATCTGTTTTACATATAAAAGAGCACTGAACTTCTCATTCTGTGTCTTAATTCTTGTTGTTCCTGTAAGAACATCACCAGTCTTTAAGTTGAATCTTCTTATCTGTGATGGTGATACATATACATCATTATCTCCTGGAAGATAATTAGCACATCTGATAAATCCATATCCATCTGATAATACTTCAAGGATTCCTTCTGCTGGATCTCCTTCAAGACTTTCTCTTGTATATTCCTGTCCATCTTTTCCAATGAATTTATCATTGTCTTTTGGTGTATAAGTCTTTTCTGGTTTTACTTCATTCTTTACAATATCTGTATTGTCTTGTTTTAATTCAGTTCTATAATCATTTTTTGATTCGCTGCGGTAATCAACTCGCTGGTCGTTACGATAGTCATTTCTCTGGTCATTTCTATAATCAACTCTCTGATCGTTACGATAATCCATTCTCTGGTCGTTACGATAATCATTTCTTTGTTCATTGCGATAGTCTGTTCTCTGGTCATTACGGTAATCATTACGATAATCAGCTCTTTGATCATTTCTATAATCATTTCTCTGGTCGTTGCGATAATCTCTCTGATCATTTCTATAATCATTTCTCTGGTCATTGCGGTAATCAGCTCTTTGATCATTTCTATAATCGTTTCTCTGGTCATTGCGATAATCTGTTCTTGAGTCGTTTCTATAATTGTCATTTCTTGATGAAGGATATGTTCTGTATCCACCTCTTGTAACAGGCTCTGTTCTATTCATGTCTCTCTTAGGTGTTCTGGCTGTTCTTGTTGTTCTAACAGGTCTTGTCTCTTCTGTTGTAATCTCTGTCTGAACATATTCAGGTGTTGTTGATGTCTCAGCTCTTCTTGTAACCATAGTTCTTCTTGGGAGTTCTTCTATAACTGGCTCTGCTTCAGGAGTCTCAACTACTACATTTTCTACTTCTTTAACAGGATTTTTTCTAGGTCTTCCCGGTCCTCTCTTTACAGGTTTTTCTTCAACTGTCTCTGTTTTTGTCTCTGTAACAGCTTCTCTAACCTCTGTCTTCCTAGGTCTTCCTGGTCCTCTCTTTGCAGGTTTTTCTTTTTCTGCTGCTTTTCTTTCTGTAACTTCTAATATTCTATCAATGATTTCTTTTTTTCGCATTATAGTAAGATTTTTAATTCCATTCTCCTTTGCGATTGCTCTTAAATCAACTAAAGACAGCGTCTCTAACTTCTCACGCATAAATTTTCTCCTTTTTCCTATATGTTTATTTGATATTACGACTGATTTTTTTAGTAAATATATTGGGATCTTCCTCAGAAATTGAGCTGAATACTGAACCGCACATCATTTTTGAAATCATATCGCATATTAACTAAAATGTAAAGTATTTTTTAGATTTTTTCCAAAAAACTTTTTACTTTTGCTTCATACGCCTGCTTATCAACAACGTAACTCATAGTATGTCCAGCACCATCAACTATAAGCATATCCTTATCTGTCGGACAACTTTCATATAATTCCCTTACCATATATGTAGGCACAAAGTCATCACTTCCACCATGTATAAATAATACAGGAATTTTAGCTTTTCTTAATGCACTTGTACTTTTATATTCTTTAAAACTGTATCCGGCAAATATCTTCGAGTATATGCTTGCTACTTTTATAAAAAATACTTTCACCGGAGTATTTCCAAGCACATTTTTAAATTCTTCTTCAATATCGGTAAATCCACAGTCTTCAATAACAGCTTTTACAATATCAGGAAGATTTCTTCCACATGCCATCATTACAGCCGCAGCTCCCATTGATGTTCCATGAAGAACAACTTTATGTTCCTTGCCAAACCTGCATTCTATATATTCACACCAGCTTACGCAGTCTAATGAGTCAAGCACTCCAAATCCTGTATATCTGCCTTCGCTCTCGCCATGTGCTCTCATATCAACAATCAGCAGATTATACCCCATGTCCATATAGAATCTGTATTGCATGGCAAAATCTCTTATTGCAAGTCCTCTGAATCCATGAAAGACTATAAGTGTCTTATCAGAACTTTGTTCTCCAGCTTTATAAAAATTAGCATGAAGCATTAATTTATCAAATGATTCAATCTTAACTGATTCATGTGGCAGTGCTTTTAATTCATCATATTTTACTGTAAGTTCTGTCTTATATGGCATCCATTCCTTGCCAAGATTCATCTCATCTTTTATTATGAATCTTCCTATAAAACGTTTGAACAGTACATAAGGTGTCAAAAAAGTTCCTATTGTTCCAAGAACTGCTGGAACTACAAATAGCTTCTTCTTCATAGTACCGCTTCCTTTCAACTTCTCAACTCTTAATATGTATATATTATTTATCTCATATTAATCGGGATGTTTCTGTGCAGACATGCATTTATGTATTACATGTATTCCTATTATTTTTTCTTATATAATCCAATTACATTAACTAATAAGATATCAGGTTATTTACCTTTATTTTCCAAATTATTATATGTTTTATTTCGGAATTTATTCATTTTGCCAATCTATTATCAGTCTATATTTTATGCCTTGTTTTTTCATTATATACGCATTATTACGCAAGATCAAGCCCTCTTTATATTCTTTTTATAGAATTTTAGTTCTAACCATATATCATTTTTGTGTATATTTATACATTTTTTAGAACAATTCCTTCATTTAGGAAATTTCATATTTTAATCATTGTATTCTCTTAATTCTATGTTATCTATCCTCTTTATAATTCTTCACTAAGTAAAAGTACTTGCTATGCATTTGCTATAATGATATGATATATATAATTGTACTTATGTACACTAATCAGAAAGGATGTAGTATAAATGAACATTAACGAAAAAGCCTTAGCTCTCCATGAAGAATGGAATGGCAAACTTGAAACTGCTTCAAAATGCAAAATAAATACAAGAGAGGATCTCGCACTTGCATATACTCCTGGTGTTGCTGAACCTTGTAAAGTTATTCACAAAGAGCCTGAAACAGTTTATAAATATACAAGCAAAGCTAATACAGTAGCTGTTGTTTCTGACGGAAGTGCTGTACTTGGCCTTGGCAATATAGGACCTCTTGCAGCTATGCCTGTTATGGAAGGTAAAGCTGTACTTTTCAAAGAATTCGGTAATGTCAATGCTGTTCCTATCTGTCTTGATACACAGGATACAGAAGAGATTATCACAACTGTTAAGAATATCGCTCCTGCTTTTGGAGGAATTAACCTTGAAGATATCTCAGCTCCAAGATGTTTTGAGATAGAAGAGAGACTTAAAGCAATGCTTGATATTCCTGTATTCCATGACGATCAGCATGGTACTGCTATTGTTGTTCTTGCAGGTATTATCAATGCTCTTAAAGTTACTGGTAAAGACAAAGAAGCTTGTAAAGTTGTTGTAAATGGTGCTGGTTCTGCCGGTGTTGCTATTACAAAACTTCTTTTAAAATATGGTTTTAAGAATGTTACAATGTGTGATAAATCCGGTATTATCTGCGAAGGTGACGAAGGTCTTAACTGGATGCAGGTTGAGATGAGTAAGATTACTAATCTTGATAAGAAAAAAGGAACTCTTGCTGATGCACTTAATGGTGCTGATATCTTCGTTGGTGTATCTGCACCTGGAATCGTATCACAGGATATGGTTCGTTCAATGAATAAAGATGCTATTCTTTTTGCAATGGCTAATCCTGTTCCTGAGATTATGCCTGACCTTGCCAAAGAAGCTGGTGCTAAAGTTGTTGGAACAGGAAGAAGTGATTTCCCTAATCAGGTTAATAATGTTGTTGCTTTCCCTGGCATATTCAAAGGTGCTCTTGAAGGACGTGCAAAACAGATTACAGAAGAGATGAAACTTGCTGCCGCTAATGCTATAGCAGGTCTTGTTGCTGATGAAGATCTTAACGAGAATAATATTCTTCCTGAAGCATTCGATCCTAGAGTAGCTGATGTAGTAAGCCAGGCTGTTAAAGATCACATTAAATAATGGTACTTTATAATGGTTAATTATAATGGTAAACCTTATCATTCACTTGATTATCATCTAAGAGAAGTCTTTCATGACAAAGTCTATAAGATTGCTCTTGATGCCGGAACCACATGTCCTAATCGTGATGGTAAAATAGACACCAGAGGCTGTATATTCTGCAGCCTTGGTGGTTCTGGTGATTTTGCTTCTTCACGTAAGCTTTCAATTACCAGTCAGATTGAATCTGGTATACGCTCTATATCCGAGAAATACAACGGTCACAAATTTATTGCTTATTTTCAGGCTTTTACAGGCACTTATGGCGATAAGAACTATCTAAGAGAATGTTATCTAGAAGCTATCAGGCATCCTGACATTGTATGTCTGTCAATAGCTACACGTCCTGACTGTATTGATGAGGATATACTAAAAATATTAGATGAATGTAATCATATCAAACCTGTATGGATTGAACTTGGACTTCAGACTATTAATGAAGATACTGCCAGATATATAAGACGTGGCTATCCACTTTCTGTATTTGATAAAGCTGTAAGAGATCTACGATCTATTAACATAGATGTAATTGTCCATACTATTATAGGTCTTCCAGGCGAGACTTTTGATGATATGAAAGCTACAATATGCTATCTTGCAAAGTGTGATATTCAGGGAATCAAATTACAACTTCTTCATGTTCTTAAGAGAACTGACCTTTTAACCGATTATGAAAATGGATTGTTTCAAACATTATCTTTGGAAGAATACACAGATATAATAATAAAACTAATTGAATTATTACCTGAGAATATTGTAATACACAGAATAACAGGCGATGGACCAAAATCCATCCTTGTCTCTCCTACCTGGAGCAGTAACAAAAAATATGTTCTTAATTATATTCATAAGGAATTTAAACTTAGAGGTGCTTATCAAGGCAAATATTATAGACGGAGGTTTTAAAATGACTAATGACTCATTAACACTTTACAAGCTCATAATTCTATATATGCTGAATAAAGTAAACTTTCCTCTTACTAATACTCAGATATCTAATTTTATTCTTGATAAGGGGTATACAACATACTTTACTATTCAGCATGCAATCAATGATCTTTTAGAGTCTGATTTGATTGAAGTTCGAACATATCGTAATAGTAGTCAGTATCACATTACCAAAAGCGGCAGAGAGACTCTGTCATTTTTCAAATCAAAGATTTCTGATGCTATAATCGCCGATATCGACCAATATCTTATTGAAAACAAATATGAATTGCGTAACGAAGTTAACACCATATCCGAATATTATAAATCTACTAATAATGATTTTACTGTTCATCTTGCTGTTAAAGAAGCAGGTTCTCCACTTATTGATCTGCATCTGTCTGTTCCTACAGAAGCCCAGGCTGATGCAATGTGTGTTAACTGGAAAGAAGAAAGCCAGACAATCTATGCTTTTGTCATGGATAAATTAATGAAATAATCTGAACAGTTTTAATCAATTTATATACTTATTTTATTAGGCTTGCTATTCGCTTAGATAAAAATGAGTCATATATCTGTTATTACATATATGGCTCATTTTTATTTTTTAATGTATATACATTTTAATTCAACACATTTTAATTTAATGCATTTCAATTCAATACATTTTAATTCAATACATTTTAATTCAATGCGTTTTAATTCAATACATCTTAATTTAATACGTTTTAATTCAATACGTTTTAATTCAATGCATTTCAATTCAATACATTTTAATTTATATATTTTTTAATCTATGCATTATATGAATTTTCTTATTCTGCAAGTTCTTCAATAACATTCCAGATATCTTCAAGTCCCTGCTTTGTCTCTGCTGAAAATGGAATAACTCTTGTCTCATTACCTATTCCAAGACCTGTCTTTATAGCTTTTACCTGCTTTTTAATCTGGCTTCTCTTTATCTTATCAAGCTTTGTTGCAATAATAATCGGTGTATAACCATTGTATACAACCCATTCATACATATTTCTATCATTTTCAGAAGGATCATGTCTGATATCTATAAGAAGAAAGACCTGTTTTAGCTGTTTAGACTGATTAAGGTATCTCTCTATCATCTTGCCCCACTTTGCTTTTATCTCCTGTGAAACTTTAGCATATCCATAACCTGGTAGATCAACAAAATATAAAACATCATTAATATTATAAAAATTAATAGTCTGTGTTTTACCTGGCTGTGATGATGTTCTGGCAAATGATTTTCTATTCATCAATGCATTTATTAATGATGATTTTCCAACATTTGATTTTCCGGCAAATGCAAATTCAGGTTTTGTATTCTCCGGCAGTTTACTTGTTATTCCACATACAGTCTCAAGGCTAAGACTTTTTATTACCATATCAATTCTCCTTTTTTAGCATAATGCTGTTGATAATACATCTTTCATCGTTGATGCATATACTATCTTCATTCCATTTGTTATCTCTTCTGAAAGCTCTTCTACATCTTTTCTATTCTTCTCTGGTACAACAACTGTCTTAATTCCTGCCATATTAGCTGCTAGAAGTTTTTCTTTAAGACCACCTATTGGAAGTACTCTTCCTCTAAGTGTAATCTCACCTGTCATAGCTACACTAGCTTTAACTTTTCTTCCTGTAACAGCTGACAAAATAGCTGTTGCCATCGTTATTCCGGCTGAAGGACCATCCTTTGGTACTGCGCCTTCTGGAATATGAAGATGTATGTCTCTCTTTTCAAAATAATCCTCTGCTATATCATATTGTTCCGATATAGAGCGAACGTATGTAAGTGCAATCTGGGCTGACTCTTTCATCACATCACCCATCTGACCTGTAAGATTAATTGCACCTTTACCAGGCATAACATTCACTTCTATCTGAAGTGTGTCTCCACCTACTGCAGTCCATGCAAGTCCTCTTACAATTCCTATTTCATCTTCATCATTAGCTTTTATATAATCATATCGCTCTCTTCCAAGATATTTATTAAGATTACGCTCTGTTATTCTTACTCTTGTCTTCTTATTCTCAACAATCTCTCTGGCACTTTTACGACATATTGCACTTATCTTTCTCTCAAGATTACGCACTCCGGCTTCCCTTGTATATGAATGAATTATTGTATGCAGTGCATTCTCACTTATTGTAAGATTATCTTTGCTAAGTCCATTCTTTTCTATCTGTCTAGACACAAGATAATCTTTCGCAATATGAAACTTTTCATTTTCAGTATAGCTTGATACTTCTATTATCTCCATTCTGTCACGTAGTGGTTTGCTAATAGTACTTATGTCATTAGCAGTTGCTATAAATAATACATTAGACAAATCTACTGGAAGTTCAACATAATGATCTCTGAACTTATCATTCTGTGCCTGATCAAGAACTTCTAATAATGCTGCTGAAGTATCACCTTTATAATCACTGCTCGCCTTATCAACTTCATCAAGAAGCATAAGTGGATTATTAACTCCTGCTGTCTTTAATGCATCTATGATTCTTCCCGGCATAGCACCAACATAAGTTCTTCTATGTCCTCTTATCTCAGCTTCATCATGAACACCCCCAAGACTAATTCTTACATATTCTTTATTAAGTGCTCTTGCAACTGAACGTGCTATAGATGTCTTGCCTGTTCCCGGTGGACCAACAAGACATATAACAGGTGTTTCACCTTTTTTAGTAAGATTTCTAACTGCGAGGAATTCAAGTATTCTCTCTTTTACTTCGCTTAATCCATAATGATCTTCATTGAGTACTCTTCTTGCATTCTTAAGATCATCATTATCTTTTGATGATTTGTTCCATGGAAGTTCTAAAAGAGTATCAATATAATTCTTAATCATTGAACCTTCACCTGAATTAAACGATGCATTTTTATATTTTTCTATCTCTTTATATAATCTTTCTTTTACTGTCTTATCTGCTTTTAGTTTTCTAACTGCCGCATTCAGATTGTCAATCTCTTGTTCCTGACTGTCTTCTCCAAGTTCAGCTTTTATAACCTTAATCTGTTCTCTAAGAACATATTCTTTTTGATTTTTTTCAATATGTTCTTTCACTTTTGTCTGAAGTTCTTTTTTTATAGTCTGAATCTCTATCTCATTAGCGAGATATTCTGTTATCGCTTTATAACGCTCTTTGATGGTATCTTTTTCTAAAAGTTCCTGTTTGTTCTCATAATAAATAGGTAGACAAATCGCTACCTGATTTAGCAATTTGTCTATCTCTTTAATGCTTATTATATTTTTAATAACATCTTTACTTATTTTGGTATTATCAAGAACATATTTTTTAAGAAGATCTGTAACTACAAGTATCATTGCTTTTTCTTCTGATTCGCTAATATCTTCTTCCTTAATATAAGGACATATTGATATCTCTCCACTAAGCATTGCACTATCTTCTTCTATAAGATCTTGCATTACAGCTCTTTCATTACCTTCAACTAATACTCTCACAACATTATTAGGCATCTTAACTAACTGCTTAATTGTCGCAACTGTACCAAAATTAAATAAATCTTTTGCTGAAGGATCGGACTCCTCTGGATTTTTTTGTGTAACAAGAAATACTTCTTTATCTCCACCCATTGCTTTTTCAAGTGCCTGAATAGATTTTTTTCTCGATACATCAAAATGAACAACCATCTTAGGGAGTACAGTCATACCTCTGAGTGCAATAACAGGTAAAACTTTTTTTATTTCACTCATGCAATCTCTCCGCCATTATTTTTTACTAATTTCTTTTTAGCAGTTTTTCTTGGAACTGGTTCTGTTCTATATTCAAGAAGTGGCTTATCTGTACCAAGAACTGCTTCTTTTGTAACTATACATTTTGCAATTGTATCATCTGAAGGAATCTCAAACATAATATCCATCATTGTTGCTTCAAGTATAGCTCTAAGACCTCTGGCTCCTGTATTTCTCTCAAGACTTCGTTCTGCAATTATTTCAACAGCTTCCGGAGTAAATTCAAGTTCAACTTCATCTAACTCAAAAAGTTTCTTATACTGTTTAACAATTGCATTCTTAGGCTCTGTAAGAATCTTTACAAGTGCTTCTTTGTCAAGCTTATCAAGTGCTACAAGTACAGGAACACGTCCTACGAATTCCGGTATAAGACCAAACTTAACAAGATCGTGTGGAAGCACCTGGTGGAACAATTCTTCATTAGAGAATTCTGCTTTATCTTCACCAGTTGCATTGAATCCTATTGTCTTCTGATCCATACGTGCTTCAATTATCTTCTCAAGACCATCGAATGCACCACCACATATAAATAATATGTTAGTTGTATCTATCTGTATTAATTCCTGATGTGGATGTTTTCTTCCTCCCTGAGGTGGAACTGATGCTACAGTACCTTCAAGGATCTTTAATAATGCCTGCTGTACACCTTCACCTGATACATCTCTTGTAATTGATGCATTTTCAGATTTTCGTGTAATTTTATCAATTTCATCAATATAGATAATGCCACATTCAGCACGTTCCATATCATAATCTGCTGCCTGAATAATTTTCAAAAGTATATTTTCAACATCTTCACCGACATAACCTGCTTCTGTAAGTGCTGTTGCATCTGCAATGGCAAATGGAACATTTAACAATTTTGCAAGTGTCTGTGCAAGAAAAGTCTTACCTGAACCTGTTGGACCTAGCATAAGTATATTACTCTTCTGAATATCTACATCAAGATCTCTTCCTGATGTTATTCTCTTATAATGATTATATACAGAAACTGCAAGTACTTTTTTTGCTTCATCCTGTCCTATAACATACTGATCGAGAAACTCCTTAATTTCTTTTGGTTTTAACAGGTTAATACCATCATGGTTATCCATGCTGTCTTCAAATTCTTCTTCAATTATCTCTGAACATATCTCAATACATTCATCACAGATGTAAGCTCCATTTGGACCAGCTATAAGTTTACGTACCTGATCCTGTGTTTTATTACAGAACGAACATCTTAACTGTTTTTTATCATCGTTATTACCTCTACCTGCCATCAGCTCACCTCGTTTCATAATTTTGGGAATAAAGCTACTTAAGACTCCTAAATATTTAGGAGCCTTAAATTACTATTATTATCTTCTTTCTACTACGCTGTCAATAAGTCCATATTCAACAGCTTCCTGCGCTGACATGTAATTATCTCTCTCTGTATCAGCAGCAATAACATCAAGTGGCTTACCTGTATTAGCAGCCAATACCTGATTTAATCTTGTTCTTGTCTTGATAATATGATCTGAAACAATCTTAATATCTGTTGCCTGGCCCTGTGCTCCACCAGAAGGCTGATGAATCATAATCTCAGCATTAGGTAATGCAAATCTCTTGCCTTTTGCTCCACCAGCTAATAAGAATGCTCCCATACTTGCTGCCATGCCTAAACATATTGTTGAAACATCGCATTTTACATAATTCATTGTATCATATATTGCCCATCCGGCTGTAACTGAACCACCTGGACTGTTAATATATAAATGAATATCTTTATTAGGATCTTCAGATTCAAGGAATAATAACTGAGATACAATTAAGCCTGCTGTAGTCTCATTAACCTCTTCTCCAAGGAAAATAATTCTGTCTTTTAACAGTCTTGAGTAGATATCATATGATCTCTCTCCTCTGCTAGTCTGTTCAATAACATATGGCACTAAACTCATATTAATTCCTCCTGTTCCAATTATCTTTATTCAGATGTATTAGATTTCTTTAGCTGAATCTACAACTAATTCTACAGCCTTAGTTACTGCAATATCTTTCTTCATCTGTTCTTTTTCTGAATCGCCCATAACTTCTTTAAGTTTTGAAGCTTCCATCTTGTACATCTCAGCGATTTCATTAATCTCTTTTTCTAAATCTTCATCAGTTACTGTAATATTTTCTTTAGCAGCTACTGCTTCAAGAACAAGTCTTGACTGAATTCTCTTAAGAGCATTTGGTTTCATATCTTCGAATAATCTGTCAGGTGTTAATCCTGTGAACTGGAAGTACTGTTCAATTGTTAATCCCTGAGCCTGTAATCTTCTTGAGAAGTCATCAGCCATCTGTCTAACCTGTGTCTGAATCATTGCTTCTGGAATTTCCATTGTAGCATTTTCAATAATCTTGTCGATTACTTTTGTTTCTTTTTCTGATTCAGCTTCGTCTTTTTTCTTCTCTTCTAACTTAGCTCTTACATCTGCTTTGTACTCTTCTAATGTATCAAATTCTGATACTTCCTGTGCGAATTCATCATCTAATTCTGGAAGTTCTTTAACTTTGATTTCTTTAATTGTTACTTTGAATGTAGCTGGCTTTCCTGCTAATTCTTTTGCATGATATTCTTCTGGGAATGTTACATTAACTTCACATTCTTCTCCAACTTTTTTACCAATTAACTGTTCTTCGAATGTATCGATGAATGAATGTGAACCGATTGTTAATGAATAGTTCTCACCTTTTCCACCTTCAAAAGCTTCGCCATCAACAAATCCTTCAAAATCAATTACTGTCATATCTTTATCCTGAACTGGTCTGTCTTCTACAGTAACTGTTCTTGAGTTCTGTTCTCTTGCTTTATCTAATTCTGCTGTTACTTCTTCTTCTGAAACTTCAGCATCTGTTTTTTCTACTTCTACACCTTTGTATTCACCAAGTGTTACTTCTGGTTTTACAGCAACTTCTGCTGTGAATATAAATGGTTTGCCTTTTTCAATCTGTGTTACTTCGATCTTAGGCTGTGATACGATTTCTTCTCCACATTCGATAAGTGCTTTTGAATATGCATCTGGAATTAATTCATTAGCTGCATCATCATAGAAGATTTCAACGCCGTACATTTTTTCTACCATTGCACGAGGTACTTTACCTTTTCTGAAACCTGGAACACTAATCTTACCTTTATTTTTAAGATAAGCTTTCTGAATAGCTTTCTCTAAATCTTCAGCTGAAGCCTCGATTGTAAGCTTAATCATATTTTTTTCTAATTTTTCAACCTGTAAACTCATTTCTTGAATTTCCTCCTTAAAATATATGTATAAGTTATATTTTTCATTCTGCGTACTTATCCAATTTTAACCTAGACAATGACCTATTATATCATATTCATAATAATTTTGCTAGTGGAAAATTCGCATTTTTATGTGTTTTTTGAAAAATAAGCTCTGTTATCTGCTAATCTGTATAGCAGATTCCTTTTGCCTTTTCTTCTGCAGTTTTTTCATCAACAAGAATTGATATAAGCTGTAAACCAAGGTCAATTGCTGTACCCATACCTCTTGCTGTGATAATATGACCATCAACAACAACTTTGTCATTAGTAACTTTCGCACCAATAAGTTCTTTTTCAAATCCAGGATAACATGTAGCATATCTTTCTTTTAAGATACCTAAGTGTCCAAATACGCTTGGTGCTGCACATATTGCGGCTATGTATTTTTCTTCCTTGTCAAATTCAATAATCTTCTCAAGAAGACCCTCATGGGTATCAAGATTACGTGTTCCAGGCATACCACCTGGCAGGAATAACAGATCTATATTCTTAAAATCAGCTTCTTCGAATAACTTATCCGCTTTTATCTCTATATTATGCGCACCTGTTACTCTCAAATCACCTGTTACTGATATCATATCAACTTCCACTGCTGCTCTTCTTAATAGATCAATTACAGCCAGTGCTTCTACTTCTTCAAATCCTGTTGCAAGGAAAGCATATACCTTTGCCACTTGAACACACATCCTTTCTTATTGTATAATAACTATATATATTGTTTCTCCGATTCTTTTACATAATAACATATATATAACTTCGAAACAATATTTTTCGCCATCTGATGCAGTTTATCTGTATTAACTGTAATTAATTATTACAATCTGTCAGATGTTAGAATTATGGAGGTAATACATTATGGAAATAGAACGTAAATTTTTAATAAAAAAACTACCTGATAATCTTGATTCTTATAAAAAGAGAATTATCGAACAGGCTTATCTTAATACTGATCCTGTTGTTCGAATAAGGCGTGATAACGATGAGTATATCTTAACTTACAAATCAAGTGGACTTATGTCAAGGGAAGAATATAATCTTCCTCTTAATAAAGAAGCTTATGAGCATCTTCTTAGTAAAGCTGACGGCAATATAATCTCTAAAACACGTTATATGATTCCCGAAAAAGACGGACTTACAATTGAGCTTGATATCTTTCACAGAGATTTCGAAGGTATAATTCTTGCCGAAGTTGAGTTTCCGGATGAAACTTCGGCTAATGCCTATATTCCTTGCGATTGGTTTGCTAAGGATGTAACTTTTGAAAAAACGTTTCACAACAGCCGCATGAGTACAATGAGCATATCAGAAATAAGAAGTCTAAAAAATGATATTGCCATTTAACATATTTTGGTATAAAATGCTACTATCATATACATATAAGAAAGGGATTGTAAATATGGATTACGAAAGTACCAGAAAACTTCTTGAATCTGTTCATCAGGAACATCTTTTAAAATATTATGATGAACTTAGCGAACAGTCAAAAGAGAAACTTCTGAAACAAATTAATAATGTTGATTTTTCAGTTTTAAAATTAGTTGAAAATCATCAAACAGCAACAAAAAAGGGGAAACTTGAACCACTTGGTGCAGTTACACTTGACCAAATCAAAGAAAAAGAAACAGAATTCAGGACTACCGGTGTTAATGCTATTAAGAATACTAAAGTTGGGGCAGTACTATTAGCAGGTGGACAAGGTACACGTCTTGGACTTGACAAACCAAAAGGAATGTTAAATGTCGGCGTTAATAAGACTCTATATCTTTTTGAACAATTAATTAATAATATAATGGATGTAGTTAACGAAACAGGTACTTATATTCCTCTATATATTATGACAAGCGACAAGAATAACGAAGACACTGTTAACTTCTTTGAAGAACAGAACTATTTTGGCTATGATAAAGATTATATTAAGTTCTTCGTTCAGGAGATGGCTCCTTCTTGCGATTATAATGGCAAGCTTTATATGGAAGCAAAAGATACACTTTCACTATCACCTAATGGTAATGGCGGATGGTTCTCTTCACTTATTAAAGCCGGCCTTATAAAAGATATCAACGAACGTGGCGTTGAATGGCTTAACGTATTCTCTGTTGACAATGTCTTACAAAGAATTGCAGATCCTGTATTTGTAGGTGCTACAATTAACGCAGGTTGCGTATGTGGTTCAAAAGTAGTAAGAAAAGCTGCTCCGGAAGAAAGAGTTGGTGTACTATGTCTTGAAGATGGCAAACCATCTATCGTAGAATACTATGAAATGACTGATGAGATTATCAACTCAAGAAATGAGAATGGTGAGCTTTTATATAACTTCGGTGTAACTTTAAATTACCTATTTAAAGTAGACAAACTTATTGATATTATGAATAAGAATATGCCTCTTCATATTGTAGAGAAAAAAATTCCTTATATCAATGAGAATGGTGAGCTTGTTAAACCAGAATCACCTAATGGATACAAATTCGAGACTCTTGTTCTTGATATGATTCATCTTATGGATAATTGTCTCTCATTTGAGATTGACCGTAAAAAAGAATTTGCACCAATCAAAAACAGAACTGGTGTTGACTCATTAGATAGTGCAAGAGAACTTATGAAATACAACAATATTGAATTCTAGATAGTGTTGTCATAATTAGTATTATAGATAGTGCAGCTAACATTAACATTATCTATAATGTGGCTAACATTAATGATAATACCAATAACATTGCTGATATCAACAATATTACCGATATCAGCAATGTTTCTTTTATAATATTAATAAATACTATTGATAATTAAAAATAAGGATTTTAATGGCATTAGCACTATTAAAATCCTTATTTTAACAGGTATGATTAGATATTATTCTGTATATCTACAGTTTATATGTCTTATTATACCTTTTTCTTTATATTATATTTTATACTATATTTTATATATCATTTTTTTGCATTACATATTCTCTACAACTCATTTATTAGCGATATATCATCCAATTATCCCCAGTATCATCAAGAACGTCTTACATTCTCAATAAATCTCTTAATTTTATCCGGATCTTTACCTATTCCACTGTCATATTCAACTCCTGATGACACATCAACTCCATCTGGCGATGCTATTTCTATTGCCTTAACTACATTATCCGGAGTAAGTCCGCCTGCAAGGAAGAACAATTTGCTATGCTTAATATCTCTTAGCATTGTCCAGTCAAAAGTCTTTCCACTTCCTGGTTCTGCTGCATCAAATACATATCCTTTAATCTTATCAATGCTCTCATAATAATCAATTTTATCAATGTCATTAACATTAAATGCTTTAAGCACCGGAATTCTCGAAGCATCCAATATATCTTTTTCAACATTTCCATGAATCTGAATATAATCAAATCCACAATCACATATATCTTCTATCTGCTCTTTTGATGGCGATACCACAACCGCCACTTTTTTAATATCAGCTCTTAGAGTACTTATTATACACTTTGCAGTATCCAAAGATATATTTCTCTTACTTTTTTCAAAAAATAATACCATTCCAGCAAAATCGGCATCCATTGTATTTAAAAATTCTGCTTCTTTTTTACTAGTTAATCCACATATTTTTATAAACATATACATAACCTTCCTATACAATTATTAACTTCTACTCCACATATAGCAAAATGCCTGTGTTCTCGCTGCAAACTTCGCATTTTTCAAAAGTTCTTTCACTTCTTCCTTACTTACCCATACCGGCTCTATCTCTTCAAGAGTTGATGTACTCTTTCTAAATTCACCTCTGGCTTTACCAACAATACATACATTAGTCTCATTACTAAATCCCACTGCACTATAACTTGTTCCAATATAATCATCTATCTCATACAGTTCAAGACCTGTTTCTTCCCATAATTCACGCTTTGCACTTTCTTCCGGTTCTTCGCCTGAATCAATAAGCCCGGCTGGAAAATTATATACCCACTCACCAGGTGCAAGTCTGAACTCTTTATTAATCAGAATCCTATCTCCCGTTTCATTAGTTGTAATAATTACAACAGCATCTGCAACTTTACCATGTAATTCTTCAAATGAATTAATATCTTTATCCCTGCTTATCATCTCATAAGTCTTTTGCTTCTTATCCACCGTCTCATAATGAATATCATATCTTGTAATAAACTTTCCCTGCTCTTTTTTTTCAATTCCTCTAAAATCCATATTTTTCACCATATACTTTCTATTTTTTATATTATTCTACTATTGCTGTCTTTATAGCCACCTTAATTGCCCTAACCATATCATCAAGTTCCATCGAAGGCATATTATCTTTATTCTTAGCCTGTTCAGGAAGATATGGCACATGTATGAAACCTGCTTTTACATTCTTCATATTATTATCTTTAATTACTTTATATAATACACTATACATCACATGATTACATACAAAAGTCCCTGCTGAGTTAGATACTGCCGCCTCTATATTCTTAAGTTTAATCTCCTGACATATCTTCTTAATTGGAAGTGTTGTAAAATATGCATTTTCACCATCTTCTCTAATTACTTCATCAATAGGTTTATTCCCTTCATTATCTTCTATAAGTGCATCATCAACATTAATTGCAACTCGCTCTACAGTTATAGCTTTTCTACCTCCCGCCTGACCAATGCTAATAACAACATCCGGTCTTTCTATATCCATCATATCTATCACTCTTTTGGATGCCTTTTTAAAAACTGTTGGAATTATTAATTTTATAATCTTTGCATCACTTATATACTCAGGCAATCTATTAAGAATCTCTGTCGCCGGATTAATCTTCTCACCACCAAATGGTTCAAATCCTGTAATAAGTACTTTTTTCTCCATACTCTCTCTCCTCATCTATCTTGTAATATATCATAGCGTTATCATTTTATTTATCAAAGGGCATTCTGAATCGTTTAAATCTAATATGTTATTAGTCATAACGTTATCTTTTTATTTATCAAAGTGCATTCTGAATCGTTTAAATCTAATATGTTATTAAGTCATAACGTTATCTTTTTATTTATCAAAGGGCATTCTGAATCGTTTAAATCTAATATGACATTAAGTCATAATGTTATCTTTTTATTCATCAAAACCATAATATATTATATTGCATATTCTTATTCTCATCATTAATTAATTAAGATAAGCATTCCTAACAAAATAAATCATTATTTTTGTTTTTCAATAAGTTTTGAATATACATTCTTAACAAACCATGGTTCTGTCGATGCCTTAAGTGCCTCCTCTACTGTAAACCATCTAACTCCCAGATTCTCATCTTCTTTAGCTGTAAGCTCTTCATCTTCATCAGCTTCTAGAAGATATGTAACATTCAGATGAAGATGTGAAGATACATATTTTCCTTTTTTTACATGACCGTCAACTGTAAGAACTTCTACAGAAAATATATCATCACTAACAGCTCTTATATTCTTAATGCCACTCTCTTCCTTAGCTTCACGAATTGCTACATTAAGAAGATTAGTATCACCATCAGCATGTCCACCAAGCCATGACCATGAATCATATATCTTATGATAACACATAAGAACTTTATCATGAGCCTTATTCACAATCCATGCTGATGCTGTCATATGTGCCACATTATTATCTCTTACAAATGCATTCGCATTATTATTAATAAAATCAATAATGAAAGCTCTATCACGTTCTTCCTGCTCATTATATGGTATATAATCTTTTAACTGTTCCAATAATGTATTTTTAAGGTGTTGTAAATCTTCCTTTTTTAATTCTCTATTCTCTCTATATTCTATATTCATTCTCAATTCCATCCTTACTACAAATAATATTACTTAAAACCTCTACTTTTCTTCTAAGTATTATACTTCTATACCATACCTTTTATCAAGCATTAATGTATTAAACTGTCTTATTATAATTTATCATTGTCAAACTGTTTTATTACAATTTATCACTTGACGAATCATCTACCTTGCGATACAATATAGTCACTAGTATGTAATACAAGATAGTGAAAGGAGGCATATACTTGATTCCATCACAGATGCTAAAGGGAACACTTGAAGGCTGCATATTAAAAGTAATTGATGCAAAAGAGACTTATGGTTATGAGATATCCGAGACACTCAAATTCTATGGCTTTGACGATATCTCTGAAGGAACAATCTATCCTATGTTATTACGCCTTGAGAAAAATGGCCTTATAAGTGCAAGAAAATTAGATTCACCAGTTGGTCCAAAACGTAAGTATTTTTCACTTACTGATAATGGCAAGAATGAACTTAACAATTTTATAGATAACTGGAATGAATTAAGCAACGCTGTTAACACATTATTTGAAAGGGATGTATAATTATGAATAAAGAAACAAGACTTTTAAACAAAGAAAACAATATTCTTGATTCCAAAATCAAAGAAGAGAACCAAGCTATATTCACCGATATGATCTGCTACCTTAGAAGTTCCAACCTATCAGCTTACAATATAGAAGTTGTTCGTAACGATCTAACTGAGATGATATTATCTGCTCAAGAAAGAGGTGAGAATATCAATGATGTTGTCGGTGATGATTACAAAGATTTCTGCAATAGTATAATAGACACATTTCCACCTAAGACTGTTGGTGAAAAAATATCTGAGTTTACTGATACTCTGTCTTTTTCACTTGCAATTCTTTTATTTATTAATATGCTCTTATCAAGAGACTTTATCAATCTCATTGCAGGATTAATTCGTGGCAAAAATGTAACTTATTCAATCCCGGTAACACCAGGAATATTAATTCAAATAATTGCCATAATTACATTTGCAACATTCCTTGTACATGTAATAACCAAGAATTCACTCTCACTTAGTGAATCAAAAGAAAAACTGATAATAATTATAGCTTGCATTATATTGTCAATTGCACTCGCTTTGTCTTTTATGCTTAGAACTGCTATGTTTAATATACATGCATTAGTACTTATCGGACTTATTATATTATTCAGTTTGATTCATATTATAATATCACGAGTATTATAATATCTATTTTTAAACAATTATTTGCAACTTGTTGTAGTATTAATTATTATACTATTGCTATTTGTAACTTATTGTAGTATTAATTATTACACAGTTATTAGTTACAACTTATTGCAACATCAATTATTATACAGTTGTTAGCTACAACTTATTGCAACATCAATTATTATACAGTTGTTAGCTACAACTTATTGCAACATCAATTATTATACAGTTGTTAGCTACAATATATTGTAACATCAATTATTAATGTATGTACAAAACAAGAATATGCCAAACATCATATGCGTTTAACAAAATAGTTAACCTTTGTGAACAATCCATTAAAGATTGTAATGATACTTTTCACTTCTTAATTCATAATACCCACTAACTATTCTTCTGTTAAACGCATATATTAAATATAAATTCTTTACTTTTCATGTATTCTTTTGCCACACATATGCTCAATAGTTATCTCATATAACTGTACAGCTTTAATGCTCTTATTAATCTCTTCTTAAGTGAATCTACTTTATATCCTGATTTTGCACCATGAAAATATATTTTTCATTCTGTTCATCATAATAATAATTAACCGGAACTGCAAATGGATAACTATCATCTACTCGACAATTTCTATGATATATCACCTATTATATCCACCATTCAGGTGTAATTTCTCCAAGTGTTACTACCTTGTCATTTTCATAATCCATCATAATCTCAATATCACTATATTCTTCTGGCATTAACTGTGTCATAAATTCTCTGCAAGCACCACAAGGTGGCATAGCTTTTCCATCTCTGTTAATAGCTATAACTCTCTTAATAGCATCTTCGCCATTGGTAATCATATTAAAAATAGCATTTCGTTCAGCACATATGCCTAGTGTACATGCTGTATCTACGCAGACTCCAACATATATCTTACCTGTCACCGATTCAATTGCTGCAGAAACTCCACCTGCCTCAATAATTCCAGAAACATCTCTCGGTTTTAACACACTTTTTGCTGCGTCATATAATTCTTTCCATTTATTATCCATCTTATACTCTCCTTTAAATATCTTTTTATTATTAGTTTTTCAACTGGAATTACAAAGCTACTTTTATACCTACAGTTCTTTCATATTAATCATAATCTACAGATTTTCCCAAATGCAGATTTATTTCTCCATTAAATCTATTGCTTATCTATCTTTTATTTTATACTATCATTTTTCTATAAGTCATCAAACAGCTTAAACATTAACTAAAAACGGAAGTATTGATTTTCCAACACTTCCGTTTTAATTAATGAGACATCGGGGATTCGAACCCCGGACAACTTGATTAAAAGTCAAGTGCTCTACCGACTGAGCTAATATCCCATACAATATTAAATTGTAAAAGGTGAGTACAGGGATTCGAACCCTGGGCCTTCAGAGCCACAATCTGACGCGATAACCAACTTCGCTATACCCACCATATTAACTTAAGACTAAGTAAAATGAACTATTCAAATGTTCAAACTGAAATATCATAATACTGATTATATCTTTACACAAGTAAAGGGACTTTAAATAACAAGGTCCCTCCACTACGCTGTATAAAATAATGTGCCCAAAGGGATTCGAACCCCCGACCCACGGCTTAGAAGGCCGTTGCTCTATCCAGCTGAGCTATGGACACACATTAACACTTACGTGCTAAAAGCGGGTGATGGGAATCGAACCCACGTATCTAGCTTGGAAGGCTAGTGTTCTACCATTGAACTACACCCGCATATTAAATTGTAAGTCGGGGTGACAGGATTCGAACCTGCGACCTCTTGATCCCAAATCAAGCGCTCTAGCCAAGCTGAGCCACACCCCGAGGGAAATAGTGATCTTATATTATAAAACCACCATATGAACCAATAAAATAAATACTATAATTGTATCACAAAAAATTTTATCATAAAAACATTTACAATACAATGCGGATGACAGGAATCGAACCTGCACGGTCTCCCACTAGATCCTAAGTCTAGCGCGTCTGCCAGTTCCGCCACATCCGCATATCGAATTATAATAATTCGAAATGAGACATCGGGGATTCGAACCCCGGACAACTTGATTAAAAGTCAAGTGCTCTACCGACTGAGCTAATATCCCATATTTATTAAATTGTAACTGGGCTAGTTGGATTCGAACCAACGTAATGCAGGAATCAAAATCCTGTGCCTTACCGCTTGGCGATAGCCCACTATAACAGACTAGCAACTAACACAGTCAAAGGTGAGTACAGGGATTCGAACCCTGGGCCTTCAGAGCCACAATCTGACGCGATAACCAACTTCGCTATACCCACCATATAATAACTATACATACGATTAGGGACTAAATTACCGTCCCCAATTAAGTAAGTAACTAAAATATCAATGTGCCCAAAGGGATTCGAACCCCCGACCCACGGCTTAGAAGGCCGTTGCTCTATCCAGCTGAGCTATGGACACACATTAACACTTATGTGTTAAAAGCGGGTGATGGGAATCGAACCCACGTATCTAGCTTGGAAGGCTAGTGTTCTACCATTGAACTACACCCGCATATTAAATTGTAAGTCGGGGTGACAGGATTCGAACCTGCGACCTCTTGATCCCAAATCAAGCGCTCTAGCCAAGCTGAGCCACACCCCGTTCACGTTTTTCCTTAACGTCTTTTCCCGTGACGCAAAAATTATTATATAGTATGTTGCTTAATATGTCAACTACTTTTTTCATTTTTTTTATTTTTTATTGACCTTTTATTGTTCATTGTTCTTTTATCAACCATTAGTCATATTCTGCAGCTGTAGTTTATCATAGAAAAACCTTATTTGTTTTGCATTATAATGTATATATTCTTTCATAAGATTCACATATCTAATTAATATACTTAATCAGAATACACTCTTTTCTCTAAGTTTTCTTTTTACCACCTTATACAGTAAATTACCAATATATTACACCACGCATAATAAAAATTGGAAATCCAACACTGCCAAAACAGTATCTTTAATAAGACTATAATACATTTTGTAACATAACATCAACAAATTATGTCTAACAATATATAACATTATCTAATATAATTATTGCTCTACTTCCTGCTATAGATAATTAATAGTATAATGTGCTTCTCCTTTATCATCAATCTCCATTATGATATAAGAAGGGCGACGACCATCCTGTCTTGGATATGACAGACTTCCAGGATTAATAATTGTGACCTCATCGTCAATATTTATAAGCGGCCTGTGCGTATGTCCAAACATAACAATATCCGCACCTCTCGCTATTGCTTCATTTTTCAATAATTCCAAACCAGCAGACACATTATAATAGTGACCATGAGTAAGCATGACCTTATATTTTTCAAGTACAAGCTCCTTTTCCTTATCCAATCTTGAAAAGAAATCGTTATTACCAGCAATTATCTCAACAGGGCAGTTTGCAATCTGTCGTATATAATTCTCAGAGCCTTCTGAATCACCAAGGTGAATCAGAAGGTCTATATGTCCAATTTTTTTCAAAACTGTTAAGAGATTCTCATTATGCCTATGGGTATCACTGACAACTAAAATCTTCATATAAGTCTCTCCTAAACCGTTTTTATTTTTTCACATAATACTATTATTACAACAATTTTACAAGTACTTTATTATATTTTTTTTCATTTTTCTTAAAGCATTTCCTCTATGGCTAATCTCATTCTTCTCTTCCATAGATAATTCAGCTGTTGTCTTCTTAAGCTCAGGTACATATACTATTGGATCATATCCGAATCCATTATCACCCTTTTGCTCATATCCTATAATTCCTTCTATAGTACCTCTTGTAGTAAGTTCTGTACCATCCGGAAAAACTGCTGCTATAACGCAGACAAACCTTGCTGTTCTCTTCTCATCAGGTACACCTTCAAGTCTGTCTATTATAGCTTTATTTTTAATATCATACGATGTATCTTCTCCAAGATATCTTGCTGAATATATTCCGGGCTCACCATTAAGATAATCAACTTCAAGCCCTGAATCATCTGCAAGAACAATTCCTTTTGTCTCTTTCCATATTGCTCTTGCTTTAATCAGCGCATTCTCTTCAAAACTTTTACCATCTTCTATTATCTCGACATCTATACCCGCTTGTTTTAGAGATATAATCTCAGTATTTAAATCTCCTAAAATCTCTCGGATCTCTTTCATCTTATTCTCATTACCTGTTGCAAATACTATTCTATTCATTATTTTTCCTCCTGAGTCAGTATGTTTGTAAACATCTTAAGGCATACATTACAATTCTCTGCCTCTTCAACTCTTGTCCATCTATTTCCATTAAGGCTTCCATAGCCTTCTCCATCAGTTATATCAACTGTCTGTGTATTATCACCGGCTACATACTCAATCGCAACCGGATGTGTCGAATTAGGTGTCTTTATCCTTACTACAACTGCATATTTTCTTCCCGGTTCAAGTTTTTTACCACATTTTGATAAATCAACCGTATAATAGCCGGCATAAGTGAATTTACCACTTGTAAGAGGTTCTCTTTTTACAAAAGAATCCTCATTCTCAAAATCATCCACCCAATATACTTCATATTCTGTATCCTTACCAGTTGCATAAAAACTTACAGCTTCAAGACTTTCAGCATTAACTGCCGTGTATACGTTAGAAAAATACGCTTCATCCGAATTAGAATATCCTAACGCACCAATCCATCCGCACAGATCAGTCTGATATATATTATCATAATTACCTGCATCTTCAACCTTTGTATAGCAAATATTATGTGTTGCTATATTAGAATCATAATATGATACATAAAAAAGACCATCATCACCAAAGTTCTCGCCCCAGCTATTCATACATATAAATGCGCCATCGCCTTCGAGTTCTGTATTAAAGTTCTCTTTTGGATAATTATCATCCCATCCCACAATTACAATATCATGATTAGGTTTTTCTGTACCAACATAGCAATAAGCATACTTCTCTTTATTATAATATACTGAACTACTGCTAGAATTCTTAAGTGATGTATATAGTGAACTTTGAACACCTCCATAAAGGTATACTGCTTTTTTTATTCCTTCAAAATCCTTACTGTCTATAATCTGAACTTCCTGTACATGTTTTTTAGCTGTAAGACCTTCTGTTGTAACGCCATCACCATATGGATCTTCTTCCTCATATACCGGACCTTTCCATGATGCAAGATATGCAATAGCCATAGTATATTCTCCACCATCATTCTGAGTCATATTATAACCACTGTTAAGCGACATATGATCCTCTGAGAATACAGACTTTTCTTCCGGATACAGTGATGTCTCAAGCGCAGTAAGTGATGCAAATGCCCAACACGTTCCAAGTCGTCCCTGATTCTTAGCTACCGGAAGTCGCCCTACATCTCTATATGAATAATAATAAGGTACTATCTTCGTATCTTCCACTTTACTCGTAAGTTCCAAAGTTGCATCCTGAATTGACCAGTTGTAATCATACATAAGCCCCTGTGCAACCGTTTGTGCCGAAACATAATACTTCCCGTCTATATCTTCTATTCCGGCATTTATATTCTGCTGCATACCATTTATCAGAGCCTTATCAGAATCAACTGACATAGTAAGATTAAGTGTATTCTTTTCAAGTACAAGTGTATTTTTATCATAAAAATTGGTTGCACATTGAAAAGCTGCCTTAATATTATCAAGAGGTATCATAATATTAAGATTATCGTCCATGTAAAGAGAATCATCACCAGCAATCTCTTTACCATCAACCTTAAATGTGATACTTCCAGAATTCACACTCTTAGCAATTAACCTGTTCCATTCATCATTCTTAACATACTCTTTATATGTATTTCTGACACCTTCAGCCATATATGTGTCGCTAATTTGAATAACAATTCCTAAAACTGTTATCAGAGTAAGAACAATATATATTTTTATTCTACTCATCTTTATCCTCCTATGAATCAGCCAGATTTCTCTTATTTTCTATATTCTATTTTCATTGTTCAAAACTTAAAATTATTATCTGATATTCTTTTTTAGTTATACAATTCTGATGTTTTTTAGTTGTACAATTTTAATATCATTTTTAGCTATGCATTTTAGATATCTTTTTTAGTCGTGCATTTTAATATCCTTTTTAGTCGTACATTTCCGATGTCATTTTTTAATTGTACAGTTGTAATCATCTAAAGTATTGCCTATTTTTTATGCCAAATGCTTTAAATATATATTCTTCAGCCCTGTAAAACCATATAAATTCCTTGTTCAAATATCATATAAATTCTATGTTCAAATATAATTCTCATCTATATTAATCTATATTAATTAGACTAATCATCACAATTTATAACCACAATTTGAAACATTTTATTGAAAATCAGTTCTATAATCTATTATCTTCTTTTTGGTGGTTTCGGTCCTGCGAACTGATAAAAGTAAGTTTTTATCATTCCGTTATATATCTTTCTATTCTTATCTGCTTTTCGTCCAATATACTTCTCTGCATCTTCATAAGATGTAATAATATATGCTGACCAATCATCCAATGCCTTAAATCTCTCACCAATTGTAGTATACAATCCAGGTAGCTCTGATTTTTCTTCCAATCGCTCACCATATGGTGGATTAGTTATAATAAAACCATACTTCTTTGGATGACTTAATGCACTTACTTCCCTCTCCTGAAAATGAATTAAATGATCAACACCTGCAAGCTTAGCATTCTCTCTAGCTGCCTGAACCATCTTGCCATCAATATCATATCCCTGGATATCCATATCAACATTCATATCTATCATATCTCTAGCTTCATCAACAGCGTCTGTCCATAATCTTTTTGGTATAAAATTAGTCCACTGTTCAGCTGTAAATTCTCTGTTCATACCAGGTGCTATATTGCATCCCATCATTGCAGCTTCAATAGGAATTGTTCCACATCCACAAAAAGGATCCACAAGAATTCTATCTTTATTCCATGGTGTAAGTTGTATAAGAGCTGCTGCAAGAGTCTCTGAAAGTGGTGCTTTGCTTGTAAGCTTTCTATATCCTCTCTTGTGTAATGAATCTCCACTTGTATCAAGTGCAATTGTAACTATATCCTTGTGGATAGTCACTCTTACAGGATAATCATTACCATCTTCTTTAAACCAATCAATATTATATTTTCCTTTAAGTGATTCAACCATTGCTTTTTTTACAATAGACTGAATGTCTGATGGGCTAAAAAGCTTGCTTTTAACAGATGACGCCTTAGTAACCCAAAATTTACCATCTTCAGGTATAAATTCATCTAAATCTAATGCTTTTACACCCTGAAATAATTCTTCATAAGTCTCTGCTTTAAACTCTCCAAGCTTTATAAGAACTCTCTCTGCTGTTCTAAGTCCAATATTTGCTCTACATACAGCTTCTGCATCTCCAATAAATGTAACTTTACCATCTTCAACGCATTTTATATCATAACCTAAGTCAATTATCTCTCTCTTTAACACCGCTTCAAGTCCAAAATGACAAGGTGCTATTATATCAAATATTCTCATATATATTTCCTCTCGTATACAAACCAGCTAACAATTAACTCCTACATTAGTATATATTTTACTAATATACTAATGCTCTATAATACTTCACATCTCAACGAATACAATTAGTTTGTTCTTCGTATTACCACTCACGTGAAACATTCAACATCAAAAGTTACTTCTCAATGAATACAATTAGTTTGTTCTTTGTATTGCTACCACTTATGTTATACTGGTCATCTATCAATTATTATCATAATCTATGTAACTAATCTTCTTATATGCTATGTAATAATACTCTTTATTACACACACTTATATTGTAGATGTAGTTTCCCATCCTGTCAACGATAAACCTATTATAAATTTCTTTTTTACGCTAAACCTGGCATAAGTTTCTTTTTACTGCTGGCTGTTCTATTGGTTTTCTTTTTCTATGAGCTTATTTCTTTCCTTTTTCTATGAGTTTATCGCTTTTCTTTTCTATGAGCTTATCGCTTTTCTTTCTATCATCTTATCGCTTTTCTTTCTATCATCTTATCGCTTTTCTTTTCTCATAATCTCATCACTTTTTCTTTCTATCATCTTATTGCTTTTCTTTTCTTATAATCTTATCTATGCCTCTCTTTATTAGCTTCTCTATTAATGAATCTAATATACCCTTTATATCCTTCAGCTAACGACATTACTCTGTATCCTTTTTCCTTAAATATCCCTGCAACAACAAGACTCTTATTACCCTTCTCGCAATAAAAAATTATCTGATACTCTCTACTAATATGCTCGAAATTACTATAAATTTCATCATACGAATAATTAATAGCACCAGGAATATGCCCCTTCATAAACTCTCTTCCATCTCTTAAATCTATTATCAAAAGAGTTTTTTCTCTTGAAAGCCTACTTAATTCATATGGCTGCAACATGTCTGGAACTCTCACACTAACACTTCCCATCCCCCAATTTCATAAAATCACTTCACTCTTAATCCTTATTTTTAATTTTACACTTTTAGTCTTTATTTTTAATCTTTCCTCCAATCTTCACTCTTTGTCTTTATTCTTAATCTTTATTACAATCGCTACTTTTTGTCTTTATTCCTAATCTTTATTACAATCGCTACTCTTTGTCTTTATTCTTAATCTTTCTTTTAATCTCTACTCTTAATTTCACTCTCAACCCTATGTCTCAATATGCTAATCTCTAGACAATTGAGCTATCCAATTATTATATTTGCTAATACTTCCATATTCTTCATACACTATCTTATTCAATATAGTATACCTATGTTACTATAATCTTGTATATGTTTTCTGCAATCTATTTCTGACTTATAATTACATATATACAAAAAATTCTTTAAAATCTTCTTTTATCAATAGTTTTATATACTATTTGTATTTAAATAAATGCAATCTCGCAATCAATACATTTTTTGACTTATTTTGGTCTTTTTCTATAATTTTTATACCCCTATAACAAAAATTTTTATTTTTATATACTATTGATTTTGCTTAGAATTTATAATATAATAAATTTCGTGAAAAGTTATTTACCCTTCAAAAGTTTCTTTTCACGTTATAACCCCTTATTAATTATTTATACTCCCCTCATCGAAAAAGCTAGTAGCTCCCCTACTAGCTTTTTCTTCTTTATATCCTTACGTATATCTTATATGCAACACTCTATACCCGCTTGTACTATATCTACCATCCACGCACTGTCTTATACTATCCTACATTCCTGTGCTATCTTATATTATACCTATCCCCTGTATCGTTTTATACTATACCTATCATCCACGTGCTATCTCATACTATATCTACCACCGATTTTTTCAAATCGTTCTTTATATGCTTTTAACTGTAGCAGTCTTATACTATATCTACCACCCTATACTATCCTCTACATGTACCACCTTATACCATCCTATATGTGCCATATATTATAATTGAAAATGCAATAATTAGTTACAATACTTTATATAATACACTACGCTTCGCATATAAGATATAAATGCAAAAAGCTAATGTACTAATCTGCTTTCAAAAAGCATATCAATACATTAGCTTTCACTCCATTAACATAATCTATATCAAAGTACCAAATCTTTTATACGATTACTTGCAAACTTCAATTCTACTTTAAACTTTTTAATTCTAATGTTTTATAAAATTATTAACAAAACCAACCACTACGGCAATAACTAGTACAACTGCAATAATAGGAATTAAAATATTCACTGTGATTGTTATAATTCCTCCAATAATGGACACTATTACAAACGCAACAAGCATTACTACTATAACACTCAAAACAGCTGAAAGTACTTTATGAATTTTACCGGCGATACCATGTGTATCGCTATTATCATTCTCTAAATTATCCTTTTCTCTCTCATATGTCTTGTTCTCTTGTCTGAAACTATTTTCATATTCATTGCTAAACCTATTAGTTTTGCTGTTATTAGCTGTATAAGAATCTATAATGCTCTTTGCTATTAATCTTGGTGAACCCAGCTCTTCCAATATCTCCTGTTCACTAATACCATCTGCTTTCTTCTGCTCTATATAATCGTTATAATACTTAACATTATCATATGCTATCTCTGTTCCAAGTTCTTCCTGAATTGTATTACTCAATATATCTAAAAATTCTTTTTTTGTCATGTCTATCACCTCGTTAGAATAATATATCTAAATACTATCACATTAACTCTCACTGGTAAACTAAACATAAAATATATTTTCTTAATTATTTATTAATATTATCTAGATATACCTTTCTCTCTTCATTAAGCCTTGTATATTCCATAATAGCTTCTGTAATAGAACTTTGTTAAAATCTGTACTTTTATAATACATCTTTCATTAATAATAAATAATCTTTGTATCAATTCGTACTATCACTATTAACTAAGCATCTATACCAAAACTGCAATTGAGCTGAAGATTAATATTTATCCTCATTCTTTACAAAATAATATGGAAATATATGATTATCAGACTAACAACTTAAAGAACTTTATATAATACTATAAATAAATGGCTTCAGAAAATCGAGTAGGAGGGAAAATTAAATAAATTTTCCCGACCTCTCACACCACCGTACGTACGGTTCCGTATACGGCGGTTCAATCAACTTAACAAGTAACACACCTTTCGGTGTAGTAATCTATCATTGAGACT
>NZ_JAHLQC010000021.1 GCF_018918265.1 Falcatimonas sp. MSJ-15
CCGTAACTTTGAGAATTTTAGAAATAGAATTTTGCTATCAACGACTTAGTTATATTAAAGAAACCTGATGCTTATGCACCAGGTTTCCAATATGGGATTTTACCCCCGCTCTTGACAAAGAGCCATTAAAAAGACAGATGAGTTAATTACATATATTGCTCATCTGTCTTTTTTAATCTATACACTTTAACTTATGTATAATAACCTATACAACATACTTTGCATTATACTACAGTGTATCATATAATTCTTCATATTTCTTTGCCGAAGTCTTCCATGAAAAATCAGCTTTCATAGCTCTGTCAACAATCTTATTCCACTCACGTTTTCTATCATAATAGATTCTCTCAGCATATCTTATTGTTGAAAGCATCTCGTGAGCATTATAATTAGCAAATGAGAAACCTGTTCCTTTGCTCTCGTACTCATTATATGGTTCAACAGTATCTTTTAATCCACCTGTCTCTCTTACAATCGGAACAGTTCCATATCTAAGGCTCATAAGCTGGCTTAATCCACATGGTTCAAATAATGAAGGCATTAAAAATGCATCACATGAAGAATATATCTTATGACTCATCTCTTCTGAATAGTAGATATTAGCTGATACTTTATTACCATACTTCCATGCAAAATGTCTGAACATATTCTCATATCTTGCCTCACCTGTACCAAGAACAACTATCTGAACAGCATCATTACAAAGTTCGTCCATAACACACTGGATAAGATCGAAACCTTTCTGATCAGTAAGTCTTGATACAATACCAATCATAAATACTTTATCATTCTGTTCAAGTCCAAGTTCAGCCTGAAGTGCTCTCTTGTTTTTAATCTTTTCTTTTCTAAATGTAATCTGATTATAATTTTTGACTATATATCTATCTGTCGCCGGATTATATACATTATAATCAATTCCATTAACAATTCCCCACAGATCATTAGATCTAGCACACATAAGACCATTAAGTCCTTCACCATAAAAATCAGTCTTAATCTCTTGTGCATATGTCTCACTTACAGTTGTAATCTTATCTGCATATACAAGACCACCTTTTAAGAGATTACCATCCTTATATGATTCAAGCTTGTCTGGTGTAAAGAAATACTCTGAAAGTCCTGAGATATTCTTAACTGTATCAATATCCCATACACCCTGAAACTTAAGATTATGTATTGTCATTATCGACTTTATATCTCTAAAGAATTCGCCTTCATGGAATCTCTCCTTAAGATATACAGGCACAAGTCCTGTCTGCCAGTCATGGCAATGCACAATATCCGGTCTGAAATCAAGTAATGGCATAGCTGAAAGTGCTGCTTTACTAAAGAAAGCGAATTTCTCAATATCCCACTTTGTATCGCCATAAGGTGCCTGACCACTGAAATAATATTCATTATCTATAAAATAGAATTTCACACCTTCATATTCAGTCTCAAGTACGCCAACATACTGTGTTTTCCATGCAATATCAAGATAAAAATGCGTTCTATATCTAAGCATATCCTTATATTCCTGTTTCATACACATATATTTTGGCAATATAACTCTTACATCATATTTCTCCTTGTCAAAATATTTTGGTAATGAGCCCGCAACATCAGCAAGACCACCTGTTTTAATAAAAGGTACAGCTTCTGATGTAATAAATAAAACATTCTTCATTCCACAATTCCTCCCATACTTTTACATCTCCCTCTTATTATACCTTATAATATAAATAAATTAAAGGTAAAACAAGAAATATTATGTACAATTTTAAGAAATTGTTAATTTGCTCGTTCCAAATTGAGTTTATCTACAATAAGTGCTACAAATTCTGAGTTTGTCGGTTTTCCCTTGCACTTATTAATTGTATATGAAAATATACTGTCAATTGTATCTATCTTTCCTCTTGTCCATGCCACTTCAATCGCATGTCTTATTGCTCTTTCAACACGACTTGGTGTTGTTGCATTCTTCTTAGCTATTGCAGGATACAAAATCTTTGTGATACTCTCTAACATCTCACTGTCATTATATGACATAATAATCGCATCTCGAAGATATTGATATCCTTTTATATGTGCAGGAACACCAAGTTCATGTATTATCTCTGTCACTTTTGTCTCAATTCTTCTGTCATTTTCTGGCATATTCATATTCACATTAGCGGTAACAACAGCGATATCTTTTTTTGCTTCCTTATCCCCATACTGTTTAATTCGTGCAATTAGATGTTCATTATCAAAAGGTTTTATTATATAATAATCTGCTCCTTTCGAAAATGCTTCGACTGTAATCTCGTCTTTTGCAACCCCTGATACCATAATAAATACCGGAACTTTCTTTATGTCTTTATCATTTCTGACATTTTCTATTACATTTATTCCATCTTTTCCCGGCATACATAGATCAAGAAGCACTACATCCGGTTCCTGTTTCTTAATAAGACTTATTATCTCATTGCCATCTCTTGCATCCCCAATTACTTCAATGTCGTTATCTGTCTTTAGTATGTTGTATAAAAGTTCTCTCATCCTCTCGTTATCATCTGCTATTGCCACATTCAATCTCGCCATTTTAAAGAAATTCCTCCCTGCATATTTCTACTATATATTTTCTATATTTAACATTATACCTTTATACAGTGATATCTTGCAAGAATTAATGCTCGCAACATACGACACTATTCGACATATATTCTATACTCAATTCCATTATTTGTATACATTATCTATGCAATTTCAAGTAAAAAATATAATTATGCTTCTTCATATCCTCTTACGAACACACTCATCTCGCCTTCCCCTCTATTCGCCCATTGAAAATATGGAACAAACGTAATATCAAATGGCTCATACTCATCTTCAATGTCTGCATCATAATATAATTGTCTATTATTATTGTCTAAATACTGTTTTTTGTCATTGTTAATATCATCATCAAGTCTTATTTTTCTTCCATTAGCAATAATTTTCTTAGTCTTATTGGCAAAAATATCATTATCGCAAACAGTAAGTTCAGCCTTTTTTGACAACTCAATCAGATGAAGATTTGCACCATTATCAGCTTCCTCCATACAATATACAAGCGGACCTCTTACAACAGCATATTTACCTATTTCTTCTCTCACACGTCTATCTGCCTTGACAATCGCCGGTTTCATATCAAAATCGACTTCAATTACTGTCTCTTTTTCAAACATCTTAGTAATGTATATATATCCATCTTTTATAATAATCTCATCATCAGTCACATTCTTAAGTGAATATATATTATTGCACCAATAAGGTATTCTTAATGCCAAAGTTGTCCTAACAGGTTCATCTGCTAATACTGTAATCTTTACATTTCCATCTTTTAGAAGATTGGCATCCGTTGATATATTAAGAACCTTTTGATTAACAATTCTCTTAAACTCGCTTTTTACATATAGATTGAAGAATAATATATCTTCATTTTCTGTATAGATATATGTATTAAAAGATCCTATAATTCTCGCTATATTAGGCGGACAACATGCACATCCAAACCATTTTTGTCTTATTGGTTTGACATGAAATTTACGTTCATCAAGATGACATGCTTTTGGAACAACAGATAAGGGGTTAACATAGAAAAAGCTCCTGCCATCTTCTGCCATACCACTTAATATTCCATTATAGAATACTCTCTCCATCGTATCCGCATATTTAGAATCCGGTCTTATCTCTAACATTCTTCTTGCAAAAAAAGCCAGTCCTATCGAAGCACATGTCTCTGCATAAGCTGTATCATCCGGAAGATCATATTCAAATGAGAATGCTTCACCTATATGAGTTCCACCGATTCCACCTGTTATATACATCTTTTTTCTTATTATATTATTAAATATCTTCTCACATGCTTCATACAATTCATCATCATCAGTAAGTTTTGCAAGATCTGCCATTCCTGAGTATAGATATACTGCTCTTACTGCATGTCCAACAGCCTCATCCTGTCTTCTTACCGGTCTGTGTGCCTGATGATACTGATAACGTTCGCTCTTTTTGTCATCTTTAATTCCATGCTCTATATCAAAATAGTATGGTCTTTTTCCACGCTCATCAATTAGATATTTGCATAGATTAAGATATCTAATCTCCTTTGTCACATTATATAATCTGATAAGTGCCATCTCAGCAATCTCATGTCCTGGATATCCATGTATCTGATTATCAGCCGGACCAAACTTTTCACATAACAAATCTGCATATTTTTTCACAGCATTAAGCAATTTATCTTTGCCTGTTACTTCATAATATGCTACTGCACCTTCGCACAGATGTCCAAAGCAATAAAACTCGTGATGATCTCTAAGATTTGTAAAACGTTTATCCGGATTATTAATGATATAATATGTATCAAGATATCCATCATCCATAGCAGCTGCACATACTATATCAATCGCTTCATCTGCAATCTTTTCAAGTTCTTTGTCCGGATAATTGTTAAGTGAATAACTTACTGCTTCTATCCATTTTGCAAAATCACTATCCTGAAATACGAATCCATAGAATTTATCTTCAAGATTATCATAATCTTTAGGTAAAGTTTCAAATATATCTGTCGGAAATACCGGTGTCACTTCACCTGATTTTCTTCTCTTAATGAGTTCACCTGCAAGTCTGTAATTTCTCATGCAAAAGCTCTTCGCTGCTTCAGGAATTCTATCATTAAGTGCATCCCACTGATATGGAATTACATTCTCTCTTATCAGTCTTATCTGATTACTCCAGAATTCATCCTTAACCTTAACATCTGATATTGTAAGTGTATGTGTATAATTATTCTTGTTCAAAATGTTTCCCCCTTGGCGTTTTTAGTTTTAATTTTGTTCATTTCCATGATTTTGTTCATTTCCATGATTTCCATAATTTTGTTCATTTTTAGTTTCATTTTTTCAGGTTTTACATTCCCGGTTGTCAATTTTCTAGTTATACATTCCTAGCTTTCACTTTTTATTTTGTTTTTAGTTTTTTGTCAACTATTTTAATTATACAAAAAGATTGATGAATTACAATATATTCATCAATCTTTTTTAAGTTTCGTTATAATATTTTATTAAAATATGTATAATTGATATTCTATATGATGTAAGGCATCACTGTCAACTCCCCACCACCTAAAGGTAGTGGACTTCCGCCTATGACAAACGAAAGGATTTTATATATGAATATCTCTCACTATCTGACTACATATATAATCTTGTTAGATATTATATTACTCATATATTATTTGTTACTCTTTCTCTTACGCTGATTAGACATATATACAAGCAATGATACTATAACTGCTAATGATACTATTGCAATTATTGACATTACTACTGGTGATACGCTATCATCGCCTGTTTTTACAAGGCCTGCTCCGATTACACCTGTATTCTTATTCTTATCAGTATTCTCTTCTTCTGTTGCAAGAATCTCTGGTTTCTTAGTTATATTCTCATTAAGCACACCAGTATCTTCTGTTGCATTAATCTCTTCATTCTTCTTGGTTGTTATCTCTGCAGTTGTTATCTCTGCAGTTGTTGTCTCTTCCTGAGTTTCTCTTGTTGTTTCTTCTGGAAGAACTTCATTTCTTTTTAATTTAATCTTAATACCTGAAGCATATCCTATTGAATCAAAATCTGTATAATATACACTATCAGCTGTTATATTCTCATCAAGTACCATTGATTTACCATTCTTTATAAGTGAAACTGCATTAGTTATAGTCTGTTCACCAGACTCTGTAATCTTAGAAACAGCAGTTGTAAATTCTACAACCAATGGAGTTCTCGCAAGTTCACTGCCAATCTTAAAAGAAAATCTGTCATAATCTTTTACAAGTTCTAAAAGTTTATCTTCACTAATCTGTTCACCTTTTTCAAATGAACCATCTGATGCTACTTTTGCTTCATATACTTTAAATGTATCTGGATATAATTCAAGGTTTTCTGCAAGGATATCGCTTACTGTATATCCTGCAAAGTTAACACTATCTCTGTTAAGTTCAATAGACCAATCTGTCTCAAATACACCAGTTGCTTCATTGTAGAATGTTTCTTTTCCTGATTTTGTAACAGGTACAAGATTATCATTCTGCTTTGCACTTACTTCAATAGATGCTACATTGCCATCACTAAAAGGTACTCCTTCTATATCGCCAGTAAGAACTGCTTTATTCTCTACTGTAACACCATTAACAACATAGTCTTCACTTATTCTGGCATCTTCTTTTAACTCAGTTGTATAATATATGTCATATCTGTCATTCTTAATATCAATGCTGTCATCTAATGGTTTTATCTGTAATTCAATATTAGATGTTGAAGCTGTATATGATATAAGTACATTAGCAACTTCAAAAGAACCATTTACAGTTGTTCCTTCAACTGTTGGAAGAGGTATTCTCTTGCCTAATCTGTATTCCCTATCATTAATCTCAACTATATCAACAACAACTGTTGAGGTATCATCAGGAAGAATATCATTAATCTTGATATTCTCAAGAGGAAGATTATATGGATTAACAACAAACTTCCATTTATTACCATGGGCTGCATAATCATATCCATCAGCTACATTTTCTTTTGATATAAGTCTGTTTGAATATTCAAGTGAAGCTGTTGCTTCTCTTATCTGATCCCCATACTCAACACTTGCTGTATTACTAAGTACAAGACCTGTTTTTTGCATTGCAAGTTTCTCAGGTGATGTAACTTTTGTCTCAACTGTAATTATATAATTTTCTGTAGCGTCTACATTGCCAAGATTAACATGAAGTATCTTATTATCTTCTGATATGCAATAAGAAAATTCTCTATTACGGCATTCTTCTTCACTATCAACTCTATCAAGTGTAACTTCAGTTGCAAGACCATCTCCTGCAATCTCTTTAAGTACTGTAGATATCTCTCCGGTATACTCCATACCTTCATCTGTCAAATCATCCGTTACAATTGTATAATCTGATTCGCCAAGAAGATTACCACATTCGTTAATTGAGATATCAAATTTAACTTTCTGTGTATATGGATTGTAATCACCATTAACAGTTTTCTTAATTGCTCTAAAATAAAGAGTCTTTGTCACATCTGCATTGCCTTCTGGAATAGTTCCTATAATTCCATCTCCACTTTGTGCACTTCCCCACAGAATTCTTGCACTGTTAGAGATATCCACTCCTTCTGTAAGATTATCTGTTATATCAATAATATCTGTATAATACTTAATTGTAAAAGGACTATTTAATGCTTCTGAGTCAAGAGGAATTATAAGCACCTGGCCATCGCCATATGTATAATATGATGGTCCTTCTAGTTCAAGGCTCTTGATTGTATCTATACTCATATTATCATATGAATATTCTTCACTTTCAAACTCACCAATATCAGTAAGTGTTCCTTTATAATTATGTTCTGCATAATTATCATATGTTATAGTTATTGGCTTTTCATTACTAAATACATGGCTTTTTGTATCAGGAATATAATCAACTACATATACATCTTCACAATATGTAAAATATGTATTACCTTTTAATTCCCATTGCATGCTATGTCCATAATAACCTGCCTGTGCTCCGGATTTCGCAAAAAATTCTGTATTATCAAATATCTTGCTTGTATCTTCGGCTGTTGCAAGAAGTTTCTTTTCAGTTGTTTCTTCTGAATCTTTAGCATATAGACTAACTGTATTATTAACTTCTATTCCATCTTTGCTATTCTCAACATATTCAATATATTTATCTGATGTAAGTACTGCTTTTATAGTAAGTACTACCTCTTTTATATTATATTGTCTGTCTGGTATAACATAATTAATAACATCTTCTGATACTGCTTCTTCGCTAACTTCTTCTGTCTCTGATACTCCATTTTCATCATAAAATTCTGCACTTGCTGATACAAAATCAAGTTCATCAGGAAGCATATCTGTAATTGTATTACCTGCAAGTGAAACACCTGCTTCATTAGTCACAGCATTAATTGTATATGTAATTGTATTACCCTCTACTTCTCCCACTTTGGATATCTCATAAGATTTGAGCTCTTCATCTTGTTTTTTATCATCATAGATATAAGATAATCTGTAGACATCTTCATTTTCTTCATAAGTAAGTTCTGTTTTTGTATGTTTTTTGGCATCTGATGACACATCGAGTGCGAACTTACATCCACATGCAACATCTTCAAGATCATATATACTCTTGCCATCAAGAATAATATTAATGTCTATTGTGTCATCCTGTGTTATAATCTCATAATCACCATAGTCTTCACCTGTCGCAGTAAGCAAATCACCACTATCGGTCTCACCTACTGATATAGGATATTCGTCACTCTTTGCAAATGAACATGTATATACAAGTTCCATTCCGTCTTCGAGTTCATCACGCACTTCATCAAGCTGTTCATTATCAAGTTTTAAATCAACCGAAAATGGTACGTATTTGTTTTGTTCTTTTGTACTTGCCACTGAACCTGATTTGACAGTTGCTTCATCAACAATATCTCCTACATAGGATAATACGGTCTTATTCCCCGCTGTCACTACTTTTACTGGAGTATTTCCGATTATCTTTTGTCTCTCTGCCGCTGTTATTATGCCATTACCGACACTACACAGTCCTGCGATCAGTGTCACTGCTACTACTGGTGACACAAGTCTTTTAAAGCGTTTTTTCATTTTGTTTCAGCCCCCTAATATAATGTTACCTATTGCTGTCTGATAATTAAGTTAATCACCGACTATTTTTTCCATATCTGACATCATATCATACTATTTTACTTTAGTAAAGTTGTTTTAAAATATATTATTTCGGCTATTAGTAAAAGAAACTGAATATTGTATTTTGTTTTCCTAAATTTTACGCAAGTATATATACTATTTTGTAATATTTAGTTTTTCAGTTTTCTAATATATCCAAAGTTAATCATATAACATTCTACAATTTATATTGTTTTGTTCTATAATCTATCTTCTGTCATTACCTCTTACATTATATCTAATTTTTTTGATATTTAATTTTCCTTAATATCTGGCTTTTCTTAATACCTAATTTTTCTCAATATCTGGCTTTTCTTTAATATATAACTTTCCTTAATATCTGACTTTCTTTAATATATAACTTTCCTTAATATCTGGCTTTCCTTAATATCTGGCTTTCTAATAATTACATTTTCCTAATATCCAATTTTCTACTAATAATCGACTTTCTCAAGGCAAAGACCAAGTGCAGGTGCTGTCGGACCACCTTTCATTCTTTCTTCGCTATTAAGTGCCATTATTATATCTTCTGTAGTAATCTTCCCATATCCCGCTTCTAGTAGCGTTCCTGTAAGAATTCTTACCATATTCTGCAAAAATCCATTTCCATGAAAAGAAAAACTATAATATCCATTTTCTTCTTTTATATCAATTCTATCTACAATTCTTACTGTCGATTTCTTCATCTGTGGATTAATACTAAAATTTTTGAAATCATGTTCGCCCTGAAGAACCTTAGCTGCTCTTCTCATAAGTTCAAGATCCGGTTTTTTATCAAGACAATTAACAAAACGTCTCTTCCATACAGGTTTATTCTCACCATAATAGCATGTATAACAATATGTCTTACCTGTTGCACTGTATCTGGCATGAAACTTATTACTGACTCTTTCAACATTAGTTACTACAATATCATCCGGCAAAAGTCTATTAAGTTCATCTCTTATCTCTTTTTCATTAAGTCTTGTATGAAATCTTGCATTAGCACACATAGCTCTTGCATGCACTCCGGCATCTGTTCTTCCTGCACCAAATACTTCTGTTTTTTCACCACAAAGTTCGCTTACAACTTTCTCCATATTACCCTGAATTGTATTCTGATCCGGCTGTTTTTGCCATCCGTAGTACCTCGTCCCATCATACATTATTGTAAATTTATAATTTTTCATCTTAATTTCTCCATATCTTTTAGTTTATAATTTAACTGATTAAACTCTTCTAATCTTGGTTTCTCCACTTCGTAATTTTATTGATCAATCACTATTAGATTTGGCAAATCTGCTCTTAATAATATATCATCAGATATTAAACTGTGCAAATATAAAAATCCCCACAGTCAATTTGAGAAGTTCTTATCATCTCAAATTGACTGCGGGGATTTTTATATTATCTTACTACAGTCTTAACAAGTCCTATAACTGCTGCAATTATAAGTAATGGAACTGCCACATATACAAGGCCTGCTACTACAAGTGCTATAATAACAATTGGTGCAATAAGCGTAACAATAACTTTTGATATTGCCCATGATGCTTTAAACGCTATCTTTAGAATATTGCTAAATATTGCTAACGTAAGTAATACGATAATTGCTGTAATCATAATTAATCGCTCCTTTTTCTGTCATTTTTCCAAGAAAAATCTGTTTTTTAATATCAGACTAATTATCAATCATATTGGCTAATATGTCAACCTGACTGCTCCCACTGGCAAGCCAATGGGGTTCTGATTGTCAAGTGTAGCTTGTAATCGTACACCATTTGCAGGCTTTGGAGTTACAAGTGTAAATCTATTTGAATCAGGACTTTCATTACCAAGCAGTCCGTCGACCACATTAACGGTAAATTTCTGTTTTTCAGCAAGGAAGTACAGTCAATCTCCCTTATTATTAAGTTGTTAAGCTATTTTAATTCCACTGTTTAATACTTTAATCTTATGAGCCTTAATCCATGTGATTAGGGCTTTTTCTTTCTTGCAGCAATTATCAAATTCTGTAATGCATTTATCTTTATCTATATCCTGCGTCTTATGGTTGTAGCAATAGAGCAGGAATGATGAATACCAATCTCTTTGTACTTCCGTACCATCTTGTAGCTTATACAATCGGTCAGACAGTTTCTTTTTGATATAGTCATCAACTGTATGGTCGTACTGTGAAGCTCTGTAATTGTTTGGTACTTCTATATATGTGCCACTCGTTGCCTTGAATTTCTTTTCCACTGTAGTCTGAAATCCAGAAGGGCATCTGTTCTTTATAGATTTACCAAAACGCTTTTTCTTATTGAACTTGCCCTTATCGTTTTTGGTAGTTTCTTTGGCTCGTCTCATAAGCCTGCTTGCGTTCTTTGGCTCTGTGACGAATATATCTCCGAGACTTCGTAAATGGTTGGCATCTTCGTTTATTGCAAGTTGCCTGTTCACTGCATTGATACGGCATAATTCAAAATGTTTTGCTTTCAGCTTCTTATAATGATTTGAATATGTCCAAGTCTTTCGACCTTTCTTAACAGTACTATCTTCATTGTAGTTTTGAGGATTAGAGGCTCGTCTTGACCTGTCCATAGCACGATAGAGCAGGCGTTCTTTTCTTTCAGAAGTTTGTATGCTGTTACCACGTTCTGAAAGATTCTTTAAACCGACTTCCTTGTCAGATGTATAAGCAACAGTCTGTGTACCAATATCGGCACCTATCATTCCTTTACCATACTTGTGACGAGGATTGCCATGCTTATCATATTTTGGTTTTGCTTTACCCTCGATAGTAAGATGCAGATATACCCTGTATTTACCTCGTATTATTTTAGGAACAAGCGTAGCATAGCAAGGTCTGTATGTATCTATGCAATAAGCATCTTTTATGAAGGTATTTACCGCTTTGTTATCCACAACCTCAGGTTCGGCAAGATATGTTAAAACGGCATTTACTTCGTCCTGTTGAAATCTGTCATTTACCTGGATTCCGAAAGTGGTTTTACCAAGTTTGAACTGCAGTCTGTCATCTTTTACAGACACTGGAATGCCACGATTTATCTGTTTTGCACGGATACAAGGCAGTTCTCCATATTTTGAGAAATGAATAGCATTGCCATTACCATATAAGCATTTTTCGATACCTCGCCAAATATCTTCGGCTTTCGTCAGTGCGAATACAGCGTCTATACCATATTTCTTACCTATCGGTATCATGGATGTTCTGCAATATTCCCATGTAACATTAAATTGTTTTTGCATTTCGTTAAGTTGATTAGCATAAATTTTGCGTTTATCTTTATCTTTGGTGCTGCCATACAGAAATAGTAATTTACGGTATCTCTTTGTACGCAGAAGTTGGTCATAATTCTTTCTCATAAGACTAACAAGCTCATTGCCTGCTTTGCGTATCTTATCAGAAAGAGCCACAACTTTAAGCACATCGTAATAAGGCATATCGGTCTCAACAACCAAAATATGCCTGTCAGAAAGTTTATGATATTGTTTCAGAATTTTGTTGTATTCTTTGTCACTCATGGCTTTTCTGTTCCTCAATGTACTTAATTACTGTAGCTTCGCTTATATGTCCTACTGCGTTTTATTTATACATAGCTTATATCTATTCTATGTCATTGTCAAGTCAAAGAAAAACGGCTTTCATCCCACACGCAAGCGTGTGGGTTTTCGCCGCAAATTTATAACGTTTAGCACCTTAACATAGTTAATATGCATATAATATCACTCTATCTTCTCATTCTGTCGAACCTCTTAACATATTTTCAATAAATATTCCATAGCCTTTTGTCGGATCACTTACAAATACATGTGTAACAGCTCCTATCATTTTTCCATTTTGAATTATTGGACTTCCACTAAGCCCCTGTACTATTCCTCCTGTCTTCTCAATAAGTCTGTCATCTGTAACTTTGAATACTATTCCTTTATTGCCTTTATCATTAATATCTACTTTTTGAATGTCTATATCATATTCAGAGATTATATCATCAATACAGCATATAACTTTCGCTTCACCATTCTTTATCTCATAAGCATATCCAACCGGCATATAATCACATATACTCTGTTCTTTAAGTTCATTAACAGCTCTACTATCAAGAGTCCCAAATATTCCAAGTTCTGTATTATTTCTTATAATTCCAAGATAATTTGAATCGCCATACATAACTTTACCAACAAGTTCTCCCGGAACACCAATCTTTCCTTTTATTACTGAAAAAATATTCGTTTTATATAATTCTCCTTTTTCTATCTCAAGAAGTTCTCCTGTATCAACATCACTTATTCCATGTCCTAATGCTCCAAAGTTAGCATTTGAATCCATATATGTCAAAGTTCCTATTCCCTGAGTATCATCTCTTACCCATATTCCGAGCTTATATATACCTTTAATATCTTCAATTCTCTCAAGCATAACTTCTATATTCTCATCATTTCTTCTAACTTTAAGCACCATACTGTCTTGTTCTGATTCATTAATGAGTTTTACAAGTTCTGCTTTTGTATACACATTAATGCCATCTGCACTTATTATATAATCTCCTTTTTTCAATTTGTTTCTTGCAGGTTCACATACATTACCAAGATAATCTGTAATCTCACCTGTTCCTACCACAAGAACACCTGATGTCTCCACATATATTCCAGTCTGCATTCCAAGTGGCATAACTTCTTTTGTATCAACAATATTAACATCTATATCTTTAATATCAAAGAGTCCAAACAATTTAAACTTTATCTTATAATTGCCTTCTTTTTGTCCTCTAATATTAATTGTTTTTGCAAGATCCACGTATACTTCGCTGTCTATATACTTAGAATCAAAAGTTCCAAGTACCGGTACATTAAGATCAATATGCTGTTCTGTTCCTGCCCCAAACGTAAGTGTATCAGGAATACTACTTTTTATATATCTGTCTGAAAAAAATATAATAAGCAATATACCTGATGTAGCAAGCAGTTTTAAAATAACTCGATACCACTTTTGATTTTTCATATTATATAACATCCTTTCTGGTATACTATAGTGAATAGCTCTTGACAACGAACCAAAAAAAATAAGAGAGAATCTCTTCTCTCTTATTATGTGTATTTGTAATTATATAATACATTATTTTGTTTTATCAACATATGATCTCATCACTTTATATTATCAATAGATAAATTCATCATCTATATCATAACAGATAATTTCATTATTTTGTTTTATCGGCAAGTGCTTTCATCTCTCTTGCATTCTCGATTACTGCATCTGTTATCACAGTTCCTCCAAGTAATCTTGCAAGCTCTTTTATCATCCCTTCATTATCAAGCTCTTCTATAGATGTTATTGTTGAATTATTAACAACATTCTTCTCAATAAGATAATGATAATCTGCCATCGATGCAATCTGTGGCAGATGTGTTATACAAATTACTTGTCTGTTCTTGCCTATAATACCAAGTTTCTCCGATACTTTTTGAGCTGTTCTTCCACTTATACCTGTATCTATCTCATCAAATATAAGCGTCTCTATCTCATCCTTATCTGCAAGAACAGTCTTAATAGCAAGCATAATTCTTGAAAGTTCACCACCTGAAGCTACTTTTGCAAGTGGTTTCATCTCCTCACCTGGATTAGTCGATATAAGAAATTCTATCTCATCATATCCATTTGCAGTATAATTATCTGTCTTTTCAAATGCTATATCAAATTGTACATCAAGAAAATTCAATTCTATAAGTGCATTTTTTATGTCTTTTGACAAAAGTTCTGCTTTCTTTTTTCGAATATCTGATATCTTCTCACATAGCGCTCTTACTTTTTCTTCCTGTTCTTTGTATAGCTTTTCTGTCTCAGCTTTTTTCTCTTCATAATTAACCAAGAGATCAAGCTTTTCTTTTCGTTCTTCAAGATATTTAAGCACATCCTCGATTGTATTACCATATTTTACTTTAAGATTATTAATCAAATCATAACGCTCAATAATCTCTTCATATTCTTCATCACTGAATTCCATATTAGAAGTATATATATTAATATCTCTGTTAACATCATTAAGTAATGCTTCAATATCTTCAAGCTGTGAAAAGACGGATGCAAGCTCATCATCTAGTTCTGCAAGCTTTGCAACTTCTCTTATAGCCTGACCGATAGCATAAGAAGCTGATGTGGAACTTTCATTACCAATCAGTTCATCTACCTGGGAAAGCCCTGATAATATATTCTTTGAACGGCTTATCTTAGTTGACAGCCTTGCTAATTCTTCATCTTCACCAATCTTAAGTCTTGCATTCTCTATCTCGTCAATCTCAAATTGTGTAAATGATATATCTCTTAATCTCTCATCTTCATCTGTTGTAAATTCTAAAAGCCTGTCTCTTAATTCTGAATATATCTTATATTCAGTTTTTAATTGTTCTTTTAACACTATAAGTTCATTCTTGGCATATTTATCAAGAATTGTAAGATGAGTATTATTATATAATAATGATTGGTGTTCATGTTGACCATGCACATCAATTAACTGTCTTGTTATCTTTCTTAATATTGACGCTGTACATGTCACACCATTTACTTTAATTATACTCTTATTATTCATAAGTCGCCTTGTTATTAATATCTGACCATCTTTGGCATCAATATCATATTCATTAAGGCTCTTTATCTTCTCTGGCGAATCTATCTGAAAGAGAAGTTCAACCAAAGCATAATCGCAATCTTTACGAATAATATCTTTTGGTACTTTTCCTCCAAGTCCTATATTAACAGAACCTATTATGATAGATTTACCTGCACCTGTCTCTCCACTTAATATATTAAGTCCATTATGAAAATAGACATCTGCTTCCTCAATAAGTGCCAGATTCTTTACATGTAGATTTAAAAGCATTTTTTTCCTCCTTCGGTCTTTTTAAAAACCAGTCAGAATTGTAATTTACTTTCTTATTTGGTAGCTACTACTTTTTTTATTTTCTCCATTAATATTAATGTATCATCTGCAGAGCGTACAGCACACATAATCGTATCATCTCCTGCTATACATCCTACAACTTCATTCCATTGCATGGCATCAAGAGCTGCTGCTACTGCCATTGCCATACCTGATACAGTCTTTATAACAAGAATATTCTGTGCCATATCCATTGATACATAGCCATCACGTAATACTCTTATATACTTATCGCTCATCCAGCCTTCTTTATTCTGGATAACAACATATTTTTGCTTACCGCCTTCAACAGGCATCTTTGTAAGCTTTAACTCTCTTATATCTCTTGAAACTGTAGCTTGCGTAACATTATATCCTTCTTTGTTGAGTAATGCTGCTAATTCTTCCTGTGTCTCAATCTCATACTTACTTATTAATTCAACTATTTTAGAATGTCTCTCAATTTTCATTATCCTACTCCATTCCTGTTTGTATGCTATGCCTTTAGCCACTTATCGTTATGTTCACTACTTATATCACTTTTAGCATACATAATATTCTTTATTATCTTTGTCTATATAATGTACTTAACCATTTATCATCTTCTTGCTTATCGTCTGTAATATACTTCTTTGCTGTGTTCTTACAAGTTGTGTATGAACTTTTGCCATCTTAATCTCCACTCTGTCACCACTCACAAGATTACAATGTAATTCTCCGTCAAATGATGCCACTCTCTCTTCTTCAACGCCTTTATTATCACACATCTCAATAACAATCTTATCATTAGCACCAAGAATAATACTGCTCTTATTAAGTGAATGTGGACATACAGGTGTAATTACAATAAGCTTCGCTCCCGGTTCTACTATCGGACCTCCTGCTGACAGATTATATGCTGTAGAGCCTGTAGGTGTTGATATTATAACACCATCTGCTGTATATGAGTTAAAAAATTCTTCATTAACATATATCTTAAAATCAATTACTCTTAATGCACCATTTCTATTAATAACAATATCATTAAGTGCAACATTAGAATATATATGTTCTTCAGCTATATTATAGGCATTGCCTTCTAACATCATTCGCTCATCAATAAAATATCTGTTTTCAAACAAAGCATCAATAGCTTTAAAAGTATCTTCTTTCTCAATATCAGTAAGAAAACCCAAAGTTCCAATATTAATTCCAAGCAATGGAATATTCATATCATGTAAATCTCTTGCTGCCTGGATAAGTGTTCCATCTCCACCTAATACAATAGCACATTCAGTATCAGAAGGGATAAGTTCTGCATTTGTATATTGATACTTTGTATTCTTCAAAGATACATCTGGTGACTGCATTGCGCATTTACCACCCTTTTTCTCAATATAATTCATTACTTCGTATGTAAATTCAAATTTTTCATCCTTAACTTTGTTTGTAATTATAAAAAACTTATCCATTAGTCTGCCCTCATTACCTTTCAAAAATAAGCTGTAATTGTATATTTATACTACAACATTTCGTGTGCTTTTTCAACCACTGACTTAATATCTACTGTTTTATTCTCATATATTCTGCCATCTGTATGTTTATTAATATATAATAAATATTCAATATTGCCTTCAGGACCTTTTATAGGTGAATAATCAAGATTAAGTACTTCAAAGCCAATACTTATTGCATAATTAATCACCATATCTATTACTTCCATATGAACTGCTTTATCTCTGACAACACCCTTTTTACCTACTTTTTCTCTTCCGGCTTCAAACTGTGGTTTTATAAGACATACGATCTGACCATCATCAGTAAGAAGTTCTTTGACTGGTCCAAGTACTTTAGTTAAAGATATAAATGATACATCGATACTTGCAAAATCAATAACATCATCAATATCTGCCGGTGTCACATATCTTATATTGGTCTTCTCCATTACTACTACTCGTGAATCCTGTCTTAGCTTCCAGTCAAGCTGTCCATGTCCTACATCTACAGAGTATACTTTTTCTGCACCATTTTGAAGCATGCAGTCAGTGAATCCTCCTGTTGATGAACCAACATCCATACATATCTTATCGGATAATTTTACTCCGAATACATCCATAGCTTTTTCAAGTTTTAATCCGCCTCGGCTGACATATTTTAATGTACTTCCTTTAATCTCTATATTAACTGTATCTGCAAATGTTGAGCCGGCTTTATCTTCTCTTGCTCCATCTACAAATACATTACCTGACATAATAATTGCTTTTGCTTTTTCTCTTGATGGAGCCAGATTACGGTTCACAAGCAAAACATCAAGTCTCTCTTTTGCCATTCTAATCCTCCTTAGCTGTATCACAGTATTCCATAATTCTCTCACTTATAGATTCACTGTCTATTTTTAATGCTTTTTTTAAGATATCAACATTACCATGCTCGACATAATCATCAGGCAATGCAATATTGATAAGATCCATATCTATCTTCTCTACTTTCATAAACCTTGCTATAGCCATACCCATTCCACCGGATATAACATTTTCTTCCATTGTCACAAGTAGTCTATGCTCTTTATTAAGATATCTAATCATATCTTCATCAAATGGTTTTACAAATCTTGCATTAACAAGTGTTACATTATATCCAGCCATTTTTAGTCTATCTCTTACTTCCACAGCTGTCTTTACCATATTACCTGCTGCAAATAATGCTATATCTGATTCTTCATATATCATCTCGCTCTTACCATATTCGATAGGTGCATAGAATTCTCTAAGCCCTTTGTATGCTTCACCTCGTGGATATCTCACTGCTATCGGTGCTTCATAAGTCATTGCATAACGCATAAAATCTTTAAGTTCATACTTGTTCTTAGGTGCAAATACTGTCATATTAGGTATCTGCGATAAAAATGATAAATCAAATATTCCCTGATGTGTCTCACCATCATTACCAACAATTCCGGCTCTGTCAATTGCAAATATTACCGGAAGATTCTGTATACATACATCATGCAGAATCTGATCATATGCTCTTTGTAAAAATGACGAATATATCGCAACAACCGGTCTCATTCCACCTGCTGCAAGGCCTGCTGCAAAAGTAACTGCATGTTCCTCTGCTATTCCGACATCAAAAAATCTGTCCGGATATTCAGCCTGAAATCTCTTAAGCCCTGTTCCGTCTGGCATCGCTGCAGATATAGCGACAAGATTGTTATATTTTTCACCAAGTTCCATCATCATTTTTGAAAAAACATCTGTATAATTGGCATTAACTTTTTTTACTTTTGGCAATCCTGTTTCTTTTACAAATGGTCCTACTCCATGGAAATGTGAAGGTCGCTTTTCAGCCGGTGCATATCCTTTTCCTTTTTTTGTAACAACATGTACCAAAACAGCATTATTTATCTTTTTTGCCACTTTAAATGCTTTGGTAAGCTGTTCTATATTATGTCCGTCAAATGGTCCAAGATAAGTTATTCCCATATCTTCAAACATCATACCTGGAACAACAAGCTGTTTAATGCCACTCTTAGTCGTTCGTATTGTCTCAACAAGTCTATCACCATATACTGGTATCTTAGATATATTCTTAGCAACATTATTCTTAAGCCCATTATATGCCGATGCTCCTCGAATCTTGCCAAGTACAACTGACAAAGCTCCTACATTCTCTGATATTGACATATTGTTATCATTAAGAACCATTATGTAGTTCTTCTTGATATTGGCTGCATTATTAATAGCTTCTATCGCCATTCCTCCGGTAAGTGCACCATCTCCTATTACAGAGACAACATAATTATCTTCTCCTTTAAGATCTCTTGCATAAGCATAGCCAAGACCTGCTGAAAGTGATGTTGAGCTATGTCCTGTATTGAATGGATCACACTTGCTTTCTTTTCTCTTTGGAAATCCACTCATTCCTCCATAGCTTCTAAGTTCATCAAAGCCTGCTCTTCGTCCTGTGAGTATCTTATGCGTATATGCCTGATGACCTACATCCCATATTATCTTATCTTTTGGCAAATCAAAAGATAAATGAAGAGCCATTGTTAGTTCAACAACACCAAGATTTGATGCAAGATGTCCACCTGTCTGACTTATCTTATCAATCAGAAACTCTCTTATCTCTGCTGCTAACTCATTATATTTCTCTGGTGGCACATTCTTTATATCATTTTCCCTATTAATATTTTCAAGTATCATTATTTCCTCCTAACGAAGCATTAACTTCTCCTATTAACAAGAGACATTACAAGTTCTACAAGGAAATCTCTCTCTGATGTGTTATCACATTCAAGTTCCCTGATAATCTGAACTGCTTCGTTTGACATTCTATTAACTGTCTTTTTAGATATATCAAGACCTTTTAAGCTTACAAATGTAGTCTTTTTATTCTTCTCATCACTTAATATAGGCTTTCCAATCTCTTCAAAACTTCCTGTTACATCAAGTACATCATCTTGTATCTGAAATGCAAGTCCAATAAGTCTTGCTGCTTTTTCTATATTCAGTATATTCTCTTTGCCTGCATCTGCCATAACTGCTCCAACCATCATAGAAGCTTCTATAAGTGCAGAAGTCTTAAGCCTGAATATAAAATCAAGCTGTTCTTCAGACAGATTCATTCCATTAGACACAACATCAAGTGTCTGTCCACCTATCATTCCATATATTCCGGCTTTTCCAAAAAGTACCTTTAGTGCTGTTATAACATCTGTCTTTGAAACATCTGGCACATCAAAAGCTTTTAGAGCTGTCTCAAAAGCATAGTTAAGAAGTCCATCACCTGCAAGTACGCCCAATGCCTCGCCATACTTGGCATGTGTTGTAAGCTTACCTCTTCTATACTTATCATCATCCATAGCAGGAAGATCGTCATGAACCAGCGAATATGTGTGTACCATCTCAATTGCAGCAATGAATGGTCTTATCTTTTCATCACTATCTTTGTCATTACTAAACATATTGAATACTGTTTTCATAATTAATGGACGAAGTCTCTTTCCTCCAGCTAATATGCTATAATTCATAGCTTCAATAACCGGTGCCTGATGACCTTCTTCCTTAGGTAGGTAATCATTAATCACTTCATCAATATATTTAACTCTTTCTTTTATCTCGTTATTAATGTTCATCTGCATCCTCTTCTTCCAATATTATAATCTTCTTCTCTACTTTATCCAGTTGGTCATTACATATCTTTACAAGTTTTAATCCTTCATTGTATAACCTAAATGATTCATCAAGTGATATATCATTCTTAGCCAGTTCAACTGTAAGTTCATCAAGTCGCTTAAGTGCTTCTTCTATACTAATTGTCTTTGCCATGGCGGTTACTCCTTTTTATATTATGTTTATCATCAACAGTTGCTTCAATCATACCATCTGCCATGTGAATATTAAGTCTGTCACCTTTTGTGATATTGTTAACTGAAGATATAGTATTCCCATTCTTATCTTCTACAACAGCATAGCCTTCACTAAGTTTTCTAAGTGGTGACAGACCATTAAGTCTCTCTGACAATAATACAAGCTCCTGTCTCTTAGAATCAAGCCTGTTCTTCATAAGTACATCAAGTCTGTCTGACAGACTCTGTACATACATTCTTCTCTCATTAAGCATATTAGACGGCGAAAGATGCGATAACTTAAGTTGTTTATGTTCAAGTTCGTTTCTAAGTCTGTATATCTTATCTGACATAATATCTGCATATTGCTTTTTATATCCATCTATACAGCTCTCTAATATGCTTACATCCATAACTGCAAGTTCTGCCGCAGCCGAAGGCGTAGGTGCTCTCATATCTGCGACAAAGTCAGCTATTGTAAAGTCGGTTTCATGTCCAACTGCTGATATAACAGGTGTATTACAGTTAAATATAGCTCTTGCGACAACTTCTTCGTTAAATGCAAACAGATCCTCTAATGATCCGCCTCCACGACCAACAATTATAACATCAAGATTCATTGAATCAAGTTTCTTAATTCCTCTCTCTATGCTATGTGCTGCATATCTACCCTGAACAATTGCCGGATATAGATATAGCTGCACATAAGGGTTACGCCTTGTAGATATGTTAATTATATCTTGTATGGCTGCTCCTGTCTTTGCTGTAACTATTCCAATTCTCTGATTAATCTTTTTAACAGGCTTTTTATATTCTGTAGCAAACATTCCCATCTCTTCGAGTTCTTTTTTTAGTCTCTCAAATCTAAGATATAGTTCGCCATCACCAGACTTTTCTATCTTCTTAGCATATATCTGATATTTACCATCCCGTTCATATACGCTTATAGTTCCGGTAACAATAACTTTATTACCATTCTCCATCTTAAAATCAAGTCCTGTATGTCTGTTCGAAGCAAACATAACTGCCGCCATCGTGCTGTCGCTATCTTTTAGTGTAAAATAAATATGACCCGATGTATGATACTTAAGGTTGCTAATCTCACCACTTATGCTTACTTTATTAAGTACAAAATCCTGCATAAACATATTCTTAATGTATCCATTTATCTGTCCGACAGTATATACGCTTCCCATATTATCTCCTTCTTATTAATCAGTCCTCTTATATCAGTCCTTTGTGAACTACCCATCACCTAAAGGTAGTGGGGTTTACGCTCTAGTTTATAAAATTCTTAAGAACACCATTAACGAATGCTGGTGCATTGTCACCACTGAATTTCTTGGCAAGTTCAATTGCTTCATTAACTGATACTTTTGCAGGAATCTTATTATCAAATTCAATCTCATATATTGCAAGTCTTATAATTGAAAGTTCAACTTTACCAAATCTGTCTGTCTTCCAACCTTGTGTCTTCTCATTAATCTTACTATCAATATATGGGATTTTATCAATTATATTGCTTACTCTCTCTCTTATCTCATCTTTTTCTCTGTCTGTAAGCTCTTCACTATCTTCTAAATAGAGCACATCCTGTTCATCTAACTCTTCTGGATCATGAAATTCTACACGAAACAGCATCTTAAAAACATGTTCTCTATATTCTCTTCTTGTCATATAAACCTCCTGCGGCACATGCCATATTACTAAAACTATCTTAATATAATTCATTGCATAATAGCATCTAATCTGCATTACAATGATTGTCATACTAAAAGGGCGTCTTATACACAGACACCCTTATTATACATTAACACGTACAATATAAAAAGTAAATTTTGTATTAATTACTTTTCTCCATGCTTACACTTGCAATTCTGATATTAACTTCAGAAACATTAAGTCCTGTCATTGTCTCAATAGCTGACTTAACTTTATCCTGAACTTTAGCAGAAACTACTGGTATACTATAACCGAATTCAAGATTAAGTGCAAGATCTACTGTTACTGAACCTGGTGCTACCGCAACCTTAACACCTTTTGATAAATTCTTCATTCCAAGTTTGCTTACAAGTTCGTTAGTAATATTACCTGCCATTGATGCAACACCTTCAACTTCAGTTGCTGCAAGACCTGCAATAATCGCAACTACTTCATCAGCTATCTGTACTTCGCCAATCTGACCATTCTCGTGTATTTTATAAGTATTTCTATTATTACTCTCTTTAGACATCTTGTAATACCTCCTGTTTTTTAATTATTCATAAGTCACATATATGTACATTATAACAAAATATATTTATTTTGCAAATCAAAAAATTATTCTGTCGTATTTTCACCTTTAGTAACTTCTTCACCCATTGGTACTATTGTTATTTTATCAGCTGTAACGCCTGTTTTTCTCTTAATAATGTCTTCTATCTGAACAATATTATCATCATTAACATAAGCCATATCAATCACTATGTCAGCCTTATCGTCACTTATAGAGACTATTGAATCATAAAACCCCTGACTTTTTAGCATTGTCTCTGCTGCATTTTCCCTCTCCATTATGTCAGTAATTGCTAACATCTGGTCAATCGCTGCTGTTTTTTGCTGTTCCATTATATCCGGATTATTAATTATAGATAAGAGAGTTTCCTTATTCTTTGCTCTTGTCTGTTCTCTCTCAAGCTTTATACTGCTTACAATGCCTGTTGCACTAGTACTTGTAAGAACTGCACTTCCCGGATCTACTAGACTTATACTGTCAGGATCCGGATCAACATCGTTTACAGCTACTTCTTTTTTATCACTAAGAGTACTTTGTACACTGCTATCATATGTAGTATTAGCTGATAACTCATCTGTTGCATCATATTCTATCTCTTCCATAACATTATGATATTCTTCATCCTTTGATGGAAGAGCACTACTGCATCTTATATATCCTGCTACTGCTATTAATACTGCAAGTGCAGATATTATAACCTGATTTTTCTTTATTCCTTTCTTCACTATGATTACCCCCTGGACTATTTATATTTCATTACTTTGATCTTATTACTCTCAATGCCAAAAAGAGCTTTTGCTGCATCATTTATCTCTTTTTCAATAACCGGATTATCACCACCTTCACTAATAATAAGAACCCCACATACTTCTGGCATATCTTCTTTTATAAGATATGGTACTTCTCCTTCATATATTGCATTCTTCTTCTCACTATTTTGCATAATCTGCCTTGTTCCTCCATTTGAATCAGTCTCTTTCGTAATGCTCTCACTTACTTCGACATCACTATATATGTATTTTTCTCCATTATTTTTAAGTGTAATCATAACTTCAACTTTGCCTGCACCATTTACTTTAAGCAGACATTCCTCTAATCTGTTCTCAAGATATGTTATATATTCTGTTGTAGTATATGCTTTATTGCTATCTTTATATGATACATTTTCACTCTGCCACGCAACATCTTCATTATCACCACTATTATCATCTCCACTAATATCATTAAGACTCTCAAGTGGTGTTGCAAGAATTATTATCGCAATTCCTGCCATAATGCACATAAGTATCTTATTAAATGTAATCTTCTTAAGAATGCTATCTTTAATTCCTGATATCTGGTTACTTTTTAAAAGATCTTTATTAATATTCATATGCCACCTGCTTAATTCTATGCTAAGATTTTATTATTTTTCAAATTGTATATTCACCTGACTCTCATCTATGCCAAAATAAGTATATATCTTGTTAATGACTTCTATCTGTTTTGGAGTATATTCTACTTTTTTATATTCACAAGCAACATCTTCTACATCAATACCACTATTGTTCTTATATGCGTATACCGACAATACTATGTCTATTCTATTATCATCTGTATATTCAAACTTCTTTACATAATAATCATAATCTGCTATTAATTCATTAATTTTCTCTTTGAATGCCATTGTATATATACTATTTTCATTTTTATCATAATCATTCCATACTTCCTCTACATATTCATCACTCATATATGTCTTCATAATATTATTTGGTAAATCTTTTTCTTCACTTACATATTCATCAATCTTTTTATGCAAATTATATTCAAATATTCCTTCGCTATGTATAAGCACCATAACCGGTCTTATGACAACCAGTATCATAATAATTCCAATCGTCATATCTGCATATTTTGAATATTTATCATTAGGAATTATTTTCTTAAAAAAAGATACAAATAAAGATACACATGCTATCTGCTTAACATAATCTGTTATCCATTCCATCTTACTCCGCCTCTATCTAGTAGCAACATAGTTATAATTATTATCATTCATAATTCAATTAATAATACAATTAATTATCCACTAAACGATACACATACAAGACCTATTGTAATCATAAAAATTGCAAGTACTGTAAATATGCATTTTAAAATAAGCATTGCACTGCATGATGTGTCTGATATAATATTCACAATTTTTTTATCAGCTACGGGTTCTATTATTGCACTTATAAGCATGTACATTAATATATATATTCCAATCTTAATAACCGGTAAGGCAATTATCACTGCCATAACAAGAAGTCCGGCAAAGCCCGCTCCATTGCGAACCATTACAGCTGCTCCATTAATACTGTCAGCAAGTCCACCTGCTATATTACCGGCTCCGGGAATCAGTTTTATGACATTAATAATCATATTTTTTTTAGCTGTAACTATAGGCTGTGACATCTGCTTTACAACATTCATTCCAATTACTCCGGTTATTATAATCCGTAACGAATATTCTGTACATTTCTTAACCAGTTCTGCCATCTTGCCAAACATTGTACCTGTTATCTCATTAATATATGTTATTAGCATATAAAGACATGGCATCTTTAACAACACTCCTGATATAATCACGTTAACAAGCCATATTATAAGCAGTGCTATCTCATAATATACGGGCATCATCTGCGTTCTATCCACTAATGTAACTGATAAAAAATATGCCGGTAAAAGCACTTTCATAAATTCTGTCATCTTTGCACATATCTCTACTGCTTCTTTATATATTGTTATAAAACCTGTACTAATTACACCAGCAAGCATAAGAATGATTATATAAAAAGATGCATCTGTTACTTTTGCTTTTACAAATACATTTTGAACATTCGCAATAAATGCTGATATTACAGCTATTATAATTATTGTTTTTATCTGACCTTTCTGGTTTACAAACTGTTGTCTAATTGATTCTGTGAATTCTGATAAGCATACTTTAAGATAATTTTTATCACCACCTTTTACTATTTTATATACAATTTCGCTAAATACTATTCCTTCTTCTCTTGACACTTTATCCACATTACTAAAATTGAGTAAATCTATTAATTCTTCTATATATGTATCTTCTTCATATATCTCTTCTTCATATATCTCTTCATCTTTTATCTCTTTAACTTTTATTTCTTCATTTTTCATCTCTTTATTATCTGCATCATTTATATAATCTTCTTGTTTAATATCTTCATTATTAATATCTACCTTATCTATTATACAAGTTTCCTGTTCTCTTTTTAATATATTGTTCTTTTGTGAATTTTTTTCTATTGTATTAATTGTAGAATACTTATGTATATCACTTATCAGACATCTGCTGCTTGCCATTACATAACACATATTTGCTTTAGCAGATATTAGAATTATCATTAGAATTATATTGATTTTTATTATTTTTTTTAATATATTCACTATTCACATTCCTGTAATTGTCTCAAATAATGCTAATAATACCGGTATGCTTATTGTAAGTATTGACATTCTTCCAATCATCTCAATCTGACTTGCAATAGTTCGAAATCCTGCATCTTCACACATTGTTGATGTGATATCAGATATATAGGATATTCCTGCAATTTTTATCATTATTACAATATAATCCGGATTAATATCAATGTATTGTTGTAATTCTTCTAAACTGTTTTTTATTATCATAAATCTTGATATTACCATAAATATAAGTATTATTCCTGCTGCAAAACTTATATATACAGCATATTCACTTTTACTATTCTTAAATTGCATTGCAAATAATATTGCTACTATTCCTGTAATTGCTGCCTTTAACATATCTCACCCTTTTAATTGTCTATATCTTTATTATCATTACAATACAAACAGTTCTTTAATTGTCTCGAATAACTCATATATATATGGGACAAGCCAAAACAGGACTATAACAAGTCCTGCCAGGCTTGCTAAAAATGCATGTTCTTCTCTTCCACTATGTTTTAAAACCTGACTTATAACTGATACAAGGATTCCTACTGCTGCTATCTTAAATATTATGCCAATCTCCATTATCTCCTCCAGGTACTATACTATAAGCAGTACTATAAATATTCCGGTTAATATACCACATACATTATAGATCTTACATTTTTCATCTGTTTTTGATGTGAGTGATTTTATATCTTCGTCAAGACTTTCCAGATATAGATCTATATTACTAATCTGACTTTCAACATCAAGAAAACCAATATTCTCTCCAAAATCTAAAAGTCGATTCAGTTCTTCTCTTGACAAATCTGAATTATTCTTAAGTTCAATAATTCCATCTCTCCATATCTCTTTAAATTCTCTCTTGTCATTCTCTTTAATTCCTTTAAGTACTGTATTAAGCATTATATCTATCTTATCGCCACTTCGCCCAAGTATATTCTTAAGTGCTTCATCTATTGGTGTCTTGTGATATCTTATCTCTCCTCTTAACAGAATAAGGAATTGTTTTACCATCTTTAATTGAGCTATTCTCTCTTTGTAGTTATTACCAAGTTTGAACCCGGCAACTGTAGAAAATGCAATTACAAGTACTGAACCAATAATCTTCATATACATAATTGTATGCCCCCTTCTATTATTATGTTTTTCAAATATAAAGTACTGTAAATATCTATTAGTGTAAAATATTACTATATCTACAGTTCTTATATTTATCTAACCTGTTTAGTCCAATATATGTACAACCTGATTAGTTTATAACCTGCATTTTTATTATTTATACAAAGAGTTTCGAGATTAAAAATAAAAAAGATAACATATAATCCAAAAGATTATTATATGTTATCTTTTTTTTATTCTTTATTTATCCTTAATTAACATAATTATTGTTAATTAAGGATATGTGTGACTTATGCCAAATCACATAGATATATATATATGAGTTATATTACTATATATATTCGTATGTGATATGCGTGCGTATTCTTATAGTCTATCTGTCTTCCATTGGGACAAATTCTCTTCGTTCTGAGACACTCATATATGCCGGTCTTATTATCTTGCCACAGTTAATAAGTTCTTCAATACGATGTGCACTCCATCCTGATATTCTTGCTATTGCAAATATAGGTGTATATAATTCCATTGGCAATCCAAGCATTGAATATACAAATCCACTATAAAAGTCTACATTGGCACTTACGCCTTTATATATCTTTCTATTTTTAGCAATTAATTCTGATGAAAGTTTTTCAACTCTGTCATATAGCAAGAATTCTTCATGCTTTCCTTTTTCTTCAGAAAGCATCTCAACAAATTTTTTAAACACTCTTGCTCTTGGATCTGATATTGAATATACTGCATGTCCCATACCATATATAAGACCTGATTTGTCAAAAGCTTCTTTATTCAGTATCTTTGCCAGATACTGTTCTACTTCTTCTTCATCATTCCAATCTTTTAGATGTTCTTTGATATCTGCAAACATCTCCATTACTTTGATATTAGCACCACCATGCTTAGGTCCTTTTAATGAACCTAATGATGATACGACTGTTGAATATGTGTCTGTTCCTGATGATGATACGACATGTGTAGTAAATGTTGAGTTATTACCACCTCCATGTTCTGCATGAAGAATCAAAGCAATATCTAATATCTTAGCTTCAAGTTCTGTATATGAACTGTCTGGTCGTAAAAGGTGAAGAATATTCTCTGCTGTTGATTTCTCCGGATCAGGTGTATGAATAATAAGACTTCCACCTTTATGATAGTGTTCATACGCCTGATAACTGTATACTGCAAGCAGTGGGAACTGTGATATAAGTGCAAGTGACTGTCTTAGTACATTAGGTATTGATATATCTTCAGCTTTTTCATCATACGAATATAATGTAAGAACACTTCTTGCCATTGCATTCATAATATTCTGACTTGGTGCTTTCATAATTATATCTCTTACAAAACTTGGTGGTATTGAACGGTAAGCTCCCATTATTGACTTAAATTCTTCGAATTCTTCTGCATTTGGAAGTTCCCCGAAAAGTAAAAGATATGTTATCTCTTCAAAACCATAAGGTGAGATTCCATTAAGTCCACCAATGATATCTTCTACATTATATCCTCTGTAAAAAAGCATACCATCGTCAGGAACTGCTTCACCATTAACTATTTTTTTTGAATATATCTCTGAAATCTCTGTAAGACCGGTAAGAACACCTTTACCATTAAGATCTCTAAGGCCTCTTTTTACATCATATTTTTCATACAGACTATTGTCTATATTACTATTGTTCATACACTTTTTAGATAATAGTTCTATCTCTGGTGTAATCTCTGAAAATGAATTAAACTCCATTTACATCCTCCTATCTGTTTTAACACTTATAGCTTTTCAAATCTGTTATTTGCTGACATATTCTTATTATAACAGACTTCCAAACGTCTTAGCTTTAGAACTTTACAAGAGTATAACACAAAACAGCATAGTTTTTCAACCTACATTTTTATTTATTTGCATAATTTTACCATTTTTATTAACATATATGTTCTTTTTATAGTCATTTCCAATCGTAATTATACGTTCAAATGTTGAATCTTTGATAAGTTCTCCAAGATATGGTTTGTTAATGACCTCTGAAAGTGTCCTTCCGTGAACTGTTGCTATTATTCTGCAACCTGAATTAATTACATATCTTATCGCTTCTATATCTCTTATACCACCTATCTCATCCACAGCTATTACTTTTGGTGACATACTTCTGATTAACATTAACATTCCGATTTCTTTTGGGCAGCAATCTAATATATCTGTTCTGCTTCCTACATCATTATATGCTGTGCCAAGATGCGAAGCTGCTATCTCTGAACGTTCATCAACTACACCTACATCGATTCCGGCAAGGAATCTGCTTCCATCTGATAACTGTCTTATTATATCACGAAGAAGAGTTGTCTTACCACAACATGGCGGTGATATTATGAGTGTATGACATACATTATCTCCATCTATAATTGCAGGCAATACATAATCTGCTATCCCTTTATGTTCCATCGCTACTCGTATATTAATTGATGATATATAATTAATATTTTTTATGGATAGTGTAGAAGTATCCATTACGATCTTACCGCATATTCCTATTCTATGCCCACCTTCAATTGTTATATATCCCTGCTTTAATTCATCTTCGTATGCATATATTGAGTATCTGCTTACATATTCAAGTATCTTTCTAATATCTGACATTGTAATTGTTAATGGCAGTTTTATCTCTCTTTGTGATTCTTTTATTATTAATTTCCGGTTATTACGCAGCCTTATCTCCTGAATTGAGTCTACATCTCTTATCTCTGTTTCTATCGCTGTCTGTATCTCTTCAGGAAATATTCTTAATATTTCCATAATTTTTATATCTCCTTCTTGAAACCATCACTGATTAATGCTATTCTATTACAAGTTGGTTGTTATACCAGCTAATCACTTTATAATATATTACAGAAGGGACTTTATTATGCGATTTATTATTGATTTTATCAAAGGTATATTCGTTGGTGTTGCCAATATTATACCTGGTGTAAGCGGTGGAACTATGGCTGTTTCTATGGGCATATATGATAAGATGCTCTATGCCATTAACAACCTGTTCAAAGAATTTAAGAAATGTATTGTTTTAATTTTTCCAATCTTACTTGGAATGATTGTTGGTATTGGCGGTTTTACTTTCATTATCCCGGTACTGTTAAGTGAATATCCTCTTCCAACATGTCTTTGCTTCATTGGTCTTATTCTTGGTGGTGTTCCAATGATTATTGAAAGTGTCAAAAAAGGACTTGAAAAAGAGTCTAAGACTAAGATTGGTGCAAGTCACATAATTGCTTTTATAATCCTATTTGCAGTTGCAATTCTTCTTGCAATGGGCAATAGTTCTGAATCAACTAATACTTATATTGATGCTAATATTATTAATATAATTATTCTGTTTGTTGTAGGTGTTGTTGCTTCTGCTACTATGATTATTCCTGGTGTAAGTGGTTCAATGGTTCTTATGATTCTTGGATATTATGCTGGAATTACTGGTACACTTAAGGACTTTATTACTGCTCTTACAACTTTTAATACAGAAGTATTGATTCATGGTTTTGCAATATTATTTCCTTTTGGAATTGGAGTACTTCTTGGCATATTCCTTATTGCCAAATTAATAGAATTCTTATTTAACAAATATTGTTCTATTACTTATTGTGCTATCCTTGGTCTTATTGCATCATCACCTGTTGCTATCTTAATTAAGATGGGACATAAGAATATTAACGTATTCACAATTGTTCTTGCAATCGTTCTTCTTATTGTCGGTACATGGTTTACTTATTGGATGGGAAGTAAGGAAGAATAATTAATTGTTTATTCGACCTTGATTTATTCGAAAATATTAATTTTATACAATATATAAAAAATACCAGCCTTAACTTTTTCTAAGTTATAGCTGGTATTTTTTCTGAAATTACTTTTTTACTATCATCTTACACATTGTCTAATCCATATCAATTAAATATGTAATTATCTGTGTATTTCTAATCGCATCATGTTCTATTGATATTCTGCATCCTGTCTCGTTAGTATAATATACTTTCGTAACTGCTGCATTAATATCTGACATACTAATTCCTGCATCTTCTGAATATAATATTTGGAATTCAAATACTCCATCTTTTTCATACTGTGCTATTATGTCTTCAATGCCATCACTTGTGTCTACAAAAGTATAATTCTCACATAATATTCTATCTAGTGCATATTTTATATATGTATCATCTGTACACATATATTTATCATCTTCGATTGTATGCGAATATTCTATCACATTGTCTGATACGAGAAAATAATCATATCGTATATTCATGCCATCATAATTATCATGACTTTTAATCGTAGGATCATCTGCAGCAAGATCTATATTATACCATTTGCCATCAAGTTTTATTCTATTCCATACAAATTCTTCACCATCATAATTGCCTCTTGCTACCGAACAGTCCATACCTACATCTTTCATAATGTCCATAAATACTTTAGCATATCCGTCGCTTAATGATTTTTTTAATACAAGTGCACCATAAGCCTCATAATAATATTTTGGTACTATCTCATTATATTTTTTATCTTCACGTGTAATGTATTTTATCAGGTAATCATGTAGTGTTTTTATTTTTTCAAAGTCTGTTAAAGTGTTAAGTTGCAATTCATCTATTATACTCTGTTCTATCTCCCCTACAGTTTTATCTTTTTCTTCATCATATATATCTTCATTATTAATATACTCTGTTGAAGTATCAGTTGTATTATAATTAGCTGACATCTGTGTTGTACCTTCATATTTTTTTCATTTGCTTTACATGAAGGTATACCAAGTATTAATCCTGCAAATATTACCATATAACATATTTTTTTCCCCATAATACACTCCTTAATGCAAAAATCAGTACACTAATTCTTTTACTGTACTGATTTTGCGACATTATATCATTGTATTTATCGTCTTTCTTTTTATGTTAATTAATATTATCTGCATATAGTAAGTAATCGCCTATTCTCTGATTACCTGATTAATTCTTCCGGTACGATATGCTTTTAACAATTCTTCAAGATATGTTATATTCTCTTTAAGTTCTGCTCCAATATCTGTATCTCCAACATTTTTTCTTGTCTTAAATACTTCTACAATACAGCTATCTGATACTATATCTGTCTCTTCTGTAATTGCTTTCTCTGTTGTATCAAACTTTTCATGTGATACAAGTCTCATACCTCTTGAGTTAGATACAAGTGTATATCCTGCAATTCCTGTTTTTTGATGATATGCTTTTGAAAAACCCCCATCAATTACAAGTACTTTGCCATTACATTTTATCGGTGATTCACCTTTTTTCAACTCAACCGGTACATGACCATTGATTATGTGTGATTCATCATGCGAAAGTCCAAATTCATCAAATATCTTACATACTGTCGCTTCATCATCTATCAATGAATAATATGTATCTTTTTCTTCTATATATGTTGACTTGTCAGATATGAATATTCGCTCAAAGGTTGACATCTTATTTCTTCCAAATGCCGGTGACTTTGGTCCATTCCATAAATACCACAGTATATCTCCACCTTTTCGCCTATCTGCAGTCCCTTCTTTTGCAAAATATCCTTTTCTTGCATACGTCTCAAGTACTTCATACAGTTTTATCCCTGAATAGTATTTACCAAATATATTTACTTTTGAGAACTCTCCGTCTTCATCAAGTGGTATACATCCATGGAAAAGTAAGTTTGAATTATATTTCTTATATAATCCGCCTTTTGAATATAAAAACTTTGTATGCTTTTGTAGTTTTTCGCTATTCATAAATGCATGTCCTAATCTTTCAAGCACCATCTTTTCATCTTTTGTAAGTTCATATGGATTCTCAGGATTGATTGTTGGAAGGTCTATATCATTAATTTGATATTCTTTTTCATCTATTACAACTGTTCCTTTTTTATAATCAATTTTGTCAAGTAAAAGTCTGTCATCCATACCAAATTCAGGGTTTCTCTTAATTATCTGTCCTTCAACTTTAAATTGAATTATCGCAATCGCTTTATGCATAAGTGTCTCAATATGATTCTCAACTCCGGTATCATACTTATCATTGGATTTTACTTTAAAGCACTCGCAATCTGAGTTTCCATATTCTTTTATCGCAAATGACGCAAGTGGCATAAGATTAATTCCATATCCTTCTTCAAGGACATCAAGATTGCCATATTTGGCTGATAATCTTATTACATTAGCAAGACAACCATAATGTCCTGCTGCTGCTCCCATCCATACAAGGTCATGATTGCCCCATTGTATATCAACTGAATGATAATCGCACAATGTATCCATAATTATATGTGGACCAGGCCCTCTGTCATATATATCTCCTACAATATGTAAATGATCTATTACAAGACGCTGTATAAGATTGCATAATGTAATTATTACTGCATCAGCTTCACCTATTCTTATTATTGTCTGAATTATCTCATTATAATAAGCTTCTTTATCATATACTTCTGCTTTCTCTGTTATAAGTTCTTCTACAACATATACAAAATCTTTAGGTATTGCTTTTCGGACTTTTGAACGTGTATATTTGGAAGATACACTTTTTATTATAAGTACAAGGTGATGAAGAATGAACATATACCAGTCATTCATATCGCTTTCTTCTTTTTTTACTATCTCGAGCTTCTCTTTGGGATAGTATATAAGAGCGGCAAGTCTTCTCTTAAAGCTGTTACTCACTGCATTGCCTTCTACTTCTTCTATCTTACGTCTTACTGCACCTGAACCATTCTTTAATACATGATTAAACTGTTCATATTCACCATGAATATCTGTTAAAAAATGTTCTGTTCCTTTTGGCAGACATAATATTGCCTGAAGATTGATTATCTCGGTTGCTGCATCAAGTTCTGTTGGATATTGTTTTGCTAAAACTTTTAAATATCTGTCAGTATCTTTTTTCAAAAGAAATACCTCCTATTCTAAATATGTTGTCATAATTGTCTTTAGTTCTCTAAACTGCTCTTTAGTCTTAGAATTATCTGTATCGAATCCAAGCAATTTATCAAGGTATCCCTGCTTTCTGACTATCTCTTTGCTAACCGGATAATATAATCCAAACACTAGTGCTATATGTCCACATATATGATCTACTGGTGTCTTTCTTAGAGATTTAAGAATTGTATTATGGCTTCTGAATTGTTCCATAACTTCCGGTGTAATCTGTGCATTCTTAAGTTCCTCTGTTGTAACATTATAGATCTGTTCTGTCGGTGTATCTATATTGACTTTGAGAATGTCTATCTTGTCTGCATCACGAAGTATATTACTAAATATCTGCTCTCTCTTTGTAAGATCCTTTGGAAGTTCAAAACTGCTATGATATTTAATCGCTTTATATACTTCATTATCATATATATCTTCACTTACATAATCTCTTATATGACCTTCATCAAATAGAATTCTGATTCCTAATTCTGCATGATCTACAGATTTTTGGTCATCAAAAGTTCCAAATCTTCTTATCTGCTCAAATCTTCCAATGTCATGTAACATTCCTGTAAGCCATGCTATATCAACATCTTCTTCATTAAGTGAATTGCTTATCGCAATTTGCTCACATAACTCACTTACACGATATGTATGATCAATCTTTAATTTTATTTTTTCATCTTTTGAATTATAGTTTTCAACATATTCGCTAAAAACCTGTTTAACTACTTGCCTGTTTATCATCTTCAATACCTACCATTCTGTTTTTGTTTTCCCTATTTATATCCCTTAAATTATAACACAGGATTTATTATATATACCTTAACTATATATCAAGTTTCATATCTCCATCTTTTATTATGCCTTTTTTTCTCATATATTCTGATATTGCAAGTGTAATGACTGCAGGAAGAATAAAATGCATTAAAAGTATCTTAAGCATAACTGTTGTTCCACTTTCTGTCGCTATCATCGTCTGATATGTCATTATCTGACCTACAAAACCGGCTGAACCCATACCTGATCCTGTAGCATTATCTGTCATATTAAATATAAGAGTTCCAACCGGTCCAAGTATTGCACTTGATATTATTACCGGAAGCCATATAACTGGTTTTTTTACAATATTAGGAACTTGCAGCATAGATGTACCTATTCCTTGTGCTATAAGTCCACCTGTTTTGTTCTCTCTATAGCTTGCTACTGCGAATCCTACCATATTGCAACAACATCCGATTGTTGCTGCACCGGCTGCTATTCCACTGAGATTAAGAATTATTCCAAGTGCCGCTGACGATATTGGAAGTGTAAGAATCATTCCCATAAGTACTGATACTATTATTCCCATAAGAAGTGGCTGTTGTGCAGTTCCCCAATTAATCAGTTCTCCTAGTTTTATCATAAATTCTGAGATAGGTGGACCTACTATTATTCCAACTATCGAACCTGTTAATATTGTTGTTACAGGTGTTATGAGAATATCAATCTTAGTCTTTCCAGAGACTATATGTCCACATGTAACTGCAACAAATGCCGCAATAAATGCTCCTAGTGGTTCGCCCGGACCTGCAAGTGTAATTACTCCATCTGCAAGTACTGTTCCTGCTATTATCTTAGATGCAAATGCTCCAACAAGTCCTGCTACAGCAGCTGATATTGTAACAAGTGGACTTTCCTTATATTTGTAAGCTACTCCAACTCCAATACCAGCTCCCGTAAGTGCCTGTGCAAGCTTGCCAAATATAACAAGATAATGTCCTGCAATTCCTCCGATAAGGCTTCCTGCCTGTGTTATAATTGTTCCAACAATAAGTGTTGCAAACAATCCTAATGCCATTCCACTTAATCCATCAATAAATATATGGTTAAGAATCTCTTTCACTTTTTTCATACAGCATACTCCTCTCATACTTATTATGATAAAACACTTTCCTATTATGTTTCTGTATAGTCAACTGTCTTGTCAGTTTTTGTTAGATTACCATAAGTCATAAGAAAAAGCAATAAGTTTGTTAAATTAATAACGAACTTATTGCTTTCTCATTTTAATTATCTTTATTCTCTTGATTAATCTTCATACATTCAATACATGCTTTAACAACATCTTCCTGTGTATCTGCTGCAATTAAGAATCCACTATTATGACAGAATCTAAGTGTCGCAATACCTGATATATCAGGTAGTAATGAAGAATCTACTCCTCGCCATTCTTTTGGAAATGGACATAAGAGTTCTCTTGTCTCGTCATCTTCAACACACTGTGCTGAATAACCACCTCTTTGTGATGAATATACTACAAACATATAGGAACTGCCTTTTACATATTTTTTCCATGGTGCATGCTTTGGTAATATAAGTATTGTTCCATCTGACTGTTTCATCGCTTCTGTTACCATATCTTTGGCACGAATCATTCCAAATACACTTTTAAAATGATTGTCAAGTATTATATATGCGACATTAACAGCTTTTTCAAATAGTTCGTCCTGACTCTCGTCACTATCCCAGGAAGGATTGAATTCTGATATCATATAGCATATAGCATTATCACTTCCTGTATTATCACTAAGATCCATATCTTCTATGAATTTGCGATCATATTCTGCTGCTTCTTCTTCTCCAAGAATCATACTGCCATATCTACGCCATAACAGTCCAAATGCTGCATAAGGAACGCCATCTTCTCTTACTGCTCTATCACTCTGGTGATGATCAAATTCTCCAAGCCCTATATCATATACTATCCCATCATAATTCTCTGGTACACTAAACCCTCTTGTTATCTTAATATCAGGGTTCATATATCTTAATAATGCTGTTGCAAATACATCATCTGAATGAAATTTGCCACCATGTGTAAAACCATAATCTGGTATATTATATATATTTTTCATGTTATTTACTTCATCCTATCTATTATTTTCAGCAATCTGTGTATACATCTCTGGTCTTCTATCACGATACAATCCCCATGAGAATCTCATCTCTCTTATAGCATCTAAGTCAAATTCATGAATAATTACAGTTTCCTCACATCTGTCAGCACTTTCAACAACTTCTCCTGTCTCGTCAGTTATGAATGATGAACCATAAAAAGTAAGTGATGATGATTGGTTATTATTATCTTCTGACGGTATAACTGTCTCTGTTCCAACTCTATTAGCCGCTATTACCGGAACTATATTAGATGCTGCATGTCCTTTCATGCAATTTCTCCAATGTGGCATTGAATCACATTCTAGTACAGGTTCTGAACCTATCGCTGTAGGATATAGTATGACTTCTGCTCCCATAAGTGCCATGCATCTTGCAGCTTCAGGAAACCACTGATCCCAGCATATTCCTACACCGACTTTTCCTTTTTTAGTATCAAATACTTTAAATCCTGTATTACCAGGTGTAAAATAGAATTTTTCCTGATAGAAATGATCATCTGGAATATGTGTCTTTCTATATATTCCAAGTATGCTTCCATCTGCATCTACCATTACAACTGTATTATATGTTACATATCCATCAAGTTCATATATGCTTACTGGAATAACTATATTATATTCCTTTGCAACTTCCATCATAATCTTTACTGCCGGATTATCTTCTACTGTTGTTGCAAGGTTATAATAATCATAATTTTTTTCCTGACAAAAATATGGTGTTTCAAACAGTTCTGGTAACAATACAATATCTGCTCCGTTTTTTGCCGCTTTAATAACCATATCTTTTGCTTTTTGTAATGTCTTTTTTCTATCAGATGACATACTCATCTGTATTGCTGCTACTTTTATTTTTCTCATATTCTCACCTCTTTATTCCTTTTGGAAGCTGCTGTGTTATGCAATGAATATTTCCACCGCCAATAAGAATATCTCTTGAATATATTTGTATTACTTCTCTGTCTTTAAATATATCTTGTATTATATTCTTTGCAACTTCATCATTATCATCACCAAATCCCGGCATTATAATATTTTTGTTGGAAATATAGAAATTAACATATGATGCTGCAAGTCGCTCATGTTCTTCTCTTATTCCAAATCCGTTAATGCTAGAAAGTCCTGCCCTCTCATAGTCTGTAAGGTATACCGGCTTTGGAAGTGGTATTTTATGAACTTTTATCTTTCTTCCTCTTGCATCTGTTTCATTAATAAGTGTATTATATGCATCCTGTGACATTGAATATTGCGGATCATTAATATCATCTGTTACAGCAAGAAGTATCTCACCTGGTCTTGCGAATGCACATATATTATCTATATGCTCATTAGTCTCATCATTATAGATTCCGTTGTTAATCCATATAACTTTACTTACATTAAGATAATCTTTTAACTTATTCTCTATCTGCTCCATACTCATATCAGGATTACGGCCTTTGCTTAACAGACATGCTTTTGTAACAAGTGCTGTTCCTTCACCATCTACATGTATTGCTCCGCCTTCAAGTACAAAATCACTTGCGTCATATACATCTTTTTCAAGTATATCACACATCTTTCTTGCTACTTTATTATCATTAGACCAGTCATCATATAATCCGTCATATTCGCCACCCCAAGCATTAAACTGCCAATCTATTCCTCTTACACTGCCTTCTTCATTAATTACAAAAGTTGGTGCAAAATCTCTTGCCCATGCATCATCAGTTGTCATCTCGATTACCTGTATCTTATCACTTAACATAGCTCTCGCATTATCATACTGTGCATTGCTTGTAAGCATAATTACTTTTTCAGATAATGCAATAGCTTCTGCTACCTGCACAAATGCTTTTCTTGCTGCAACAGCACCATACTGCCATGAATCTGCTCTCTCAGGCCATACCATAATACAGCCTGTATGTTCTTCATATTCAGCAGGCATACGATAACCATCCATAACTGGTGTAGTATGTAATATTCTCATATTCTCTGCTACTAATGCCATATACCAATATGTATATGTTAGATGATTAAATTACCGATTAATCTCGGTTCATTCATATAAATCCACTCTGTCTAATTAGATATAATATATAATCAGATAAAGTTTTTCATCTAATTAGTTTTTCCTTTCCTATAGTTAGTTGTATGAGTAGTTGTAAAATTATAAATTTGCTTAATAATATCTACAATTCATTATACAATTACATCTGCTTAATATTATCTGCAATTCATTATACAATTACATCTGCTTAATATTATTTGCAATTCATTATACAATCAGACATCTGCTTAATACTATCTGCAATTCACTATGATAATCTCATCTTAAAATCTTCATATCCAAATCGCTTAATAAGTCTAAGCCCTTTTTCTTCACTAAAAAGATATATTGATGGCAAATTAATTCCATTAAATGTATTATTCTTAACCATTGAATATATTGACATATCTTCAAATATTACTCTGTCGCCTGCTTTTAACTGTTTATCTGTTGAATAGTCTCCGATTATATCACCACTTAGACATGTATTACCACCAAATCTGTATGTATATTTTTTCACATCTGCCATATCCATGTCTATTGCATTAGGTCTGTATGGCATCTCAAGTACATCTGGCATATGGCATGCTGCTGATGCATCAAGTATTGCTATATCAATATGGTTATGAACAATATCCATAACTTCTGTTACCATATATCCTGTATCTACTGCAATTGCTTCTCCCGGTTCAAGATATACTATAAGGTTATATTTTTCTCTTATATATTTTATCGCATCAATTAGTGCTTTTCTGTCATAATCCGGCTTGGTTATATGATGTCCACCGCCAAAATTTATCCATTTAAGTTGTGAAAAATATTGTCCAAATTGTTCTTCTACAACTTTAAGTGTTGCAACAAGTGCGTCTGAATTCTGCTCACAAAGTGTATGAAAATGTATTCCTTCAATTCCTGTAAAATCATGTTTTTCAAATTCAGAAAGTGTAATTCCCATTCTAGAACCAGGCTGACATGGATCATATATCTCATGACCTTCCTGTGTACTAAATTGCGGATTAACTCTTATTCCACAGGATATACCTGCTTTTTTTACGCTGTCTTTATATTTAGCAAACTGATTATATGAGTTAAATATAATATGATCACATATCTTTACAATCTCATCAAACTCATTTTCTTTATATGCAGGTGCAAATATGTGATTTTCTTTGCCCATATATTCATAACCAAGTCTTGCTTCATTAATTCCACTTGCCGTTGCTCCTGATATATATTCACCGATAAGCGGATATAAGCTATACATGGAAAAAGCTTTTTGGGCAAGTAAAATATGTGCACCTGATTGTTCCTCAACATCATGAAGTATCTGAAGATTTTTTCTTATCAAATCTTCAGATACTACATATGCAGGAGTCTCAACTTTAGCAAATGCTTCTTCTATTCTCATCTGTTATCTCCTGTATTATACATTAACTATCAAAACCACTAATTAATCTACTAAATCTGGTGTATAGCTTTCTTTGTAAGGAAGTCCAAACTTATTGAGTGCTTCCATGAATGGATCCGGATCAAATTCTTCAATGTTATATACGCCTTTTTTGTTCCATGTCTTAGTCATAAGCATCATTGCTCCAATCATTGCCGGAACACCTGTTGTATATGATACTGCCTGTGATCCTACTTCTTTATAACATTCTTCATGGTCACATACATTGTAGAGATAATATGTTTTATCTTTGCCATCTTTTTTACCTCTAAAGATACATCCTATATTAGTCTTTCCTTTTGTTTTTGGACCAAGTGATGCTGGATCTGGAAGAACTGCTTTTAAAAACTGTAATGGAACAATCTGTTTACCTTCGAATTCAATTGGCTCAATTGATGTCATTCCTACATTCTCAAGACATTTAAGATGTGTAAGATAACTCTGTCCAAATGTCATGAAGAATCTTATTCTCTTAATGCCTTTAATATTAAGTCCAAGTGATTCAAGTTCTTCATGATGAAGAAGATACATATCTTTTTCACCTACTTCAGGGAAATTATATACTCTCTTAATCTCCATAGGTTCTGTCTCTACCCATCTGCCATCTTCCCAATAACTTCCTTTTGCACTTACTTCTCGTATGTTAATCTCAGGATTAAAGTTAGTTGCGAATGGATATCCATGATCACCTGCATTACAGTCAAGTATATCTATATAATTAATCTCATCGAATTCATGCTTCATTGCATACGCTGAGAATACGCCTGTTACACCTGGATCAAAACCACTTCCAAGAAGTGCTGTAATTCCAGCTTCTTTGAATTTTTCTCTATATGCCCACTGCCAGCTATATTCGAACTTTGCTGTATCAAGTGGTTCATAATTAGCTGTATCAACATAGTTAGTCTTTGTTGCAAGACATGCATCCATGATTGTAAGATCCTGATATGGTAATGCAAGATTTAATACAACATCTGGCTTAAAACTGTTAATAAGCTCGATTAATTCATCTACATTATCTGCATCTACTTTTGCTGTATGAATAATTGTCTTTCCACCATCTAATTTTGCTTTTAAGGCATCACATTTACTTTTTGTTCTGCTCGCAATCATAATCTCTTCGAATACTTCGCTATTTTGACAACATTTATGAATCGCTACACTTGCAACTCCACCACATCCAATTATTAAACATTTACCCATTTTTAATTCCTCCATATATATCTTATTTTTTTACTTGTTATTTATTCTACTTCTTTTAATACATTTTCAACATAATTAGGAAGTGCAAATGCACCAACATGAAGTCTTGTATTATAATATTTTGTATCTATTCCAAGTGAACTCCATCTAACTGCATCAAGATCTCTTATTGGATGATATTTCTTAGATGCAAATCCAAACAGCCAATGACCTGCCGGATATGTTGGAATATGTGCCTGATATACTTTAGTTATTGGAAAAGATCCAACAATACGCTTATGTGTTCTGTTCATCACGTATACATCTTCGCCATAGAATGGACTTTCATGCTGATTAACCATTATTCCATCTTCACGAAGTGCTTTATAACAGTTTCCATAGAATTCTTTTGAAAAAAGTCCTTCGCCTACTCCAAAAGGATCTGTAGGATCGACAATTATCAAATCATATTCATTCTCACATTTTCTTATATAGCGAAGTCCATCCTGATGATGTATCTTAACTCTGTCATCACCAAATCCACAACCTGTCTGAGGAAGATATTTCTTACATACTTCTACTAAAAGTTCATCAACTTCTACCATATCTATCTGCTCAACCTGATTATATCTGCATAATTCACGAAGAACGCCGCCATCTCCTGCTCCTATTACAAGTACTTTTCTCACATTAGGATGTACTGCCATAGGAACATGTACAATCATCTCATTGTAGATGAATTCATCTTTTTCTGTAAGTATCATATTGCCATCAAGTGTTAAAAAACGTCCAAACTCCTGTGAATCAAAAATATCTATTCTCTGATATTCACTTTGGCCACAGAATAATTGTCTGTCTACTTTTATTGAAAATTTTACATTAGATGTATGTTTTTCTGAAAACCATAATTCCATAATCAGCCCTCCTTAAGAACATTAATCATCTCAATGTTCATATCTTCTGTTCCTGTAAGTTCGCAGCCTTTTGCTTTGGCATATTCAACATAATCAATAATCTCTTCTGTTATCTCTTCACCAGGTGCAAGTATAGGAATTCCCGGTGGATAACACATAACAAATTCCGTACATATCTTTCCTGCACTTTCTTTTAGTGGAATAGATACTTTATCTGAATAGAATGCCATCTGAGGTGTTGTTACAACTTTTGGATTAATATATTCATGATCAAGCATACCCGCTTTATCTTTTTTATGAAGTCGTCTTATCTCTGCAAGTGCGCTTACCAGACGCTCAAGATCCTGTATTCTGTCACCAACAGATACATAAGCAAGTATATTGCCAATATCACCAAATTCAACCTGTATGTCATAATCATCTCTTAAAATGTCATATACTTCAATTCCTGCAAGTCCGGCATTAATCGTATTAACTGATAACTTAGTAATATCAAAATCATATATTGAATCACCGTCTACTATCTCTTTTGAATATGCATAATAGTCTCCTATTCGATTAATCTCTTCTCTTGCATATTCAGTCATGCTAATAACTTTTCTGAATATCTCTTTTCCGTTCATCGCAAGATTCTTACGTGATACATCAAGACTTGAGAGTAATAGATATGAACCACTTGTAGTCTGTGTAAGATTAATTACCTGTCTTACATATCCAGGATTCATTCCCGCTCCTACAAGCAAAATCGAACTCTGTGTTAATGAACCACCAGATTTGTGCATTGATACTGACGCAAGATCCGCACCAGCTTTCATTGCTGATACCGGAAGATTCTCTCCAAAATACAAATGTGTTCCATGTGCTTCATCCGCAAGCACTTTCATCCCATGTGCATGTGCATATTTTACAATCTCTGTGATATTAGAACATATACCATAGTATGTAGGATTATTAACAAGTACTGCTTTTGCATCAGGATTCTCATCAATAGCCTTCTTAACGTCAGAAAGTGACATTCCAAGTGCTATTCCAAGTTCTTTTTTGGACTGTGGATTAATATATACTGGCTCTGCTCCACATAAAATCAATGCATTAATTACACTTCTATGCACATTTCTTGGGAGAATTATCTTATCACCTCTCTTGCATACAGATAATACCATACTCTGTACTGCACTTGTCGTTCCATTTACCATAAAAAATGCATGTTTTGCTCCAAATGCCTGCGCTGCAAGTTCTTCTGCATCTTTAATTATTGATACTGGATGACACAGATTATCAAGTGGCTTCATAGAGTTAACATCCACTGATAAGCATCTCTCTCCCAAAAAATCTGTTAATTCCTTGTTTCCTTTTCCTCTCTTGTGACCTGGCACATCAAAGGGTACTACTCTCATCGTTCGTAAGCGTTCTAACGCTTCTAATATAGGAGCCTGATTCTGATTTAACTTTGACATTATTATAAGCTTCCTTTCCAAAATGATATTATCTTCAGTACAATCTTATAATTGTACTCTTTCACACATTGGATCAATATTTGGGAATCGTATTTTCATATAAACTAAAAAAGAATCCAAGTAACTGTTTACACAATACACTTGAATTCCAATAAATCACATACACAGAATATCTACTATTTTATAAAAACTGTTTCATGATTAGAGTCTATATAGCAGGAAATACTTTTACTACTCTTATTGATTTTTTCACAAGTGTGATGTGCATCATCGCACACGGTTATTAAGTAACCAACTTATAAAATTTGAGTAATTTCACTCAATCAGTGCATATATCACTGAATCAATAATGCAACCCAAAGTTGCGGCCGGCATTGACCCCAGCTGTCCGTATGGCTTTAATTCCCAATTGGGAAAGGTCAAAATATATTTGCTCGGTTCATACATAATGTTACTGTATGAAAGCAGTAAAGGCTCTAATCGCCTAAAACATAAATATTATTATAAAATATTTATAAACAAAATGCAATTCTTTTTTCATTCCTTTGCTATCTCTATATATATGATTGTATGACGTTTATACACACTTTTTCAATGTAACATTCCACTTTAATATAGCACATGGCATATCTTTCTCATATTATAAACTTATAGTATTCTCATAAAATTCATAATATTCTGATATATAATGATTAGAGAATCACAAATTAGCATTTAATCAATCTATATCTAATATATAGACTGATTAAAATGAAAATAGCCACCTTGACATCTTGTCTATCCACAAGCCTGTCTTAGTGACTATTATCTCTTTAACTCATTATGCACTCTATATAACCTGCCTATCGTGCATAACTGATATCATAATCTTTGTGTTCTAATGCTATTAATAAGCTCAGATTAAATATCATATTTTCCTGTAATATCATTATTCACAACATAATATACAGCATTATCTTCTGGTTTTACATACATCGTAAGCTCTGTAACAGTAACACCTTCAGCATTCAGTTTTTCTTTTATCTGGCTTGATATTTCATTCATATCAATCTCTTTACTATTATACTGAACAACAGTCTTTTCAATTACAGAATTAGTTACAACCTTATTATCTACTCTAGACACAGCTGCCATAGTACTTCTAGCAGATGCTTCCTTTGGTGTTAATCTTTTTTTTCGCATAGTGCATCTCCCTTCAAAATATAAATATATTAATGTAATAACTTAGATTATTCCTTGCAATTACATATCAATATTAACTAGCTAAAAAATTCTGTTAATGCTTCAATTGCTTTATCCTCGTCCTGACCTTCAGCTACAAGATTTATATCCATACCTTCTGAAGGATTAAAAGCCATGATTCCCATAATGCTCTTTGCATTAATCTGCTTTGTGCCACTCTCAAGAATAATTCTACTATCGAACTGGCATGCTACCTGAACAAGTTCTGCAATTGGATTACTGTGCTTCTTTGATAAATCTGAAACTATAACTTCATTTTTTTTCATAATAATACCCTCTCTATGTACTTTTACATTTTTAATACCTAACAATATCTTATTATAAGTATCTTTGTTCATTTTTGCAACTACATATTTTTATTATATGCTTTTTTATCTTTGTAGTATTTATTAAATGGCTCATTGATAGTTCTTCCATCATTATGAAAGCCAATTATCTCATCAATATTAACATCATGCACACTCTTAAATATGTTATATTCAACATTAGGAATGTCACTTCTAAGTTTCTCTATCATATCTTTGATATCACTTCTCGCTGAACGAAGCTCTCCTGATTCTTTTAATTTAACTCTGCTGCATGCACAATTAATAAAATGCAAATCATTATACTCTGAAAAAGTTATTATATCTCTTTCTTTTATAAGAAACATTGGTCTTATAAGTTCAATACCTTCAAAATTCTTGCTTCTAAGCTTAGGCATCATACTCTGCAGCTGTCCACCATAGAGCATACTCATAAGAACTGTTTCTATCACATCATCAAAATGATGTCCAAGTGCTATCTTATTGCATCCAAGACTCTGTGCTGTTCTATAGAGAAATCCTCTTCGCATTCTTGCACATAAGAAACACTGATTAGCATCATTTTCTTCAACTACTTCAAATACATCAGAATCAAATATCTCTATTGGAATTCCCATTAGCTTTGAGTTCTCCTCGATTATCTGGCGATTAACTTCGCTATATCCCGGGTCCATAGATATATATCTGACAGTTACTGAATTGTCTATATGTCTTACATATTCCTGCATAAGTTTTGCTAATAGCATGGAATCTTTACCACCTGATATACACACTGCAATCTTATCACCCGGAGATATAAGTTCATACTTATTAATGCCATCAAGGAACTTACTCCACAGAGATTTGCGATATCTCGTTATAATACTTCTTTCTATCTCTTTATATCTTTCCATAAACATCCTTTGTCATACTATATTGCCTGTAATATTACTGACAGCATATATTCTGATAACAGTTATAAGACTGCAAAGTTATACAACTAACGCAGTCTTACTGTTCTAATTCATATTACAGATTAGGCTGAATAACCTTAGCATCGTATCCATTATCTTTTAATGCTTTTGTAATCTGCTCTTTATGTTCATTGCCAAATGCTTCAAGTGTAATCTGTAATTCAACAGCTTTACTTCTGTTAATACTTACAAACTGATTATGTTCAAGTTTTATTACATTACCTTGTTCTTTAGCTATTATACTTGCAACTTTTACAAGTTCACCTGGCTTATCTGGTAATAGTACTGATACTGTAAAGATTCTTCCTCTCTGTATAAGTCCATGCTGAACAATTGATGCCATTGTTATAACGTCCATATTACCGCCACTTAAGATTGATACAACTTTTTTACCTGTAAAATCAAGATGCTTAAGTGCTGCTACTGTAAGAAGACCTGAATTCTCTACAACCATCTTATGATTCTCTACCATATCAAGGAATGATACAATAAGCTCATCATCTTCAATTGTTATTATTGAATCAATATTTTCTTTAATATATGGGAATATATTGCTACCTGGTGTCTTAACTGCTGTACCGTCTGCTATTGTACTTACTGATGGTAATGTTACAACTTCACCTTTCTCAAGTGATGCTTTCATACAGCTGGCTCCTGCTGGTTCAACACCAATAACTTTAATCTTAGGATTAAGAAGTTTTGCAAGTGTTGATACACCTGTTGCAAGTCCGCCTCCTCCAATTGGTACAAGAATATAATCAACAGTTGGCAGTTCCTTGAATATCTCCATTGCAATACTTCCCTGACCTGTTGCTACATCAAGATCATCAAATGGATGAATGAATGTATATCCTTTTTCATCTGCAAGTTCATAAGCTTTTGCACATGCTTCATCATATACATCTCCATATAATACAACGTCTGCACCATAACTTCTTGTTCTATTAACTTTAATAAGCGGAGTACTTGTAGGCATTACAATTGTAGCTTTGCAGCCATAAAGTTTTGCAGCATATGCAACGCCCTGTGCATGGTTACCAGCTGATGCTGTTATTAATCCTTTGCTTCTTTCTTCATCTGTAAGAGTACTTATCTTGTAATATGCTCCTCTTACTTTATATGCACCTGTATATTGCATATTTTCAGGCTTTAAATATACTTTATTACCTGTCTGATTACTAAAATACTCACTATACATAAGTTTTGTATCATTAGTAACTTTTTTAACTATTTCACTGGCTTCTTCGAATTTTTCTAAAGTTAATTTTTCCATTCCATTTTCCTCTTTTACTAATTAATATCTGATTCTCTAATATATAAGAATCCTCTTTTATCTAATAACTCTTAGCATTATCATCATATTTATAAATTATATCATCTATTCACAACTTTGCAATGCTAAATTTCAAAAAAAGAATGTATACTATTGATTCTCTTCATGATGTTCTACATTAAATAATGCATTAACGAATTCATCTGCATTAAATTTCTGAAGATCATCAATATGCTCACCAACACCAATATACTTAACCGGTATACCGAATTCTGACTGGATAGCAACCGCTATACCACCTTTTGCTGTTCCATCAAGTTTTGTAAGAATAATACCTGTTACATCACATATATCCTTGAATTCTTTTAACTGTGACAATGCATTCTGTCCTGTTGTTCCATCAAGTACTATAAGATTCTCTCTATATGCATCCGGATATTCTCTATCTATAACTTTATTAATCTTTCTTAATTCTTCCATAAGATTCTTCTTATTATGGAGTCTTCCTGCTGTATCACATATAAGAATATCTGCATTCCTTGCTTTTGCTGCAGCAACTGCATCATATATTACTGCTGCCGGATCTGAACCTTCATTCTGTGCAATTATATCAACACCTGCTCTATGTGACCACTCAGTAAGCTGTTCTATGGCTGCTGCTCTGAATGTATCAGCTGCCGCAACTATAACTTTCTTACCCTGAGCTTTTAACTGACCAGCCATCTTACCAACAGAAGTTGTCTTACCAACACCATTAACACCAATTACAAGAACAACTGATTTTCTGTTTTCAAAATCATAGGCATTCTCGCCTATATCCATCTGTTCTTTTATACTGCTTATAAGAAGTTCTTTACATTCTGAAGGTTCTTTAATCTTATTTTCTTTTACTTTTGCTTTTAGATTCTCGATAATATCATTGGTAGCATTAATTCCTATATCACCCATTATCAGAATCTCTTCTATCTCTTCATAGAAATCTTCATCAATACTTGAAAATCCAGAAAAAATGGAATCAATCTTAGAAACGACATTATCTCTTGTCTTAGTAAGCCCTTCTACAAGCTTCTTAAAAAATCCTTTTTTCTCTCCCATATCTTATTTCTCCTTTATAACATTATCTTTGTGCTAATTAGTGCTGTTAATCTGTTAATTATTTAACACATATATTTTTTACATATACTCTAACATATAATCTTATAATTAACTACTCTTTTTTATCTTCAAGTTCATTCTCTATAAGATCAACTGATACAAGCGTTGATATACCTTTTTCCTGCATAGTAATACCATATAGTCTGTCTGCTGATGCCATCGTTCCACGTCTGTGTGTAATTACAATGAACTGCGTATGCTTAGTCAGCTTATGAAGATATCTTGCATATCTGTCTACATTAGAATCATCAAGTGCAGCTTCTATCTCATCAAGAAGACAAAACGGTGATGGCTTAAGATTCTGTATTGCAAATAAAAGTGCAATAGCTGTAAGTGCTTTTTCTCCACCTGACAACTGCATCATATTCTGAAGTTTTTTACCTGGTGGCTGTGATATTATTCTTATACCAGCTTCAAGAATATCTTCATCTTCTACTAACTCAATAGAACCTTTTCCTCCGCCAAAGAGTTCTTTGAATACTTTATCAAACTCGTCTTTTATCTCTGCAAATTTTTCTGCAAATTGAGTTCTCATTCCGGCGTCAAGTTCATCTATGATTCCTACAAGTGTCTCTTCTGCTGTAATCAGATCATCATGCTGTGTCTTCATAAAAATATATCTCTCTGATATCTCCTTGTAGTCTTCAATTGCATTAACATTAACATCTCCAAGTTCTCTTATATCTGCTTTAAGAAGTGATATCTGCTTTTTCATCTCACTAATATCTGTAAGCTCTTCATCTCTAAATTCCTGTGCTGCACTATATGTAATCTCATATTCATTCCACATATAGTTAATTCTTGATTCGTTAGCTTCCTGATACTTCTCATATAGACTTTCAAGCCTTAGCTTTTCTTTTTCAAGATTTGTTATGTTCTGTTGTATATTATCTCTCTTTTCAAAGAAAGTCTTATGTGTTTTTTGCATTTCTTCTCTTTTTTGTTTATGCTCAAATATACTTTCTTCACATTCACTAATCTTTTGTTCTAATGCTGTAATCTCTTTTCGTATATTATCAAGTTCTTGTTCTTTATCACTGACTTCTTTAGCTGACTTGCCAAAATCTCCAGTAATTCTTTCAAGTTCCTTTACTATCTTTTCTTTTTCTCTCTCAGTTCTGATAATATTCTCATTGATAAAGTTCTTTCTCTGATTAAATGATGCCATTGAAAGTGTTTTGCTCTCACATTCTTTTGCTTTAAGTTCTTCTTCTGTTTTACACTTTTCATATTCTCTTGATAATATATCAATTCGTGTTCTGGCATCTGCTTCTGCTGTATCATATTTTCTAAGTGCAGCATTAATCTCTACAGCTTCATCTTTAATCTCTTTAATCTGTTCTTCAATATCACTACTCTCTTTTACAGTATCATTATATTCTTTTTCAAGTTCGCTCTTTCTGTCCTTTGCCTGTCTAAGATTAAGTTTAGCAGTATTAAATACAAGATATGTATCCTGTAAAAGTTTATTATTCTCTTCTATAGCTTTCCTAACTTCAAAAAGTTCTATATTTTTCGCTTCTTTTTTAGCTGCAAATTCAGTTCTTATTCGCTCTGATTCTTTTACTTTATCATCAAGTTCTTCTATCTCTCTTCTTCTTCCAAGGAGGTTACTGTTATTCTTAAATGCACCACCTGTCATTGAACCACCAGGATTAAGCAATTCACCTTCAAGTGTAACTATTCTTGTTGAATACTTATATTTTCTTGCAATCTGAATAGCATTATCAATTGTATCAACAACCAGATTTCTTCCAAGCAAGTATTTAACAAGCCCAGTAAACTGCTTATCAACATGCACAAGATCCGAAGCAATTCCTATAACTCCTTTTTCTCTAAGAATAGCTTCATTACTGATACTATCTTTACCTGATATTGATGATAATGGAAGAAATGTCGCACGGCCTGACTTACTTGTCTTTAAAAATGTAATAAGATCTCTTGCTGTATTCTCATTATCAGTTACAATATTTTGAATACTTCCACCAAGGGCTGTTTCAATTGCTACTTCATATTTTGAATCAACTTTTATTATATCTGCTACAACACCTATTATACCTTTATTAGTATCTCTAAGCTCCATAACTTTTCTAATACTATTACCATATCCGTCATATCGCTCTGTTATATTCTTAAGCGACTCAAGTTTTGATTTGTCAATATGATATTGCTGCTGTGCTTTTTCCATATCAGAATCAATATTCTTAATCTCGTCTTTTTTAGCACTCTCTTCGCTTTGCAATTCACTGATTGTAGCATTAATACTCTCAGCTCTTACATTAGCTTCATCACACTCATGTTCAAGTCTCTCGATTGTACTATCATGTGCATCTGCATCGCTCTTGGCTTTAAGAAGTCTCTGCGTAATCTGTGCTTTTCTGATATTAATCTGATCAAGCATTGTCTCATAATGCTGAACTTTTGATTTTATATTAGATTTCTCATTGAGATTATCAATAATAAAAGATTTCAGTTCATTAATCGTACTATTTAACTCTTTTATATGCTCTGTTAATTCTTCAAGCTGCTTTTCATCTTCATTATCATTGGTCAAAAGACTTATCTCTTTTTCTATTGCTTTCAAATCTTCCTGATATTCTAATAACTCTTTTTCTTTGCTATCTATCTGCTCACTTAACTGAGATTTTCTCTCATTAAGATGTTCATCATTGAGCTTCACCGTCTTTATCTGTTCTAATAAAAGATTGATTCTGCCTTCAAGATTCCCTTTATTAAGTGCATACTCATTCTGAGCTTCTGTATTATTAGTTATAGCATCATTAATCTGTTCAATCTCTTCTTCTAACTTTTCATACTCAACTTTTGTATTCTCATATACTCTATTAGTTTCATCAAGATCATTACTACAGATATCTTTTTTCTCTTCTACTTCTGCAATCAGTTCTTTAGTCTTTTTAAGTTCATTAAGAAAAAGATTAATATCATATTTTTTAAGTTCAGCTTTGTATCTTAGATAAGTTCTGGCTTTTTCTGACTGCTTTTCAAGTGGACCAACCTGTTTCTCAAGTTCTGCAAGAATATCATTAACTCGTACAAGATTCTGTTTCTCATCTTCAAGTTTTTTCTGAGCTATCGCTTTTCTTCTCTTAAATTTTACAATTCCTGCTGCTTCATCAAACAGTTCTCTTCTCTCTTCAGGTTTACCACTTAATATCTTATCAATCTGACCCTGTCCAATTATTGAATATCCTTCTTTACCTATACCTGTATCATAGAACAATTCATTGACATCTTTCAAACGACATGCAGTTCCATTGATAAGATATTCGCTCTCACCTGAACGATATACACGTCTTGATACTGTTACCTGATCATAATCTATTGCAAGTGCCCTGTCTGAATTATCTATAGTAATTGCAACATATGCAAAACCTACAGGTTTTCTAAGTTCTGTACCTGAGAATATTACATCTTCCATCTTAGCTCCACGAAGCTGCTTTGCACTTTGTTCACCAAGTACCCATCTTACTGCATCTGCTACATTACTCTTACCACTTCCATTCGGACCAACTATGCCTGTTATTCCATTGTGAAACTCAAAAACTATCTTGTTTGCAAATGATTTAAAACCTTGCACCTCAATACTTTTTAAATACATAACGCACCTACTTGTCTTTTTTATTTATAGTCATTATTGCATTATATGCTGCTTCCTGTTCAGCAGCTTTCTTGGTTCTTCCAATTCCTTTTCCTACAATCTCATCTCCAAGCATGGCATTAACTTCAAATTGCTTATTATGATCAGGTCCATTCTCTCCAACAAGTTTGTAGACCAGATTCTTGTCACCTTTTGCCTGTACTATCTCTTGTAGGATAGTCTTGCTATCATAAAAGAGCTGTTTATCTTTTATATCTGCGAGAATAAACTTATCAATAAACTCTTTTGCATTAGCAAAACCACCATCTAAATATATAGCTCCAATAACTGCTTCAAACGCATCTGATGTTATAGATTTACGTTCTCTACCACCTGTTAATTCTTCACCTTTTCCAAGAAGAAGGAATTCACCAAGTCTTATGTCTTTACTACATAATGCAAGTGTAGGCTCACATACTATACTTGCTCTCATCTTCGTTAGATAACCTTCTGGTTCGTCAGGGTATCTGTTATATAGATATTCACTTATTGATATTTCAAGTACTGCATCTCCAAGAAATTCAAGTCGCTCATTATTGCTCATATAATTTAATCTATGTTCATTAGCATATGAACTATGTGTAAGTGCTTCTGATATAAGACTTTTATTTCTAAATGAATACCCGATTATCTTTTCAAATTCTTCAATTCTCTTATTATTAGTCAAAATCTTTTCCTCCATAAAAATTAGGCTGCCTCTATTATGAAACAGCCTTTTATAATCTCTTAATTAATTTAAAGCGTTCTTAATCTGCTCTACTGCATCGCCTACAGTAACTATACTTTCTGCAGCATCATTTGCTATTTCAATATCAAATTCTTCTTCAATTCCCATAATAATCTGGAAAATATCAAGAGAATCTGCGCCGAGATCATCAACAAATGTAGTATCCATTGTAATATCGTTTTGATCCACATTAAGTACCTCAGCAATTATTTTTTGTAATTTTTCAAATTCCATTTTTTAGTCAATCCTTTCTGATTCTTGTTTATTTAAAATGCTCTCCTTAATTTTTGAATTAACATCCTGCTCTTTAAATGTAACACATTGAATTATAGAATTTGTCACTTCTTTCGCTTTAGAATTTCCATGAGTCTTTACTACAAGACCATTGAGTCCTAAAAGTGGTGCTCCACCATATTCACTTGCGTCAAATGTTTTAAGTGTTTTCTTTAAAGCAGGTTTTATCAGCATTGCGCCAATTTTACTTCTTAATGATGACATAAGTCCACCTTTGATTTTACTAATCATTGTACTACCAATGCCTTCATACAGTTTAAGGATAACATTACCAACAAAAGCATCACAGACTATAACATCTGCATAACCATTTGGTATCTCTCTTGCCTCTATGTTGCCTATAAAATTAATATCAGTACAATTAGATAAAAGTGGATATGTCTCTTTTACAAGCATATTACCTTTATCTTCTTCAAGTCCAATATTAACAATAGCAACTCTTGGATTCTTTATTCCAACTACATGTTCCATATATATAGAGCCCATTCTCGCAAATTGCACAAGATGTGATGGTCTTGCATCAACATTAGCACCACAGTCTATTAATAGAGATACTCCATCCTTTGATGGAATAAGAGAAGCTAATGGTGGTCTCTCTATACCTTTTATTCTTCCTACTATAAACTGTCCGCCTACAAGAACTGCTCCTGAACTTCCAGCCGAAACAAAAGCATCTGCTTCTTTTGATTTTACAAGGTTTAAAGCCACAACAATCGATGACTGTTTTTTCTGTCTTATTGCCATAACAGGTGGTTCACCAGTTTCAATCACTTCGTCTGCATTAACAACTTCTATTTGTTCTTTATTGTAATTATACTTAACAAGTTCTTTTTCAACAATATCTTCTTTTCCTACAAGAATAACTTTTATATCAGCACGTCTATTAACGGCGTCTATTGCACCTTTGACAATCTCTACCGGAGCATTGTCGCCACCCATTGCATCGACAGCCACCCTCATCATATTCTGCATGTTCAATCCTCCTTGCGTTATCTATTACTTAATATACTAAATATTATAATATAAATCAATATGTTTTTTTTCACAAAATGGACACTCTTTTTTTGACAATCAGACATTGAGATAAACACTGATAATTACGCAAAAAATTAAGGGATACCATCTATACATGGTACCCCTTTTCTACGTTTTCTGTTATGAACAACACTTTAGTATGACTAAAACATATTAAATAATATATTATAATTAGTCAACAGCAACGATTTCTTTTTTGTTATAAGAACCACAAGCTTTACAAACTCTGTGTGGCATCATAAGTTCTCCACATTTGCTGCATTTTACTAAGTTTGGAGCGCTCATTTTCCAGTTAGCTCTTCTCTTATCTCTTCTAGCTTTAGAAGATTTATTCTTTGGACAAATAGACATGGTTACACCTCCTTAAAATTGTTGAAAATATCACGGATAACTGACATCCTCGGATCAAGTGACTCTCTATCACAGCCACATTCACCATAATTGAGATTCATCCCGCATCTATTACAAATACCTTTGCAATTGGGTTTGCAAAGTACTTTCATAGGTAAATTTAGTAAAATCTCGTCATAAACAAGCTCATCTACATTAAGATTATAGCCCTCAACATAGCTCTTCTCGCCTGACTCTTCTCTACTCTCTGCTCCTGACTCACTCATATCAATATCCTTAGATATCTCAATTTCTATATCACTCTTTACAGTTTCAAGGCATCTTGCACATGGTATATCCAATGTAACCTTAGAAACAGCTTCAACCATGAGTTTTTTCTGTCCCATATTTGTTATGGATACCGCTACATGGTCTCTGTTGGATATAGGATATTCGCCAAGTTTACACTTGAACGCATCCATCTCGATATCAACAACATATTGTTGGGTTTTGCCCTCTCGGGATAAAATTTCTGTTAAATTAATTAACATATCTGAACCAATCCTTATTTAAATTCGGTTCTATTTCACACCTAGACCATTATACTAGCGACATCCATTTTTGTCAACCATAAAATTCTACTATATTATGTATAATTATTTTACTAATGCTAATGTATCTCTTGCAATAGCTAATTCCTCATTTGTAGGTATTACACATAATTTAACTTTTGAATCAGGTGTTGAAATAATACCTGGAACACCTACTGCTTTTTCACTTGCAGCTTCATCAAGTTTAATTCCAAGATATCCTAAATATTTGCATACCATTGGTCTTAACCATACTGCATTTTCACCAACACCTGCTGTAAATGTAATTGCATCTACACCATTCATTGCTGCTACGTATGAACCAATATATTTTGCTACTCTGTAAGCATATGCTTCAAGAGTCTGTGTTGCAATCTCATCGCCTTCGCTCATTGCTGCATTAAGATCTCTGAAGTCACTTGAAAGTCCATTTGATAATCCGTAGATACCTGACTTCTTATTAAGTATATTAAGTACTTCTGAAACTGAAAGATTCTCATGATTGCAAAGGTACTCAATAATCGCTGGATCAAGGTCACCTGAACGTGTTCCCATTATAAGACCTTCAAGTGGTGTAAGACCCATTGATGTATCTACACATTTACCACCGATTGAAGCTGAGATTGAAGCACCATTTCCAAGATGACATACAATAACTTTTGCTGTATCTTTATCAAGATTAGCAAATTTGATTGTCTCACCTGATACAAACATATGGCTTGTTCCATGGAAACCATATCTTCTGATGTGGTATTTTTCATAATATTCACGAGGAATAGCATAAAGATATGCTTTAGGTTCCATTGTTCCACCAAAAGCTGTATCCCATACTGCTACGTTTGGCTTACCTGGCATAGCAGCTTCAGCTGCTTCGATACCGATTAAGTTAGCTGGGTTATGAAGTGGTCCAAGGTCAAAACATTCTCTTACTACCTTCTTAACATCTTCTGTTACAAGGCATGATTCTTTGTATGCTTCACCTGCATGAAGTACTCTATGACCAACAGCAGCGATTGCATCTGTTGATTCGATTACACCATGTTCTTTATCAACAAGTGCATCAAGAACAAGCTTAACAGCTACATTGTGATCTTTAATAGGTGTCTCGATTGCATATTTATCTTTTCCTGTTGGTTTATGTACTAAGTTTGAACCTTCAATACCAATTCTCTCAACAAGACCTTTTGCAATTACGCTTTCATCATCCATGTTGATAAGCTGATATTTAAGTGATGAACTTCCGCAATTTAATACTAAAATATTCATTAGATAAACTCTCCTTATGTATATTATATTCTACCTGATTATCAGGTTGTTATTGGTTTATTATTAGTTCTGAGCCTGTACAGCTGTGATAGCTACAACGCCTACGATATCGTCAGCAAAGCATCCTCTTGAAAGATCATTAACTGGCATTGAAAGTCCCTGAAGAACTGGACCATAAGCACCTGCTTTTGCAAGTCTCTGTACTAATTTGTATCCGATATTACCTGCTTCAAGGCTAGGGAATACTAATGTATTAGCATGTCCTGCTACTTTGCTGCCTGGAGCTTTTGCTTCACCAACACTTGGTACTAAAGCAGCATCTAACTGTAATTCTCCGTCTAAAGCAAGTTCAGGGAATTTTTCTTTTGCAATTCTTGTAGCTTCTGCAACTTTTGTTACATCATCATGTTTTGCACTTCCCTTTGATGAGTATGAAAGCATAGCAACTTTTGGTTCGCTTCCTACTAATAATTTGAATGATTCAGCTGAAAGACCTGCGACCTCAGCAAGTTTTTCTGAATCAAGATCTGTATTAACTGCACAGTCAGCAAATACAAATAATCCATTATCACCGAATTCACAATCTGGTACTTCCATAAGGAAGAATCCTGATACGCTTCCGATACCTGGTCTTGTCTTTAATAACTGAAGTGCTGGACGGATTGTATTACCTGTTGAGTGGCATGCACCTGAAACTGCACCATCAGCATCTCCACATTTGCACATTAAACATGCATAGTACATGTAATCTTTTTCCATCTGTTCTTTAGCCATCTCTGGTGTAACACCTTTTTTACTTCTAAGCTCAACAAATTTATCAATATATTTCTGTTTATTTGGATCGTTAAATGGATCTACGATTGTAGCACCTGTTATGTCATAACCTTTACTATTTTCAGCAATCTCTTCTGGTGTACCGATAATGATAAGATTAGCGATACCTTCCTTTAATATTTTTTCTGCTGCCTCGAATGTTCTCTTGTCCATAGACTCTGGTAAAACGATAGTCTTTTTATCAGCTTTTGCTCTTTCTTTGATTTTGTCAATAAATGCCATTATTACTGACTCCTTCCTTTAAATAAATTATCATTTTGTTATAATTCATAAGTACTCTTCTATACAAGTAACTTATCTAATGTTTTGCATGTCATAAAAATCAAAACTATGTTTCACTATATGAAATGCTTTTTTGACTTTTAACACCTGCACCTCCATATTTACATATTATAAACCAAATGTTTATTGTATACAAGAATATTTTGGTAAAAAAATTTAATTAATTTTTTAACAATGTTTTGATGTTGTATATTGTCTTTGTCTTTGTTAGACTATACTAATAAAAGAATTTTTTGATTTATTCTAAATATGAATATTTTGATTTATTTCAAATATGAATATTGTACTTTTACCAGTTCATTATTTATAGTCATTATTTATATCAATCAATATTCACAATTAATTATTTATCCTGGAGGTGTTATTCATGTCTGTGGTTGGTCTTATTACCGAATATAATCCATTCCACAATGGACACAAATATCATATAGAACGTGCGAAAGAACTTACCGGTGCTGACAGTGCTGTCGTTGTAATGAGTGGCAACTTTGTACAACGTGGTGCACCAGCTTTTATCGATAAATATTCAAGAGCAAAAATGGCACTTAATAACGGAGCAGATCTCATCATCGAATTGCCTTATATCTATGCTAATTCCAGTGCTGAATATTTTGCAACAGGTGCTATTAATACTCTATATCAGCTTGGTGTTGATAAGCTCTGCTTTGGATGTGAAACAGATAATAGTGAGCTTCTCATGTCTATGGCAAAGCTCCTTGCTAATGAGCCTGCTCAATTAAGCAGTTGCATCAAGAAGTATTCTTCTATGGGATTATCCTATCCATCAGCTCGTGCAAAAGCACTTGCAGAGTATACGAATAATGAACTTAGATGCAGTGATTCATCGCTTTACAATGATATTGACTTTAATTTTATCAATAAACCAAATAATATATTAGCTATTGAATACTTAAAATGTATTATCAAAAATAAGCTTCCAATTAAACCTTATCCGCTAAAAAGAAAAGGAAATGAATTTCACAGCATTGAACTTGGAGATTTTGCAAGTGCATCTGCAATTCGTCATTTTTTTAACGCAGATAATTCTGATAGCATTAATTTAACTAATATTAATTCTAATTTTATTAATGAAGATATATTATTAAGCGTTCCGACCGATGTAGCAAAGTTCTTTAAAGAGTATTATTTAGTTACTTTTCCTGTTACATCTGAACATTTTAAAGATCTTATATATTATAAGCTATTATCACTGCAGTCTGCCGGAGTTGATATTGCAAAATACTATGATGTCACTAATGATCTTGCTAATAGAATATATAACCATCTTGGTTTTTCAATATCTTCACTTGATTCTTATATTAAGTCGTTAAATGCTAAAAATTACACTTATACTAGAATCGAGCGTGCGTTATTTCATATTCTCTTAGATTATACAAAAGATGATTTTGAATCTTTTTCCGGCTCCACGCCATATATTAATGTGCTTGGCTTCAATAAAAACGGTCAGAAGATATTAAAAGATATTAAAAAGAACTCAGATGTCCTATTAATAACCAAAAAAAGTGATGCTAAAAAGAATCTGTCATCTGATGCATATAAAATATTTGAGTACGATCTTAAAGCAATGCGCTTATATAATCAGATTGTATATTCCACAAGTAATAATCCTGAACTTGCGGCAAAAGTTATATCAGATGACTACAGACGTGGTGTTATTATTATTTAACTAAAAAATTTTACCCCTGCTCCTGACAAAGATCCACTAAAAAATGGTTCTAAACTTTACTTGGGGGTAGAGTTTAGAACCTTTCATTTTTATAAAAAAAGATAGGCATAAACAATCCCATAAGTTATAATTAAATCACCACAAAATAATCAACAAAGGAGAATGCTTATGCCTAATACTAATTTTATATCAAATCTTCTAGAAATTAAAGAC
>NZ_JAHLQC010000022.1 GCF_018918265.1 Falcatimonas sp. MSJ-15
TACCTTTCCACAATTATTTATCGTTTGATACTCTACAAGATATTTTCGTAGCATCTCGGTCGTTATCTTTATGACCGGAATATTTATTGTATCCAACATCTTTTCAATATTACACCTATAATAGCGTATTGTTTTGTCAGAACACCCTTCTAAATGCTTTGTAGTTAAAAACATATCTCGAAAGTCCATGTTCGTTGTCTGCAAATAATAAGATACAGTATTTTCAGATAACCGTTTTACCAACACCTCTTGTAGTTTCTGCATCTGCGATGCATTTAATACTTCTGCCATGTCATTGATGATGTCATAAATTTATCTACCCATAAGAGCACACTCCTTTTTGAAGGAGTATATCGTAGAAAAATCAGCACATCAACAGAGCGTATTACTGAAAGTTTCTTTTTCTTGATAAATGGGGATTAGTTTTCCTTTTTTCCAATCAGCAATAACCACCTATGGTCAAAGCATATTTGTCCCTCCTTGATATAGGGATTAAAACCTGTTTTATCTCCACCATTCAAATCGTATTCCATTTTATCAATAATATCTTTTTGAATATCCTCTGGTGTACTTGTCAAATCCATCCAACTTTGTAGATTTACAGGAACAAGTGTTGTTTCTTCAAGCTGAAGCTCAAAAGCATCCTCAAACAATGCTTCAAATTCTTCTCTGCTAAGTATTCTTGTATGTGAGTTATCACGCATCGTTTCAATAGCGTCATTAGTTTCACGCAATTCTTCTGTAGTCGCTACCATATCCCAAATAACAAGTTTTCCACCTTTTTTCAAAACTCGTTGCATCTCCCGAAAAGGCTTTTCAGGCTCAACAAAATGGTGCAATGAAAGTCTTGTAATCACAAGGTCAAATGTTTCATCTTCAAAAGGTAAGCATTCCGCATTCCCCGATACAAATGATATGTTCTGAATACCTTCTTGCTTTGCCAGTTTTTTTCCCTGCTCCAACATTGCTTCTGTCAAATCCAAACAAGTAATGTCCTTAACATAAGGAGCCACTGCTCTTCCACATATACAGGTTCCAGCAGCAACCTCCAATGCATGTTCATTGCCCTTTGCCTGAATACTACGAATCAAATAATTGGTATATTCTGCCTTAGACATATGATATGAAGCAAATTTCTCTGCTTGTGTACCAAATGATTTTTTCACTTCATTATAGTTATTCATAAACTTTTACCTCGCTGTAAACTTCAAATTTTCATGTGTTCGACAAACAGGAATTTAGCGATTCCTTTTTCCGGTATTCTCTGTCCCACGGATTTCCTCATGATAGAAATAATCTACGATCACCGGATGCCCCTGCGGGACTCTGCCATAAGGCATTTCATTATCCACAAAGGCACAATCATACTTCTTAGCCATTTTCTCAGCTTTTACTTCAAGTGCTTCAAAGTAGCTGCGATTATGCTTGTTATAGATCTCGTCGTAAAGTGGTACAAGATCAGGATATTTTCCGGCGATATAATCCATAATTGTCTTTTTGAAACCGCCTCGAAGATTGAGATTTTCGAGCCAGAACAGATCGCACTGATCCTTTACGCGCTCAAAGATTGCTTCAAAATCCGTGATACCGGGGAATACCGGGGATACGAAACAGACTGTACGGATACCTGCTTCATATACCTGCTTCATAGCAGAGATACGGCGCTCAATGCTCGAAGCAGAGTCCATATCGTTCTTGAAATTTTCATCTAGTGTGTTGATTGACCATGAAACGGTTACACGTCCAAGCTTCTTCAGTAAATCAATATCTCGTACCACAAGATCCGACTTTGTGCAGATCAGAATATCTGCGTCACTGCCGATCAGCTGCTCCAGAAGTTTTCTGGTATTCCCGAATTGCTCCTCCTGTGGATTGTAGCCATCTGTCACAGAACCGATGACCACCCGCTGTCCGGCATATTTCTTCGGATTTTTAATTTTCGGCCAATGCTTCACATCAAGGAAAGTGCCCCATTCCTCCTTGTGCCCGGTAAAGCGCTTCATAAAAGAAGCATAGCAATACTTGCAGGCATGTGTACAGCCCACATAGGGATTGACCGAGTAACCGCCTACCGGCAGACTAGACTTAGTCATGATGTTCTTTGTTTCCACCTCACGAATGAGGATTCCATTCATTACTTCTTCCATGATTTCTGTACCTCTAACACTTTATTAAATTCTTCCGGCATTTCCTGAGTCATATTTTCATCCCCTATGATAGGGACAAGGTCTTCCTTCATAAACACCGGAATGCCGAGCTTATGTGCCTGATCCGTCAGAGACCATGCCCATTCCGTCTCCGTATGAATCTTCCTGCTCTGAGCTCCGGTCATGGTGCCGACAACGATCCAATTGATTCCGGAAAGGTCAACTATGCCGGGATCGTCGAATAACGGCTCAAAGGTAACATGGTAATGTTTTGCTCTGACGTTTTTCCGAAGGGCGTCGATACGCCACAGTTCTGCTTTCCTCGTCACCGTAACGCCAAACCATGCGTTTTCCAGATCGGTATCAAAATCTAGCAAATCAGGTCGCTTGGTAAGGAACAGGAACTGATGCTGTGGATTTTCACGGATCTTTGCAAATACCTCGTCTCTCCATTCCGGCTTCCATCCAGAGAGATCGCTCATGCCGGTAAGAAGAAAGTTCTGCGGACGTTTCTTTTCCATCATCTTGAGCTTACCCGGAAAGAATTCAGGGGCAGCGAAGTCATCAATCATATGCCAGCGTTTCACGTTATTGTGGGCATAGCAATATGTACACCCCACTGTGCAGCCAATGACGATATTCATGTTCTGAATCAGATCTTTGATACAAATACTCATGACTTCTGCCACTCCTCAAGATTCTTTCTGATGCGGTCGAGGCATTCCTCAAACCGGGTAATTTCTTCCTCTGAAAAACCTTTGTAGTAAATACTGCCCATCTCATCAGATACAGAATCGTACTCGCCCTTTAAGGCATGTGCTTTCTCAGTCAGAAACAGGAGTGTTTTCCTTTTGTCCGTTTCAGACTGAACACGGCTTATCAGCCCTTGATTTTCCATTCTTTCCAGCATCGTAGTAAGAGATGTTATCGCTAATCCGCATTTAGTCGAGAGTGACCTGATTGAGATACCATCCTCCTGCCACAGCACATAAAGAATACGCCCCTGGGCTCCATTAAACGCATCAATATTCTTTTCACTGAGAATCTTCTCGAAAATCCGGTCTCCAAGCTGTTTTATTTTGGTGACAAGAAATCCTCCATTCATTTCCATACAAAAGCTCCTATATAGTAGTTTATTAAAAACATACTATATAGGAGCTTTATTGTCAAGAGTTTATATGTCTTAATAGGTAAATTCCGTTTTTTTCAATTCTCCAAACTTGAAGTTATTTACTTCTCTTCATACTTTTTAACGATAACTAAACTATAAGCAGCCATAATTACAATTGTTTCCACCATCACACCAATAACCGACAACAGAACGTATGGTGTATTTTGACCTTCTAACAGCGGAATTCCTAATATAACAAAAATGATTCCATAGATTATAAACAATAGTCCGCTCGCACGATTGTAACCTTTCACATCTTTTACTTTTATTGTTTCGGTATTAGCCCAGAATCCAACGGGATTCTTAGAAAACATATCTTTTATTCCTAATCCAATTATAAACACTCCAAAAAGTGACCATATAACAAACCCAATCATATTGTTTCTCCTTACAAACCGCATTAAAACCATAATGAGACACATTCTTGTATTTCCCAAAATCGAGATTTACTAATCCTACAAATTTCGATTTTCTTAATTCTACAAGCTTGAATTTTACGCTTTCTTAATTGGATGTCTAATTACAGTTTTCCATTTTTCTGGGGCAACCTTTCTTGCATCAGACATATAAATCTCGTGGTGCAACCTATCTTTGTTAATATCATTAACATATCCATTTTGTTCTAAATAAGTATCCATAAGAGCAACAGTTGCTGGCTCATTATCAAAAGAACCTATATGCATAATTTGAACGCATAATCCCTCATCAATCCTAAGATACTCTGCTGACGAACAATCAAGTTTCTTCTTTTTCGTTGCTGTTTCTACCGCCCAGTCAAAATCAGCTTTAGAAATGAAATCAGGCAAACGGATAACAGAAATCCAGCTGAAAGCAGACTTATTTGTATAATCTACACTCTCGACATCATCCTGCCACCAAAAATCTTCCAATGGCGGAACAACATATTCAAAAAATCCTTCAATTTTATAATCAGTCTTGTAACTCATTTTTAATGTGTATGCAACAGCATATAGAACACTGATTGCTTGTTGATATGCTCCGCCTTCTTCATTTGGATTGCCTTTTCCTCTAACTGCAATATAATTTGCCTTAGGTACATTTACAATCTCTGGTTTGTTCTTCGGCATATAGAATTCTTTATACTCTTTTTTAAAATCAAAAGCCATAATAACCTCCCAAATTCCGATTTTCTCAATTCTCCAAACTTGAATTTATCGCTAATCTTGAACTTTATGATAAATACTTCCATCCCATGCTGAATAAACTGCAATATACTCATAATCTGGATATTCTTCTATCATATACAATTTTTTACCCATATCAGTTTTACATATCACAATATTTGATATGGTATAATCTACATTTTCAAGCGAACATCCTTCATACTTTGCACCATTTAGCACTATATAGTCTGCATACTCTTTTGCTGAATTTTTATATGAGAGGTTATGAGTGAAAAAATAAAACACACAGAATATGATGCAAATAGATAGCAATATAATCAAAATAACTTTTAATATATTTTTCGTATGTGTACTATTAAACATTTGCATTTTCTTCTCCTTCAAATTCCGATTTGATAGTCTCTTGAACAAGGCTACCATATGGGTTATTCTGCCACATATTCATCCTTAATTCATCTAAAATTTTCACGATTGATTTACCAAACATCTAAACAATCTTCAGCATCCACCCATGCCTGCATCTCACATGTCAAAGCCAACCGAGCATATTCTATAGGGTTGTCAATGGCAAGAGCGTTCAAAGCACACTGCGAATTGGGTGTGGTTCTCAATGAATTTGTTCCTCAAAAAATACGATAGAAAGGGGCTTTTCAGCACATCATCTCCAAGTGTAACAAACTTCCGCGGACCTATTCTTCGATAACTTCCCCATGAATAGTTACTCTGCCTTCATCTGGACATTTTACATCAAACATCTTAGCACGTGTATCTCCATAATCTAACTCTGCTCCGTTTTGTAAAGCATAAACAAGTGGATAAATATTATTCCATAATTCATGACATATTGGCGGACATATATCTTCAACTACAAACTCTTGCCCTTTTTTAAAATAGCCACATCTACATTTGCTATCCGTAATCGTAATTTTTACCTTTATCATATATTATCTCCCCAAATTCTAGTATGTTAGTTTGGCAACTCCATTTCATCATTCATTTTTACAAAACCATATTTTTCATATAGAGGTTTTCCAATATCTGTTGCTTCAAGTGAAATGGCGGTTATCCCTTTTGCTTTTGCGTCTTCAACTAATAAATCCAATGTTTTTAAAGCAATTCCTTTTCTTCGATATTCTGGATTAGTATACATATTCATAATATACGCTTTTCTTCCTGTTGGATTATGGTATGTTGGCATTACTTGAAAATAACTAATCCCACCAGTCCCAATAATCTTTTCTTCGTCATAGACCAAATACGCAACATGGGTATCATTATTCAAAGCAGAAATATAATATTCTTCTGATTGTCTTCTCACTTCACTCATATCAACGTTATCTTTTAAGCGGTTGGCCACTCTTAATACTTCTATTCTTGTTTCTGTTAATACCTCCAAATCGTTTATTGTGGCTTTTCTATATTCAATCCCCATAGCTTTAAAACTCCAAAAGTAAATTTATTCTTATTTATTATATCACACATTCTAACATGAGCAATCAAATTTTATTCTGTCTTTTTAATCGTGATGTAAGTCGTTTCAATTCCACACTCTTCATCTTTTACCTTTTTAATCTTCACAAGGTCTTTATTCTTGGAAAGAAGCAACTCCATAAATTTTAAATCTTCTTCAAATAGCGTTTCACTTTGTGGCTTGGCTAGGTTCTTGCTGTACAAATAGCGGTGCTGTCCTTTTGACATGGTAATTAGTTCTTTGGTTATGTACTTTGTAATGTAGTTGCTCACTTTTTCGGTGCTTTCTATTTTGGTGGCAGTAGTAAAACCATATTTGAAACTACGCTTATTGATGTTATATATTTCTTTCCCATTTTTAACAATGCCACTATTTTCAAATTTTAATTTATCACAATTTACACCAATACCATGAAAGTGCCAGCGTTTGCTTTTGTGTAACTCTGGAACAAATAGATATTTAAAATCTGGGTTTTGGTCTTTCACATTTTTTAGAAACTGATAAACACGATTATAACATTATTACAGTCGATTCGTAAAAGCATATTATCAAAAGCGGTTATATCTATACTGTTGCAGTGTTGGTTATATGTTGCATATATAAGTTTCATAGCATTTTTGTCCTTTCATCGTTTTTACAGATAAGCCGGTTGTATTGATAAATTGTTGTGTGTCCTGGAATTATCCTTTAGAATGTGAAACACATGCATCGCTTCTGGTGGAGCTTGGATTTCAGCCATTGGCAATAGTAGCGCGGCTGAGACATGAAAAGATAGAAACGACGTTAAATACTTATTCACATTTATACCCAAATAAGCAGGCAGAACTGGCAGACAGGCTACACAGTATTTTGGTAAGAAGCTGGAGAAAGAAGCAAAGTATCAATGGGAACTTAGTGAGTATCTGAACAGAGATATCTGCCAGCCAGAGGGATTTGATGCGTATGGATATCCTAGTGAACTTTTTAAATTAGACATGGAACGATTAGGGATTGCTGCTAAGAGAAAGCCAGCAAAGGTAATTGATTTTGCTCAGTACATAGAAAACAATCGTGGTACTAACGATTAGTACCACGAAACTTTTTCTTGCAGAAATATTGGCTGGAGATTATAATTTTCATAGGTGGACAAGCAAACCAACAGAATATTATTCTGTGAATAGTAAACAAACCTGCAAGCCACCAGAACTACACACAATAATGACAATATAGCAATGGTACTGGATTGGTACTAAAAATGTGTGAAATGAAAAATAATGAGTGGAAAAGATACAAGTTATCAATACAAGGATGTTTTTGGAAAGTTATTTTTCGCGGAGATACATACGTTTGAAAAAGATTTACATAGTGAGATAGAGAAAATAGCAATTATGAATGAACTGCCGCTTAATTGGACATATCCGGAAATTCAACCAAGACTGCTAGAAGAAGCGAGACAAAGAGGATTTTTACCTAAGAAGGATGACATAAAATGGTTATTTTTTGATGTTGGTTCGACGCTGGTTGATGAAAGTAGAGTTTATGAAGATAGGATGAAAAAAATAGCTGAATTATCTAGTCTAACTTCGCAACAAATTTATGAACATGCGATATCATTATACAGGAGAAATAAAAAAGGTGATATTGAAGTTAATAACTTATCTGACATTTTGAATTATCTATAGGAGGGAAAGTGAATGTTCAAGGTTGCCATACTACAAAAGCGTGCCATTAATGCACAAATAGATAAAAATATTGAAACTATCATTATGACAATGAAAGAGGCTTCGGAAAACCACGCAGATATTCTATTGCTACCGGAATGTTTTATTACAGGATATGATTTGCCTATGTCATATGAAAAAAGTATTGCAGATGATGATATAAGAATTGCTAAAATATGTGAAAATGCTAAAAAATATAAAATAGGTGTGGTACTTACTGCTTTTACAAAAGGCAATAATAAGCAACCACAGAACTCAGCCTTTGTTATTAATAAATCGGGCAATATATTAATGAAATATTCTAAGGTACATACATGTGATTTTGCAGATGAAAGAAATATTGAGTCAGGGAAAGAGTTTAAGGTGTGCGATTTTGAAGGAATACAATTAGGCATTATGATTTGCTATGACAGAGAGTACCCGGAAAGTGCAAGAATATTGATGCTAAAAGGTGCAGAAGTTATTCTTGTACCCAATGATTGTGGTTCTATGCAACCAAGAATCAGAGCACTTTCTACAAGAGCATATGAAAATATGGTTGCAGTTGCTATGGCAAATCCGAATGGAGATAATGCTGGATGTTCCTGTGCATTTAGTCCAATCTGCTGGGATAGAAATGGAAAATGTGTTGATAACACAGTTTTGCTGGCTGATGATAAAACAGAGGGAATTTTATATGCAGAGTTTGATATGGAAGCTATTAGAGAATATAGGAATCGAGAAATGTTAGGAAACACATTTCGTAAGGTAGAAACATACAATCAGTTGTTAAGTAAAGAAATCAAGAAACCATTTATAAGGGATGGACAGAATATATAAACCAATAGACGACTATTGTATGAAAAATATGTAAATTGTAGCTTAATAAGGTTGTCAGAGAGGTTGATATTTTTAGTATTATAACTTCTTTTACAATAGTAAATAAAAGAAAAAGGCGTGGCTTTTTATGAAGAAAATTAGTCGTGTATGGAGGCCCACGAAATTTGACCCTCCAATAAAAAATCGGAGAATAAAAAAATGGTTAGCTTAATTGAATTAAATGAAGAAAACTGGATGGACTTTGCCAGACTATCCGTTGATGAAAATCAAAAACACTATCTGGCAAGCAATATCGGTATCTTGGCAAGAGGATATGTTTATCGCAATTCCCATGCAAATGTGATTGGAATTGTTGCAGATGGAATCCCTGTAGGGCTTGCTATGGTAAGGGATATGGATGATGAACCGGCATGCTATGAATTGCAGCAGTTTATGATTGATAAGAATTACCAAGGCAAAGGATATGGATTAGAAGCACTTAAACTTATTCTTGATAGCCTTAAGATGGAACAGAAATATGATTGTGTGGAAGTCTGTGTAAAAATGGAAGATGCACAAGCAATACATGTATATGAAAAAGCTGGATTTGTTGATACAGGCTACATTGATGACGATGTTCCCGACAGCTATAATTTAGTATATCGCTTTGAAGGTGATAATGATAAGCTTGGTGATGCAGGAATAAGAATTATTAACGTAGAGGAACCAACAGAGAAGCAGATGATTTCAAGAACAATACTTGAAGCACTTCCTGATTGGTTTGGAATTTCAGAAGCTAGAGAAGAGTATATAAAAGAAAGTGCTGATCAACCATTCTTTGCAGCGTATGATTTGGAAAAAACGATAGGTTTTCTTTGCCTTAAAAAAACAGGTAAAGAAACTGTTGAACTCTGCGTTATGGGAGTATTGAAAGATTATCACAGAAAAGGGATTGGACGAAAACTGTTTGAACATGCAAGAGAAAAGGCCAAGCAAGCGGGATATTCGTTTATTCAGGTTAAGACTGTACAAATGGGACGTTACGCAGAATATGATGCTACTAATCGTTTTTATCAGTCGCTTGGATTCAAAGAATTTGAGGTATTTCCGACGTTGTGGGATGAATGGAATCCATGCCAAATATATGTAATGACTCTTTGAACACATTAGCTGATACAGTTCAAAATGATGATTTCAGACAGTATTCGCAATCATCCCAAGGCAATCACATTTATCCTCAAAAGGTAAAAATCTTTAGCCTGGGGAATGAATAAAATAACGAGAAAACAAAGACCTTATAAATTCCTGTTTTTCTTTAATGACAAAAACGCAATTGTTACCGTTGCGCCCGTTTTTGCAAGCGTTGCGTGACATAAAGAGAAATCTATTTTATTATTTTAGTATCAAAAATAAAATAGATTAAGTGTCTATTTAGTAAAGTGATATGTTGGCTGCTTGATTTTTCTGTTAGATTTCATTAGAAGATTTAAAGAACTAGTCGATGATAGAAAATATTAAGGTGGAATTTGATAGAATATCAGATGGTTTTGGTATGAAGGAGACTTTTATGAAAAAGATATTAGTAACAGGTGGAACAACTTTTGTAAGTAAATATGTGGCAGAATATTTTGTAAATGCAGATTATGAAGTCTTTGTACTTAATAGAAATTCTAAGCCACAAGTTCAGGGAGTAAAACTCATTGAAGGCGATAGACATAATTTGAATGGAGTATTGAAGGACACATTCTTTGATGCTGTGGCGGATATAACAGCTTATAATGATAAAGATATAATTGATTTTGTTAAAGAATTAGGTTCTTTTGATAAGTATATTATGATTAGTTCAAGTGCTGTTTATTCGGAATATGGTTTCCAGCCATTTCTGGAAGAATCAGAAAAATCAGAAAATAAGTTTTGGGGTGTATATGGAACTAATAAAATAGCGGCTGAGAAGGCATTACTTGAAAGAGTGAAAGATGCGTATATATTAAGGCCACCTTATCTATACGGGCCAATGAATAATGTGTATAGAGAGGCATTTGTATTTGATTGCGCATTGGCGTACAGAAAATTTTATTTACCTCAAGATGGCAGTATGAAATTACAATTCTTTCATGTGAAAGATTTATGCAGACTGATGGAGACAATAATTAAAGAAAATCCAAAAGAACATATTTTAAATGTTGGTAATGCTGAAGCAGTTTCTATTAAAGATTGGGTAACAAAATGCTATGAAAGCTTAGGAAAAATACCAGAATTTGTAAATGTTTACGAGGAGGTTGAACAGAGAAATTATTTTAGCTTTTACAACTATGAGTATTATCTGGATGTGTCACGTCAAAACAAAATATACCCAGAGACCATATCATTAGAAGATGGATTGAGAGATAGTCTTAAATGGTATTTGGAACATAGCACAGAAGTTAATAAGAAACCTTATATTGAATATATAAATGAAAATTTGTAGGATTTATTGTATTAGTGCAGATTACTTTAATTATATTTAACACAATTTTTGCAAGTGCATAGATTGCCATACATAGAACGAATGTACTTTTTAAAAATATGAAACAGTTAAAGCAATCTATTTTGCCTTTATTTATGGAAAAAGTAATGTATAATAGAATAATATGTAAGAAAAATTTCCCATTTATAAGAAATGGTTATAATAGATAGGAGAGGTTCACAAAATGAAATTACTATTCGGGACTGGAAATCCGGCTAAATTATCTGCAATGCAAAGCAGACTTAGACAATTAAACATAGAATTAATAGGATTAGATGATTTAAGAATAGATGGCAAAGTTATTCCAAAGGTAGCAGAGACTGGTAAGTCTCCACTTGAAAATGCAAGATTAAAAGCAATAGCATATTATAAAGCTTTTCATATTCCAGTATTTTCGTGCGATTCAGGATTGTACTTTGATAATGTTCCAGATGAGATTCAGCCTGGTGTACATGTTCGTAATGTAAATGGAAAGTGTCTGTCAGATGATGAGATGATAGATTATTATACAGGCCTAGCAAAGAATTACGGAAATCTGGTGGCTAGATATAGAAATGCAATTTGTTTTGTGGCGGATGATGAACACATATATGAAGCAATGTCACCGTCTATGGAAAGTGAAAAATTTATTATAACAGATAAGCCACATAGCACAGTTAGAAAAAAAGGTTTTCCATTAGATAGTATATCTTTAGATATAAAAACTAATATGTATTATTATGATTTACCGGAAGAAAAGCTAGAACAGGTGGCAGTTGAAGATGGATTTTTGGAATTTTTTAGAAATATTTTAAAACTGGATTGATATTTAAGGTGGACTTAGACAATTAGAAGCGAGGTATATTATGAATATTTTAAAGGAATTATTTGTGGAGATATGGTTGAGAATTCAAAACCTGATCCAGAAATTTATTTAAAAGCTTGTGCATTATTAGAAGCAAATCCATCAGAATGTCAGGCTTTGGAAGATTCAAAGAATGGTTTACTAGCTGCACATAGAGCAGGATGCAGACCGATAATGGTTCCGGATTTGTGGCAGCCGGATGAAGATATACTAAAAATTATTGATGGAAAATATGAAGATTTAGATGAAGTAAAAGCCGCTTTTGAAAGTAAAATATTTACAGATATAAATTAATATGAAAATATCAGGGGAGAATAACAATGGCTAGAATATTAATAGTAGAAGACGATACCAATATAAATAATATGCTTTGCGAAGCTCTAAATAGTGCAGGTTATACTTGTGGACAGGCATATTCAGGAACTGAAGCAAAGCTGCTTTTTAATATGAAAGAGCAGAAATATTCATTAGTATTACTAGATCTTATGTTACCGGGAATTACAGGCGAGGAAGTTCTTGCAGATATACGAAGTAAGAGTGAGATTCCGGTTATAGTATTGACAGCCAAAGACAGTCTTGATGATAAGATAGGAATACTGACAAGTGGAGCTGATGATTATATAACAAAACCATTTGAGATAAGAGAAGTCATAGCAAGAATACAGGTACAGCTTCGCCACTCACAGGATAATAAGATGGAAGATAATATGCTTTCATATCGTGATATAACTCTTGATAAGAATGTATTTGAAGTTAGAATAGGTGGAGTGGTTTTGCCTAAGATAACTAAGCAGGAGTTTGCAATTCTTGAATTACTTATAAGAAATCCTAAGCAGGTATTTAGTAAAGAAGATATATTTGAATATGCCTGGGATGAACCATATATGGGCGAGACGAAGACACTAGATGTGCATATCAGCAATATTCGTAAGAAGATTAAAGCTGTAACCAAGGAAGAATATATAGAGACAGTATGGGGAATAGGTTATCGACTTCATTCATAATCTTTACTCTTTTTTTACTATTTATTTGCGTTTAATTAGGGATATTTATATATGATAGATGCAGATAAGAACAAGGAGGATATAAAATTGAGTGAGATATTATTAGAGACGAGAAATCTATCTAAACATTATGGACATCATAAGGCAGTTGACAATGTTAATATGCATATAAAAAAAGGAGCAATATATGGCTTTATAGGCCGTAATGGAGCTGGTAAGACTACATGCCTTAAGATGATTAGTGGATTGTCAAAGCCTACGTATGGCGAGATAGAGATGTTTGGTTATAGAGGTAAGGACCTTGAAAAAGTAAGAACAAGGATAGGATGTCTTATTGAAGCACCGGGGCTTTATGGTAACATGACAGCGTATGAGAATCTTAATATAAAATGTAAACTTTTAGGAATTAAGCAAAAAGGATACATTGAAGATATTTTAGACATTATAGGGCTTAATAATGTAGAAAAAAAGAAAACAAAGCATTTTTCACTGGGAATGAAACAACGACTTGGGATAGGGCTTGCACTTATAGGAGAACCGGATTTGTTAATTCTTGATGAACCTATTAATGGACTTGATCCACAAGGAATTGCTGAGATTCGTGATACAATACAGAGACTTCAAAAAGAGAAAAATATGACAATATGTATAGCAAGTCATATTCTTGAAGAGTTATCAAAGATTGCTACTGATTATGGGATTATTCATAATGGAAGTCTGTTGCAGGAGCTTACAAGAGATGAGCTTATGAGAAGATGCAGCGAGAGAATGGAGATCACGCTTGAACATCCAAGACAGGCAGTACCTATACTTGATTCTATGGGATTTGTGAATTATCAGGTCGTTGATAAAGAGCATATACATGTCTTTGAGAGACTTAATGAGAGTGCACAACTTAATATGGAATTAGCAAAAGCCGGAATTATGATAAAAGGAATATCTATTATAAGTGAAGAACTTGAGAGCTATTTTCTTAATTTGACAGGAGGTGCAAAACATGATTAATATGATAAAGATGGATTTGTACAGATTATTTAGAACTAAGAGTATGTATGTAATATGGCTGATACTTGCAGCATTAATAGTGTTTACAACCTTTTTTTGTAAAAGCGATTATGAATATATGCTCAATGAAGATGTTGCAATGAGTGAACAGACAGTCAGTGTAGATACAGAGAATGTCAATATTGGAATGAATGTTGAATTGCCGACTAAGCTGGGCGAAAAAGTTACAGTATTTGATATATTTTTTGCTAATTCACAAGGTAAATTCTATACATTGTTTATGGTAATATTTGCAATTATATTTGCAACAGCAGATATAAGCAGTGGTTATATCAAGAATATAGCCGGACAGGTCAAGTCAAGAAAGATGCTTATTATATCAAAGGCAGTTTCATTGGCTGTATATACTGTGATTACACTTATCGGAGCATTTGTGTTGCAGATAATATCTAATGCAATTGTATTTGGTGAAGTAGCGTTTGGTAATGTAGATGATATTATGCTATATCTGGGTATACAGTTAATACTTCATTATGCAATTGTAGTGATTTGTATGACTATAGCAATTATAATTAGAAATAATGTAATTAGTATGGTTATGTCAATATGTCTTACAATGAATATAATGAGCATTATATATGTTGCTGTAAATAAGATTATTGAGAAAATGGGAATTAAGAATTTTCAGATATATAAGTATACTGTGACAGGAGAATTATCTTTTCTTCCGATGAATCCGACTGTTAAGGAAAGTGTTATGGCAGCTTGCGTAGGTATTGTATTTATCATAATCATGCTTATAGCAGGAAGTACTGTTTTTCAAAAGAGGGATATTTAGTATATGTATATTATAATAGGCGTATTAATAGGAATTATTATTATACAATTTATAATTATATGGCATTTTAAGCGACAGGTGTTAAGCATCTGTCGCCAATTGTCGTTTCTTATGAATCATGACAGCAATATGATTATTAGCCATGAATTTGGTATATGTGGAATTACCAGATTAACAGATACACTCAATAAATTTTTACAATTGCGTAAAGAAGAAAGACAGCATTATAAGAATAAGGAAAGGCTTATTGCTGATACTTATACTAATCTTTCACATGATATCAGAACACCACTTACATCTCTTGATGGGTATTTTCAACTTATGGAAGAGTGTGATGATGTTGATAAGCAGAGACGCTATATGAAGATTATTCAGGAGAGAATTAGCTGCCTTAATGATATGTTAGAAGAACTTTTTACTTTTACCAAATTGAAAAATGAATCATATAATATAGAGCTTATGCCATGTAGTATTAATCGTGTTTTAAAAGAGACTGTTTTTTCTTATTATGATGAATGGGCAAAGATGAATATTATACCGGATATTAGTATCATAGATGAAGAATTATATATACAGGCAAACAGACAGGGACTTCGCCGCATTATTCAAAATGTAATAAAAAATGGTCTTGATCATGGAGATAAGGAGATAAGTATAAATCTAAGACATATTGATAATAATGCAGTACTTAGAATTAGCAATCATATAAGTGATCAGGAGAAGATAGACGTAACGCAGGTATTTGAACGTTTTTATAAAGCTGATATGGCAAGAAGCAGGACATCTACCGGACTTGGACTGTCTATTGCAAGAGAACTTGTATTGCGGATGAGTGGTGATATTAAGGCTGAAGTTCACGAAGATAAGTTTATTATTGAGATTAATTTTCCGATTGTAACAGATATAGTAAAAAAGAGCAGAGAGTTGAAAGAGTATGATGAGAATAATTAATTTGCAGATAATCAAAATGTTGTTTGCAATATAGTAAAGTTTTTGCTATATGTTAGTCAATGCCTAATATATAACACATAATAATAAGAGAAGGAAGTACTTAATATATGATAATAAGAAAAGCTATAGTAGATGATATTTTTGATGTGGCAGCAGTTGAAAGAGAGTGTTTTCCACAGGCAGAAGCTGCAACACAAGAGGAATTCAGGGATAGAATAGAACATTATGGTAATCATTTTTTGCTTATGTATGATGAAGACAGACTTGTAGCATTCATAGATGGAATGGTTACAGATGAGAAAGATCTTACAGATGAGATGTATGCGGATGCTTCGATGCACAATGAAGGTGGCAGATGGCAGATGATATTTGGAGTCAATACATTGCCTGATTATCGTAGGCGTGGATTTGCAGGAGAACTTATAAAAGCATTTATCGATGAAGCAAGGAGTCAGGGAAGACTTGGACTTGTGCTTACATGTAAAGATGAACTTATACACTATTATGCAAAGTTTGGTTTTGTTAATGAAGGAGTATCAGGCTCTGAACATGGTGGTGTTAAGTGGAATCAGATGAGAATTAGATTTTAATATAATTTTTGGAATTTTTGAAAATTTAAAAAATTTAGATTTTAATATTATATTAAGTAGTATAAAGTTACAATAAAACAGCCCGACAGTGTTATAATATTGCAACAATAATATTTGCGATATTATAACACTGTCGGGCGTTTTTTAGATATTATAGAGCGTTTATTTAGAAAATGCTATATTGTATTGTAAGTTACATATTAGTTATCTATGTGTGAATCGTAGAAGTTAAGGATTGTATCCATATATGGATATATAACGTCATTGCCTGCGTAGAAGATGGAATGTTTTGTATTCTTAACTACGATCATAGAGACATTGGATGCATGATTAACAAAATAATTCTGACCGTTAGGGCCTACAATTGTATCATCGCTGGCCTGAAAAAGTAGTGTATCTACAGTATATTTAGAAGCATTTTTTTTAATCTTATTTGTTGCGTCAATAGCTTCACGAATCCATATATATGAGCCGGAGGTAGTCTGATAGTTTTTATCATTAGTCTGAAGCTCATATATATATTTGTAACGTTCTTCGCTGTTAACAGAATGTCCTTCAAAGTCATATTCATCAGAGAATGGGCCAAAGCCTATTATATAGTTATCTTTCATACCAAAAGTTATTGAAAAGTTAACTATAAAGTTGGCAAGATTGTTAGGGATACCAGCAAATTCTACTTCCATCATAGGAGCATTAAGAATTGCACAGTCAAATGTATCAGGGTGATCAATCATATAGAGTGTAGCGATTGCACCTCCCATAGAATGAGCAAATGCAAAAAGTTTTTCATCATCGTGAAGTGATGGCTTTACAATTGTCTCAATAAAAGTATCAAAGTCAGTAGTATACTCATCAAAGCTTTTAATAGTAACTTTACTTAAGTCATCAGTATAACGATGTGAGTAACCATGTCCTCTGTGTTCCATAATACTTACAGAATATCCATTTTTTAAAAAGTAATAGATTAATTCATTGTACTTATCAGCATAGTCAGTAAAACCATGTACGAATACAACGTGAGCTTTACTACCATTTTGAATATAGTTTTTATAATGCAGGGATTCACCATCGTATCCTGCAAAATAGCTATCATTAGTACATAATTCGTCAAGATAAGGATTGACTTTGTTAAACATTGTGTCAGCATAGTTAGATTCACTTAGATATTCAAAGTCCTTATTGTATGAAGGTGGTGCATCTGAGTCAAGAGTAATTGCACTATCTGGAGTTGCAACTTTTTTTTCAGGAAGACACAGATATACGACAAAGATTAAGAAAATAGCTAAGATTGTAAGTAAAATTTTTTTAATCAATATTATTCCTCCTAAGATTTTATTAATTTATCAATTATACATTATCATATCGATAGAATAAAAAAAATAATAAACTTTAAAAAGTATAAAATAATTTTGAAACTATAAAGATTTTGCTTAGAAATACACGATAAAAAGGTATAAAATTCTCTGGCAATATTGCGACAAGAAAGTGAGAACGATAGGACAGAAAATAGTATAAAAGAGTATTTTGTCAAAAGAAACAGGAAATTGGTTGTATATGGAAAAATAATAGTGATGAAAGGAATGAATGATATGTTTAAGAAAATTGGAACGCAAATGTATGTAGTAATTCTACCGATAGTTATTCTCTCACTGCTTGGCGTAGTATTACTCAATTATAGCCAGGCAAAGAGAGCACTTAATTCTCAGATTGAAGAGACAATGCAGATAGCACTTGATAGTGATATTAGTCAGATTGTGGCTAACATTGATACAGTTACGACTATAACGCAGGATATAGCTGATTCATTTGCAAGTACACATAAAAAAGTAAGTGATATTAAGGATTATAATGAGTTTTTGGCTGAAAAAGTTGAGGAAAGCGATCTTATTACTGCAATAGGTATATTTACTGAACCAGGAACTATGGATAATAGTAATGATCTCATTAATACTTATGTATATAAGGATGATAGTGGAATATCTAATATGGTTGTTGAAGATTTTGAATATACGGATATATACTGGTATACAGATGCCAAATCCGGTAAAAAGCCTATATATCTGCCAGCTTACAAAGATGAAGTTCTTGGCGTTGTTATGATGTCAATTGTTGTTCCTATATATGATAATAAGGGTAATTTCTATGGAGCTATTAATACAGATGTGCAGATGACAGCAGTATCAGATATGATATCAGAATTCACTGTTGGTGAGACAGGAAAAGCTATGCTTATCGATGGAACCGGTACATATCTTACTAATGCTGATTCTGATAAGATAATCTCAATTCAGATAGCAGAGGATGAAGGCTCAGGATTTGAAAGTGCAGCATCTTCTTCAGATTATGAGACGAAAGGTGCTGAGATTTTAGCAACAGGCAGCGGTGTTGCAAGTCTTGATACAGCAGATGGTAATTATGATTTTTATTATCAGAAGATAGATAAATTAAATTGGATTCTTGGTATAAAAATTAGTGCAGATGAAGTCAATGCACCTGTAAGAACATTACTTGCAAGCTCAATGACTGTTATTATAATATTTGTACTTATATGTTGTGCTGTAATATTTGTACAGATAAGATATATTACTAAGAATATTAATAAGGTAAGCGGATTCGCAAGCCAGATTGCAACAGGTGATTTTACAGTTGAGCCGCTTGTGAATAATAGTAAAGATGAGATTGGCAAGATGACGGATGCTCTTAATACAATGCTTGTTGATAACAAGAATATAATATCATCAATCTCAGAAGGTTCAGATGTTGTTGGTACGAACTGTGAGAAATTAAAAGTTGCAGTTGATAATCTTATTATTGAATTTAATCATATTGAAGATTCTATTAAGAATATAAGTGAGAAGATGCTTGATAATTCAGCTACAACACAGGAGCTTACTGCTTCAGTTGAAGATGTTAATTCTTCAGTTAATCTTCTTGCAGAAAAGTCAAAAGATGGCGATGAGCTTGTTAAAGATATTAAAGCAAGAGCAACTGGTATTGAAAAAGATAGTAATGAATCATTTAAGCAGGCAATGGATTTGTCTTCACAGTATGAGAAGAGACTTAAGACAAGTATTGAAGATTCAGCTGTTGTTAATGAGATTGGTGTTATGGCAGAAGCTATATCTGATATAGCAAGTCAGATTAATCTATTATCTTTAAATGCATCTATTGAAGCTGCGAGAGCTGGTGAACATGGTAAAGGATTTGCAGTTGTTGCTAATGAGATTGGTTCACTTGCAGGTCAGACAGCAGATACAGTAGCGCATATCAAAGATCTTGTTGAGAAGGTTCAGTCAGCTGTTAATAATCTTTCAAAAGATTCAAGTGAGATTCTTAACTTTATTGGAACTAAAGTAACGCCTGATTATAATGAATTTGTGAATACAGCTAAACAGTATGGTAAAGATGCTGAGAGTATGGGAGAGATTGTTGAGTATCTTAATAAGATGACTCAGGAGATTGAACATACAACAGTTCAGGTATCACAGGCTATTCAGCTTATTGCAGAGTCATCATCACATGCAGCAGATGAGAGTAGCAATATTATAAATAATGTTGAAGAGGTAAGTGAACATGCCAAGAATGTAGACAGAACAGCTAAAGAACAAAAAGTTGTATCAGAAGAATTAAATGGAATGATTCATAAATTCAAACTTAAATAAAGCAGTTTATTCTAAACTATATAATTGGTAATACGATATGTAAAAAGACGTGTAGCTAAATGTTATTATAACTATACGTCTTTTTATTTACCAAATAAGATATTATATGTATCTTTTTTAAGCATGCCAAAATATTTGTCCTATTATGATTTGTAACTACTTCAGATAAAGATAACAATATAAAATGAATAACTAGTAATGCATTTTATATCTGATCTACAGTATTATCAATAGTAGCAGATTCTTTATTGTTAAGTTTGTCTGTATATTTGCTTATTAATTTGGCTGCGATAATGAATATAGCACCACCTATCATTACTTCAAGAGGATAGCGATATATATTCTTTGCAGGAAGAATATATGGCAGAAGGCATATAGCACCTGCAGGTGGGAATATAAGCTTTGATGCATACATGATTATATACATGACAAGTACGACAATAAGTGTACATGCAAAGTGTGACCAGCCAAGTGAATTAATCATAAAGTTAAGTAAAAATCCGAGTCCACCTGCAATAGACAGAATGAGCCATATATCAAAAGCTTTTTTAGAAGCTTTCCCATCTTTGTTTGACATCTCAACAAAAGCAACAATAAGTGGTGGGATGATAAGAAAGATTTCATCATAAGCAAGTGCAAAACATGCAAAGATTGCATAGAATATGATAAGACATGCAAATCTTATAAGTTTTTCACGAGTTAAAGGCTTCTTCTCAATTGTATACTGTTCTTTTAGATTATATTTTTGTAATATGAATTCACATGCAAAAACAAGCAGTGAAAATACACATACAGAAGCAAAATAGTATAAAGAACCAGTATGTGTAAGTACTGGAAGTACTCCGGCTGATATAGCAGGATAGAATTCACTTCCTGTTATAAGTAGTAAAGCTACAATTAATGCAAATGTAACAATGCATTGTATGGTAAGTGGAAAATGTGCATATCTTACGATTATTATACCGATTAATGAGGAAAAACACATTAATCCCCAAGATGTATATTTATCTGAATTCCAGGTTTTCCCCGGAGCGATGATTGCACCTGCACATAAAGCTGCAATTTCTGGGAAAATTAATTCTCCTTTGTTAAGTATTTCTGCAATTCCTACCATTGACATAGTGATTATAATACTTATGCCAAAGAGAAGGAGATGCTTTTGTTCTGATTTCATGAAAAGACCTCCGTGTATATAATTAAAAATTCATATAATACAATGTATTGAGTTTTTTCGCTTTTGTCAATATTAAATATTACAAAAATGTTAAATGTTTTTACAGAGCTTTAATATTGGAACTTTAATATTAGTAAGTTTTTGTAGTTAAACTGCTTGCAACATAATATTTTAATCTGTATAATAGAATTTGGTTTGGAAGGCATTGTAGATTATACTTAGAGTATAGAGCATTAAAAGAGGAGAATGATTATGAAGTTAAGAAATATATTTACATTAATTGTAGTAACTCTTGTGGCATCATTTATGAGTGGATGCAGCTATAAAGCATATCAGAGTTCTAATAGTGGAATAGAATATTATAATAATGGGCAGTATGAAGAAGCACAGAAGAAGTTTCTTGAAGCTGTTAATGAGGGTGCTGATAGTGCCAATGATTATGTTAATCTTGGTATGACAAGCATAGCACTTAATGACAATGAGAAAGCACTTGAATATTTTAATAAAGCTGTTGCGGCTGATAAGAAGTCATCAACAGCACACAAAGGTCTTGCAATAGCATATCTTAATACAGGCAATTATGATAAAGTAGTTGGGGAGATCGCTCTTGTACTTGAATATGCAGATGGTAAAGTTACAGATCTTGAAAAGGACGCACTTAATTACAGAGCGAAGGCTGAATGTATGCTTGGCAAGTATGATGATGCTATTAAGACTTATGGTATACTTATTGAAGTCGGATATAAGCAGAAGAATGAATATTTTGAACGTGGTAAGACTTATCTTGCAAAAGGCGATATTACAAAAGCAATGGAAGATTTTAAAAGTGTAATTGATCTTGATAAGAATGATTATGATACTTATTATGGAATATATTGTGCACTTAAAGATGCAGGATATGAAGATGAGTCGATACAGATGATAAAAGGTACTTTATCAATTAATGCAGATGATGCCAAAGGATATTATAACAAAGGTAAGACTTATTATATTCTTAATGACATGGATAAGTGTGTTACAGAACTTACTCAGGCAAGAGAAGCCGGAAGTATAGAAGCATCATATCTTCTTGGTGTTGTATATATGCAAAAAGCCGAATATCAAAAAGCAGAGCCTGCACTTTTGGAAGTTATAGCTTCAGAAAATGGAAAGAGTGCAGAAGCATATAATGCACTTGGACAGTGTTATTTTAGACAGGCTAATTATGATAAAGCAATTTCATGTTTTGAGCAGGGACTTACAGATTATGAAGATGATGAGACTCTTCTTATAAATATGGCAGTTGCTTATGAATATAAGCAGGATTTTTCGATGGCGGCGATAAAATTCAACGATGTGCTTAACAAATATCCTGATAATGAAGTCGCAAAACATGAGTTGGAATTCTTATCTGGCAAATAGATAAGTGAAAGGATAACAGATGGCAGAGATATATGAAACAAAGGAAGTAGAGGAAAAAGTTATTCTTGTTGGAGTATGCCTTAATGAGAATGATGATACTGAGGAATCAATAGATGAACTTCGTGAACTTGTTAAGACTGCAGGTGCTAAGACAGTTGGAATTATTATACAGAATAGAGAGTCTATACATCCAGGATTCTATGTTGGAACAGGTAAAATAGAAGAGATAAAAGAGTTGGCAATGCAGACTGGTGCAACAGGAATTGTATGTGATGATGAACTTTCACCGGCACAGCTTAAGAATCTTGAAGATTCTCTTGATATGAAAGTTGTTGACAGAACATTGATTATTCTTGATATTTTTGCAAAACATGCATCAACAAGTGAAGGTAAGATACAAGTTGAGCTTGCTCAGCTAAAATATCGTTCAGCAAGACTTATCGGTCTTAGAAGTTCTCTTTCAAGACTTGGCGGTGGTATTGGAACAAGAGGACCAGGTGAGAAGAAACTTGAGATGGACAGACGACTTATAAAAGATCGTATTGCACAGCTTAACAGAGAATTAGCTGATGTTAAGCAGCATAGAGAAGTACTTAGAAGCCAGAGAAGTAAGAATCCGACACCTGTTGTATGTATAGTAGGTTATACTAATGCAGGTAAGTCAACACTTCTTAACAGACTGACAGATGCAGGTGTTCTTGAAGAAGATAAACTTTTTGCAACTCTTGATCCTACAACACGCAATCTTACACTTGAAAGTGGTCAAAAGATACTTATTACAGATACAGTTGGTTTTATAAGAAAGCTTCCACATCATCTTATTGATGCTTTTAGAAGTACACTTGAAGAAGCTAAGTTTAGTGATCTTATAATTCATGTTGTAGATTCATCTAATCCACAGATGGATACTCAGATGCATATAGTATATGAGACATTAGAGAAATTAGGCGTTGAAGATAAACCTATAATAACTGCATTTAATAAGCTTGATAAGCTTGAAGAGACACCTATATTGAGAGATTTTAAAGCAGAAAAGACATTACAGATCTCGGCAAAGAATGGTGATGGTGTTAATGAACTTATGAACCAGGTCGAAGAGATACTTCGTAATCAGAAGATATATATTGAGAGAGTATATCCGTATGATAAAGCTGGTAAGATACAACTTATTAGAAAGTATGGTCAGCTTTTAAGTGAAGAGTATACAGAAGCTGGTATAGAAGTAAAAGCTTATGTGCCAGTAGAGATCTATGAGCAGATATAAGTAAAGTCGGTATTGCATAGAATCAAAAGAGCATTAATAGGTTGCAATACATGATATAAGATGTAATAAGAATCAATAATATATAGTATATAAAGAAGCTACAATTTAAATTCTTTTTTATATTTATATGGAGTGATGATAGATGGATAAAGTAAAGAAAAATCAGGTTCTTGAAATTTTGGATTATTGGAAGATGATAGAATTTCTTGGTCAAACAGATATTCCAGAACAAAGTTCAGAGAATAAGAAGATAATGGAAAAAATTGATAGAGGTGAGGAGACCAGTGAGGATAAGATTGAGATATTTATTGATTTGGGTTCACCTTATCTCAGTGTGGAAAAGCAATTAGAGCAAGATCAAGAGAGGTATTTAAATTATCAATCTATAGGAGGAGAACTTTATTATTGTATTGGAAGAATTGAACGAAATACAATTGTTGAATATCTTGAAAAGTATATCGACAAAAGAGAAGAGTCTCCAGAATTTGCATACCCAAAGAAAAGTGCTATAGCTTGGTGTTCTTTTAAAACAGATACAGAAGGGGGATATATTCAAGATTCATTCCAGCTTTCTCCTATTTTATGGGCTATTTCTGTATGGGAAAAGTCTAAGGCTCAGAAGAATCATGATTTCTATTTGGATAAAGAAGAATATGACATGATTCTTTCAGACATTAATGAAAAATTGCAAGATCAAAATGTTTCGCAGTTTTTATCATCGATTTATGAAAAAATATACAAGGAATATATTAAGTCTGTATTTTCTGATGTAACGCGGGATAAGCTAGGCTTTCTGGAATATAATCGTTACTTAAATGAAGAAGCTAGGGATAATGACGAGGAACCAGCGGATTATTCTGATTTGGGAAAAAGTTTTTTTCTGAATGATATTATGCAGTTATCAAATCTAATCAGTACGGACTCATTTGGTGATAAAAGTGTATATGAAGCAAAGGTAATTGAATATATTTTGTCCGGGTATGAGAAAACAAAAGGAATGGAAGTGTTGTCGCGTACAATTATTTCACCTAACGAACAAATGGAGAGTATGCGAGTCTTCTTTGAAAATATCCTTAATGTATCAAAGGCGCCAATGGGAAAGTGGCCAGCTAAATTCATGCCAGCACTTATGCAGCAAGTGGCTGTAAACATTGCGATTCAACAGAATGACGATACTCCAATTTTCTCTGTAAATGGTCCTCCTGGAACTGGTAAGACTACGTTGCTAAAAGAGATTGTGGCTAGCAACATCGTTGAACGAGCAAGATTATTGGCTGAAAATGGAACTGATCCAGATATACTTTTTGAGAGACATGCTTTTGCGCAAGGACCATTGGAGGCGTATGGAAAATCATATTATCAATTTGCTCCAGCGTACTATTCTATAAAGAAGGACGGAATTAATAATTATAGTATGTTAGTCGCTTCATGCAACAATGCGGCAGTAGAGAACATAACAATAGATCTTCCAAAGGGAAAGGATATTTTAGAGAGCTTAGAATCATCTTCTTCTGATGATGAAGATGTGAGAATTGGATTGCAAGAGGTTCAGAATCTTTTTGACATAGAGCAAACTGATGATATTGAAACTATAACAATGTACGGGAAAAGTAGAGAAGAAAAGGATATTTACTTTACACGCTATGCAAATAAACTCCTTGAAACAACTGACTGTTGGGGACTAGTGTCTGCACCATTTGGAAAACGATCGAATATAAGAAAATATTGTAATGCTGTACTTAAGCCTTATGTCGAAGAGTATAAATCAAACGATATCCGAGAACACCACAAAGTGAAATTTGTAGAAGTTAGAAAGCAATTCTTGCAGCAATATGCTTTGGTGGAGAGAATGCGCAAAGAATTAGAAGAAATATGCGCGTTATCAAAAACGATTCCTTCAGATTTGCAGGATGTTACAACAGAACAACTATCACAGTATATATATGATATTGACGGAAAAATGCAAGATCTTTCTGAAAAGATTAAATTAGAGCAAAGAGAACTCATGGAATTAGAAGAGAGTAGACCAAAGGGGTTGTTTGCGAAACGAAAGGATACATCTATTAGAGATGCTCTAATTAAAGAGAAGAAAGAAATTATTTGTTCTTTGAAAAGTGAGTTAAACGATATTGAATCGAAAAAAAGTAGTGTAATACGTTTGCAAGAATATCAGACTAAATTAGCACAATATTCGCATGGTGAGAAGAAAATGACACCAATAGATATTGAATTCATGAGGAAGTATGTTTCGCTTGATATAGAACAGTCAACGAAGGCACAGGTTACTAATCCTTGGTTTACTGCAGAATACAATAGGGAAAGAGAAAAATTATTCTTATATGCATGTAAGCTCCATAAGGAGTTTGTAATATCTTCAAAATGTATGCGACAGAATATCATTAATTTAATGATAGCGTGGAATATGTTTGACGATTGTGGTGAACGTATGAAATCTGCAGACCGTAAGTCTGCAATGCCATATATGCTTCAGAGTATATTTTTGCTTACGCCAGTCATTTCTACTACCTTTGCATCTGCACAGACATTTTTAGGCGATATTGCAAAAAGTGGTGTTTTAGGCACATTGATTGTAGATGAGTCAGGTCAAGCTCAACCACAAATGGCAGTAGGAGCTATGTTTAGATGCAGAAAAGCTGTTATTGTTGGAGATCCTAAACAGATAGAGCCTGTTGTTACAGCTGAGGCGGATATGATTAAGCAATTAATGTCCTCAAAGCTATTAGCTAGTTATAAAGACAAGAAAATATCTGTACAAGGATTTGCTGATTACATTAATCCTTATGGAACTTATCTGGGAGAAGATGAAGAGAGAGAATGGGTAGGTTGTCCTTTGCTAGTGCATAGAAGGTGTATAGACCCGATGTATACAATATCAAATAAACTTTCTTATGATTGTACCATGAAGTATCAAACAGGTGCACCAAAAGAAGAACGTGTTAAGAGCTTTATTCTTGATAAGAGCTGTTGGATTGATGTAAACGGAAGCGAAAATTCTGGGACAAAAGATCATTTTGTAAAAGCACAGGGAGAAATAGTAATTAAGCTTTTAGAGGCGAAGTTTAAAAAGGACTCAGGAGATATTCCAAAGTTATTCATTATTACTCCTTTTACATCTGTAAAGGCAGGAATGATTGATATGATTCGTAAATCATCTCTATATAGACAAGAACCAAGGGTAAAGAAGTGGTTAGACGGTAACAATGTAGGTACTGTACATACTTTTCAAGGTCAGGGAACAGATGAAGTTATATTCTTGTTAGGATGCGACAGCAATTCGACTGGTGCCGCTAATTGGGTAAACAAAAACATAGTGAATGTGGCAGCAACAAGAGCAAAGTTTCGTTTTTATATGATCGGTGATAAAAATGTATGGATGTGTAAACCAGTCAGAGTAGCCAGAGAATATATAAAGGAAATTATCTTGGAAAAAGACATTGATGAAATGCTAGGGATCACTGTAGAAAAAGAGTTATTAGACTTTAGTGTGTTTTCGAGCCAAGATAAAGAATCAATTACCAATGCATCGACCAAAGATAGCAATTCAAAACAGGAGAATACCGATAGTCAAGTTTGTCCTAAATGTGGGAAGCCATTAGTTGAGAGAAATGGAAAATTTGGACGATTTTTAGGATGTACAGGATTTCCGGGATGTAATTATACAAAATCGGTTTAATAGCATGGGCAGGCTGCAAGTCTGCCCGTTTTTATATTACATGATGTAAACTTCTCCTGAAAAGCAATTACCTTATTCGAGTTATTATTAATTCATCAAAAAGGCAATAACAATTGCCAATAAATGAAAAAGGATATCGGAGGAAAAGGATTATGTTTTACGCACATGCATGGAAGGTTAGAAAGATTCAGTTGATTATTGTTAATGTAATCTTTGCAGTATTCGGAGCTTATGTTGGGATCGCTGATGCAAATATAGCTGAAAGTGTGGTAATCTGGTTATTCGGTTCATGGATGGTAAGTGCTCTTATTGCAGCATTTACAAAGTCTGGTAACAAGGTATCAGCATTAGCATATACAGTGGGAGCAGCTGTATTTTCTGGAATGGCATTATCATTATCAGAAGGTGACTCTGTTTTTTGGGCTCTTGCATTTACATGGAATGCAATTAAGGCTTCAATTGGAACGATGATTTTAGCTGCAATTCTTGTTTTTGAATTTGTAATTTTTCCTATTACAACAATCTACTATTTTGTAAAGAGTAGACAAGAACTTGCATTGGCATAAGAGGTTTTGAGATGAACTTATATTCAGGTATGAAAATAAAAATATGGGTTGATGACATTAGACCAGTGCCTTCAGGATATGAAGGCACTAAGTCTGTTGAAGAGACAATTAACTTAATAGAAGAAATTGAGGCTGCTGGTGGTGAGATTGAGGTATTGTACGGTGGTGATGCGATAAAAATCCTCGATTACTTAGCAGAAAGAGAAATATTCTATCCAATTAGAATCCATACAGCTAATCCTGTTGGACGTGCAAATATGGAAAGAATGATTGAACGCTATTGGAACTGAAAATATTATCGGGGGGCTTTGCTGGGCAAAGGATAAAACGTTTATCTATAATTGCAAGAATTTTGCTGAGAAGAAGTATACAACATTGTGGATACAGGGTAATCATGAAAACTATGATATGATTGAACAGTTATATCAGAGCATTACAATTAGCTGTCAATAGTAAAAATCAAGATGTTAATAATGTGTTTTATGAAAAATCAGTTGAAAAAATGTCACGAAAATTATATAATAATCGTGACAAAAAAAGGAGCGTGATTTTATGGCAAGTGGCATTTATACGGAAGTAAAGAAGAGAATAGAATTAGCTGAACCAGGAACGGTTTTTCTTACATCAGATTTTACGGATATTGCGACAACAACAACTGTAAGAAAATGTTTGGGAAGACAAGTTGAAGAAAAGAATATACGAAGAATTATAGATGGGGTGTATGAAAAACCAGCATATAGTAAGTTGCTTAAAGAGTATATTCCTGCAAATCCCGATGCGATAGCATATGCCATTGCCAGAAGTTTTCGTTGGACCATTGCTCCATGCGGAGATGTCGCATTAAATAAGCTGGGGTTATCCACACAGGTTCCGGTTGTCTGGTCCTATATCAGTGATGGACCTTATAGAAAATTTTCATGGGATAATATTACACTATCTTTTAAACATCGTGCAAACAGAGAGATATCATTTATGTCTGAGACAACTACTTTGGTCGTTGAGGCTTTAAAGACTTTGGGGAAAGAGCGGATTGATGATGGTATTATCGTGAGTTTGAGAAATAGATTGCCTGAAGAAGAGAAGAAAAAGATGTTAGAGGAAGCAACAGGTGTAAGTGAATGGATATATGCAGTAATCAGAAAGGTGTGTGCTGAATAATGAAAGAAGTTGCTAAGTTACAGATAAAGGATAGAACAGAGTTGTTTCAGGCTACTGCAATTTCGATGGGAATGCAGCCCAATGTAATAGAGAAAGATTTTTGGGTGTGTTTTATGCTGGATCATCTGTTTCACGAGTGTAAGTATAAAAATGCATTTGTTTTCAAGGGTGGTACAAGTTTATCTAAATCGTACCATGTTATCGAAAGATTTTCCGAGGATATAGATTTGATTTTGGATTGGAGAAAAATCATTAATGACGAGGTAAATCCTTGGGAAGAAAGGTCAAAAACCAAGCAGGATTTATTTAACAAACAAATCAATTCAGAAGCAGCTAAATTTTATAAAGAGGAGTTGATTCCCCAGTTGAATGTAGAAATGAAAGAAAAACTTGGGGATGGAGAATGGATTTCAGTTGATACAGAAGATGAGATGGTGGTCAATTTTTATTATCCACAAATATTTGAAGCAGAGTATTTGCGTTCCTGCGTAAGATTAGAAATTGGTCCATTGGCAGAATGGATGCCATCTCATGAGACAATAGTAACTCCATTTGCAGCCGAAAAATATCCGGATATATTTTCGCAAAAAGAGACAACAGTTCTGACTGTTGATGTTGAGAGGACATTTTGGGAAAAACTTACCATATTACATAAAATTGCAAATTTTCCGGAAAGAAAAACATTACCTGCCAGATATGCAAGGCATTTATATGATGTGTATAATCTTGGTAATTCATGGGTAAAAGAAAGTGCATTTAGAAGAAAAGAATTGCTGGAAAAAGATGTTGCTTTTAAGCAAAAGTTTTATTATGCAAAGGGCGCTCATTATGAAACGGCAACCTTGAGTAGTATTGAACTTCTGCCAAGGAAAACGGTACTTAATGCTTTGCAGGAGGACTATCAGGCAATGAAGAATATGATATATGGAAATATACCAGAATTTGAAGAGATTCTTATGTTTCTTGAAAAGTTACAGGAAGAGATTCATGAGTTGGTATAATTAGACATTTTGGAGAATGCGATACTACGGGAGGTGAAAACGGAAGAATGATGGCATTAATTAATTATTACTTTTTAAATGAGAGTAAAGAAAAAATGATGATTGCATTATTCGAGGTTTTTAAAACATATCGAAAAAGAGGGCTTGGTAAAAAAATAATTGCTTATTTCTTGAAAGACTATTGTGGAGAAGTGCATTTGGAACCATCGGGAGAAGAAAGTGAATTCTTTTGGAAACAGTGTGGATTTGAAAGTGGATGTTACTTAGACAGGAGAGTCAAATGAAGATTCTTGATTTAGATATGGACTATTTTATGGAGAATATAGCTACGGGAATTGCTGAAAGTAGAGAAGAACGTTTGGCAGAGGATGAGTATGGAGATTGTGTTTGGAGTGAGTATAGAATAAGAAAATTTCTTGAAGATAATCTCGGGCTTTCGAATGAGAAAAAAATTAAGGGACGAATTGTAACTGGACATAACGAAGCACTATTCTTTTGGCAAATCAAGGTGTATGCGAGGGGATGGCTTAACTACTACGAAATTGCAAGTATGAAGAACAACATAGATGACATCTGCAACATCAACGGATGGCTCTATCACAGAATACGTATGAGTATATGGAAACAGTGGAAGAAACCAAGGACGAAGGTACGTAACCTTATCAAGATGGGAGTACCCGAAGACTTGGCAATGCAAGCGGGTAATACCCGACGTGGATATTGGTTCGCAACACATACAATTGCAGTAAACATGGCAATGACAAAAGAAAGACTGATAAATAGTGGCTTTTATGATTTAGCCACTATTTATCAGTCTGTGCACGTCAACTATTGAAAGCGCCGTATACCGAACGGTACGTACGGTGCTGTGAGAGGACGGCGGTTAGTCACCGCCTCCTACTCGATTTAGTTTATGTTTAATTTTATATTTTAGTTTGTGGTTTTAAATTTGTGTTTGATTAATAGGTTACTTTACGGTTTATTTTTCTACAGATAGCCCACATAATGTAACAGAATATCATTATAAGTCCGCAACATATTGTAAGGAATATAAATGGCCCGGCGAAAAGATTATATATGGCATTTAAAAAATCATAGATATAATCAGCTTCGTTATTTTGAGAAGAATTGACAACTATCTTAGAAGCATATAAAAACAGACTATAGAATGATATATTTAATAGTAATGCAATTCCAATCTTGGAAAAAAGTTTGTATTTTTCGCCCTGAGAATACATAAGATACATAATCAGGATACAAAATACCATGCTGATTGTGGCTGATATACGCAAAAATAGCATATTGTGTTTTAACCATTTAAAAGCAGTAGATATGCCTACTAATTCATCTGATTGATTAAGATTATTAAGTGAACTGTCTGATAATTGTTCGTTGAGTTCAATTTTTGCTTTATTCACTTCAGAATCAATGCTAGACTTAGCTGTATCTAGAAGCTGCTTCTTAGTATCATCAGCAATAGATGCAAATATCTTAGAATCGTTGCCACATGCCGAATAGATATTGCTTATGTATTCGTTAAGATTAAGACCAAGTGTATTTATACAAAAGTCTTCCTCGCTGGTATTGAGTACAATATCAGAATTAAAATTATAATTCTTCTTTTTTAATGCATCAAAATAGTCATTAAGATAAGTTGAAAAAGAGTCAGATACAGTCTGCGAATATGCATCAACGAATACGTTAATACTGTCAGAAAGATCCGTTTCATTTAATTCTGATGTATAGATATAATGAACAACATTGTTTAAAATGTTTTTTACGGTATCTTTATCAACAACATCTTTGAGATTTGGTCCATTACTATCAGTATTGGTATTTTCAAAAAAATCATCATATACAATATCATAGATATGACATGCGTCCATGGCTTTATAGATTTTTTTCTCGTTAAGTATTCCTATAGAAAGACCAAGAAAGAGTATGTCAGTACATAGGGCAAATGCAACAATGAGTGTAAGTATACAGTTAAAAAAACTGCGTAAAGTCTTCATAATAATCTCCTTTATTCTTATAATGGTTATTGTAGTAGTGATAAAATAGTGACTAACAAATGTGTTTATCCTATTTTTGTTAATAGAGTTTCTTTAATAATAATATATATGCCAGAAAATGTAAATATTAGATAGATGAAATAAAGGATGCAAAAGGACATAATGGGATATTAAAGTGAATAAATGAAAAAGAAGGCGTGAAAGAGAAGAAATGAAAAAGATAGCATAAACTGTAACAGTTGAAAGAAAAATAAAAAATTGTAAAAAAGCTAAAAGTATACTATACTCTTAACTAAACAGTTAGAAAGCATGAATATAGTAAAGTATAATGTGGAGGAAGTTTAAAAATGAATATAATAGCAGCAGTTGATAATAATTGGGCAATTGGGAGGGATGGACATCTTCTTGTAAGTATTCCTAATGATATGAAGCTTTTTAGACAAGAGACAGAAGGAAAAGTAATTATACTTGGAAGAAAGACATTAGCAACATTTCCAGGAAAACGCCCACTAGAGAACAGGAAGAATATAATATTGTCAGAAGATAGAGAATTGCAAGTAAAAGATGCTTTGGTTCTTAATAGTGTTGAAGAAGTGCTTAACGAAGTTAAAAAGTATAGAAGCGAAGATGTGTATGTGGTTGGTGGTGCAAGTATATATGAGCAGTTTTTGCCATATTGTGATGTAGCACACATTACAAAGATAGATTTTGAGTATTTTGCAGACAGACATATGCCTAATCTTGATAGAGATAGTGAATGGAAGATAACTGAAGAAAGTGATGAGCAGACATATTTTGATCTATGTTATACTTTTACAAAGTATGAGAGAATTACAGAAAAATAAAAGAGTGCATAGATAAAAGTGTCAAAGCAAAATAGAAGATAGAATAAATCAGGAGAGTGTAGATAAACATGTCGAAGCAAAACAAAATGCAAAAAAAGATAGGAAAAGTTAGATTAGGAAAGAAAGTAGCGATAGTAATAGCAAGTATAGTGTTGCTTGTTGCGATTTTGTATCTTAACAGAGCTTTAATATTAAGAACAGTATCGCCAAAGTACTATGTGGAACTATCTGTGATAAAATCATTTAAGAACATATCAAAAGTATATGAAACAGATACAGACAAGATTTTTGATAAAAAGTTTTATTTTGAGATGAAAGATACAGATAATCCGGCAATAAGTAAGATTTCGACACGATTTACAGGTTCTATTGATTCTATAATAGATTATAGCAAAAAGGAAGCATCGATTGATATACATGGTGGAATCATGGGCGTTAATTTTATTAACATTGAGACATACATAGATGGAGAAAATCTGATTGCAGATACAGGTAAGAGACTTGGTGGATTGTATGCTATTGACGATAGTACGTTAAAAAGTATTCTTGCAAATTATAATGTTGGTATATCTAATGATAATGATAGTCTGTTAGACATGATATTTAATCGGAGTGAGTATTATAAGCAGTACTATGAACAATTTATAGACAGTATAAAGACATTAGAAGTGTCATGTGGCGATAGCAGACAGATAGAGATTAACAATAAGAAGGTGACAGTTGATATCTACACTCTGAAAAATGAACAGTATGATATAGAATTGTATATTGACAGAGAATTAGGATTGGTTGGAATGTCTGTGCCATATACAATATTTGATAAAGAATGTAGATTAGATATAATCGACACTTCATCAGACAGATCATTTTCAGAGTGTGATATTACTGTATATGTTGACAAGTATAGTTATGAGCTTGAATATACTTATACAAAAAAAGAGGGACAGGTTAATAAGCTTTCTATGGAAGGCGCAATGTCAATAAGCGCTGATATGATTAATGGAGTATCATGGCATGATATCTTTAGTAAGCTATCTAACTTGTTAAATGAGTAAAATCAGACAAGTTCAGCAATTTGAGTAACACCAACATAGATTTGAGATATTTTATACCATGTGCTGTAATCAGTGACTCCTGTCTGAGGAAGATTAAATATTCTTTGAAAAGTCATAACAGCATCAGCAGTATTTTCACCATATATTCCATCAACATCGACAGTTGGAATGGCAGGATAGTTATGACTTATAGCATTAAGCTCCTCTTGAAGAAAAGCAACCTTGCTTCCTGAAGAACCAATATCAAGTTCATAACCAGGCCATGAAGCAGGAATTCCAGAGATCTCATCTGCACTATTTATATATACAGAGTCGCCGTAGTAATAGCGAAGAATCTCAATAGCACTATAACCTTTATCAGCAAGAGATTTTGAGCCCCATTGGGTCAACCGAATATGCCAAGACATTGTAATAGTTAACTATTAAGATTTGTACGATTTGACACAGTGATTTTATAAGCTAGATATACTAAAAATATCCTAATGGATCATAATTACAAGCTGGACTTGGCGATAAGCTTCCACAGATTGATTGTGAGAGTAGTAAAAAGATAATCAAGAAGTAGAAAACCAAGGGTTTACTTTTGTGAATAGTTCTAATGTAATTATAGGAGATATCTCATCTGATTTACGAATAATAATTTCATCTCCACAATTCCATGTAAGGTATCCACAATATATAGGATTCTTTAGAATATAAGATATGCTTTTTCGTGTAAAGAGATTGCCTTTGCGAGTTTTTATGTTGCTTTGATATAAAAAGTCACCTATATCACGATAAGTCATTTGTGAACTTCTCATATCAAATATCATTCTGATGACATTAGCTTCAGCTTCATTAATTACAGGTGGCCTTCCTGATTGGATTATATTATATCCATAAGGTGGTCGGGTTTGAAAACCACCCCGATATGCTTTTTCAGTCATCCCTTTTTTTACTTCTTCGCCAAGATTAACAGAATAATATTCAGCCATTGCTTCAAGAAAAGCTTCAAGTATAATTGAAAATTTATCATTTTCCACAGGTTCAGTTACAGAGATTACCCGTATATCACATTCACGTTTAAGGAGAGATTTGTATACAATACTATCTTCTCTCGAACGACTGAAACGATCGAATTTGTGAACGAGAATAACACTGAATGGAGAAGGTTTACAGCGTGCACATTTTATCATAGCTTGAAAAGCAGGCCTTTTTTCAGCATTTCTGCCACTTACACCTTCATCAGAGAAAATATAACAGGGTGCAATATTTATGTTATGTGATTTAGCATACATAAATATTGCACGTTTTTGTGCAGATGGTGAATATTCAGCCTGTTCATCAGTTGATACACGAATATAACATGCACCATTTATAATTGGATTCATAAAAATGACCTCATATACTTTTTTAATAAGATATGAGGTCATTTTATTTGTATGACTGTTTTGAACCGGCTATAGTGAATATACTTTAATCTAGTTATTCTTACTTATATAATAGTCTATACAAAATATTTGATTGTCACTACTGCGATATTTCAGTAGATTTTGCATCACGCATAGTTTTAGGTGAGATGCCATATACTTTTTTAAATGCACGTCTAAAACTGTTAGCATTATTATAACCAAGTTCCATATATATATCAGATATATTAATACTACTGTTTTTTAGAAGTTCAACAGCTTGTTCCATTCGTATGTTTTCAAGATACTCTGAAAAGTTCTGATTAGTTTCAGCCTTAAACAGATAAGAAAAATAGCTTTCAGATATGTTGAATTCATCAGAGATTTTACTAAGACATAGAGACGCATCTTTGTAATTCTCACGAATGTAACCTTTTATTGTTGATATAAGCTGGTTGCCTTCAGGTTTTGTATCATTTAGTTTGCATAGCATATTAGTAATTTCTTTTAAAAGTTCAAAAGTCTTATGTTCTTCAAACATCCTGTCAATGATTTCAAGTGTATTCTGATTGTCATTATTCTGTTTGATAGCAAATCTTGCTTTTAATAGAACGTTTCTAAGGTCAGAGAAGAACCATTTAACAACATGAACAGGTAGAGCACGATCAACAAAATTCTCCTTGTACAAAAGGCTGAAGATCTCAGTAGCCTGATCAGAATTACCATTATTAATATAAGTAGTAAGTTGTGAAGCAAGTTCCAAAGGAAAATAATAGGTTGTCTTATTCTTCTTAATTGTTCTATAAGGCTGTATTATGTTATCCTTACCTGTATATTGAATAGCTTCTCTTGCCTGCTGATATGACTTCCAGGTATATCTTATATCAGCATTACGATTACCAATACCGCCATATATCCAGATAGAATTATCATTAAGCAATTCTTCGTGAAGATCATTAAAATGCGATACGATATCAGAATAACAATTATCAATATTTATATCGTTGTTACATCTTAAAAGAATTGCATAAGCATCATTATGAGGCATATATATGAGTGTATCATCACCAAAATGTTGATAAATATGGCTTTTAATAAGTTCATAACGCTCATTTAATGCAGAAGTTTCATCAGCTTCTATTTCGCCTGTAATGATATCTTCAGAGAACATATCATCAGGATTGTTATATACACTCATATATAATACAAAAAATTTTTTATCAGTCTGTTCAATACCAAGAAAGTTAGCAATATAGTTCAATTCCTCACTAGAATAGACTTTACCAAGCATGATTCTCTCTATATAAGAAGAAAATATAATAGGACGTTGATGTTCAAGCTCTGTCTGTAATGAAGTATGTTGCTTTTTTGTCTCATTCAACTCACTGTTTAACTCAATCATTGGTTTTGCATTTTTAATAGAAGAAATAAGGATGATTATAAGTCCAACAAGGAATGCAATGCCGGTAATAAAAGTAAAAGTGTTCTTATATGTTACAAGTGTGCTGAAAGCTGCATTATATGGCTGAACAAGATAGTAGGACCAACCATTAGATTCAGAAGATACAGATGTTATGAACATATTATCATCATCGATAGAATATTCTGAATAGGAATTTTTTTCAGCCTTGTTTCGAATATCATCAATATTATAATCAGAAGAATTTTTCCCTTTAACAGAGAATAATTCATTACCATTATCATCAGTTACTATAACAAAACCTGAATCATAGAGCGACAGTGGAGTAAAAAAAGAAGAAAGAGTGTTTTCAGAGAATTGAAAACATGCCACTGAATTATAATTCTTAGATAAAGTATATGTTGATAATGGGACCATATACAAATATGTATTGTTAGCCTTAGGAACATATTCTGATATATTAACGAGTTTCATATATAATGAAGTATTAGTGTGTATAGATGCCCACGCTTTCATATAATTTTCAGAAGCATTTTGTGTGTCAAGATAATAATTTCTGTCGGTACAGAAAATAGAAGATGACAGGCAATATGATGAATTGGGCAGGTATACATAATATCTCATTATAGGAAGAAGCATCTCAGTAGGCCTTTGATTGCTGAGAGTTTCCATGGAATTATATCCAGTCATAATGAAATTGGTATTGTCAGTGCTCATATTACTCAAACGCAGTATGTTGGAACTTTGTGCAATTTGCGAAGTAAAGATAGCCATATTGTTTAAAGTTGTGTCAATATTGTCAACACATGATTCGAGAGCAAGCTTGTTTTGGGAATATTGAGTCTGTTTTGAATCATCTATGCCGATGCTATATAAATATACACCCATAATCAGTATTATTACTAATATTACACTATATGACATTACAAGTCTGAACATAAAACTAGGAGTATTGTTAGTTTTATGAGTGATTTTTTTATGATTTATTGTCAATTTTGTTTTCCTCCTTGTGAAAAATGTATAAAACGCAAAAATGTATAACCACTTGATTATACTATCAAAAAAAGCTACAAAACGCAAGCATTAAAGGGATGGAAGACAAAAATACCTTAAGAAATGCACAAAGTGAAAAAAAGGAATTATTTGTAAGCGCTACCACAAAATGTAAGCGCTTACTAAAAAATAAAATTTCTGAAAGACGCATAATATATGGATTCTAGCAATGTTCGTAAAAAATGCACACATAAAATAAAAATTGTATCTTGTTAAAAATAACTAAAGCATGGTATATTAAAAGGGTCGAATGAAACAAAATTCAACAAAGACAATTCGCTGGTGTAAAAAGGAAGTGTACCAGGGGGAACATTTTAAAGGAGGGTTTTACCTTATGAGAAAAACAACTAAAAAAGTTTTATCAGCTAGTTTAATTGCTACATTAGCAGTTAGTATGATGGCTTGCGGAAGCAAAGATACATCAAATTCAGATTCAAAAGCTGATGCACAGACAAAAGAAGATGGAACAACATCATCAGATAGCAAAGATAATGCAAAATCAGATGTTGAGAAACCTTCAAAAATCACAGTTATGTGTGATGGTACAGTAATGACAGAAGATAACGGACGTGCACAGTTCGAGTCAGCTCTTGAAGCTGCACTTGGTCTTGATATTCAATTTATTCAGCCAGACCATTCTTCATATTCAGATGTACTTCAGCAGACAATTACAGGTGGCGAGTGGCCAGACGTTGTAATTATTCCAGCTACATATTATCAGTCATACGCTAAACAGGGTGTGCTTTGGGATATGTCAGATGCTTGGGAAAATTCAGATTTAAAAGCTTCAGGACGTGTTGATGAAAGATTCGTTGACTGCCTTTACATTGATGATGAGGACATAAAAGGATTATTCGGTATGTCAGCTACACGTGGTAACGGATGTGTTACTTATGTAAAACAGCAGTGGTTAGACGATTGTGGAATCGCAGAAGTTCCTACAACATATGATGAATATATTGATATGTTAAGAAAATTCAAAGAAGTTAAAGGTACATATGCAGTTTCAGCTGCTGGTTTAATCAGTAAAGAAGCTCCATATACAAACTACTTACCTGAATTCTATCAGGATGCATACCCAGACTTCTATGAAAAAGATGGTAAATACGTTGATGGATTTACAGAAGATGCAATGAAAGAAGCTCTTCAGAGACTTCAGGATGCATATACAGAAGGTCTTATCGATCCAACAGCAGTTACTAATAAGACATCAGATTGTCGTACAAAATTCTATGATGATCAGTTCGGTGTATTCACATACTGGGCAGGAACATGGGCTAACAACTTATCAACTAACCTTGAAGCAAATGGTAAGAATGGCGATATAGTTGCTATGAAACCTATTAAAGAACTTGGTAAATATGTTGAAAGACAGTCACCAGTTTGGGCTATCACAACTCAGTGTAAGAATCCAGAAGGAGTTTACAAATACTTCTTCGAAACAATGTTAGATGGTGGCGAAGTTCAGACATTATGGACATATGGTGTTAAAGGTGTTCACTGGGATACAAAAGCTGAAACAGTTACTTGGGGCGATAAGTCAAAAGATTATGCTGAAGGCGAATTCCATATGTTACCATCACTTGAAGATAGCACTAAGTTATTCGCAAAGAACCACATTGATTCAACAATCGTTATCGATACATGGGTAGATTCAGATCCAGGTGCTAAATCAATCCCTGAAGTTTCTCAGAAATCTGCCGAAGTATTTAATGAGAATTCAGTTATTGCTAACGTAGCTGTATCAAATGATATAATCGCTCAGAACAGTGGTGATATTTGGACATGTCGTGCCAATATTGTAGCTGAAGTTGTAACAGGTTCAATGACAGTTGAAGAAGGTATGGCAAAATATGAAAAAGAAGTTGGAGATTTAGTAGAAGATTGTCTTAAATCTCTTAACAAATAATTGGTTTTTGCAAAATAGGTTCTTTGGGAACTTAGCATGATAGCTTGGAGCTGCGGCATACCAATTATTAACGCAGCTCCAAACATATGCGAGTAGACTCGCGATGGGATGATTTATTTAATGAAAGGAAGACAATATCGATGAGTAAAAAGAAAAAGAATCAGGTAAGTTCAAAGCCTTTATCTGCAAGAATCTATAATCACAGATGGTTTTACTTAATGTTTCTACCAGTATTAGTATTTATTATTGTTAATAACTACTTACCAATGCTTGGCCTACGCTATGCATGGTACAATTACAATGGTGTAAAAGAACCCGTTTTCGTAGGATGGGACAATTTTGCGAAGATGTTCTCAAAGGCAGGCTTCTGGAGAGCGTTTTATAACACTTTACAACTTAGTATTATTAAATTAATCTTAAACACATTTGCGGCAGTAATAATCTCAATATTATTGAACGAAATGGTAAATTTGGCATTTAAGAAGTTTACACAGACACTTATTTATTTACCACATTTCATGTCATGGGTTGTTACAGCTTCTGTATTTGGCTTAATCTTAGCACCAACAGATCAGGGTCTTGTTAATACAATTCTTAAAGCAATTGGTGTAGTTGACGGTACAGCAGAAAGCCCATACATTTACTTCTTAGGAAGTAAGACATGGTGGAGACCAGTCTATTATGTTATAAATCTCTGGAAAGATACAGGATGGGGAACAATTATCTTCATGGCTACATTAGCAGGTATCAGTCCAGAACTTTACGAAGCAGCACAGATTGACGGTGCTGGTCGTTGGCAGAGAATGAAATATATCACATTACCTAGCTTAGCTAATACTATTATCACAGTATTAATCCTTAACTTAGCTAAGGTTATGAACCTTTTCGAATCAGTATTCGTTCTTATGAATGATATTGTTGTAGAACAGTCAGACGTTCTTGCTACATACATTTACTCACAGACATTTAACAGTGGTACAATACCAAACTTTGGTTATACAACAGCTGTAGGTCTTGCAAGATCTGTAGTTGGATGTTTCTTAGTTTTAGTTTGTAACTACGCTAGTAAGAAAACACGTGGTAAAGGTATTGTATAGGAGGTGTCATGATGAAGGAAGAAAACAAAGTTATAGACGAAAGATATGTTTATAAACCTAAAAAAAGAAAATTAAAACCATTTGAGATTATTAACGGTATTATTTTCGTTATTATCTCATTGATTATCATAGTTCCTATTTGGAAAGTTTTGGTTGACTCACTTGATGCTAAGACAGCTTACGGTCTTAACTTATTACCACAGACATTTTCATTAGTAGGATACAAGATTATTGTAACAACTGAATCTCTTTACAGACCATTTATCATTTCAATTGTTACAACATTAGCTGGTACATTCTTAGGATTATTACTCTCAACACTTGGTGCTTATGTATTAATCCAGTATGAGATGCCACTTAGAAATTTATTTGCTAACTTATTACTGTTCACAATGTTATTTAACGGTGGTATGATTCCAACATACTTAGTTTACAAACAGTTACATTTCACTAACACATTGTTAGCAGTACTTATCCCATTAAGTATTAATGTATATAACTTAGTACTTATGAGAAACTTCTTCGATGGTATTCCTAAGGGACTATTCGAAGCAGCAGCTATTGATGGATGTTCTCCAATGAGAATATTTATCCAGATTGTACTTCCATTATCAAAGGCAGCACTTGCATCAATCGGTCTTATGTTTGCCGTTGGTTTCTGGAACGACTATACAAACTACAAATTATATATCACAGATAGTAAGTGGTATAACTTCCAGATGAAGTTACGTGGAATGATGTTAGGTAGTGATTTACCAACAGCTTCAGGTGTATCAGAGAATACACTTAAGAACTCAGCCGTTATGGTAGCTATCATTCCTTTCATGATTATCTATCCTTTCTGTCAGCAGTACTTTGTTAAAGGTGTTAATATCGGTGCTGTTAAGGAATAATACCAATTATTTGAGTTAAAGCATTATAGTGGGGCGTATTATTTGCGCCTCACTTTTTTGCATAGATAGCAATTTAAGTAGCAGACAGCAAATAATAAAATATAAATATATAAATAGGAGAAAAAATATGAAGATATTTTGGGCAGGAGATTCAACAGTAAAACAGAATGACATTTCAAGCTATCCACAGACAGGAATAGGTCAGGGAATGTTATTATATGTTAAAAAGGATATTCAGATTAGAAATTTTGCAGAGAATGGAAGAAGCACTAAAAGCTTCATTGATGAAAACAGACTAGATATGATACAAAAAGAGATTGGTGCAGGTGATATGTTATTTATTCAGTTTGGACACAATGATGAAAAACCAGATGAAGAGAGACATACAGATCCAGACACTACATTTAAAGAAAATCTTAGAAAATTTATTAAAGTTGCACGAGATGCAAGTGCATATCCGGTTCTTATAACACCATTATATAGAAGGATATTTGTATCAGAACATGAGTTAACTAAAGATACACATGGAGAATATCCAAGAGCAATAAAAGAAGTTGGTGATGAACTTAATGTACCTGTAATAGACTTGTGTGAGATAAGCAGACAGTTTATAGCAAAATGCGGAGACGAACCAAGTAAAAGATACTTCATGCATCTGGCAGAGAAAGAATATCCAAACTTCCCGGAAGGAAAGAAAGATAATACACATCTAAGATATGAAGGTGCAGTAGAATTCGCAGGAATGATTGCATCAGAACTTAATAAACTGTCAGGTATTTACTCAGATATTCTTGTTGAAAACAAAGGATTTGATGAGCGAGAAAAGTGGTTATTAAAAGATTAAATATTAGCATATAGTTAAGAAATGCAAAGATATTTAAAAATTTATTGAAATATCAGTAAGATAAAGAATATATGTTAGAATATTAGAGCAACATTTGTGAGAGGTGATATATATGATAAGCGTTGGTAAAACAAAATGTGATACAGAATCAATTAATGAGACTATAGAACTAGCTAGATACAACAATGATAGAGAAATTTTTATCACTAATGGAATATATAAAGAAAAGATCTTACTAGATATAAGCAACATCACAATTACAGGTGAAGATAGAGAAAAAACTATTATAACTTATGGAGACTATGCAAAGAAGAAAGACTGCGATGGAATAGAATATGGTACATTCAGAACAGCTACATTTAGAATTGATGCAGATAATGTAACACTTAATAATCTTACTATAAAGAATTCTGCTGGTAATGGAAGAGATTATGGTCAGGCAATAGCACTATATTCAGAAGGTGATGAGATAAGAGTTAATTCATGTAAGTTAATTGGATGTCAGGATACACTTTTTGCAGCTCCACTTCCACCGAAAAAACCTGGTATTGGCAAGAATGGAAAAGGCCCAAAAGCAGACTGTGAACGTAAAAATGGCAATCAGTATTATATAGACTGTTATATAGAAGGCGATATAGATTTTATATTCGGTGGAGCGAGAGCATATTTTAAAAATTGTAATATATTCTCAAGAAAGAATATTACAGAAGAAGACGGGCGAAATGGAGATAATATAATAAAAGGTTTCGTTGCTGCACCATGCACACCTCAAAGTGAAAAAATAGGATTTGTATTCAATAATTGTATATTTGAAAGCGACAATGACCCTGAGACTGTGTATCTTGGCAGACCATGGAGAGAATATGCCAAAGTAGTAATAATTAATTCTAAGATTGGAAATCATATAAAAAGATGTGGATGGCATGATTGGAATAAACCAGAAGCCCATACGACAATGGTATTTGCAGAATACAATAATACAAATGATGAAAAACCGGTTGATATGAGTCTTAGAGAGAACTATGTTCATAATCTTTCAGAAAGCGAAGCACAGGAGTATATAGATTACTTTGAGAGATAAATACCTGTAAAACCATATTATGAAAGTAAGTAGTTCATATATAAAATCATCGTTTGTCATAGGTTTCACCCACTACCTTTAGGTGGTGGGTAGTTGACAATAGTAGATAGTTCACAAAAGTAAGAGATTTTACAAAAACAGATAATTCACAAAAGTCTAGGTTGCGAGTATATTAATCACAACCTAGACTTTTTGAATATTTAAGCAGTACTAAATGTCTATATAAAGATTAACTTTGAATAGCTTTCATTTTATAAAAAGCACCTTTAAGAGCCATAAGCTCATCATAAGTTCCATACTCAATACACTTTCCATTATCGATAACAGCAATTCGGTCAGCATTTCGGATAGTAGAAAGTCTGTGAGCAACGACAATAGTAGTTCTGTTTTTGGTAAGATTATCAAGAGCTTCCTGAATAAGTTTCTCAGATATACTGTCAAGAGCGGAAGTCGCTTCATCAAGAATAATAACCTCTGGAGAACGAATAAGAGCTCTAGCTATGGATATTCGTTGCCTCTGACCACCAGACAATTTACCACCATGTTCACCAATCTTAGTATCAAGTCCATCTGGCAGAGAATCAATAACATCTTTCAGATTAGAATCTTTAATAATCTGCATTAGTCGTTCATCACTTACATCAGACATACCATATGTAATATTATCACGGATACTACCAGAGAATAGGATAGTATTTTGAGGAACAACAGCAAGATGCTTTCTATAACTGTGCAAGTCGATTTTAGTAATATCTTTGCCATCAATTAACAATGTACCGGAGTCAGGTAGATTAAAACCTATTGCGAGATTAAGAATAGTAGATTTACCTGCACCTGACTCACCAACAAGAGCAAGAGTTTCACCTTTGTTAATCTTAAGATTAAGATGATCAATAATATTGTGATTAGCACCTTTATAAGAGAATACAACATCTTTAAACTCAAATTCGCCATTAACATCTTTAACCTTTTCTTTGCCGGTATTATCTTCAATATCATGTGCAAGCAGAACTTCACCAATAGATGTAACAGACTCAAGTCCCTTAGAGATAGTAGGGAAAAGAGTTATAAAAGAAGATACCTGGTTAACAACAGTAGAGAAATAGCTCTGATAAAGAGTAATATCACCTACTTGTATTTTTTTGTTATAAGCAAGATAACTTGTAAAAGCCAGACATACAACCTGGAATATCTGAAAAACAGCCCAACTTACAGAACCAAAAGTAGACTGAATCATATCAAGAGAATAGCCCTCTTTAGCAACCTGGTTAAGTTGTGAAGTCATTTTTTTAACCTCTTGTTTCTCAAGTGCATGAGCCCTTGTAACAGGAATAAGCTCAACCATCTCCATAACTTTTGCAGAAGTTTCTTCCATTTCACGTCTAAATATTTTATTTCGGTATCGTATTTTCTTCCTGAATCCCACTATTGTTAGTGCAGCAACCGGAACAGATAGCAAGAAGAACATAAATACGATTTTACTCTTAAAAATAGTTACACTAAGAGCAACAACAACATTAAGAATAATATTAAGCAGACTCACAAAAACCTGCGATGAAAGAGTTTCAACACCTTCAACATCACGCATAATTTTAGATTGAAGGCGTCCAGACTGCATCTCAGTATGGTAAGAGATAGACAACTGCTGTAATTTTCTGACCAAAGTTCCACGAAGTCCTGCTTCAACATTACGGATAGCAAGACTCCTAAAACGTGTATGAAGATAATTAGTTGGAATATTAAGAAGAATTAAAAAAAACATAATACCAATGTTAATCATAATCATATGAGGAGTATTCTCATCACCTGCAGTAACATAGTTAATCAGATTTGCAGTAACAATAGGAAGAACCCATACCGGACTATGTTTTATAACAAAGAAAAAAGTAGATAGAAAAAATTTATAATAATTTCCTTTGTATATACTTAAAAGCGTCTTAAGAGGATGTCCGGCATTTTTCTTATAACATTGCAAAAAATAATCTTCATCATATTGCTTTTTCATATTAGTACCTCCTGTATAAAAAATAATAGTACCAACTATTATACTTTAATATATTTCGTTTCACAATAGAGTTTAGAATATATAAGAAAGCTCTTTTTAAATAAAAATATATAGATTATATCTTGACTATATAATTACAAAATACAATAAGAAACAGTAGATATATAAATCGTAAGATATCTAAAAGATGGACTTTAGCTATACAAACAATACTTTTCGAAAATAACAGATGAAGATATGAGATTAATGTATCAACCACTAGACTTTTACGATCAAAACATATACAATGGAATAACCGTAAGAATGGACAAAGATGGTAATCAGGAATATGTTGTAAGATCTGACGGATATACAAATACTGGGGATAATATTTTGTAAAAGAAAGTTTGTAAAGGAGAAAAAGGCAATGAAACAAAGATATGAAAGCAAGGAATTTGAAGAACAGTATCACTATGAAGGTGAGCTTGGAGCATTGTATACAAGTGAAAAAACACAATTTATAATACATGCACCAGAAGCTGATGAAGTAAGATTAAATCTATATGAAAAATACACAGATTCAGAAGCATCTAAAGCAATAGTGATGACACCGGGAGATAGAGGCATATTCTCATCAACAGTAGAAGGTGACTGTAAAAATAGAGCCTATACATATACAATAGTACGAGACAATAAGAGTGTTACAGCAGCAGATATGTATTCTAAAGCAGTAACAGTTAATGGTGAAAAAAGTGTTGTGATAGATCTAAAAGACACTAATCCACAAGGATTTGACATAGATACATATTATAAACACAGACCTGACAATGCTATTATATATGAACTGCATGTAAAAGATTTTTCTTATGACAAAAATAGTGGAGTAAGAGAAGAATACAGAGGCAGATATCTTGCATTTACAGAAGAAAATACAACATTTGAAGGTAAAAATACCTGTATTTCATATTTAAAAGAACTTGGAATAACACATGTACATCTTTTACCGGTATTTGATTTTGCATCAATAGATGAAACAGGCGATAATAGTCAGTTTAACTGGGGATACGATCCACTTAACTATATGGTACCGGAAGGTTCATATTCAACAGATGCCACTAATCCATTAACAAGAATAAAAGAGATGAAAGAGATGATACTGGCGCTTCATAATGCAGGAATCGGAGTAATAATGGATGTTGTATATAACCACACATACTCATTGGATTCAGTATTTGAGAAGACACTTCCAGGATACTATTACAGACAATTTGAAGACGATACATATTCAGACGGTTCAGCATGTGGTAATGAAACAGCAAGTGAGAGAAGCATGTTTAGAAAATATATAATAGATTCAGTATTATATTGGGCGACAGAATACCATATAGATGGATTTAGATTTGACTTAATGGGACTATGTGATACAGACACACTTAATATTTTAAGAAAAAAACTGAATAAACTTCCAAATGGAGAGAAAATATTAGTATATGGCGAACCATGGACAGCAGCAAAGTCACCAATGAAAAAAGGAATGATACCAGCTGTAAAAGCCAATATAGATAAGTTAGATGAAGGAATAGCAATCTTTTGTGACAACTCACGAGATGCCATAAAAGGAAGCGTATTCATAGCAGAAGGAAAAGGATTTGTTCAGGGAGAAGAACTTGAAGATGAGATATGCGATACAGTAACAGCATGGTATAAAGGCACAAAAGGCTTTCCGGCACATTCACCAAAGCAGATAATCACATACGTATCAGCACATGATAACTATACACTATATGATAAACTGATACTAAGTGCGATAGATGAAAAAGAAAGTGATTATGTAACATATAATCCATATATTGTATCTATCAACAAACTTGTAGCAGCTATAGTATTTACTAGTCTTGGAACACCATTCATTCAGGCAGGTGAAGAATTTGCAAGAACAAAAGAAGGCGATGAAAACAGCTATAAATCATCACCGGAGATAAATATGCTGTCATGGAGTAGAAAAAATGAATATGAGACATTAACATCCTATTATAAAGGACTCATAAGATTAAGAAAAGAATTCTCAGGATTTAATATGACAGACAGTAATGACATAGCTAAGAATATTACATTCATAAAAAAAGAAAAAGGCGTTGTATCATTTAAGATCAAAGCACTATCAGAAACAGACAGATACAAAGAACTTTACATAATATACAATGCTGCAGATAGAATTAATATAGTTGATACACAAGGTTACAAAGTAATTGCCGATGATACAAAAGTATATGATGAAGGAATAAAAGTTACTGACAGCTATATTATGCCACCAAAATCAGCATTAATACTGGCAAGATAGTAGAAAAATATTACATATAGTAACAATAATTGGCTGAATTTCATACATTAAATAAAAGAAAAGTATGAGGTAGCTCAATGAATTATACAGTAGTAATCGACCCGGGTCATGGCGGAAATGATCCGGGAGCTGTATACAATGGAAGAAAAGAAAAAGATGATACACTAAATCTTGCACTTGCAGTAGGTAATATACTTGAAGAAAATGGTATAAATGTAGTATATACAAGGACATCAGATGTATATGAAACACCATTTACTAAAGCAACAAAAGGTAACGAAGCAGGTGCAGATTTTTTTATAAGTATTCATAGGAATTCGTCAGAGAAGCCTAATGAATATAACGGAACATCAACACTAATATTTGACAACGCCGGTATAAAAAAAGAAATGGCAGCTAATATAAATGCAGAACTTAAAAAAGTAGGATATAATGATCTTGGAACAGATATAAGACCTAACCTTGTAGTGCTAAAGAGAACCAAAATGCCGGCAATACTTGTAGAAGCAGGATTTATTAACAGTGATAAAGATAATGCACTTTTTGATGAAGAATTCTATGATACAGCTGATGCAATCGCAAAAGGTATACTTAAGACATTAAGAAAACAGGAAGAATATGTAAAAAATACATCAACAGAACAAAAAATAGAAGCATACAAAGAAAATACTGATAATATCAATAGCGATAATAATATGGAATGTATATGTGACAGAGAAGAGATATACAGAGTACAGACAGGAGCATTTGAAAATCAGGCTAATGCAGATACAATGTTAAACAGATTACTTATGGAAGATATACCAGCTTTCATAATATATGAAAACGGGCTGTACAAAGTCCAGGTAGGAGCATACAAAAAGTTAGACAATGCAGTCAAGATGGAGAGAAGGCTAAGAAGAATGGGATATAATACTTATATAACAACATAGCAAAACTGTGGCATATTAGGTCATCCAATTAGGGCATACAGTATTACGTCCATCACAATATTGAGTGAGAATAGGCTGCTTTACATTAGGTCTTGATATATAATACCCAAACAGTTCATCAACAATAAGAGAGATATTCTCAAATATATTGCGTCCATATACCCACTTGTGATCAAAAGCAGTAGAAGAAGTAATTGTAAAATCATAACCTTTGTTGCGATACCATTCTGTATACACTCTATTAAGAGTAAAAGACATAATAGCAAGAACATTAGCACGTATAGCTTCATCAGGCCATGTAGAATATATCTCGCTGCTTGCAACATTAGCGATATAATCACTGTATCGGACATAATAATCCTTAGCAGTAGGATCAGACGGAGCACCATCATGAACAATAATATATTCAGGAACAACAACACGACTTAATACAATCTCACCGGATGCATTAACCGGTTTAATTTCGCTTTCAGCAATTTTTGGAGGATAATCGCCATAAAGAGTATGAGCAGGAACGGTGATAACTTCAAAATCAGGAGAATAAGAAGAATCACGTTCAAGAACAACCGGAAGAATAGCTACCTCATCAGGAAGAATTTCGACACCAGATGCCAGATAAGGAACAAATCCGGCAGCCTTAACTTTAATAGTATATTCAGAATAAGGCTGTACAGAAGAAGGCGAGAGACTATAAGATAAGGAAGGCGCAGCAAGCTTAAATATACCACTTTGCCCATTAACATTAGTACTTCCTGAGAGAACCGGAGAATCAGGATCGCCGGAAAAAGACACAAGAATATTAGCACCGGCAACAGGAACAAGATTATCAGTTGTAACATCAATACGTAAAGAACCTTCATAATTATTAATAGAACTATCCATAATAACACCATATTATTTTTATTATATAATATTGAAAAAAATACAAATGTTTACAAAAGAATGTGAATTCACTTAATAATCTCTTATATGCTTCACGTTATAAAGGATAATTTAAGGACACATAATAATTTATCAACACAATCCTTAACATATAGTGCTTAATAATAGTTGCTGAATTAAGACATGATATAATATAAGCAATGTGCAAAATTTAATAGACGACAATAAGAATAATGACAAATTGGTGATATTAAATAATAATAAATTACATAAAAATGCATAAAAATGTAACAAAATATATAAAAAGTAGAGTAAAAGATAAAAAGGCCCGATATGACATAAAAATGATGCATAAATATGTGACAGTATACTCCCTATATAATATATAGAAAGCAAACTAATAAATACATAGAAAAAAACTTAATAAGTACATACAAAAAAAATTAATATTTATACTTGAAAAATACTACGGTCTGTGGTAGAATTTTTACAATTTGAGTACAAAAAAGTTAACACATTTTAAAAGACTTCTGTCTTTTTTTTTGCGCATATACAGCGATACTTGTTAAAAACTCAGATGAGACAAATTTACAAGCGGTGATTGCATATAAGCAGCATCAGAAAAAAGAAAGGGAACAAAGGTGGTATAATGAAGGCTTTTCTAATACTAGAAGATGGCACTGTTTTTACAGGCGAAAGCATTGGATCAACACGCGAAGTAATAAGTGAGATTGTATTTAATACTTCGATGACAGGATATTTGGAGGTACTAACTGACCCTTCATACGCAGGGCAGGCGGTTGTTATGACTTATCCACTAATTGGTAATTATGGAATATGTCACGCAGACGAGGAATCAGGAAAGCCTTGGCCAAGCGGATATATTGTTAGAGAATTATCAAGACTCCCTAGCAATTTCAGAAGTGAAGATACAATACAAAATTTCTTAAAAGAACATGATATTCCAGGTATTGCAGGAATTGACACAAGAGCACTTACAAAGATCTTGAGAGAAAAAGGAACAATGAACGGATGTATTACAACTAATGAGAATTATGATCTTGATGATATAATAGCAAGAACAAAGAAGTATACATGTGCAGGAGTAGTTAAAAAAGTAACATGTTCTGAAAAACAGATTCTTAAAGGTGACGGATATAAAGTAGCACTTCTTGACTACGGTGCAAAGAGAAACATCGCACGTTCACTTAATAAACGAGGCTGTGAAGTAACAATCTATCCAGCATTCACAACAGCAGAAGAGATAATAGCATCTAATCCGGACGGAATAATGCTTTCTAACGGACCTGGCGATCCAGCCGAATGTGTAGAGATAATCGAAGAAATTAAAAAATTATATAACACAGATATTCCAATATTTGCAATATGCCTTGGACATCAGCTTATGGCACTGGCAACAGGAGCAAAGACACATAAGATGAAATATGGACATAGAGGAGCCAATCATCCAGTAAAAGACTTAGAGACAAATAAAGTCTATATTTCTTCACAGAACCATGGATACGTTGTAGATGAAGAAAGTCTTGATGAGAATGTAGCAGTAAAAGGATTTGTAAATGTTAATGATGGAACAATCGAAGGATTAAAATACGTTAACAAGAATATATTTACAGTACAGTTCCATCCTGAGGCATGTGCAGGCCCTAAGGATTCAGACTTCTTATTTGACAGATTCATAAAAATGATGGAGGATAATAAATAATGCCAAGAGATAATAGTATAAAAAAAGTTTTAGTTATTGGTTCAGGTCCGATTGTAATTGGCCAGGCAGCAGAATTTGACTATGCTGGTACACAGGCATGCCGTTCATTAAAAGAAGAAGGCATAGAAGTAGTACTTGTTAACTCTAACCCTGCAACAATTATGACAGATAAAGACATTGCAGATATGGTATATATCGAGCCACTTACAGTAAAAGTTGTCGAACAGATTATTTTAAAAGAAAGACCAGATAGCGTTCTTCCAACATTAGGAGGTCAGGCAGCACTTAATCTTGCAATGGAACTTGAAGAAAGTGGATTCCTTAAAGAAAACAATGTAAGACTTATAGGAACAACATCACTTACAATTAAAAAAGCAGAAGACCGTCTTGAATTCAAGAATACAATGGAGAAACTTGGTGAGCCAATAGCACCATCAATCGTAGTAGAGAATGTAGAAGATGGTATAGGATTTGCTAATAAGATAGGATATCCAATAGTACTTCGTCCAGCATATACACTTGGCGGTAGCGGCGGTGGTATCGCACACAATGAAGAAGAACTTGTAGATATACTTTCTAATGGATTAAGACTTAGCCGAGTAGGACAGGTATTAGTAGAGAGATGTATCGCAGGATGGAAAGAGATAGAATACGAAGTAATGCGAGACAGCAACGGTAACTGCATTACAGTATGTAATATGGAGAATATAGATCCTGTAGGTGTTCATACAGGTGACAGTATAGTAGTTGCACCATCACAGACATTAAGTGATAAAGAATATCAGATGTTAAGAACAAGTGCATTAAAGATTATAGATGAACTTAACATAACAGGTGGATGTAATGTACAGTATGCATTACACCCAACAAGTTTCGAATACTGTGTAATTGAAGTTAACCCACGAGTTAGCCGTTCATCAGCATTAGCATCAAAAGCAACAGGATATCCAATAGCCAAAGTTGCAGCAAAGATAGCATTAGGATATACACTTGATGAGATTAAAAATGCAATTACAGGTAAGACATACGCAAGCTTTGAGCCAGCACTTGACTACTGTGTAGTTAAGATACCAAGACTTCCATTTGATAAATTTATCATGGCAAAGAGAACACTTACAACACAGATGAAAGCAACTGGAGAAGTAATGAGTATCTGCACTAACTTTGAAGGTGCATTAATGAAAGCTATACGTTCATTAGAACAGCATGTAGACAGTCTTTTCTATGAAAACTATGGAGAACTTAAGACAGAAGAGATTGAAGAGATGCTTCATAGAGTAGATGACAGAAGAATATTCGTTATTGCAGAAGCATTAAGAAGAGGAATCTCATATGAGACAATCCATGATATCACTAAGATAGATATGTGGTTTATTGATAAGATCGCAATAATAACAGAGATGGAAAAACGTCTCAAAGAAGAACCACTTACAAAAGAACTTCTTCTTGAAGCAAAGAGAATAGAATTCCCTGATAAGATAATAGGAAAACTTACAGGCAAGACAGAAAAAGAGATAAAAGAACTTCGTAACGAATATGGAATAAGAGCTGCATTCAAGATGGTTGATACATGTGCAGCAGAATTTGAAGCAACAACACCATACTACTATTCATGCTTTAATAGTGAGAACGAAGCAGAAGAGACAACACCTAAGAAAAAAGTACTTGTACTTGGTTCAGGTCCAATCCGTATCGGACAGGGTATCGAATTCGACTACTGTTCAGTACACTCAACATGGGCATTTAAACAGGAAGGATACGAGACAATAATCGTTAATAACAATCCTGAAACAGTTAGTACAGACTTTGATATAGCAGATAAACTTTACTTTGAGCCACTTACACCAGAAGATGTAGAGAACATAGTAGAATTTGAAAAACCAGATGGAGCAGTAGTACAGTTTGGTGGACAGACAGCAATCAAACTTACAGAAGCACTTATGAAGATGGGCGTTAAGATTCTTGGAACAAGTGCAGAAGACGTTGATGCAGCAGAAGACAGAGAATTATTCGATGAGATACTTGAAGAGTGTTGTATACCAAGACCACAAGGTAAGACAGTATTTACAACAGAAGAAGCACTTGCAGCAGCACATGAACTTGGATATCCAGTACTTGTAAGACCATCATATGTACTTGGTGGACAGGGTATGCAGATAGCAATCTCAGATGAAGAAATCGTAGAATTTATGAAAGTAATCAACAGAGTAGAGCAAGAGCATCCTATCCTTGTAGACAAATATCTGGTAGGAACAGAATGTGAAGTAGATGCAGTATGCGATGGAGAAGATATATTAATACCTGGTATAATGGAACATATTGAAAGAGCAGGAATACATTCAGGAGACTCAATATCAGTATATCCGGCACAGAACTTCTCAGAGAAGATAATAAGAGTACTTGAAGATTATACAAGAAAGCTTGCACGTTCATTACATGTAAAAGGATTAATCAACATCCAGTTCATAGTAGCAGATGGAGAAGTATATGTAATTGAAGTTAATCCACGTTCAAGCCGTACAGTACCATATATAAGTAAAGTAACAGGTATACCAATTGTAGAACTCGCAACAAAAGTAATCATTGGTAATACAATCAAAGGATTAGGTTATACACCAGGATTACAGCCAAACGCAGAACATGTAGCAATCAAGATGCCAGTATTCTCATTCGAAAAACTTCGTGGAGCAGACATAAGCCTTGGACCAGAGATGAAATCAACAGGTGAATGTCTTGGTATAGGTAAGACATTCAACGAAGCATTATACAAAGCATTCTTAGGAGCAGGAGTTAACCTTCCAAAATATAAACAGGTAATTATGACCGTTAAGAATGCAGATAAATTAGAAGCAGTTGAAGTCGGAAGAAGATTCGAAAAACTTGGTTATAAGATATATGCAACAAGAAGCACAGCAAGAGTTCTTAACGAGAATGGTGTACATGCAATAAAAGTTAACAAACTAGATCAGGAATCACCAACAATCCTTGACCTTATCTTAGAACATAAGATAGACCTTGTAATCGATACACCAACTAATGGACGTGATAAGACAAGAGATGGCTTCCTTATAAGAAGACATGCAATAGAGACAGGTGTAACATGTTTAACAAGCCTTGATACAGCGAACGCATTATTAACAAGCCTTGAAACAGAAGATGGAACAGACTTATCACTAATAGATATTGCAACAATCGATAGAAAATAGTGAAGATAAAACTTATTAACAAAGTTGATATTAGCAGATATAGTAGATAAGCGAATTGAAAAGTGCTAATAATATAAGATAATGTTGTAACAATTCATTGAAATGCTTTAAAGTATATACTAGCAGCAAGTAGTGTGTAACTGCTTGTTGCTAGTATATTTTATAAGCTAGAGCATAAAACTCGCTACCTTTAGGCGATGGGTAGATAAAACTCACTACCTTTAGGTGATGGGTAATTCACGAAATGAAATATCTTCTATCATTCGTGGTGAGTGTGAGTGAGGTAACTAGCAAGTGACAAATAAAGAATATATATTATTTAAATGTTGCATTTTACAAAATATATGATATATAATGAAAATATGTAGTCTCTGAAACAAACATGCATTAAAAACTGTAACCAGTAATTGCTATTTTGACAAAGAAGATGCTCGTATGCAATCCATATAAGAAAAGTAAGAGATTATCGAAAAAGAAAGGGGGATATATATGGTGAATCCAATGGAAGCGATGAAAATGAAAGGAATGCTTGATGAATTTAGAACTAATCATCCAAAAGTTCTAAAATTTTTTCAAAATGAGTCAACAAACATAGAAGTAGGTACAATAATAGAAATGACATTAACAACACGTTCCGGAGAAACAGTTTGTACAAATATAAAAGTAACACCAGAGGATATGGAACTAATAGAACAGTTTAAAAAGATGGCAAGTCAAAAATAAAACTTGCCATCTTTTTAGATTATACGAAGATTGTGATTATACCAAAACAGTCATTATACGAAGATAACGATTATATGAAAATAGTCATTATACAAAGATAATGATTATACCAAAAGAGTAAACAGTTATTATATGAAATTAAAATGTTTTAAAGCATATTCAATTCCATTATCGCTGGCATTTTTGGTTACAAATGAAACTTTGTCTAGCAGTGAAGCAGGTGATGCATTTCCCATAGCAATACTATTAGGCACAGCAAGAAGCATAGGTAGATCATTATTGCTGTCACCGAGAGCAAAAGCATCAGATATATCAAGATTATAATAATCAAGAACTGCAGTTATACCAGTGCTTTTAGAATATCCTTTAGGAACAAATTCTCTAAAATTGCCACCACGATCAATGCAGTCAAAAAATTTATCACTTACTTCGCAAAAATAAGGAATATCATCAATATTTTTAAACCAAATGACGAATTTGTCGCATGAAAAAGACTCCTCTTCTGGATTAAGGTTCATATCATATCCTCTATTAATGAAGGCATTATATTGTTTAATAGCACCATCGTTAATTAAAGGTCGTTTCATATCAAAACATACATAATTCTTAGATTCAAATAGCAAATCAAGTTCAAAATTACGTGCATGCTTTAAAATTGACATCACAGTGTTATGTGGTTGCTCAAGATGAAAAATTTCAGTAAAAGTTGAGTTAGGAGTACCAGGTTTTCGACAATAGATATTAGTTCCACATCCACAGACAAAGCCATCAAAGCCAATATCACGAAAACGTTTCTCAACATTTTGCATACATCTTCCAGTATTAATGAACATGAGATGACCATTCTCTCTGGATTTAGCGATAGCAACTTTAACACTTTCTGGGATAGAACCATCAATTTCAGAAGTAAGAGTTCCATCAATATCAAAAAAAGCAATTTTCCTATTCATATCTTAAAATATTCTCCTTTTATTTTTAAATACTATGTGAACTACTCATCACCTAAAGGTAATGGGCTTATAAGGAGCTGCGCTCCTATTTAAGAAGTTTGATATTTAAGTTTCCACCTAATGAATTAGGCAATCCTTATTCTTACAGGCGTGTCCACTTCGTCTCTACTGTATAGGATATTCATATCCACAACGCTGCTTTTACGCATAATATTCAATGCATCATTTATGTCTGCATTAAGTGTTTTCCCATTCGCAGTTCTGTAAAGCCAACGATATACTCTATCGCTACTAAACTCATATTCATTGGGGGTGTCGTTGTTGTAGGCAGGAAGTTCATCCCTGAAAAAATAGTAACTAGTAATACAAAAGACACATTATAAATAATAAGATGGAAGATATAATTTTGCAATCAAAAAAATAAATTATAAAGTATATACGGAAAAAATAATATAGAAAGCACCATAAACAGTCAATTACCCACCACCTAAAGGCAGTTGGAGGCGCATATGACAAACAGAAATGGAAATATAGCAATGTTTATAGAAAAAGACCACCTAAAGGTAGTTGGAGGAGCCTATGACCACCTAAAGGATTTTATATATGAAAAATAGAGTCTGCAATGACAAAATCACTAAATATCATAAAGTTAATGAGTATGTATATGTGAAATAATTGGGAAATTGTATATACAATTCAACGCACATACAGTTTGAAAGAACTCCAAAAGCAATAAAACACGTCATAGATTTTGAAAATAAGTGTATCTATAAAAGAACAAAAGAAACTGTTGACACATTACAAAACGTGTGGTATCATAAGTCTTGCTGTTGAGGAAATGCAGAAAAATACAGCATTTCAGATACTTTGAAAAATATTTATTAAAAAAATAAATAAAAAAAGTGCTTGACAGAATAACACAAAAGTGTTAAACTGAATAAGTCGCTGATGACAAACAAGTTTACATAATAAATTGTATGTTAAAAGGTGACAATTCAGAACTTTGAAAACTAAACAATAAAACAACCTTGAAAATTCCGGTTCCAACGAAGTTGGAACGAGAACATTTTTGAAAAAGTTGTGCTGAACTTAAAACAGTAAAAACGAGGATAAATTAGCCAAAAGTTGATTTTGAATCAGATTCAAACTTTATTTGAGA
>NZ_JAHLQC010000023.1 GCF_018918265.1 Falcatimonas sp. MSJ-15
CTTAAATTCTTCTGAGTACTGTGTAGCCATGTATTACTCCTCCAATCTTTAACTTTAATAATAAATCTATATTAAGGATTATTCCATATCTAATTTGTACTATTTACATTCTAACATCAATGGTCTGCTTTTTCATTTCTGAAATCTGATTGGCGATTTTTTCGTTCATGGTGTGTACCTCCGTTGGCTTTTTTCTTTGTTTTTCCTTTCGGTGTACACATATTCGCTCTTTACGGCAGATATAGCAATACGATTACTACACAATGTTTTCTCCAACATCTTGTGTATATCTGGTATCAATATGCTATATCCTGCATACTTCATCTTCGCCGTAGATTACATTCAGATGGGAGCCATTGTCCCAAGCCACAAGCAGCGATGCCGTATCATCCACACCCTCGACTGTACCCCTGGTGCCAATGGGCGGAGCCTGCACATCGTCCATATGCAGAAGTTCCACTCTTGTGCCAGCCGGGTACTGCCTGCGTACCCGTTCCACAATCTCTTTACTCGGAAATCTCATCATCTGCTGCCTCCTTCGCTGTTTTGAATGCACTGCTGCCTGTCAGATTTTTCAGCAGAATCTTTCGGGCTGCCTTGTATTCTGCGCCGATGAAGCCAAGTCTCAGGAGAAAGCATCGGAATGCGTATTTCTCATTGGTGACTTCCTTTTCGGTGGCATTGATGCGTTTCTGCTCCTTGCTCATCCTGCACAGTGCGGCAATGAAGTCGGTATAGGCTTTCGCTGAGTCCAAATCTGGACTGAGTGAAAACCAAGGGAAGGAAACCGCATCCTCGGTTATTTCTATCGGAAGGTCTGTGATGCCCAGTGCCTTTTTAATCAGACTGCCTTTGGCATCAAGTAGCTTTGTAAGGTTGCCGACTGCGACCTTATCAAGCGGAATCGCCACCGTAAGCCCCACGCTTTCGCCCTGTGGCTCGGCAGCCGCATCCTCGGATACTTCCTCGGCGGTTTCTTTCTCGGTGCTGTCGGCGGCAGTAAAGCCACGCTCGGCAAGCTGCTCCAGCAAGGTTTCAATCTCCTCGCTGTCCGCCCTGTCATCAAACTCCAATGCACCATCCTTGGTGATGGTAAAGTAGTCGATTTCGTATGCACAGGTCGGCATAAATTTATATACCGCTGCAGCTCCCGTAATCTCTGAAATTGCCTTGACCAGTACTTTTCGCTCTGCTCCTGTTCTGTTAAATTCAATCCTCATCGTGGATACCTCCTTGTTTTTTTCGGTACTACATATATCACTCTGAAGCCGATAAATAGCAAGGATTCTGTGGGGTTTTCTGTGTAGAATAACTCAAAGCAAAAACGGTGGAAACTGTGAGTAGTACACAATGCCCGCCAGCACAAAGCAGACATTCGGAAGTGCCACGCCGTTGCCCCACATTTTATACTCTGCGGCATCGGAATGCGGGTCTTTCAGCCATTTGATGATTTGTTTTTCCGTCTTTGGTTTCGTGGAAGTTCCCATGATTTTTCTGTGGGTTTCAAAAACCTCAGACCAGTAAGCGATGTCTTCATCGGTCGGATTTTCCGTACCGAGATCATCGCACCACCAATCCGGGAATCCCTGCAGCCTTGCACATTCTGTTGGGGTAAGCCTGCGGATAATGTACTGCGGTTCTTCCGCTACGGTCGGAGGATCTTTGTAATCAGTGGCAACCAGCGTATTCGCCAGATTTTCTTCCGCTTCGGTATGATAGGAGTTTTTGCTCGTGCTGTAGACGAGGGTTTCTGAACCGCCGCCGTACATCCCACCGCTTGCACGAAGGGAGCTGCCCGTATTGTTCTCCACATATTTGTCATAGGCTTCCTGCGAAAATGCCACCGCATGGCGGTCTGCCGTATTGAGCGTAAAGCTGACATCTTCTCCGATGCCGCTGCCCTGGGGACCGTTCTTCTCGGCTCTGCCGATCATGGAGCCCTGCACTGCCACCACAGCCATGCCGCCCTGATTGCAGGACGGATTGCCGCCGTTGGCATCCAGGCATCGGCTCGTTTCCGCTTCGTAGAAACCGCTGTGCGGATTCTCTGACTTCATGGAATTGCTGTCCTTAGAGCAGATACCGTAGCACTTCGGTACGAACACCGTCTGGTCGTTGTTGCAGGCAAGCGTAGCTGACAGATTGTCCTGAACTAAAGCACCCTTGCCGCCGCCCTCACAGCCGGAACGGATTTTCAGCGTTTTCGGCGTTTCCAGCACAAACGGCTGATTGTTGCCGCCCATTCCATAGGTAGAAGAAACCGTCTGTGCCACATCAAGCGGACCCTTGTACCGGGTATCCTGACTGTGATTTTCAAATACAAGCGGAGGATGGTTGGATGCCGCACGCAGAGTTGCGGTAAAATCCTCTGTCACATCCATCCGCTGACCGCCCTGGTCGTTTAAGCACAGGCTTGACGCTCCAACGCTTTCTTCAGTACTTTCGGCAGTTCCTTGCCACGAACGGAAGCCCTGCGGAGTATACCCTGACACGCCTTCGGACTCAAATAGTATTTTTCCGGCACTCCCGCCATCAAGATCTGCGACAAGGTAGATGCGTTTTCTTCGTTGGGGAACTCCCCAATACTGCGCATCGAACAGCCGCCATGCGAGGGAGAAATCCTCTCCCATGATGCACCCCGCATTGTCCCATTTTCCGTTTGGAAGTTCAGGCACAGCATAGTCTTCTCTTTTGATTTTGCACAGTGAGCTGAGGACTGCCCGGAAGTCTTCGCCTTTGTTGGACGAGAATGCGCCCTGGACATTTTCCCAGACCACAAATCTTGGATACTTGCCATTGGTTTTGCACCTCATTTCTTTCACGATCCGCACCGCCTGATAGAAAAGCGAGGAACGCTCTCCGTCAAGGCCGGTGCGCTTTCCTGCCACCGACATATCCTGACAGGGACTGCCGAAGGTGATGATGTCCACAGGCAGGAGGTCAGCACCATTTTGTGCCGATACATCACCGTAGTGTTTCATCTGCGGCAGCCGTTTGGTAGTGACACGAATAGGAAACGGCTCGATCTCCGATGCCCACAAAGGGGTAATGCCGGAAATCAAGCCGCCTAAAGGAAAGCCGCCGCTGCCATCGAACAGACTTCCAAGTGTTAAGTTTTTATTCTCCATCGGCAGGCACCTCCAGGTCATCAAAGCGAATGGCCTTGCCGTCACGCACCACAGATACAGATTCCGAACTGCCGACCTGCTCAATGTAGCGTTTTACGATAACATCGCAGTATTTCTCATCCAGTTCAATGGTGTGACAGATTCGATTGGTCTGCTCACAGGCAATGAGGGTACTGCCGCTGCCGCCGAATGGGTCAAGCACGATGCAGTTGCTCATGCTCGAATTCTTAATCGGATAGGCAATCAGCGGAATCGGCTTCATTGTCGGATGGTCACCGTTTTTCTTCGGCTTATCAAATTCCCAGATAGTGGTCTGCTTGCGGTCGGAATACCACTGATGCTTGCCGTTCTTCTTCCAGCCGAACAGGCAAGGCTCATGCTGCCACTGATACGGGGAGCGTCCCAGCACCAACGACTGCTTTTTCCAGATGCAGGTGCCGGACAGATAAAAACCTGCGTCTGCAAATGCCTTCCTGAAATTCAAACCTTCTGTATCTGCGTGGAACACATAAATGCTGGCATCGTCTGCCATCGTTTTTTCCATACAGGTGAAGGCATCAAAAAGGAACTGATAGAACTTGTCGTTTTCCAGGTTATCATTCTTGATTTTGCCTGCGGTGCCCTGGTAATTTACATTATACGGAGGGTCCGTTACTACCAGATTGGCTTTCTTGCCATTCATCAGCAAGGTGTAGCTTTCTTCCTTGGTGCTGTCCCCACAAAGCAGTCTGTGGTTTCCGAGCAGCCAGAGGTCACCGCTTTTTGTGACAGGCGGTTTTTCCAACTCCGCATCCACATCGAAATCATCCTCTTTTGCATCATCCGCAGTATCAAAAAAGCCTGCCAGCTCCGATTCATCGAAACCAGTCAGACTTAAATCGAAATCTTCAGCTCGGAGAGCTTCAATCTCCACTCTCAAAAGCTCCTCATCCCATCCGGCATCCATTGCCATACGGTTATCTGCGAGGATATATGCTTTCTTCTGTGCCTCGGTCAGATAGTCCACAAATACACAAGGCACCTCGTTGATGCTTTCTTCCTTCGCAGCCATGATTCTGCCATGACCGGCGATCACATTGAAGTCCCGGTCGATAATGACGGGATTGATAAAGCCGAACTCCCGAAGAGACGAACGGAGCTTGTTGATCTGCTGTGCGTTGTGGGTACGAGCGTTATTCATATAGGGAATCAGCTTATTGATATCCACCAGCTGCATTTCTGTCGTAGTCTTGCTCATCGTCCTCACCTCCATCAAAAAAGACCCCACTCGGCAAATTTCTCGAAACCGCCGATGGAGTCTATATATTCTTTCGCTTCTGCCACAATATCCGCATACGGGACACCGTCTACCGTATCATCGCCAATGGCGCACACCAGTGATACAGGCTCTCCTAAATCCTGTGCCTTCAGAAAGGCGTGGATATTCACAGACACATCCGCTTTTGACAGATCCTTGCCATGCAAACCACCGCCTGTAACGGAATCCGCCATATCGGAACCCAACTTTCTGTTGGTAGCTCCGGTATCAACATCGGTGCCGCCTGTCCAGTCACCAAGGGGATTGACCTCTGCATTCGGATAATCGCCCATGAGGTCGTAGCTGTCAGCGTTGCTTTGACAGATAATCAGGCGGTTGCCGTCCAGAATGTACTTTCCGTCAGAAGTGTACTTTTCATAAATAGAATGTGCAATTTCAGACAGCTTTTTCTGTTCTTCCGTCAAAGGCACACCCTTGAAAATACCATTGTCACCGCAGCGAAACTGCCCGGATTGGTTTTCCGAAAGATGGGTATCCTGCGGAACAATTACAATATCCGGCTGTACATCTCCTGCAATGCGGCTTATGGCATCCATGATGTCACGAATGTTCAGTTTGGCATCGGTTTCCACAATCGCATGGCAGAAGCCATGTCCGATCAGCACCTCGACTGCAATCTTAGGATTTTCTTCTGCCGCATATGCCAGGTCAACGATTGCTCCGGCAATGCGGTCTGCCACCTTATCCGGGTGGCTCGGATTCACTTTTTCTATCATGCTATTTTCTCCTTGCCCGGAGCAGAAGCTCCATTGTATCGTTTGGATTATCCTCGAACACCTCAGTGCAGTTCTGCTTTACGATGTCATAAATCTCATACCAGATAAGGTTTGCACTTTTCTGGTACTGCTGACTCATCTGCACGAAGGGGGATGTGATTACACCGCCTGTGGTCGGATGCTTGCCGAGCAGACCGTAGGTGCTGGTTGCCTCCTCGCACTGAATGTATCGGGCAAATGCCTGAGCATAGGCTTCAATCAGTCTGGGATTGACCAGCTTCTCACAGTTGCGTTCCTTCAGCCACAGCCAGGTTTCCTTGTAGATTTCATCTGCACCAAGCGGAACACCGTTTTTCTGCCTTGCCGACAGGTAATCGCTCGGCTTTGGCATATCCACGCCATTCATCACAGCACCTTCCGGCAGGTCAACCGCCTCCAGTTCAGTAGGACTCAGTGTGGGAATATCATTTTTCAGTATCTGGACTTGCTGTCCTTTTTGTATTTTTTCGGCGGCAGGTGCCGGTTTATCTCCGGCACGCACTCGTCTGCCGCCACGATTTGTGCCGTCTCTCGCCATAATTTTAATTTCCTTTCTCGCCCTGGGGTTTAATACCCCGTTTGAACCGCCGTTTTTGTGCGTGTGAGGGGGCGCCGTTTTCCGGGACCTAAAGTCACAGAGATTTTGACCGCCCCTACCGGGTCACGCACGCAGCTACCTGTCACCAATCTCATGGTGTATTTTGTTATGACAGCTCTTGCAAAGACTCATCAGATTGCTTCGGTCATGTGTGCCGCCCTGTGAGATGGGAATCTTGTGGTGTACCTCATCCACCGGGACAAGGATGCCCTGCTCGAAGCACCTCTCGCAGAAGGGATGTGTTTTGACATAGCTGTCACGAATCCGTTTCCATGCTCTGCCGTACTTTTTATGCACCGCCGGGTCACGACTGTACTGCTCGTAGTTCTTCTCCACCAGCTTGCGATGCTGTTCGCAGTATCTGCCGTCCGACAGATTCGGACAGCCGGGGTAAGCACAGGGCTGTTTCGGTTTTCTCGGCATTGGCTCACCTCCTTGTCGGCATAAGAAAAGCCCTCACAGGATTGCTCCCATGAAGGCTTTGTGCTTTACGCAATTTTCTATATTACCATTATACTCATTTCCTATGTGTCATTCCATTCCAAAACGTGTCAACTTTGGTTTGGAACAGAAAAATTTCTAAGTGCGGAAGCATGAATCCGATGGACAGTACTCATTGAGACCGACAGATCCTCTGCAATCTGCTCCCAGCTCTCGTTGTTAAGATAACGGTAAGTAAGGAGAAGCCGTTCTTCCCGGTCTGCCACACTTTCCAGTGCCGCAAGAATCTGCTTTTTTAATACAACCAGTCTGCACAGTTCTTTCTGTATCTTTTCTTCCATCTCCATAATGTCACCGAGATACTTTACAAACGGTGCATCAAGGTTTCTGCTGCTCTGTACTCTTTCTCCAAAATTAGGACTGCTGATTCTTCCTGCCAGATCTCTCAGCCGTTCCAGTTCATGGACATCAGAGTCAATCAGTTCATTCAGCCTGTATGCCTGCTGTAAATATTCCTTTGCTGTCATAGCCTAACCTCCGAAAATATAAATTTCCCTCGGATTGACTCTGATTTTCGCTGATTGTCATAGATTGGCTTTTACGGCACTGATCAATGCAGACTGAGAAGTGTCCTTGGCTTCCAGAGCCTTCATGATCTGCTCGTCCACTGTGCCTTTGGTGATAAGGTGCTGAATCACCACTGTGCTTGCTGTCTGTCCCTGTCTCCACAGTCTGGCATTGGTCTGCTGATACAGCTCCAGCGACCAGGTAAGGCCAAACCATACAAGGTGACTGCCGCCGCTTTGAAGATTCAAGCCATGTCCAGCCGATGCCGGATGAATCAGTCCTACTGCAAACTCACCTCTGTTCCACATTTCGATACTGCCAGGAGAAGAAATTCTGGCATATTCCACCTTCAGTCCTTCCAGCCGTCTGCAGATGCGTTCCAAATCGTGCTTAAACCAATATGCCACCAGTATTGGTTTCCCGTTTGCGGCTTCAATGATATCCTCCAAAGCATCCAGCTTCTTTTCGTGTATCTCCAGCACTTTCTCATCATCCCCATACACCGCACCGTTTGCCATCTGTGACAGTTTTCCGGTAAGACTTGCGGCATTGGCGGCTGTGATTTCTCCGTTTGGGAGTTGCAGTACCAGGTCTTTTTTCAGCTCCTCATACTTTTCCTGCTCCTTTTCGGAAAGCACCACTTCATACTGCGTGCCAATCAACTCCGGCATTTGCAAATGGTCAGTGGATTTCATGGAAATCGTGATATCTGAAATCTTCTGATAGATTGCATCTTCTGCTCCCGGCAGCGGCTTGTAGCTGTAAATGATCTGTCCATTTCTCTTGTCCGGTGCAAAAAAGGCGGTGCGGTACTGGCCAATAAATCTTCCAAGCCTTGCTCCCATATCAAGCAGCTTAAATTCTGCAAACAGATCCAGCAGACCATTGGAAGACGGAGTACCTGTCAGACCTACGATGCGTTTCACTTTCGGTCTTGCCTTCATAAAAGCCTTGAACCGTTTTGACTGCTAGTTCTTAAAGGACGAAAGCTCGTCCACAACCACCATATCAAAATCAAATGCAATACCGCTTTTTTCTATCAGCCACTGCACATTTTCACGATTGATGATGTAGATGTCAGCTTTACTCCTCAGTGCCGACAGCCGTTCATCTTCCGTTCCAACCGCAATGGCATACTGCAGGATGCTAAGATGCTCCCATTTCTGTATCTCATCGCTCCATGTCGTTCTTGCCACACGAAGCGGTGCAATCACCAGAACCTTACGCACCTCAAAGGAATCAAATAAAAGGTCTGCAAGTGCCGTCAGTGTGATGCTTGTTTTGCCAAGACCCATATCCAGAAGAACCGCCGCTATGGGATGCTCCTCAATATACCGGATGGCATACAGCTGATAATCATGTGGACTGTATCTCATCAATGATTCCTCCAATCTGCTCTGCGGCATCAATCACATACACCTGAAATCCTAACCGCTTTAACATCTCATGTCTTGCCGCCTGCAGCGGTCTTGGTTTCTTTCCATGTGCCTTCAGCTCCGCAAATGCTATCCTTCCGTTTGGAAGAAGAATCAGTCTGTCCGGCATTCCATCGTATCCCGGAGATACAAACTTCGGACAGATACCGCCCTTTGCCTTCACTGCCTGCACCAGTTTCTGTTCAATCTGCTTTTCTCTCACTGCGTTTTCACCTCCAAAATTCACAAGACACAACCGACACAGGTATCTCAGAAAATTTCTATATGCGTATATGCGTGTATACAGTCTATATATCTGACTATATAAATATAAAAACAATCATTATAGAAATTCTTGTGATACTTGTGTCTTAGAGTGCCTGAAAGTCCCTGTTTATAAGGCTTTTTGCAAGTTCACAACCTGTCTGGAATTCACAGGCTGCACAAATCACAACCTCTCGTAAATCCTCTGCCTGCCATAGATGGCAAGCTTTCTGATTTTTTCAGTACGCTCCCAACCGTCCACTTTGGTCATGAGGGCGGCTATCGCATAAGAATCGGATGGCTTGAGATCGGAGAGGTTCCGACAGAAACACTCGCTCCATATTTCCGCATTGCTTACGGTCTTTCTTTGTACCGTACCCTTTGCCGAAGTGCTGTCCGTCAGGAAATTCCTTCTCTCATACAGATCCATGCTGTTCCAATTATCCGGCAGAAGTGTATTCAGATATTCCTCCACGATGCCCTGACGCTCATCGGTTTCCATCGCATCAATCTGTTCGCTCAGTGCTTCACTGTTTTCCTGCTCATTCAGGTATAAGGTTTCGCCCTGCCCATACAGGTACTTTGCCTCCGCCCAAAGCTGCACGACTTCTTCATCGGTCATGTCCCACGATTTTCTTTTGCTGACACCTGTTACCTTAATAGGCCAGAATCTGCGGTTTCCCGTAATATCACGCAGGAAGCCGGACTCCGAGTTAGTTGTCCCCACAATGATGCACTGACGGGGATGGCTTTCCACCGTTCTGCCGTAGGACGGACGATAGATGTCATCGGTACGGCTGACAAATGCCTTCACGACTTCCACATCGGTTTTTCTTAAACCTGCCAGTTCGCCAAGCTCCAACAGCCAGTAGCCCTGCAGCTTCTCCGCACCGCTTTTATCCTTCATATCCATAAGGGACAGGCTGTCGGAATAGTAATCCTTGCCCATCTTTGCAAAAATCGTAGACTTGCCGCAGCCCTGGGGTCCTACCAGAACAACGACCGAATCAAACTTAATGCCAGGCTCGTAGATTCTCGCTACCGCCGCCACAAAAGATTTTCTGGTGGCGGCTCTGACATATGCGGTATCCTTTGCACCAAGACAGTCAATGTACAGATTTTCAAGCCGCACCGTTCCGTCCCACTCCGGCAGTGTATCCAGCCATTCACGCAGGGGATGGAAATGCCTGTCCTCTACGACTTTGGTGAATGCTACTTCATAATTTCTGCCGGAGAAGGTTTCATAGCGGATATCAATCAGAGCTTTCATCTGTGCGGTATCTGCATCCCGCCAGAAGGTGTTGTCGCAGGGTCTTGTCCAGGGAACATCGCCTGTGATCTGCACTCTGCCCACCATCTCGTTAAATGCGATATTGGCAAAATCGGGATCATTGTTCAGAATCAGCATTAGGTTCCACACGCTGTTCTCCAGACACTTGCTTCTTGGCATATAACGCAGACCTGTTTTCCAATCCTCTTTTCCATCAAAATCTGCCGCCGCACTTTTCTGCTTTTCCTCAAGGATCAGCAGCTTTACCTTATCCTGCGTCATGGCAAATTCGCACATCTGATTGAATGATTTCTTTTCTTCCAGATCACCGAATTTATGGATGCGCACCAGTTCAAATGCATTGCATAGTCTGCCGCCTGCGGGATCTGTGGCATGATGGCTGTATACGAATTTATCATCATAGATCACCACACCTGCAGAGCCTTCGCCGGGGATATAATCATATCTGTCGGAAATATTCGCTGTGGGAGAATACACATCTGACAGAAATTCACTGATTGCAAGCTCTATCGGATAATAGGCACGACAGAACGCACCCACGATACCTTCTTTTTCAAGCGGGTCTTTCTGCTGCTGTACCTTATGATTTGCAGCTTTGCTTTCCTTCGGTGTCGTTGGCAGCAGGGAACAGTCCTGCCAGTTCGGATGCTTTTCAAGCACTGTATCCGGATCAAGCCACGCACCCTCAAGCTCACCAAACAGGTACTCTCCGTTTGACGGACAGGTCGGCCAGTACATCAGCTGGTGTGGGGAAAAGGAGCAAGGATCGAGCATATCCAAAAATCCGTTGTCCGAAGCATAATATCTCGCCGCCGCATTGAATTCATCCGGCGTCATATCACGAGTGACAGGAATGATCATTCTCGCCCTCGGATGCTCAGGCGTATGGCTGTGCGTAGTATAGAAACAGCCCTTATTTCCAATCTTATCTGCAATATGGTCAAGAAACTCTCTGTCAACGCTGTCCAGGTCATACACCAGCATGGAACGGCACTCCACCTTGTTTGCCTGTCTGCGGTTATCTCTCAGATGTCCGGCAACGAAGCCGCCCTTGTCCTTGATATCATCACGCTGTTTTTTCGGCAGCTTTGGATATTCCTCTGACGTTTCCGATGTGCGGACAGGGTTTCTCAGTCTGTCGCACAGCTCATCAAATTTTATGGTCTTATTCGCCCAGAACTTTGCCTGTCTGGAATTTCCGTAGGCTATCTTTAGATCACGCATTTTTAAGTCTCTCCCTTCCTGCATTTGATATCCGGCACTTCTTCCAGAGTGCTGTTAAAGTACCGCAGTCGGTAATTCTTTCTTTTGGCTCTCCTGATCTCAGTATCCATTCCGGTGCTTATCGTTTCACCGAATACCCACACCTCGGCACAATGACTCATGAGTACATTGCCAAAATGCAGTCCAAGCTCCCGTTCCACCGGGTCATTGTCATTTAAGAACTGCGGATACAGCAAATGCGGAGCAATGGGGATATACCCATGCTCCACCGCAAAACGGCAGTATTTTCTTGCATTTGCTGTGTTCTCTTCCACATTTCCGGAGAACGGGGAGCATACATACACGATAGGTCTGTATGCTCTTGCCGCTTTCATCTCATTCTCGATGTTGCTTAATGCACCGTAGGTGGTCGGATCAGGATAGCCTTCGCTGTTATACCTGCTCACACCCAAAATGCTTTCCTCCCATCATCTTTTCCGTACAGCTACTGCACAAAACTGCGGTGCTAAACAGATCGATATCACCATCTGCAAACACCTCCGCCAGATCCACCTGCACTTCACAGCCGCACTTGGGGCAGCGGCAGTAAACATTCTCATCGTTAATTTCCACAGACACTTCCATCGCATCATTCAGCTGTTCTTTCACATAAAACATAATTATTTCTCCTCCTCAATCTTTGCTTTGTACCATTCCAGATGGCGTTTTCTGTCCTCATAATTAGGAAAAGCAACAAGCAGTCCTACATCAACTTTCTGCAGTGTTTCCAGCATATCGATCTGCTCCTTATTCAGATATGGCCGGATGCTTTTACCCTTTTCGATGCCGTTGGCAAGCCTGAACTGCTTTGCCGACATTCCAATCACAATGCGGTTTAACATATCGCACTCATTGCTGAAGTGGTACGGCTTTGGATTTTCGTGGAGCAGCTTGATATTATCGGTAAGAAGCGGAAACTCCTGTCTTGCAGAAATCAGCGTCTTGATGAAACTCTCCATTTCGTTGAAACGCTTAATATATGTTTCCTTAAACCTCATTGCTTTCTGTCCCGTATAACCCATGACCAGCATCGTAAAACCATCACGAGTCATCTGGTAACAAGGCAGCCGCCTTCCCGTCACATCCTTGTAAAAATCCGAAACAAAGTTATTTTTAATGAACTCTTCACTAAGTCCAGATGTGGGCTCAGTGATTTTTGCAATATCGCGCAAAACGTGTTTGTGCTGTTTCTCAAAAAATTCAGCCACAAACAGGCTGTCCACTCTTGCAGTGTCATGGGCATCCACAAAAATCCCATACTCGTCTTTCGGTATCAGTTCTTTCATATGAAGCAACTCCATTTCTTAAAAGTAAGATGGCTTCCCATCTTCTATTCCTATAGGCAAAAGAAAGGGTGGCAATCCGAAGTACTAACACCAAAAATGTCTCCTGCTCACAAAAAGAGCAGGAGACATTTTTTAATCCTTTTTATAAAATTCGCATTCGTATCCGTCTGCACGAAGCAGAAGTCCCGGAATCCAGGGCGGTGTTCTTCCCATCTGCTCACAGATGGCATCCACCGATACATCTTTGCTGCATTCGATGATCAGCTCGTCATGTACATGGCCGCAGATAAAGCAATGCGACAGCGTCTTCATCGCATACATCAGAATATCCCGGCTGATAGCCTGCACGATATTTTCCACGAACTTTGGACCGTAACTTTCGATGCGTTCCCATTTCTTCGTGCCGCCGACTCCTTCATAGGTGACTGCTTCACCGCCGAATCGGTTCTCTCCCATGCGAGGTTTTACATAGGAAAGCTGTCTGCCGGAAGGGAGCTTGATGAAAAGCATCCCGCTCTGATAGATAAAGCGGATGCCATGCGTTTCGGTCGGCACTCTCTTTTTCACAGTTTCCTTGACACATCGGTCAACTTCCCACCAGAACTTCACGATGTTAGGATTGGAGCTTCGCCACATATCCACCAGCGGCTGCAGCTCATCTTCAGATAGTCCCATATCCAATGCTCCCATTGCTTTCAATGCACCGACCGAGCCGCCATAACCGAGTGCCAGCTCTGCGATTTTTCCTTTCTGCCGCAGATGCCCGTTCACTCCATGCTTTTCCACAGGCACGCCAAACATAGCCGATGCCGATGCACAATAAATATCTCCATTATTGGCAAAGACCTCACTTCGCCATTTTTCGCCAGCAAGACACGAAAGCACTCTCGCTTCAATTGCAGAAAAATCCGACACCACAAATTTCATGCCGGGTCTTGGCACAAAAGCTGTGCGGATCAGCTGGGACAGTGTGTCCGGTATATCATCGTATAACAGCTCTGCCGCCGTATAGTTTCCGTCCCTGACAAGACCTCGTGCCTGCTCCAAGTCCGGCATATGATTTTGCGGCAGATTCTGCAGCTGTATGATGCGGCCGGCAAACCTGCCTGTCCTGTTTGCACCATAAAACATGAACATTCCTCTGGCTCTGCCGTCTTCGCAGACTGCATTTTCCATTGCCTGATATTTTTTGACCGAAGATTTAGCGAGCTGCTGCCGCAATGTCAGCACTGTTCGAAGCGGCTCCGGTGTTGTTTTCAATACTGCTGCCACTTCCTTTTTCCCAAGGCTGTCCATTTCCAAACCATTATCTGCAAGCCACTGCTTCATCTGCTGTACCGAATTTGGATTATCAAGATTTGTCAGTTCCTGCATTTTTTCCGACAGCTCCGCTTTGGATTTTTTATCAAAAGCAATGGCGTTTTTCACAAGAGTCCTATCCAGCGCAATCCCTCTGTCGTTGATTTCCTGATCGATGCGATACTCTTCCCACACAAAATCCGGCACTGGATATTTTTTTAGTCTGTCCTGGATGGACATCTCCACCTCGACATCACGCTTGTTGTACGCCTTGAAAGTTTCCCATTTCTGTGCATCATGCTCCGGCAGATTTCTTGTCCTGCCGCTGTTGGTTTGTGTCGGCTTGCATGGAACGCAAAAATATCGAATGAGGTCTTTGCCTTCTTTCAGTTTCTGTTCCGACAGGCCAAGCACAGCCCCGACACCTGCAAGAGACAACGGCAGTCCCATATATGCCGACCATACCATCGAGCATCGCCATGCTGAAGGGTCCAGATAATCTCCGACTGTATCCTCATGAATGCTGTAGCTTTCAAAATACTGCGGATAATATCTTTGAAGCCACACTGACAGGCAGACCCTCTCGAAAGAAGCATTGAATGCCCATTTCAAAACAGAAATGTCCGTCAGTGCTTTGATAATTTCCATCGGCACTGATTCTCCCTGTGCCAGATCATAGACCTGCACCTCACCGCCGTTTACTGACACACCGAACAGCAGGATTTCAAATGCAGAGGACTGGGCATATTTATATACACCGCATTTATTCAGATCCACATCACTGAAGGTTTCCAAGTCCAAAGATAAACTATTGATTTTTTCCATTATCGTCACCGTCCTTTACAGCAAAGCAGACGGCAGAAAACTTCCTGCCGCCCGCCGTACTCATGTTATTTCAGATTTTTCATGCGTTCCTCATGGTATTCCAGATCACGCTGTTCCTTTTCCTGCTCCCGCTTCTCACGTCTGCGGTCAAAAATAAAGCTCTGGATGGCCGAAACCAGGAATGTGATGCTGAAGCAGAGCCACATTACCAAAAGTGCTGTTGTCAAAACCGTCTGCAGCATTGTCATAGATTTTCACCTGTCCTTTCTTATGCGAGGAAATCGTCCTCATCTGCTGTATCTGCAAAATCATCCTCAGCGCGGGACTTGCCGCCAAGAGGTTCGCCATCTGCAATCTTCTGGAGATTGTTCAGCCCGCAGGCAATGCCCTTGTTGCCATTGGAGTTAAAAGCATAGAAATTGATGGATGCACGACCATACACACCGCTGTATACTTCACTGCGGTCAAGAATCGGCTGACGGTCAGCATCTACAATGCCGGGAGCTGTTGCACTGTTGGCATTGATAAAGTAGCTGTCTGCGTAAGCCGCATCATCCGGACGCTCCAAATCGCCGTCACGAAGCGGAGTCTTCAGTACCGAAAGTGCAGGCACACTCTTGCCGTTGCCCTTCAGCTTGGATTCGCCCTCGGTGTAAGCAGCCTGGATTGCTGCCTTGATCTTGTTTACGGTTGCGGTATCACTTTTCGGAATGATGAGGGATACGCTGAACTTCGGAGTGCCTCCGTTGATGCTCTTGGCATCCCATACATTGGCATAGCTCCAGCGAGTCTTAGGTCCGGTGATTACTTTGGTCGGGTTCATAAAATTCTTTGACATATCAGTTGTCCTCCTTAAAATCATTTGCTGCTGTATTCATTGCCGGGCGCTTGTCCGACATAGGTACTAACGTTGGCTTGCCCTGCGGCTTCTCGATCAGACCGCCGAGCAGTTCTTCAAATTTTGTCTTGCCGAGCAGTTTCGTCATAGCAGTGATGCCCAGAACTTTGTGTTCATATGGGTCATATCCTGCCGACCGCACTTTGTCTGCTGCGGCGGTTTCATTTACATATCTGCGGTTCGAGCGTCCCTCGACCAGTTTCCAGCCTGCCCACTCTTTTCCGCTGACTGCCTGCTGCAGTGCATATTCCTTGATGTCTCCTACCCAGGAAACAAGCTCGTCTGCTTTGGAAAGAATGACCTCTATCTCTTCATCTTCCAAGTTGGCAGGCATCTCAAAGTCATAACGGGCAAGTTCCAGGTTGTACTCTGCTCGCTTCCGGCAGGTGGCTTTTACTTTGCAGAACTGACAGTGGCTTCCGGCTTTGAATTCGCCTTCGCCCTTTGCCGCAAGCTGTGCGGCAGGGGAAAGCACCTCATCCGCCCACTTAAGCAGTTCTTCTTTTGAAATGGTGTATGTGCTGATGTTGTCCCTTCGCGGCTGGAAGATCGTCATCGACACCTCGGTGATATCGTAAATTCCATCAAACAGAGCCAAAGCTCCCAATGCGTAACACATCATCTGCGGATTTTTCTCTGCGGAAACAAAAATTCCGACTCCGTATTTCATGTCAATAATTGTCAGTGTTTCATCTGCCACAATCACGCAGTCCCCGGTACCGAATCCCTCAGGCACCCACTTGGAAAAGTCCAGACGCTGTTCTACCAGAACAATAGGGTCTTTGCATTTCTTCCTGGATGCTTCCACCTGTTCCAGCACATACTGTGCATACATATCGGAACAGTCTGCCATCTCCTCATCGAAGTAAGTCAGAGATTCGGTTGGGTCTTTGACTGCCTGCCCAAGCGATTTTTTCACTTTAAACTCGCACAAACTGTGTGCGTCCGTTCCCTGCATGGCAAATTCACTGGATACATCCTTTTCCTTGGCACAAAGGAGTGCTGATGGCGGGCAGGCAATCCACCTGTGACTGGATGATGCTGACAGGACTGCGTGCTTATCCGGCATTTCCCAGCACCTCCGCATCCGCAAGCAGTGCTTTATACTCTGCCGGGTCAACCGCAGAGAGCTTGTCCGCACCATGCTTTTTCAGAAGCTCTTTGACCTGTTCGGTAAATCCGGCTCTCGACTTATCTGCCAGAACAGCTCTGACTTCTTCCAGCGTCAGTTCCTTTTCCGCAGGCGGCTCTGGCTCTTTCTTCTTAGCAGCACTATTTTTCGCAGGCTGCTTTTCATTTTCTTTACACTCTTCTGAATTTTCAGATGATTCATCGCTTGCTATCGCATCAGCAAGAATCTGCAAACTGTCCCCAAGCGAGTGAATATCTTCAATGACATCCAAAAGTATTTTTATCCTGCTCATCTTCCTTTCAACCTCCTTTGACTTCGTGTACTTCTACCGACTCAACGCTTTGTCCCGGAGAAAGCAGATATACCGTTGTAAAATCTCCAAAAAGAAAACGGAGAAGTCTCATCGGCAGCCTGCATTCTGCACCCTCAAGAATGCGACCTTTGGCTTTTTCAGTCGTGACGTTGATACGGATTCTGTGTTTCAATGCCATATCGCCACCATCCTTTCTGCAAGAGCAGTTTCGTTTGTCTCTTACACACCTATAGGCAAAAGGAACATCCACAATCCGAAGTATCAGCGATATAAAGTTTTCATTTCTTCATCATTGGCTATAACCGCATTGATTTTCCGCACAATCTGTCCGACCCGCACATCGCTAATACCCAAAATACGACCTGCCTCAGCCTTAGACCTTGCTTCGAGTAATACCAGTTGATATACTTTCTGCCATTGCTCCGGCATCGCCGCCACGATTTCACGCAGACGATAAACAGGACTTGAGAGTTTTTCTTCGAACGGGATCGCTGTTTCAGCTTCTAAGCGGCTGCTATCGCCCAGTTCATCTCCATCTTGGGTTTCTTGCTCCCACGATTCGTACTGACGATGGCGTCCTGGAATTTCATCATTAAACGGTTTTCTTCCTGCTTTCTGTTCAAATTCTTTAATAAATTTATCCTTCCATTCTTCGTAGTGCGGCTTGTACCATTCTGGGAGGCTGGCTTCTTTTCCATTGACATAGACTTCATGATCGTCCATTTTATGAAGGTTCAAAATATCAAGTTCAGTAACTCCGTCCTTACCGGGTTTGTACTCTGTTATGAGCTTGTTATTCTCATCAAATAATTTGTAGGTACCTCGCTTGTTCTGTGGTGTTTTTTTGATTTTCATAGATTGTCCCTTCCGCCTGTTGACGGGAAGGGCAATTCGGATACAAAAAAACGGCCAGGAGATTATGTGCCCCAGCCGTCCGAATACCTAAAAAAGGGTATAAGGAAATAAGGGTACACATTTCAGCTTTTTCCAATAGAAATCGGTAAAATGCGACTTATGTATCCAAATTGCCCTATACGTAATCAGGCTCATTGTGATTTTTTATTTAAGGTCATTTTTTATTGACCCACATAACAGTCATGCTTGATTGATGTGCGTGATAATGACTTTTGCTTCTCTTTCTGGGTCTCCGCTTCTATAGGCGAATGAAAGTAAATAAATCCGAAGCCTCAAAATAAAAAAATGGCCAGAAAGATGCCGTAGTTTTTTTACAGCATCCTTTCTGGCCATCTCGCAGCTCTGAAGAATTTAATGTTTATGAAGCTTTTTCTTTTTTAGCATATTCTTCAACAATCTTGTATTCTTTCGTTTTCGAATTAAGGTCGACAAGGTAATAGATTCCTTTAATAACCATTTCAACCTGATTCGTTTCCGGATTCCATTCAAATAGAAGCTTTCCGGTTCCATGTTTTGATCTGACTTGCATACTTTGCATATCGCCTCCTTATTTCATATCGCAGTTACGCTTAGCTGCGAACTCATATTGTAAAAAATATAGCCACTGCCAGTGGCATATATTTTTATACATCTATTCCTAATTCCTGCAAACGAATTTCTGCAGAAATTTTAGACACTTTATAGAAATCAGCAAGCTGATTGATAGCCCACCAGCGAGGTGGGTTCGGAACAGCAGATGAATTCAACATATCTCTTACAGCTGATTCAACCGTTTGAACTGGCATTAGAATCTTAGGTGCTATTCCGTTAGCCTGCCACTCCATCCAATCATCGTCACTCCACTCCGCTTGTTTGGAATCATCCAACTTCTGAGCCGGATAATTGTATGAAGACTTTATCGTTATTCCTGCACCGTTGCAATACATATGATAGTTTCGATGCTTAAACCAGTGAACGCACTCATGTGCAATTGTGTTATTCAGGCACCCAACATTTCTCTCTAAAAGAGTATCCGGGTCAATCAGCATTGTGCCGCGTTTTACAGTGATATCAACGTATTCATCGGATTCCCTTATGTACACAGGTACTTTTCCGCTTGTAAAACATATCTGACCATAGACACTAAAATCTTCCGACAGACGAAAATCCGGTACAATTTTTAACCCCATCTTGCGTCTTGCTATATCCATAATTGGTACAGGCATTGGTTTTTCCAGTGCTTCCGGACAGTATTTCTCCAAAAACTCCGTTGCTACTTCATCAAATTTATCCTTGGGAATGATGGGAACAAGCGATTTTGTTTCAACATAATTACTCGCCATCTGTATTATCCCCATCCATTTCTTCGAGTATTTTCTTCCAAAAAGCATCGCCTAATCCTTTAGCCTCCGCTTTTTTTATAACCTCACCCAACGCACCGGACTGCACATTTTCAGACTTTGATGCATTGACTGTTTTCTCCCAGTCGATCTTTCCGCGTTTGGCTCCGGTATTCACAGCATTCCAAAATTCATCACCAAGTCCTGCCTTTTTAGCAGTACGCAGTGCAGTCCTTACGTGAGGAATGCTTTCATCCATAATGTATTCCGGAAGGTCCGGTGCTACTTCATCTCGCTCCTGTCCTGCAAGATTATACATTTCTTCCCGTTCGTCATCATCCAGCTTTAAAACCTCTGCCATGATGTCGAGCAGTTTCTTTTCAGGTGGGTTTCTTCTTCCTTTTATAATATCGGACAGGTAAGATACTGACATTCCACCCATAGCTGCCGCAAGATCACGAAGAAGAACATCAGAACCACCTTGACCGCGGCCTTTTCGTTTCTCATTAATAAACTTTCCAAAATCGCCTACCATGATGTTTCTCCTTTCTACAATTCGCTTATTCGCTAACTTGCGTAATTATTGTAGCATATTCTCGTGCGCCTGTCAATGGCATCATTTTTCTTATCTGTAAACTTTTTATTGCCGTACTGTGTCTGTTTTAATTTTACTGTTTATTCACCGTTATTCTTGCGTTCTCGTCATTATTCTTGCTTTTTCACCCATTGTGTGCTATAATATAAGGGTTAATTACTGTAGTTTCAAAGGAAGAGGTGGAGACATGGCAATCAGCTACAAAAAACTGTGGAAGCTTCTCATAGATAGAGATTTAAAGAAGAAAGACCTGCAGCAAATGTCTGGGGTCAGTGCAGCTTCCATTACAAAATTAGGCAGAAACGAAAATGTAAATACAGAAATTATAGAAAAAATATGCCTGGCACTCAACTGCGATGTGTCAGATATCATGGAAATCACAGACAATACAACGAATTGAGGTGTTTAAATGGAGAATTATACTCCGCATCAGGCACGCTACTTTGCGGAACAGATAAAACTGAAACGTTCCGAATCAACGATTGACGGATTAGCATCCGCTATGTCCGGCGTTAAGGTTGATTTGAATCCGCATCAGGTAGATGCTGCTTTATTTGCTATGAAATCACCGCTCAGCAGCGGTGCACTTCTCGCTGACGAGGTCGGTCTTGGAAAAACCATCGAGGGTGGTCTTGTGCTTGCACAGTATTGGTCAGAGAGAAAGCGTCATATTCTTTTAATTGTTCCGGCTTCCCTTCGTATGCAGTGGAGAGCTGAGTTGAGTGATAAGTTTTATATTGATTCCATCATCATGGAGGCCTCCACGTTCAATAAGGCAAAGAAAGAAGGAAAAGGTAATCCTTTTGATGTTACCGACAAGGTAATTATCTGCTCTTATAATTTTGCAGCTCGGAAGGATGCAGAGCTTCGCAGTGTGCCTTGGGATCTGGTTATTATGGATGAAGCGCACAAACTGCGCAATGTCTATAAACCCAATAACGTGACAGGAAATCGTCTTAAAAATGCCCTTGCCGGAGCAAGAAAAAAGCTCCTGCTCACCGCCACCCCACTGCAGAATAATCTCTTGGAGCTTTATGGCCTTACCAGTTTGATTGATGACCACGTGTTCGGTGATGAAAAAACTTTCCGGGAGATGTATGTTGCAGTAACCAATACGGATGTCCGCAATCGTTCTCTTAGATCAAGACTACAGAACTTTTGCAAGCGGACACTCCGTTCCCAGGTTACCGAGTATGTAAGATACACGAACCGTATTGCTATGCTACAGGAGTACTCTCCATCCAGGGCGGAGGAAGAACTGTACAACGGCATCTCCGCATACTTGCAGACAGAAAAATTATATGCATTGCCGGAAGGTCAGCGCAATCTTATCACAATGGTGTTGCGAAAGCTGCTGGCGTCTTCATCCTTTGCAATCAGTGGGACGCTGGAATCACTTATCACCCGCCTTGAATCAATGTTAGCCGGCTATAAAAGCGAACTTGATCTCGATGATTTTGATACATATGCTGAGTACGATGAAGAGGACGAAGCGGCAGATGAAATTCTCGAAGAGGATCTGAAACGTGACTGTGCAGGAATTGAGGCAGAATTAGAGCTTCTGCGCGGATATGCGGAACTTGCAAAAAGCATCACCAGCAATTCAAAGGGTGATAATCTTCTTACTGCACTGCAGCAGGGTTTTAATAAAACAGCTGAACTCGGTGGTCAGCGAAAGGCTGTAATTTTCACAGAATCCAAAAGAACGCAGAATTACCTGTTTACTCTGCTTTCCAACAACGGCTACAAAGATCAGATCGTATTTTTGAATGGTGTAAACAACGATACCGGGTCAAGGGAAATCTATAACAAATGGAAGGAACGTCATAAATCAGACGGTAAAATCTCCGGTTCAAGAACGGCGGATGTTAAGGCGGCTATCGTTGAGGAGTTTCGTGACAGAGCAAGCATCCTTATTGGTACAGAGGCTGCATCCGAGGGTATCAATCTTCAGTTCTGCAGCATTGTCGTGAATTATGATCTGCCTTGGAATCCACAGCGAATTGAACAGCGAATCGGCCGCTGTCACAGATACGGTCAAAAGAATGATGTTGTTGTAATCAATTTCCTGAACAACAAGAATGCGGCAGACAGGCGTGTATATGAACTCTTAGACCAGAAATTTACGCTCTTTAGCGGTGTTTTTGGTTCTTCGGATGAGGTTCTTGGTTCTGTAGAATCCGGTGTTGATTTTGAAAAGCGAATTGCAGAAATTTATCAAAAGTGTAAGAACCAGGAAGATATTCAACGTGAGTTTGATGAGTTGCAGGAAGAACTCGCAGATCAGATCAATGAAAAGATGGTCGCTGCCAGACAGTCGATTTTGGAAAATTTTGACGAAGAAGTCGCAAACCGTCTTGCTGACTGCCAAAAGGATACAATTGCGAGCCTTGATAAATTCAGCCAGTGGATGTACTACTTCTTCCTTATTCATGGTGCAGAGCGAGTAGAACCTTTGGATGAATGGCGATTCACTTGCAAAAACGATGACGGCACGACTCAGACCTATAATCTCAAATGGAAGGATGCTGAAGCTGAAGGCGATTTGTTCCTGCGAAAAGAGGATTCCTTCTTTCAGCGTTGGTTGGAGGAAGCCATCCAAGTTGATTTGCCTGCGGTCAATATTAAATTTGACCATACAGGTTCTTCCAGAAATATTTCCTTCTTTACATCCCATCCGGGTCTGAAAGGCACTCTCTCCATCGATAAAATGTCCTATGACGGCATTGGAGAAGAAGAACACCTTGTATACACCGTTATCACAGATGATGGCAGTGAATTGGACAACGACCTGGTAAACCGCCTTCTTGAACTTCCTGGAATGATTGACGGCAGCTGTCCTCCGGAGTCAGCACAGTTGATTGCCAAGCGAAAAGAACGGCTTGAAATGCAGCAAACGCAGATTGAAAATGCCAACAGACAGTATTATCTTGATGAATGCGATAAGCTGGATGCCTATTCTGAGGAATTAAAGGACGGTCTGGAACGTGAAATCAAGGAGATGCGAAAAGAAATCACTGCAAAAAAGAAAGAATTCAAAAACAGTACCAATCTTCCATTGGATCAGATGCTTGCTCTGAAGGATGAAATCAATAAGCTGGAGAAAAAGCGTAAAGAAAAACAGCGTGACCTTTACGCACAGCAAGACAAAATAGATGCAGACAATGAACGTTTGCAGGAAGAAATGAAGAAAAAACTCGAAGGTAAAATCGTCACTGAACATATCATGACCATCTCCTTTGAGGTCGTATGACGGAGGTAAATCAATGCAAAGATTAGAACTTACATGGATTGGAAAGGACGAGCAGCCACAGGTTGAGCCTCGTATTCTGCTCCATGATCCATCCAAGGATTATGGCGATCCAAACGCACAAAATATGTTAATTCATGGAGATAATCTCCTTGCCCTAAAAGCACTGGAACAGCAGTTTGCCGGACAGGTAAAGTGTATTTATATCGATCCGCCATACAATACCGGTGCGGCATTTGAGCATTATGATGATAACTTAGAGCATTCCATTTGGTTAAAACTTATGAAGGCACGCCTCGAAATACTACGGACATTATTAGCACCAGAGGGCAGTATCTTTGTGCAGATAGATGATGTCGAATATGCCTATCTTAAGGTAATAATGGACGAGATTTTCGGCAGAAACAATTACATAAACACAATCAGTGTCCTTATGAAGAATATTGCTGGAGCATCTGGAGGTGGAGAAGACAAACGTCTCAAAAAGAACATAGAGTATATCGTAGTATATGCGAAAGATTACAATTTAATAAAGCCATTTACGCCTGTATACTCTTATTCTCCGATTGCTAAACTTGTACAGGAATATCGAGACGAAGGTAAGAGCTGGAAATACACTACTGCGCTTGTGGATGCTGGTGAAAAGATATACGTTGGCTCGACTGTTGATGGCGATGGGAATGAAATCAAAATATACAAACGAGTCAACTACTCTATAAAACCTATATCAGCTTTGATGCGAGAAGAAAAACTCAGCGAATCAGAGGCATATAAAAAATATGCAACTTGTCTGTTCCAAACAGCAATGCCACAAAGCTCTATCCGCCCACGAGTTATGGAGAAGGTTCAGGAAATAGGAATAGAAAGTGATTTATATTCTATTGAATATGTGCCTAAAACAGGGCGAAACAAAGGACAACTGTATGAACAGTTTTACAAAGGTTCATCTTTCAGGTTGTTTGCCTGGTTAAGAGATGTTGCCGAAGAACGCGATGGTGAATTGTACAAGAAAAACTTACAAGGTACTTATTGGGACTTTGTTGGTGAAACGAAAAATCTAACCAAAGAAGGCAGTGTTGAATTTCCCAACGGGAAAAAAGCTGAACGTCTTATTTCTCGCATTCTTACCATGGCTACTGCGCCTGGCGATCTTGTCTTTGATAGCTTTCTCGGTTCAGGTACTACTGCTGCAGTTGCTCACAAAATGGGTCGTAGATACATCGGTATTGAACTCGGAAATCACTGCTATACTCACTGCATCCCACGTCTTAACAGCGTGATTGACGGTACTGATAATGGTGGCATCACAAATGATGTTAACTGGCAAGGTGGCGGCGGTTATAAGTTCTATGAGCTTGCTCCTACTCTTATCGAAAAAGACAAATATGGGAACCCTGTATTTTCCAGTAAATATAACTCTACTATGATTGCTGCTGCCGTAGCAAAGATAAACGGTTTCACTTATGCTCCGAATAAGGAAGTCTATTGGAAACAGGGATATAGCCAGGATAACAGCTTTATCTATGTCACGACACAATACTTGGATTCCAAGATGCTTGACAGCATTGCAGAAGATGTCGATTCATTCGAGAATCTGCTGGTCTGCGCTCCTGCCTTCGATAACGGATTGAACAAGCGCTATGATAATATCAATGTCCGCAAAATTCCGCAGTCCGTTTTGAAAAAATGCGAATTTGGTGTTGATAATTATAATCTGAACATCATTGACCCACCGGAAATCGATGAGGATGAATGGGAGGAGGACGAAGAATGCTAAGAGAGCCTTTCACAGAAAAATTCTATACTTACCATTCCAAGTACATCGAAAATGTCCTTGCTCTTCGTCAGCCGCAGCGAGAAAGCCTTGAGATTTTTGCAAGGCTCTGCGATATTCTGACGTTTTCCAAAGAACCTGATCTCGATGCGGAACTGGAAGCCGTCCACGCTCTTTGCCCTACGCTCAGCAGTTTTGAGAGAGATTTTCCTTCTTTCTGCTTTGCGCTGGCAACCGGTATCGGCAAAACAAGATTGATGGGTGCTTGCATTGCTTACCTGCGTTATGAAAAAGGAATCAAAAACTTTTTCGTTATGGCACCCAATTTGACAATCTACGATAAACTGAAAGCAGACCTTGGCAATACATCAAACCCTAAGTATGTATTCAAAGGTCTCGATCTCTTTGCCAAACCGCCAAGAATCATTGATGGCGATAACTATGCTGATTTTCGACAGGGTACATTTGGTGTAAATGATGTAGTAATCAATGTTTTTAACATCTCTAAGCTGAACGCAGAAAGCAAAGGCAAGAATGGAGAGCCGGCACGTATTAAACGTTTGAATGAGGTGCTTGGAACTTCATATTTTGAATATTTACAGTCGTTGCCGGATCTGTGCATCTTTATGGATGAGAGCCACCACTACCACGCCGATAAGAGTTTTGAGGTCATCAATGACCTGAAACCTATTCTCGGTGTGGAGCTGACTGCTACTCCGCAGATTCAGAAAGGTGCCAAGGCTGTTCCATTCAAAAATGTGGTTTATGAATATAGTCTGGCTCATGCGCTGAAAGATGAACGCTATGTAAAAGTTCCTGCCGTATTCACCCGTAAGGACTTCCGTCCTGAAGAGTATACTCCAGAGCAACTTGACCATGAGAAATTAAATGATGGTCTGCGAATTCACGAAGAAACAAAGAGTCATCTCGAAGTATATGCCCGTAGTAACGACAAGCCTATCGTCAAGCCGTTTGTACTCGTTGTGGCAAGAGACACCGATCACTCTAAAGCACTGATGGAATATATAAAATCCAAGGATTTCTTTAACGGTTATTATGCCGACAAAGTTATGGAAATCAACTCCGATCAGAAAAAATCGGAAAAGGATGAAAATATTCAGCGTCTGCTTGCTCTGGAAAAGCCGGATAACAAAATTGAAATTGTTATCCATGTAAATATGTTGAAAGAAGGATGGGATGTCACTAACCTTTATACGATCATTCCGCTTCGTGCATCTGCATCCGAAACTCTGACAGAGCAGACCATCGGACGAGGGCTACGTCTTCCTTACGGTGAAAGAACTGGCGTAGAAGAGGTGGATCGCCTTTCGATTGTCAGCCATGATAAATATGAGGCAATCATCAACCTTGCCAATGACCCAGAATCTCTGGTACGCAAGGTCTATTATATCAACGATTCAGAAATCGAGCGTAATAACGAACAGCGTGAAACCGTTGAACTTCCATCTGCATATGAAGTCGCTACCACAGATTACAGCTTTACCGAACAACTTTCTTTCATTCTGAAAGAAGAAACTGCCAAATACGGCAATGAGGAAAAGCCGCAGGAAAAAGTGCAGGAAGTTGCAAAATTCGTGGCTCATTATGCATCCAAGTCCGTTATGGATTTAAGCAAGCAGGTTAAAACATTCGATGCGGTACATGATGAAGAATCCCGTAACTTCGTAAAGAAGACAGTTATCAATGAAACAATCCGTCAATTCCCAGAAATGGGATTGAAGGCAGAAGACCTTGAGAGTGTTGTTGAAAAGGCCATCGAAACCTGCGTGCAGGAACTGACCGACAGGGTTATTCCTATCCCACAAACAGTTGTACAGCCTTTTACTGAGGTAAAGCAGGGATTCACAGAATTTACGCTTAACACAAGTAGCATGAACTGGCATCCTTCCGATGATACGCTGCTCGGAACAGAATTGCAGGAAGGTGGTAAAACCTTTGAAATGGAATCTGACCGTTCTGCAATGGCAAAGGTCGATACTGCTGAGAATGAAATTGTCCGTCACATTATTGTCCACGACAATGTAGATTATTCATCTTGTGCTGACCTGATTTATTCTCTGGTCAATGAGGCTAAGCAGCACTTCCTGTCTTATCTCACAGATGAAGAAGCCGAGAAAGTTATGCGTGACCGTCAGAAGACCATCGCTGACATTATTTACAATCAGATGAACGAGCATTTCTATCATGAGGAAATCAATTTCCGAGCATCAAAAATGCGTCCATTTTCACGCATTGAGACCGGCTTTGGCGGCAAGTTCAAGTCTGATGAGATATACGATTTGAGAGCAAATATACCTGCTGGTGAAGTTCGTAGTAAGGTGTTCAATGGCTTTACCAAGGCGTGCCACACCTTATATAAATTCGACAGTGGAACCGAACGTGATTTTGCTATTGTACTCGAAAATGATAAATCCGTACTGAAATGGATGAGACCTTCTGCAAAGCAGTTCGACATCTACTACGGTCCAGGCGGCATTAACCGATATGAGCCGGACTTTATTGTTGAGACGGCAGATATGATTTATATGGTTGAAACCAAAGCAAGCAACGAACTAACCAGCGAACCTGTCATTCAGAAAGCCAAGGCCGCCAAGGTGTTCTGCCAGGCTGTCACTGACTGGAATGCTGAAAACGGCGGCAAGTCGTGGCAGTATGTGCTTCTCTCTCACGATGAGGTACGTATCAATTCCAGCTTTGGCTATCTGGTCAAAAATCGCGTTGAGTATAAGCAGATGGAGATTGCTACAGACTAAATATCCAGTACGATGGCAATATTTATAAAATCCACGAACGCTTTTTAGTTCGTGGATTTTATTGTATGTTCGTAAATTGTATGCACCAGCAGAAAGTGCGAATGCCTGTTTTATGGCATAAAAATAAGGCTTCATGCCTCTTCCACACAATTGCAAGAGTCAAAAAGCCTTATTCTATGCGGTTTTTCGTAGATTTCTTTGTATCAAAATTGGTCTTGTTATTTCTAATACATTGCCGCCTCTGAAACCAAACTGGACAAGTGCCGAGTTCATGCACATGGCAATCTCCGGTGAAGTATAAAAGGCATTGTTTACTGTTGCCCTAGCTGCAGCATACTCTTCATCCGATAACATCTCTTTGAGTTCTTTGTACTCTTTGCTCCAGCCTGCGTTTTCCTCGTCAAATGCCTGTGACAGTCCGCCCCATCCGACAAACTTCGACAAGGTTTTCTGTTCCTCCGGTGTTGCAAGCCTGTTTTCTGATTCAATCTGCTTTAAAGTACGAATTGCATCCATATTCCACTGATATCTGGTCTTGGCACCGCCTTTTTCCATTTCCCAGAGATTGTAATGGAAGTTGTGCTTCGTCTGCCCGGCAACATTCTTCTCATTTTCAAGACTTTCTACTTGCTGTACTGGTTCCTGCTTTGGTGTAAAATCTACAGTTTCCTGTGATTCTGTATCAGCCTGAATATCATCCACAGATACTGATACCACATCATCTGAAACTACATGTCCATTCTCATCAATCTTGGTTTCCCATCCATTCGCTATTGCTCTTTCCCTGGTTTCAAGACGATTAGCTTTTACACTATCCTCGATGTCAAAGAATCTCTTATAGACCGGATTCATCTTATCCCTGTCAGCCTTCTGCTTTATCTCTTGATAATACTTTTTCTGGTCTTCTCCGCAGTAAAATGGCTGTTTTACCATATAGGATAAAATCTCATATAACTCACGCCAGTCGAGAGCACCTTCCTTACGCACACCATTCCTGTTCTTATAGCTGATCTTCACATATCCACTTCTGATTGAGTACTCCACAAGACCATACTTATTGTTGGAATATGCCTTTCTTTCTGCATTATCTGTCCCTAATGCAATATCCCTGATAAGGTCAAGTTTATTGGGCATAAATGCAAAATCAGACTGCACCACATCCATAAGGAATGCCCTAAACGGAGTGTAGCAGCTGCAATCTGTTACAAGAATCTCCGCCGCATCACGCAGGTCTTCATCAAGCTCTGCAATACGCTTGGCATAATCAATCGGTGTAATATACTGAAGCTCTGATGGATCTTTTTCAGTTGTTTCAGCTTCTATCTCTGCACCATATTCTGCCTGTGTTACCATGCGGTCTTCATCGGCAGTTTCCTGTGGTGTCATGCCTTTTGCACTTACATAATCTCTGTTAGAAGCATAGCTCTCCGGCTCATCCGGTATTGCATAATCATCAATCTCTGATTCTGCCTCCTCCGGTTCCACTTCCCGGTATTCGGCATCAATGACCTCATCATCCTCACGGAGTCCGTCCATCGCAAGCTCATCAATACGAGGTGTCTCAGGCTGGTATTCCCCTGTAAGAATAAGGACACCAAGCTCTTTTTCGATATCTTTCCACGAAACATATCCTTCAACCTCTCCATCCTCATCTCGCCACTGAAAACGCAGTCCATTCCCATGAAATGTGTCATATCCGTGCAGTCCCAGTCCGTCAACCGGCCAGCCTGCACCTCCCTGACCATATTCTGCTTTGATACGCTTTGCCCTGGTTCCTGCATCAATCTCAGTTTCAAAAATCTTGCATACCCTGCCCTTGCCACCGATAAAACCTGTACCTCTCATAAGCACCTGTTTGATATACTCACTTGGTACTGTTGCAGACTTTTTGGGATTCAGGTAATTGTATTTACCTGCTAATGCAGCTTTTCTGTCCTGCTCGAACTGACGCATAAACTGATTATTGTTTTCGTCCTCAGTATGAATAGTGCCAATGCTTGCCTGCCCATTCTGGTCGAAAAAAAAGGAAGCCTGTGTATATTCGGCTTCCTTACTAACACCCAATGAATTGATTTCATCAAGTTCCCTATTCAGTTCTGTATCATCTGATTCTAGTGGAATCGCATCACTATCTGATTCAGTACCACTTCCTCTGCCTGCATCTTCGCCTGCTCTCTTATCTTCCACATCTCCATTGTCGATGACGGATTCTGTGGCTTGTGCTTCGCCAGATACTGCATCTCCAGCTGGTCGTACAGCTGGTTCGCTTCCTCCTCTACCGCTGACATCTTCTCGTACATCTTCCCGAATCTCATCAGCGTCTTGTATCTTGCCGGCTCGTTCTCCTTTAGATAGTTCATCGCCATCCTTCCGTATTTGCCCAGCTTCGTGAGATCCTCCGTCTCGTCCGGCATCTCTATCTGCGGATAAAGCAGTCCGTCCACTTCCTTGTAAGTCATTTCTTCTAACATATCCAATTCTCCTTTCGCTCTCGATTGCCTTTAAGTTACGACTAAATTCTCTAAGAACACTACAGGAGACATCGCATACAATGGAACCAAGACGGTAAATGATCTCTTCGTCTTTGATATTTACGATCTGACTAAAATCCTGTTCTTGCACAGATAAGTCAAATCCGCATCTCGTCCCTACAGCATACATGACACTTGCATATACAAGCTGCTCCATGTCCATTTCCTGCTGTAAGCCATTGCGTTTCTTACTTTCTTCCTTTATCACACTACCTGATAGCTGCATAAGTTCGGTCATTCGGTCTCCGAACTCTTCTTTTATTATAAGCCAAACATCTGTTCCTGTAAACTGTTTTAATATATTTTTTAGAGACTCCCTGTCGCTGTTATCGTACTGCTCAATCTGACCTTCTGACACAAGAAAATCCACATAATCCTTAAGATTTTCTCCCTCAAGGTCCCATGTCAGCTTAACATTCTTCCCTCCGGTATCACTGATATCAAAGATATATCTCATACGGGGATTCAGTGCCCTTGACGGGAAAATGGCACAGCCTTTCGCACCACGCTTTACATATCTTCCCACCTTTTTCCAGGTATCATAATCTGCCATAAGTGTGCTTCTCTCCGGAGATCTCTGAGCTGTTACCATAACGATATTGTCAAATTCATAGCGGTACAACTGACCTGCAACCTTTAAAACATCTTTCCAGTTCTTATCTGTTCTGGTGATGTTACCAATTTCAGAATCGTATATCGCTTTGACCTTCATATCAACGCCCATACCTTTGTCCTCCTCTACTTAAACATCTCTGCAAACAATCCCTTAAAGAGCTTTAACTCATCCTTATCCAGCTCGATTGCAAATTCATTGTCGATTGCCTGTTTTTCGCATTTATCCTTTTCCTTTGCAATCTTACGCACCACACGAAGAAGCACATAGCACTCCTTGGACTTTGCAATGCTCTGTTTAAAGGTCAGCTCATCCTCATCGACTGACTTCTGTGTCTGATAGATAATCTCTTTTAACTTATCATTGATACCATCTACTTCCTCAAGGGAAATAATAACGGATGCCTTAGAAGCACCCGATCTGTCCCACTCCTTATGAAGTTCCTTTACTAAAAACTCCATGTTCTTAATTACTGTTGTTGAATCACTTTTCATCTTGCTCTTCCTCCGTTTTCTTTTAATGAAGAAGGGAGCTGACTTTCGCTGATAGGTGCAAAATCAACTCCCTTCATGTCCTCTGCTCCAAGGACTATCTGCTCTGCATAATACATATCCATTGCCTTATTGATGGCATCGTCAAGCGACTCTGCCTTTACTTTCTGTACTCGTGAAAGCACTTCTTTTATCTCAACATCAAATTCCTGTTCCATATGATATCGCCTCCTGTAAAAATCTCATCACCGGCTCTTTTCTTCCTTTACCTGTCTTTCCTTAAAGCCTTCATCGTACTTTCCATCTTCCAGCCTGTCGTAAAAACAGTCCTCTTCAATCGTTCCAAAATCCTCATACATCTGGTGAAGGAAGTCATTCTGCAGCTTCTTTGGTACATCATCATCCTTTGACATATCCTGATAAAAATAGAACTTCTGCTTTAGCTTTGCCCTGTAATCATAGATATCCTCTATCTTTTCCGGTGTGCCATACTCCCTCTTGTATGCCTTGAAATTTGTAGTTGAAAGTGTGGAACCTAGATAAATGCCATGCTCCCACGATACCCCGATTGTGGTATTGTCCTTTGTAGGCTTCTCATCCTTCGGATAACGCTTATACTCTGTCGCACCAAGGGCGATTGTAAGGGAACCTGACTTCATATCCATCACCACAAGATTCCTTGGTGATAATGCTTCAAGCACCATGTAATCATGGTCATTGAAGTTATGAAATGTCTGTCCCCTTTCAAATGAGCGGTTCTCCATTTCATAATGCAGGTTAAAATCATCCACCCAGCCCTTATCGGTCATTCCAATCTCCTTAAGCTTTGCAACACATTCAGAAGAACTGGCTTCTTTATCAAACCGGAATTCTTTGGAATCGTTATAAAATCCCTGAAGAAAATGTCCGAGCTGAATATCATCCAGACAGAATCTCGCAGATACAGTTACATTTGCTGCCCTGTAATACTCTGTGAAGTTATCTGCTTCACCAAGTGTCCTTCCAAGCTGCAACAAATTTTCTGCAAGCTCTGACATATCATCAATTGCTATAAAACTCTTATAATCATCCAGAGTCATCAGCATATTTGTCTCTGTTCCCCTGTCGTTTTCTGTTACCAGTATCATATCTTTTAAATCCATTCTTACCTCCAGTCTCAGAGAGGGACTATGCCCTCTCTGCAAATTTCCTGTTATGGTCTTCCTATCACAACAATCTTTCCTGTGCTTGCCACATCCCTGTAGACCACACCAAGACTTTCATTAAGTGCCTCTACCACCTTGCCATTTCCGACATATACTGCCACATGGCTGATGTTCTTATATCTTCCATTGCTTGTAAAACTGTAAAAGATAAGGTCTCCCGGCTGTAACTCATCAAAGGAGACAGTCTTTCCGGCTTCATCAAGTCCCTGTGCCTCCGCTGCCGCTGTGGTTGCACCGCCATAACTAATATCCACGCCTGCATCTTTCCATGAATAATAGGCTAAGGAACTGCAGTCATAATAGTTACCGCTGTCTCTTAAATCCTGACTATAAGGAAAACCAACTCTGTGTAGTGCATAGGAGCAGACTGTTTTCTGCCTGCTGTCTGTAATTTCGTTTAGGATGGCATTGATTTCATCCTCAGTCATGGAGCTTACTCCCGGACTGCCGCCTCCACCTCCACTTCCGCTTCCGGCATATCCAAGCTGTCCCATAAACTCAGGACTCATGATCTGCTCAAGCATTTCCACCTGATCAGAATTAAATCCATAGACCGAAATCATATCCCTGTACGATTTTAGTGTGACATTCACATACAGAACCGACTTCGTGACAGTAGTTACATTACCGTCTGCATCTGTTTCTTCCACATCTTTTGTTCCTGTGCTTGTGGTGTATGAACACATATCATTTACAACTGCCTGCAGCCAGCCTTTTGAAGTATCATTCATGACTGTTGCAGTATCTCCGACACCATGCTTGACCATATAGACAGCCATGATGTCATAGTAATTGCTTGGGTTTTCTTCCATACCTTCATAGTCCACATATACAAGCTCTCCAAGGTCATATCCGGTATGCTCATTCACTTTCGTATTCACATCCCGGTTAAATTCCTGCACATAAGCACTCGTTACTGTCTGCACGGTATCTCCTGATTCAAGTGGTGGCAGAAATAAAGCAAATGGAGAATTGTAAAGGATTGCTATCGCCGCAATAACCGGAACCGCAATCATGGCAACTACAAGAACAAGTAACAACAGCACCAGTCCGATAATCGGTGCAGCTGCCTTTACCCAGGTAATCGCTTTTCGCACAATCAGATCCTTTACCAGCTTTGCCACGCTGTCTGTCTGATTCTCCTGTGCTTTCATCTTATCCAGAAAGAATTTTATCTTCCTGCTCCGGTTGGTCATCTTTTCATCCTTGACCTCTATGGACACACCTGCTGCATATCCAGCTGCTATGCCAATTGCAGTACCAACTCCCGGTGCAACCGCTGTTCCTGCCGCTGTAGCAGCTGTCTTTGAAGCAGTTTTCGCTGCAACCTTGGCAGTAGTCTTGGCTGTTTCTTTTGCCGTCTCTTTAGCTACAGTCTTGGCTGTATCTTTGGCAGCTTTCTTTGCTGTCTTTTTTGCCAGCTTCTTTCCTGCCTCTACCTTCTTGATACGCTTCTTTGCCTCGGCTGCCGCCTTTTTCCTGAAAAGTGCAGCACCCTTAGAAGCAGTTCCGGTAACAGGGCGGCTTGCTTCATATGCAAGATATGCTGCCTGCGATACCTCATGCCCACCTTCTACCTGCTCTGTTACTGCCCCGGCTGCAAGTGCTCCTGTTCTTCCTGCTATGTGAAGATTCGTGTTCTTGGTCTTGATGGAAGTGTTAGATTCTCTATAGTTTCGCTTAAATCTTGATAATCCTTTATTCTTCGACTCTGACTGATGAATGGTACTCTTGCGATATGACTTCTTTCTATCCGTATTAGTTACCTTTGCACCAGCTGTCTTAGGACCTCTCTCTACTGTATAGATGTTACTCCCCTTAATCTTGGCTCCCTTCGGTTCGTGGGCATGAATCTTGGCTTTCTCCTTGGTGTGAATGACCATCGGTTTGTCATCAACCTTTCTAATTTTCAATTTTCTCACCTCCTACTTTGAAAAATAAAATAAGCCGCTAGGGAGCAAAAATTACTCCTTAACGGCTATGTAAAATCATTCAATATTCAATTATTAAAAGCAACATGAAACTGAAATTTCGGGTACATCTACAAATTATAACTCTTTGATTTCTCCATTTTCAAAATAGTAAATATTCTCTCTTTTATATCCATATTTTGAACCTTGAACACTTATATGTGGCTCAAAAGTAAAATAATGAACCTCGCCAAGGCAAATTTGATTGCCCTTTTCTATATAGATTCTATCATTTTTCTGCCGAACAATTGAATGCCCCAAGTTTCCCATGAAATCAAGATTTATATACCCTTTTTCTTCTATGATACCATTTATATGATAATATAGCTCCTCGAAGGTAGTTTCCGGTGCAACAAATTTGCACATCTCCTCATGCAAATATTCTTCCATCAACAATCCTTTTTTCCATTCATCATTAGTCACATTATCAGTTTCGACAACCTTTCCATTTTCAATAATAATGGTTCTTGCATAATCGCCCCATGTATCCTCATTTTGTGGACTCAAGTCGATTGTAATAATGTCATTTTCTGCAATAACTCTTTCACTTGTAGTATATTCTTTCCCTGAAACGGATAATGTGGTTTCATCCCCAGCAAAAACAAAAGCCCCCACATCCCAATACCAAAAAGAATCAGCTCCCAATTCCATCATTTTTGTTTCACACAAATGTCTTACCTCAAGCAATGTCATGCCGGGCTGTATATTATCTTTAATGAACTCGATTGTCTTTTTCGCTATATTCTGTACCTCGGTATATTGCATAACACCCTCCACAAAATTCAAATTTTCTTTTCCCTAATAATTACAAATATTCCTTGGAAATTGCTTCCACACCATACATTTCCATAAATGCATCCAGGTCCGCTGCATCCCCAATCAACATATTCTCGTCAAAGTGTACGATAAGCATATCTTAAAATCCAGCCACATGTTCTCCGGTACAAATGATACATTTTAGAACTGCTTCCTTATTTATTTTTCATATCGAATCTTATATGCTTTCTTCTTAAAAATAGGGAATATCTAATTTATTATCATCAAGGTCGGACATTCATCCGACCTCTTGATTATACTATAGATTCTATAAAAATTCATCTGTTATCACTGCAGCATTGCTTCTTTTTTCTTCTGTTCCGCAATCTTCTCATGAATGTTGGTATTATACAGCCTGTACAAATCCGTATCCTTGCTGATCTGATTATCAAAGGGAATTACTACCGAACCACACTTAATAAGTCCCATTCCAGAGGCGGTATTAGTTACGAACCGAAGCTGTGCCTCTGATACCCCGATAACCTCCGCCATCTTTGAACTATCTGTATTTGCCTGCTTCAAGAGTGCCACAAACTCAGAGTTTGCAAGCATTGTGGTTGCTGTGTAATTCTGCAACAGATCGACAACATTCTGCGTGATACCGGTACAAAGACCTCCCTGCTTTCTTACCTTCTTCCAGAGCTGCTGCAAGTATTTTGCAGAATACTCGGAATTAAGCAGAACATGGAACTCATCAATATAGAGCCATGTTGCCTTGCCTCTCTTGCCATTCTCAACAATCCTGTTCTGAATGGATTCCATCATAACAAGCATTGTGATAGGACTAAGTTCTGTACCCAAGTCCCTGATGCCATATACTGTAAATCTGTTATCCACATCCACATTTGTCTGGTGATTGAAGATGTTAAGCGAACCATTTACGAAAAGCTCTAGTGACAGTGCAATGTCCTTTGCCTCGTCCTCCGGCTGCGCCATAAGGATATCGTAAAAGTCACTCATTACAGGGATATACTTCTCTTTGCTTCTTGCAATGTCGATATACAGCTTTCTCACGCAGCGGTCAATGATTGACTTCTGTCTTGAATTTAAGCTGTCTCCGATACACTGCTCACAAAGACCAAGCATAAACTCGCCTTTTTCTCTTACCATTCCCTTGGAATCATTCGGATCAAGGCTCCATACATCCATCTCCAGCGGATTCACATAGTTATCCGTGTAAGTGGACATATTTACCACTGTTCCACCATAAGTCTCAGCAATATCAAAGTATTCGTTCATTGGATCTATGACGATTATCTCATCATCTCCCGACAAGAATACGCTGCCCATTTCCATCTTACAGAAGAAGGATTTACCGGAACCCGGCACTCCGAAAACGAAGCCATTTCCGTTTATCAGCTTCTTTCTGTTACCGATATTCACATTCTTGCTGATCTGATTGATACCATAATAGTTGCCTGTGCTGTCATTAAGCTCCTGCACATTGAATGGCATAAGTACCGCAAGTGACTGAGTAAGAAGGGTACGCATTGTCTCCACCTGTCTTACACCAATCGGAAGTGCTGTGTTGAGAGCTTCCCTCTGCTTTAAGTAGTGTGTATCAATCGTACAGCTGTTACGCTTTCCGATAGTCTCCACTGTCTCACAGACGCTATCAAGCTCTTTTTTGCTCTCTGCCATAAGAATAATAGTAACTCCCACGAAGAAAAGGCACTGGTCATTCTCACGAACATCATCCATGATTTCCTCAATCTCCTTTTTCTCCGTTCTCTTGGCATATGAAATTTCCGTAGAAAAGTCGTTATTCTTATTACGGACTCTCTGCTGCTTAATGATATCCGACTCAATACCAAGGTATTTCTTCTGAAGCACCTTTGTAGTCAAATCCTTAGGAACAGGCACCACATCAATGCTCGTGATGGAATGAACCGGAAGGGAAGTAATCTCATTGATAAATCTGTCTGACAAACTGCTCGGATACTTTTTGATAAAAAGTGCCTTGCAGAATTTACTCTCATCCTCAAAATGGTCCGGGAAATATTTCACCATCCCATTGCACAGATCATTTCTAAAATCTGCTCCGACCTTCTTTGCCTTTTTGATATCAAAATCAAAGCTGCCCTCATCTCCAAGATGATAATAATCATAGAGCACTTTCAGTCTCTCATTGCCATTAAGCGGAACAATCTCTGCCCCAAGCTCAATGAAAGCCTTGTGTATCGTTGCCTCAAGGGTAGCAAACTGTGCCTTTGCCTCCTCGAAGTTCTTTCTCTCAATCGTGATTGTCAGGTATCTCTCCTGCTCAATCCCCTGTCTGCCCTCAATAATCTTCTCCTCAATGATGTCATTGTAGATTCTTCTATAATTATTGAAGCCATCGTTTTTCTCAGCAATCAGAACCTTGTCACGGAGTTCATCCATGTTTTTGTTCTTATTGTTGATCGTAATCTTATAATTACAGTCCAGCGAATTTAGGAACTTGCAATACCTCTCGAAAATACCGATCTGCTCATCCTCCGTTGCTGTCGTGTAATTGATGTCCTGAAAGCGGTAGCATTTGGAATACTTATTTTTGCTCACTTCAAAAATGCCGTTTTCAGCCACCGCCATAATCTCTATGGTTTCCTGAATGGATTTAGGTGTCTTATACAAAGGCTCACTCGCCTTCTTTAATAACTTAAATCCGTCTGTAAATAAACCCATGTCTCTAACCTCGCTTTCTTATAATGAAAGCCCGCCGGGAACTTCACCCTGCGGGCTGTGTTCCCGACCTTGCGGTCAGATACTATTCGTTTCTAATGCATTGCCTTATATGCTGCAATGCCTGCTGCTGCCGCCACAATGACTGCGACAAGTCCAAGCAGCATGTTTCTCGTCTTTTTCTTCATTGCTTCAAACTCCTCCTGCTTCTTTACAGCCGAATCAGCTGTTACAGTCTCCGGTTCAGCCTTTCTGCCTTTCTTCTTTACCTGTTCATTCTGTTCTGCTTCTAACTGCTTTATTGCAGGCTCTCCCTCTGTTGATACATAGGTAAGTGTCCTGTTCCCAAACATAAAATGCAGCTTCTTTCCCATATACTCGTAGAAATTCATCCCGTTAAAGGAATAGAATCCGCCAAGTGCAATCGGTGCCACACAGGGAATTGCCACATAAGCAGAACCCGTAAGACCGATATACTTGTAAAGAAGAAGGACGATACCGCCACCGACTACTACGCTTGCAATGGAAAATATAAGCTGCCTTGCAGTAAGTCCCATCGCAACCGATTCCTGATAGCGGTCAATATCCTTGTTTACTTCGATTACCATTGTCCCTGCCTCCTATCTTGATAAATCCTTTGTCTCCGGCTTTCTTGTCATTCCAATATTCGCCTCATACTTATCCATTCCATCCGGACACAGTTCTCTAAGCTTATCTACATTGAACAGATAAAGCGGATATTCGCAGAAACCACTCCTTTGCGTGAATCCTGTAAACTCTCCAATGTCATTGTCTGTAATAAACTTTTCAATATCCGGCATGTCATTCACATTCAGATATCCGCAGTAATTTGGTGCTGCAACCGACAAATTCACAGTCACATCCCCAAAATGCTCCTCATGTCCATCTTCATTACACATAAGACCAATAAACATTGCCCTGTTATTCATATACTGCTGGATATCAAATGTCACCTGCGTTTCTCCGGTTATGCTTGAATTATAAGTAACCTGTTTCTTTTCATTATCCATTTCTGCCTCCTTCTATAATCCAAATGCCTTGCTTGTAAGTGTCTGTGCTCCCTTCACACTTCCAACAGTCATTGCTATCGTAAATGTCATTTCACACAGATAGATAAGTGTCTGTGCCCAGTCAGCGTAACTTCCTGTAAATGCCGGAAGTCCTGCATTGATAAATGCATTACATACCACAATTGCAAGTGCCATCGTTACTGCCTCGAATACACACGAAAGAAAATATTTGCAGTAGGTAGCCATTGTATGACTGACCATTCTGTTTCCTGCCATTGTGGAGCATGCAATCGCACCAAGCGGCACAATAATCAGTATCTTTAAGAACCTGAAATACACTGTGTAAATGATAAAGAATCCACAGATAATAATGATGATTGCAAGCAAAGCTGTAAGTATCAGCATTACCAGACTCTCACCAAATCCGAGTCCCTTAATGATGTCTGCCTGTGTACTGTCAATGGCAAGCTGCGTCGTTGTCCCGGCAGATATAAGTCCCACCAGATTTCCTATGGAAGTAAAAAACGCTTTCATAATCGTGACATTATTTGCAACAAACCATTCTGCAAGTCCCAGTCGGATAAGCATACGAAATATAGACTCAAACCTCATCTCATCTTTTACATCTATGCTTTCCGAGCAGAAACCGATAACAAAGAACAGCACAACGAGGGAAGAGCCGACCGCTACAAAGACCGGCTCAATACCCTCAATAACTGCCCAAGGACCTCCGCCCTTGAAACTGACCGGTGACTGTCCAAGCATTGCAAAGACCAGGGATATCTGATTGTTCCAAAACCCAAACACCGCCTCAAGAAGTGCAAGGATCTTGTCTCCAAGCTTAAAAATATCCATACTTGTTATTCACCTCTTTCCTTTTACTAAAAGGGGAACTCTTTTTCCCCAATCTTAGAAGCCTAAGAATGTCAGTACTGTTGAAATACCAGCCATCATGACACCTGCTACAATTCCTTTCAGTGCAGAGTTCATAGTAGATGAATCCTGCTGCTGATAGGCTTGTGCGAACTCCATGACATTCTTTGCAAGAATGATGACACCAACAGCACCAATGACTGCAATGATAAGTGTCTTTAAGTTCTCAAGCGGCTGTGTTACTGCGGAAGTACCTGTACCTGCTGCAAAACAAGTAGTGCTCATAAGCATTACTCCCATAAGTGCTCCGGATAATGCCGGAACGAATCTCTTTTTAAAGTGAATGAATCTGCTCTTCATGCCTTTCTCCTCCATCTGATTGTTGTTTGTCGTAATAATCTGTTCTTTTCTCATGTTGTTTGTCTCCTTTTTGATAAAAAAATAAGCCAGCAGGGATAATCCCTAACTGGCTGTTAAAAGTTACTCTATATGATCAGGCAATGCCTGTTGTAATGATTAAATCGGGCTTTTCCCGATATGTTTACCTGTAACCACCTCCTTTCAAGGTGCAAAAAAAGCACCTTAACCATATTGGCTAAAGTGCTTGTATTAGTTTGATATTAAATTGTTGTGAGTCAGACAAACTTGAAGTTTCCACTTTCCTGTACTTATGATTTTTCATCAAAGCGGCTGCATCATTTCAAGAATAATGCCATCCGGGTCTCTAAAATAAAAAGCTCGACTTTCCCCAAATCCATCTGCCCTGAAATCAAAATACTGAGGTTCAGACAGACATTCTACATGATTTTCGACAAGTGTTTTGTAGACAGAATCAATGTCATCCGTGTAAAAGCACACTTCTGAGATAGATGTCGTAAACAAATCCGATTTTACTTTATGGATTTCGCTGTCTACAAACTGAATCAATTCGACTGGCGGTGCTTCAATAGCCTTAGAACCATTCAAATAAGCAACCCTTGCTTTACAATTTTCCTTACGGAACATTTTATCTGTTTCTTTGCCCTTCATAAAGATTTCGCCTTGAAACTCAAGTCCAAGAATATCTCTATAGAACGCAATAGAGCGATCCAAATCAGAAACCGTTAGTCCTACATGATAAATTCTTCCAATCACCTTTATATCCTCCTAAAAAAATCCGATTTTCTATTCTCTCACAAACAAACTTGAATTTTCAAATTAGTCTTTGCAAATAACCTTTGAACCTTCACCATCAATTACAATTCCCTGACGGTTGTTAATTGGGCATAGATTCAAATCCGAAAACTCAGTCATTATTTTCTCGGTAACTTTCTTAAATGGTGCTGTAAGATAATGCGGAAGAACATAGAAATCAATCAAATCAAGCCCTGCATCATCTTCTTGTGAGTAGTCCTCCGGCTTTTCATCCATTTGCTCGATATATTGGATGCTTGGAGCGCATATAATCGCACCTGCCGATTCACCAATCATCAGTTTTCCCTTTGCCAATTCTTTCTTCAACAGCTCATCCGTTCCCGTTTTACGGAGCTGGTCTATAAGGAAAAAAGAATTTCCGCCGGTAAAATATATCACATCCGCATCTTCAAAAACAGACTGTATCGTTGAATAAGCCTCCGTTGAAATATCAATTTCAGTTACGATTGCTCCCAACTTTTTGAATAATTTTCGAGCCGAGCCGACATAACCGGTGTAGCCTTCACGCAGCGAAGCTGTTGGAATAAATGCGACTTTTTTATTTTCAATTTCTTCCTTTATCAGACTTCCTACACTTGAAAAGTGCGAACATAAAAACAGTTTCATCAATATTCTCCTTTATATAAAAATTGCGATTTGTAAAACACATTCTTTTTTACATAGGCACAGTATATCACATTTCCTGTGCCTATGCGATAACATTTACTGCTTCTTTCTGTAAGAACTCATCTTCTCCACAGTAACCTCCGGATAGAAGTAAGTAAGAATTGTTGCTTTCGGAACTCCTGCAGCCAATGCTTTCTTTACCTCTTCTTTCTGCTCCGGTGTATATGACCAGTGCAGCATTCTGTTTGTGATGGTATCTTCCCACTTAGGCTTTTCCCTCTCAGGATTCCTTACAGGCTTAGCTCCAGCACTTCCATTAGAAGCGTTATCACTTTCTGCAGCATCAGACTTCTGTGATTCATCGACATACTCAAGCTCATTTGCCTGCTCCCTGTCAATCTTTGCCTTCTGCTCTGCTTCATCCTGCATGGAGAATCTTCTGCTTAATTCAGCATCACCAAGCATCATAAACTGCTCATAGGTAAGAGAGTCTATATACACATTCTCGCCCTTATCCTTCAGTTTTTCATAATACTTAACTGCCTTGTCTGAAAGAATCTCAAATGGCGGACCGATAAGATTATCTGCTCCTCTTATCTCGTGAACATAAGGCTCTCCCTTGCCATCTGCTGTCTGGTTAAACATCGGATGATTGAATGGAATAAACTTGTTGTCCATGATAGGATCAAATCCACGGATAAAAATAATACATTTCTTATTATCCAGCTTTCTTACCTCATCGGGTGTAAACAGTTCCCTGCCTAAAACATCATAATTTCTTGATGAACTACCCTGTCTGCCCTTTGTCTCACCGCTTGACTTCTTATCAATCGTTCCTTTTCCAAGCAGCTCTGATACATACTTATGCGTACTCTGCTCATTGCCTCCAAGATAGATGAAAGTATCGCAGTTGCCGGGAATTGTCTCCCAGGTATCTTTAAAAAGTGCTTTTAACTGGGCAAAGTTCTGAATAATGATAATACTTGAAATCTCACGGCTTCGCATTGTCGATAACAGTGAACAGAAGTCATCTGGCAATGCGACATTCGCAAATTCATCTAACATAAATGTCACATGGATTGGCAGCCTTCCACCACAATTAAAGTCTGCCTGATAGTACAATTCCTGAAATATCTGCGTGTATAACATACCGATAATAAAGTTATAGGATTTATCACTATCCGGGATTACACAAAACAGTGCTGTCTTTGTCTCACCATCCCCATTTACTCCAATACCGATATCGGACAGATTAAGCTCATCTTTTGAGAGTAATCGTAAAACCTGCTTATTCTCAAGAAATGCAAGTCTTGAGTTGGCACTGATGATAATGGAACGGACGGTATCTCCTGCACCTCTCATACATTTGTTGTACTGCTTTACTGCCGGATGATTAGCTCCAAGCGGAGAACTTTCCTCTAAAAACTTCATACGCACATCCAGCTTTGATGCTTTTCCCTGTTCTGTAACCTCTGCTTCTCCAAGAAGTTTAAGTACTGTCTCAAAGTTTCTCTTTGCCGGCTGTACCTCCAGCCACACATAATAAAAGATAGCCTGTAAGAACAATCCTTCCGCCTTTTCCCAGAACGGATCACTTGGTGTCGCTCCCTTTGGTGTCGTATTGCTGATAAGGTTTGTAATCAGCTTGACCACATCTGTTTCCTCTCTGATATAGAAAAATGGATTGTAACAGTCTGATTTATCCATCTCTAACAGATTTATGACTTTCACATTATATCCGTTATTCTTTAGCATCTGACCGCAGCTTCTAAGGATTTCTCCCTTTGGATCGGTACAGATAAAGGAACAGTTATGCGGCATCTGCATAAGATTCGGCTTTACTTCATAAAATGTTTTTCCTGCTCCGGAACCACCACAGATAAGTATATTTCCATTGAGCTTGAGTCTCCTAAAATCCAGCGACATCTTCACATTTTGGCTGAGTATCCGGTTGAAATTCTCATCCTTATCTGCAAGTATCTTGTTGACCTGCTTCGGATTTTCAAATCTTGCCGTACCAAATTCCTTACCGGGCATATAGTTTCTCTGACTGGTGTAATACATGACAATAGCCATCGCATAGATACCTAATGCAATGGCTACTGCTTTTACTGTATTGGAATTGTAATAGTTGGCAAAGGGAACAGCACATACTTCATTGAATCTGTCCATAAATTCATTAAAGGCAATCCCTTCCGTCCACGCACCATTTATCAGATAACCAAGATACCCTGCTAACACTGCACCCACAAGAATGAATATCAGTGACGGCTTTTTCTTTGTTGTCTGCATAGGCTGCTACCTCGCTTTCTTTGTGGTAACAGTTTTCTTCTGTGTGGTCTTTTTCTGCTGCTTCTGCACTTTCTCGTAACGCTCCCTGACAGATGACTCCACCTTGTCGTAGTGAGTATAAAGCTCGGTTCCTTTCTGGGTTGTCACCACACGATTCTGCTCATCGTAGAGCTTATAATCCTTGGTTGAATCAAGGAAGGTAAGCATTGTCTTTCCACCATGAATCTCCATGATGTTTTCCTTACGGAGCCATACATATCTTGCCTCTTCTCCCCATGTGCCGGGAACTCTGGTCTTAACAGCATGGTCATTTTCTTCGATAATCAGCTTCTTGCTGATTGTCACATCTGACAGGTTCGCATTTTTTGATGCTGCAACTGCCCTCATTCTCTCAGCAAGGTCCTGATAGCCTCTGACACGGTTGATAAATGCATCCTTGTCCATCATGACTGTATGGGTGCCATCCTCATTTTTCTTTCCAAGCACACCGATTGTCTCTAGCTGTTTGATAACACTTTCAGCCTGCTCACCATTGATACTGAAATTCTCCTTGACCTGATCCACACTGATAGCTTTCTTTTCCATTGCAAACATTCCGACCTTTTCGATCAGTCCGTCAATAGCGGTATTAACCCTATCCCCTTCTATCGTGTGGCTTTTCTCGTTTCCCTGCTGTTTCTTCAAAAAATCCATCAGCTTGCCAAGGGATTTTTCATCTCCATTCTTCAGATAATCGTCAAATGTAGCAATCTTACCAAACTTGAGCTTCTGTATCATCATATTCACACGGGGAACTGCCTCTGTATGAAAGATTACCTCACTCAGTCCATCTTTCCTGTTACAGTCTGGAAGTACCGAATACAGGATTCCATACTTCTTTGCCATCTTTTCAACCTTTTTCATATCTTCGGTATTAAACTGCAACACCTGTAAATCGCCACCTTTTAAGATCAGCTTTCTCATGGATGTCTTGCCAAGTGACTTTTCATAATCAAGCATCCCTTTTAAGAAATCTATTGCCTTCTGCATGGCAGCAATGCCGCCGCTTCCTACCTTCATGGCAATCTCAATGCCATCATAAGCTACACGGATGATCTGCACCGCTTCCTGAATCTCTTCTGCCATTATCGCACCTCCACTTTCTCTCTGACTGTTGTTTTAAGCGTTTCTGTCTCTGTAGTACGGATTTCCTCGGCTGATACATCAATACCATAAGCAGTCAAAATATCTGCCAGATGATTGATAGCTTTCTCCTCCTCGATACGATACATTTCAAGTGCCACAAGCAGGTTTTCCACCTGTTCCACCCATGCAGGCTTCATATCATATTTAGACCTGTATGTGACCATAATCTCGTCCGACTCAGCCTTATCCGCTGAATGTGCCAAAGCTTCAATAAGAGAAATCGTATCTTCCTTGCTGCCGCTTCTGAATGCGAACTGGACAACAAAGTTTTTCTCTTCCTCTGTAAATTGATGCTCCACACCATTCATCTCTGTTACTGCTTCATTTACTACTGCTAAATTCATAAGTTCCTCCTAATCTGCCATGCTGTTTTCAAGCACAGCAATCTCAATGATCTCCTTCATCTTTTCCGCTGAAATGTTGTTGTTTATAAGCTCTACAAGCTGTGACTCAGTAAGTCCCTTTTCTATTGCACTCTTAATCTGCACAAGCTGCGCCGGAACAAGGTCTCCCGATGCAACTAGCTTTACAATGTCTGCTCTTGACTTTTTCTTAAATGACAGTCTTGCAAAAAGGCTCGCCACTCCGCTGTTGCTGCTCTTTCTCACACTTCGCTCAATCGGAAGTCTCTGCACCACATTTCCGGTTCCATCAACTACCGGAATCTGATAATAGACCGGAATACCATTTGCCACAGCCTGCATATTCTGAGGAACTGCAACTGTATCAACCATCTTTTTATCTGCCTGTGATACGGACTGGCTTTCCTGCGGCTCTGCCTTACTTTCTGCCTCTTTCTTATTCTCTGTGGCAACACTTATGATCTTATCTTCCAATGACTCTATTCTGTCTCCCATACGCTTCATCTCCTTATCCTTTTTCTCAATATCATCCCTGAGTCTTGCAATCGTACTGCTTGCCTTATTCAGTTCATTCTGCTGACTGTTGATAAGAGCGTCCTTATCCTGGTTCTCCTTGACCAGACGCTCCCTGACTTCCTCGTCATCTTTGGAAGTTTCTATTTCAGAAAGCTTCTTATTCAGGGCATCATACCTTTCATTCTGATGATTGATCTTTGCAACCACTTCATCCATCTGAGCTACAAGACTTTTCACATACTCTAAATCCTGTGGCATCTGCTCTTTGGCTTTATTAAGCTTTTCTAATACCACATCAAACATCCTGCGCATGTTTACTGCTGTATCATCTTTTTGGACTACCTCTCTGATTGCATCAATCGGCACACCTTTTTCATAGTAATCCAATGCTGTCTGCATCTTAGGTGCTGCCATCCTGCTATCTTTCAGCAGCGTTAACAACTCTTCTGATACACCCTTATGCAGACATTTTGATAACACCTTCATCTGCTCAATGTCATAACTTTTGTTAAGATACAGACCGATTTCATCATCAGTCAGTCCATATTCATAATCGCTTTTGACAAGAGCAATAACCTCACTGTCCATATGCTTATTACGAAGAATCTGTATCTTTCTCTCAATCGCCATTTCACTTAATGGCTCTCTTTTTTCTTCCATATATGCCTCCTAACCACTAAAAAAACAGCCTAACGTACCGGCTGTTCTTTTCTGTCTCTTATTGTTTCTTTGTCATACTGCTTCTCTTCTGCCGAAGCTGATACCGTAAGTTCCTTCCATATTGATCTTCCAAGATTAAGTTCCTTTGATACCGCCCGTTCTGCCTTACAGTCCTGTGCATACTTGCTCTCATATTTTTTTCTAAGACTCTCGACCTCTTCCACACTGTATCCCTGTGCCAGAAGCTCAGTGTTAAGCCTTTCCCATGCATTGTGCTCATCTTCAAAGAAGGTATCCCCACTCTGATAACACGATTCCGCATCATCAAGCCCCCGGATCTGTTCAGCCTTGTCAAAAATATCTTTGAATCTTTCCTTAGCCTTATAGGTCTTACTCTTTTCCTTTGATGCTTCTTTTTTCTTATCCGTCAGATTATCAAGTACCGATACAAGTTCTTCCGCACTCTCAATCTTATGCCTTACCAGAAATAGATACTGCTCCTGCAGCTTATGCATCTTTCGGATATCATCCTTATACTTCCATACCTGACTGTATGGCTTCTTTTTCAGCTTTCCAATCCGGTAAAGCTTTGCATAATATCTTTTCTGCAAGCCTGACATCTTCGCCCTGCGGTATCTTTTGACATAGCACTTTACTATCGCTGCCTGTTTTTCCTCATTCTGTGACTGGTAAAAAGATAAATCTTCCTTAGCAATACGCTCCACAATAGCTTCCTGTGAATAATTCTCGCCAAGAGTCTTACATCTTCTGAATCTTGTCATCCCCTGTGGTCTGACTGCCAGATACTTTCCCTGCTTGACCTCATATCCTTTTTCCGACAGCAGTTCCAGAAATCCTCTGAAATCATTTGCCTGTAAAATGCAGGCATCCAAATCTCTTTTTATCATATCTGCCCACACAAAGCTGCCTTCACGATATTCGCTCCAATCCTTATAATTCTCGTGCTGTTTCTCTTTGCTGCCAGCCTCCACATCTATAATGGAAAGACCATACTCCTGACACAGCTTATTGGTAATCGGCTGGATATACTTTGCCCAGTCACCTTTCTCGTAGCGATACTTTTTCCCATCCACAAAGCTTACACTGTTAAATACAATGTGTGAATGAACATGGTCTGTATTATCATGAACCACAAATACCGCTTCATAGGCATCGCCAAGATATTCTGCTACAAACTTCTGTGTTATCTCAAAAGCCCTGTCCGGTTCCACCTCATCCTCTTTGAAGGAAAGAATGATGTGATACCCCTGTCGCTTGTCTGTTTTTCCAAACTGCTTCTTTGTATCCATCATCTGTTCAAAAGCCATATCTGCCTGACAGTTAACAGCTCCCACAAGTCTTCCTCTCTGAGTTTTCTCAGGATTCATCACATAATCCAGTGCCCGTTTCAAATGCCTTGCATGAAAAGAATTCCCGCTGTCCTTCATGTGAAGTATCTTACTGATTGCCAATCTTTACCACCGCCTCGCTGACAGACTGATTCAGCTTTTTCATATATGCCACAAGCTGTTCCTTATCTTTCTTGGAATACAGCTGTGCATTGCTGTTAAATACAATCTGATTGATGTTAATGCCGATTCGGTTTATCTCATTGATAAGCTCTTTAAGAAGTTTCCTTACTTCCGGATAATCATTTGGTTTCTGACTGATTAGAAGCCTGATATATTCGGCTTCATTCATTCCATTTGCCTTTGCCTTATCAGAAAGTACCTTCGCTTCCTGTGGCATAAGTCTTAGTGTTTTCCTTATACAATGAACTTTATCCGCCATAGAATCACCTTCCTCTCTTACCCGTACTGTATTCTCTTACTCCTTCTGCTACTGTTACAGCAACTTTTTCCAGTTCTTTATTACCCAGCTGGGCAATAACCCTGTCTGCAAGCTCTGTGGCAACTTCTATAAGTTCCTTACCATAACAGGTTTTATCAAACAATCTGTCCAGTCTCTTTTCATCTGCTTTCAGACTTTCATACTTGCTCTGATACTCGTTATAGTCGTTAAAATCCTTTGGATCACTCCTGTGTGCTTCCGCATCAAGTATCAGTTCATAGTTCCATTCACAGACAATATCTATAACATCATCTATCGGGTATGGTTCAATTTCACCATTCTCCTCAGCTACATCCTGCCTGTACATCTTCCCATCTGAATCTATGCCAATGGCATAATCATGTCCTTCCATATAGTTAAGCAGAATTGCAGCATCTTCTATCGAAGGGTTTAGTAAGATATCAAATGTGTCTGCCCAGGCAATAAGTTCCTCTGGTTCTGCGATTATTGTAAGTTCTTTATCCATTGCTTTCCTGCACCTCCCTTATCCGTGTTTTGTATATCTCTTCCACCCACACGCCTGTCTGAATCTCTTAGGTTTACGGCTAGATACGCATTAGAGACATCTCTGTCCTAATGCCATCTAGTTAGGGAGAAAATCTCCCTAAAACCCTCTGTTTATGAAAGTGGGGGCGCTTTTTGCCCCCACTTTGCTACTTTGGGGGCGCTTTCTGCCCCCATTTTGTTATTTTGGTGGCGCTTTCTGCCCCCACTTTTATTTTTACTTCAGTCCGGATTTTGTCGTGTCCAAATTGTGGGGGCACTTTTTGCCCCCACTTTGACATTTTGGGGGCGCTTTCTGCCCCCACTTTGCTGTTTTGGGGGCGCTTTCTGCCCCCACACATCAAAATCCGGTTTCTCATGCCCTGACTGGTTCATCTGCTCTCTGATTCATCTGGTTCAGATTAAGCTTTGCAGCCACAAGCCACTCGTTGTAATCCTTATATCCGGCTGGAGGCGGACAGTCTTCTACCTCATATCCAAGCTCATAATATTTTCTCATAAGTTCAGCTGCTGCTTTTCTCCCCGGCTCATCTCCATCAAGGCAGAACCGGATGGAAGTTATCTGCGGATGTTCCCGAAGAAATGTTTCAAGTGGTGCATCTGCAAGCATCCCAAGTGCCAGCTTATTTGATTCATAATCTGTGAAGATATCCACATAACTCATAAGGTCAATTGCAGCCTCAAATACTACAAGCTCTGTACTGTTAACATTTACCACATTAAATCCATAGTTCTTATCATTGCCTGTGACATCACACTTGAATGGCTTGCCCTGCTTATCAAACACTCCACGCATACTTGCAAATCTTGTCACTCCATTTTTATCATTTCCTTTGAAAACAACATTGTGGTAATGCCTGCTCTCATAAATCAGTCCATCTTTTAAAAACAGATCTATGACAGTCCTGCTGATTTCTCTCTCCTGATTCAGATATGAAATAAGATAGGAATTATCTCCCGCCGGTTCCGGTAGGACAAATGGCTTTCTCTCCTCTGCCTGCTTCTGCGATACCTGATGAACAAGTGGCTGCTTTACAGGATTCTCGATCCTTCTATATCCTGCAAAATCTAAAAGCCAGAACACAGCCTCTTTTACACTCATTCCACAAAACACCCGCAAGAAATCTATCTGTGAGCCGCCATTGTTGCCTTTGTCAAACTGCCTTGACCATCTGTACCAATGGCTTCTGTTATAGATACGGATGGAATCCATCTCCTTTAAAGTGTGGTATTTGCCAATCCTCTTTACTGTATACCCAAGGCTTTCAGCAACTGCACACAGGTCAACACTCTTTGCTATGGCAAGCTCTTCATCCGTAAATCTTCCATCCATGCTTTCACCTTGCCTTTCGCTGCTCTGCTACAAGCGGTGACTTGATATCAAGTGTCCGGTAATCTGTGCTCAGGGTAATCTTAGGATTATCAATCATGCCTTTTTCCCTGAAACTGAAAAATTCACGATTGTCTCCACCGACTATGATATGGTCAATGAGCGGTATTCCCATCAGTTCACACAGCTTGTTCATGCGGTCTGTCATCATCGTGTCTGCCTTGCTTGGGAATACATTTCCGGATGGATGACAATGGATTAACATCATGCTTGCAGCATTGCTTAAGATACTTGATTTAAACAGCTCTCTCGGATGTGCCATTGCCTCATTTAAAGAACCAACACTTGCAAAATGCACATTGATAGGTTTTAAATCTGACCTTAGATTGACCACACACACTACTTCCCTGTCAAACTGGCACATACAGTCTCCCATGACAGCAGCTATATCCGCCGGATTATTAAAGGTGTGCTCCGAATAAATCGGAGCATCCTTTACAAGTCTTACCGAAACCACATCAAGCTTGAAGTCATTCTTCTTTGGCATCAGACACCGCCTCCTCTCCAAACTCGACACGGATAACAAAGTCACCTTTCTGGCTATTTATGAGAGCAATGAGTTCTTCCATTGTAAGTTCCTGCTCCATAGCTGCCTCCTATCTGGACTTTTCCTTCGCGTCATATACAAGGGGAGGTTCTGCAACGATGCCATCAAGTCTCTTGTTTGGTGTATCAGTTGCAAGGGTGAGTTTTCTTAAATCCTTATCATAGTGATATACCTGATTGGAAAGTCTCTCATCCAAAGACACCTCCTGCATATTTACCTCGACTACCATCTGTGCTAGCATCTCAGGGCTTCCCATATCTGAAGATACTGCAATAACCTCATGCACGCTCGAAGGGAGAATATAAAGGTCACTCTCTAAACTCTCTGCCAGCTCATGAAGCTCATTCTCATAAAGCATGGATGCTGCGCCATTGATACCCTTTTCATTGGAAATCACCCACATCGTCTGCTCCGGTGGAATCTCAGCTATCATCATCTCTGCGATATCCTGTGGCATCCCATCCCTTGCGAACATTTCTTTCATAATGTCATTCATGCTACGAACGACAGGTGGGAAGAGTCTTCTTGTGTTTTCCGCTGCACACTTAAAGAGCTGTTCCTCGCTCATTCCAAGTCTTTTCGCAAATTCATTTGTAATTTTTGAACTCTGCACCGCATCCTTATCTGCACTGATTATTACCTTATACACAATAGAAAGATCCTGGAACTCTCTGTGCGGCACCTGTTCCAAAAATGTTTTATTCTGCTCTGTATTGATGAGCTGGAATACAATCTTCTCGTTAGCATCCCTCATAATGCTGTCCACATCAACAACCGGAGTCTGCTCATATGCCCTTTCCATGAAGTCACATGCAGCCATAAGTGTTTCCTCAAGATCGCCACAGTCCTGATACTTCTTATACATGTCATTGATATAAATCGTAGGTGAAATGTTCCTGCCTTCTTCTCTTAAGATGATGCCATCAAGAGTCACATTTACCTTTTCCACTGGCTCTGCCACAAGCTCCATTCCTTTGAATTTCTCAGGCATATAATCCATAAACTTTTCTTTTACTACTTCCTTAAAAATCTCGTAATTCATCATATTACGGTTCCTCCTTAATCTAAATTGTCATATAAAATCCCTTCATCATCAGGATTTTTGTGTTCTCTGTAACTGTTGTCTTCTTCGATTCCCATATCAAAAGTGGTATGAGATTTTCTTTTCTTTCTGTAATAATTCTTGAGAAACATACACTTTCTACAGTCCTCACAGAATAATTCTTCCGGCGGAATGCCTAGTGCCTTTGCAATCCTGTTCAACGTTCCCGTCCTTGGAACTCTTGAACCATTTTCGTATTGGGCAATTCTTACATCACCTCTATTTTCAAAACCACTTTTCTCGCCCAGTTCCCTGAGTGTCATTTTTTGTCGTTTTCTGTAATACCTGATTCTTTCTCCTACCACTGTTTGTCCTCCAAATCAAAAAAAAGCGGGGAACATAAGTCACTGGCTTACATTCCCTGCAAGGTTTATTGTTACTGTTTATTCTTTTTCTTTCTTCCACGAAGTCCTACTCCAACACCTGTAATAAGTGCAAGTGCACCAATTCCAAGATAAAGAAGCGGATTTGCATTGTCGCCTGTCTGTGGAAGCTTAGGCTCTGTCGGTACATTGACAAGCTTAAGAGTTGCTACAACAACATCCGGTGCATTGTCATCATATCGAAGAGTTACATCATGAGCTGTTTCATCAAGGATATATCCGTCAGCTGCTTTTGTCTCAACTACTGTATAATGGATATCTTCCTTAAAAGTTCCATCCTCGTTGTAAGTACAGATAGGGAGCTCCTTGCTCTCTGCATGACCATTCTTGTCAGTAGTGAGTGTATCAAGCACCTTTCCGTCCTTATCTCTTACTTCAAATACAACACCCTCGATTGGCTTTCCGGTTACTTTGTCAGTTTTCTCAATGACAATCTTTCCGACAACCTGCTCATCCTTCATGGATACCTTCTGGATTTCTGCTGTCTCCTTTACTTCAAAGGTTACATCACTTGCCACCTTATATCCATACGGTGCAGATTCCTCTCTGAGTGTGTACTTGCCAACAGGAAGTCTTTCGATCATATGAGTCTTTCCTGCTTCAGATATCCAGCTCTCAACAAGCTTTCCATCAGCATCAATAACAGAAAGCTTTGCTCCAGGCAACTCTTTCTCGCCTGTGATATCAGTCTTTGAAATCTCTACCTTGATCGGTGCGTTTTCAAATGCTGCGTCAAACTCGATAACCTTTACCTTATCTCCCTGATATGAAGCATCAACATCAAAAATCTTATCAGACTTCACATATCCCTTTGGTGCCTCAATCTCTTTGACATAATACTGTCCAAGCGGAAGGTCAGAGGTAAATGCAGCCTTTCCATCCTTACCTGTTACTGTTCTCTCAATCTGTGTATCAGCTTTTACGATTACCTTGCCATCTTTATTTACGATATCTTCTTTCGCAAATAAACCGAATACTGCTCCTTCAAGTGCTTCCTTAGTCTCTGAATCCGTCTTGGTTACAGTAATCTGCACTTTCTGACGCTCATTTGTCACATCCATTCCTGCGAAAACAACCTTTGTATTCTGGTCGATATAGGAAAGGTCTGACTCAATCGGTGTATCATCTAATACAAATCCATCAATGGTCTTTGTCTCAACAAGATAATACTTGCCAAGTGGAAGGTCATCAACTCTTGCGATACCCTTATCATTTGTCACGATGGTTGCCACCTTGTCTCCTGCCTTATGATATACAGTGTCAAGTCCGTCAGCACTTACGATATCCTCTTTTGCATATACATCAAAAGTTACTCCTGCAAGGCTGTCCTTGAAGAAATTGAAGATAAAGTCGTACCAGTAACCCTTCATAAGAGTAGTGTCTGTTACAAATTCGCCGTCCTTATTGATAACGATGGAACCTGTAGGAACTTCATCCTTCATCTCTACATGCTGCACTTTGCCTGTGTCCTCAACTGTAAACTGGATATCAGTTGCCTTGAGGTATCCGTAAGGAGCAAATTCCTCACGAAGAGTGTAAGTCTCTCCAACTACAAGTCTCTTGATCACATGTGCTTCCTTAACATCAGATGTCCATGTGTCTACCACATTTCCATCCTTATCAAGTACAGTAAGTGTTGCACCTGTAAGCTCTGCACCGCTTGTGATATCTGTCTTTGTAAACTCAAAGGTTGTAGGAGTGTTCTTATACTCGCTGTTATATACAGCAGTCTTAACATCCTGTCCCTGATATTTTGTATCAAAGTTTACTGCTTCCTCATTTGTCACATATCCGGCAGGCTTTACAAGCTCCCTTGCAACATATTTTGCAAATGGATAATCCTTAACAAAAGCAATCTTTCCATTCTCATCAGATGTTGTCTTCTCAAGAAGTGTGCCTTTCTCGATAATTACCTTGCCATCTACATTCTTGATATCCTCGTCTGCATAAAGACCAAATACTGCACCTGCAATCGGTGTGTTATCTTCTGCATCAAGCTTAGTCACTGACATATCAAGCTTCTGTCTGTCATCTGAGAAAGTAAGGCTTTCCTTGATAACAGGTGTCTTATCATCCACATATGTGAATGTCACTTTCTGCTCATTCGGATTTAATACATATCCGTATGGAGCTTCCACTTCCACAACTCTGTACTGTCCAAGAGGAAGATTCTTAGCTGTTGCCTTTCCATCCTTGCCAGTTGTAAGAGTTGTCACAAGGTCTCCCTTGCTGTAATACTTAATGCGGTTTCCGTCTGCATCCTTCTGGTTGTCTGCTGTGTAAATATCCTCGGCAGCATAAACTTTGAATTTTGCTCCGGCAAGTGAGCCTTCCTTATAAACAAACTCTTTCTCATATGAGCTTGCAAGAAGTCCACCCTTGAATCCGTCAAGTACCTCACCCTTCTTTTCTACAGTCATTTCTCCGACTGCAGGGGCATCGGAATATTCCACAGTAATGATTGCATCATTTGTATCACCATCTGTTTCAAATGCTGTATCAGTATCAACAGAGATGCTGACATACTTATCATTTACAACATATCCGTATGGTGCAGATACTTCCTCAATACGGTAGTTACCGATTTTAAGTGCTTCAGGTAAGATTAAATCTCCATCATCGTCAGTAAAGAATGAAGTATGCTCGACCTTTGACGGATAAGTTGTGTACTGCTTCACATATTCGTTCTTATCAATATTGAAGATCTTAAACTCTGCATTTGGTACAAGTACTGTCTGCTTTGTATCGGAATCCTTCTTGATTACACGAAGCTTTGCAGTAAACTCCCTGTCAAGGAATACTCTCCATGTCTGAGGCTTGTCAGGATGGTTCTCGCTGATTTTTACCTCAAATGGCTTGATTGTCTTCATGTTATGCGGAGTCTTTGACTCTACTACCACATAAGTTCCATAAGGAATTGCAATAGAAACTGCATGTCCCTTGTCATCGGATGTGATTGTTGTTGCTCCGTTTTCCCCGATTACTACCGGAGTTGCCTTGTCAAAGTCATAACTTCCATCTGCCTTTACAGGTAAAGATGATTTCAAATAAGCTGTGAACTCTGCACCTGCCAATAAGCCTGCTTCAGTATCATCGCCATTGTCAGATACCTTGATAAGCTGGAATGGCTGCTTGATGACCTGCTCTGCTGAGGTTGTGCTTCTTGATACCTCTGCTACAAGGTCTCCCTCATAGTCGCAAACTACATCGTGCTCCTCTTCGTCTAAAAGATACCCCTCTGATGGAGTGATTTCTTTCACATAATAGTTTCCAAGGTAAAGGTTATTGACCTCTGCCTCGCCATTCTTATCTGTTGTAAGTGTTGCTACAAGATCTCCTGTTTTGAATACAACTCCTGTTGCTCCGTCCGGATGCACGATATCGTTTCTTGCATAAAGACCATAAACTGCACCTTCAAGGCTTGCATCTCCCTGGGCAACTGCCTTGCCTGATTCCTTGTCTACCTTGTAGATATGAATCTTTGCTGTCGTTCTGTCATTCACAAATGTATGACTGAATGATGCCTTTGCCTGTGTTTCAGGTAATACATTGAAATTGAAGCTGTAAACATCTTTACTGTTTCTGATATACGCATATGGTGCCTGTGTCTCTTGGATATAATATCCGTTAGAGATTGGCAGATCCGCGCTGTAGCTTGCCTTTCCGTCCTCACCTGTAGTTACTGTCTCAAGAGCTGTACCCTTTGTCACAATAACCTGTCCGGCATAGTTTTTGATGTCATTTCCGGCATAAAGTGTGTACTTGCCGCCTTCAAGAGGGTTCTCTGTGTCAGAGTCCTTCTTTACGTATAAAATGTCAAGACTTAATGTACAAAAAATATTATATAAAAATGTACAATTAGTCTGTTTGTTTTAAGTGGTCTTTTAATCTGTATGATTTTCCTGATATTGGTATTACATGTGCAT
>NZ_JAHLQC010000024.1 GCF_018918265.1 Falcatimonas sp. MSJ-15
ATGCACATGTAATACCAATATCAGGAAAATCATACAGATTAAAAGACCACTTAAAACAAACAGACTAATTGTACATTTTTATATAATATTTTTTGTACATTAAGTCTTGACATTTTATATTTGTTCAACTTCGGTTATAATATCCTATAATTTTTCAAACCCTTTTATATCTTGTTGGCGTTCCCGATACTCTTTTGCTATCATTCCAACAGACAAAAGCATTATAGCGACAAACAGGAGCGAGATTAACGGTAATACTTTTTTAGTTTTCATATAGACCTCCGTCAATAGTTTCTGTTTTTTACTGAACACCATATTTTACTCTTGCCTTGTCAGTTTATAAGTCCCGCTGACCGTTCCTTCTCAGAGGGTAATTTAGGGTATAACAAAATAACCCACCCGAATATCGTTTTTTTTATTTGGTGAGTTTGTTCTTTCAAATACGAAACAAATGCTCATGTACGGTAAAGTATCACAAGAAAATTATGTCGAATTGACAGCCGCCTCCGCTATACCGAATAAGGAAATAAAGAGTCCTCAAATTTTGCGCTACTAAATGAAGACGAGCGGAAGTAATCTCCCGCTCGTCAGTAAACTTAACTATGCCATATCAATCCCGCTTCTTTCCCGCCACCGGCACTAAGAACAGCGCGGGCAACAGCAGGAAAGCGGTACAGACCAGCCCCCAGGGTATGGACACCTGCTGGGCTACCAGCCCCACAATAGGCCCGCCGATGATCTGCCCGAAAGAGTCCAGCTGTCCGCTGGTGGAAAAGACTGTGGCGCGCATTTTCTCATCCACATGGTCGTTCATCCAGGCGGCCAGCACAGGCTCCTTGATGGTGCGCATAAGCCCCGCCAGCAGGAACACCAACAACATGAACCAAAAGCTCCGCCCCACCGCGAAGAGAACCAGGCACAGGATATACCCGGCGCTGGTGGACATGACCACACTGGTTCGGCTGACAGTCCCTTTTTTCTCCATGCGGGCGATGAGCAACTGAGAAGCCAGAATACCTAAGCCGTTGCCGATAAGACTGATAACACCGAACCAAGTGACGCTGTTCAGCGGCCCGATAACGGGTATTACCGTGTCATCCAGAAAATGAGCGGTGGAGAGCCGGTCAAAGCCTTCACTGGCAAGTCCCCCGCATAGTGTGATTGCTAAGAGCGCCAGCAACACAGGTGCGCCTTTCACAAAGCCCAGGTTGAGCTTGAACAGGCAGACAAAGTCTTTAAGCAAGCCCTGCCGTTCCTCAATAGCAGGGGAGAAGTTGGTTTCTGGCATGATGCGAACCATCACCAGCCCCAACAACAAGCACAAACTGCCCCCCAAGATGACAGGCATTTGCAGGTTTATGTTTCCCAGCAGTGTGCCCAGCACCACGCCCAGAACGCCGCCGATTTGCCCCATTTGACTGCCCCGCAGGAACACCTTGTCTATGGGTTTGTCCTCTTCCTCCGAGGCAATCCACGCCTCCAGAGCGCCGGTGATGAAGGTATCACCGCAACCCCAGACAACCTGGGCCAGCAGAACCGGCGCGAACCACGGTAGCGCACCCTCCATCAGAAAGCCCAGGCCGTAGAGGAACATTCCAATCAGCACCGAGCGCCGACGGCTATACAAATCCGCCACCACACCGGTGGGTATCTCGAACAGAAAGCAGGAGGTCTCCAGAACCGTCCCTACCAGGACAAGCTGGAAAGCATCCAGCTGCACCACCTCCAGGTGGTACACGATGGAAAGCACTGTGGACATAGAAACCGCCAGGGAACAGACAAATCGGAACAGCAGGTAGACAGAATATGCCTTTGAATTTTTAGCAAACATGAAGTTACATTCTCCTTTCAAATCTCATTTTATATGACTTTTGCAAGCTGTTAAGCTAACTTGTGGAACATATGCCGAACCTTATCTATACGGCTATTCGGGCGGCGGGGTTGGCAAATAAATTTACCAATAGCTGGCTGGTATCCTTTTAACTCTGTCAAGCAGACTCCCTGCCCATTTGTGAAATAAGTTAAATCGTTCCTGTATTCTTGAATACATCTAGCAGGGATTTCTCCTTTCAGAATGACCTCGTCATTCTTTATCTGAGTACTTACAATATCTGCACAATACCTTGGAGCATCATGATACGCCCGTGAGAGATATTCCTGCGGTGCATAAATTTCAAAGTGGAGATATGGCTCTAATAGTTCTGTCCCTGCTTTTTTTAAAGCCTGCTCCAATACGATAGGGGAAAGCAGCCGAAAGTCTGCGGGGGTACTTACAGGACTATAATACAATCCATATTCAAAACAGATTTTACAGTCTGTCACTTTCCATCCATACAGCCCCTGCTCGCAGCCATAAAGAACCCCCTCCATAACCGCATTTTGGAACGATTGATTTAAATATCCAAGTGAAACTCTGCTTTCATACTGCACTCCGCTTCCAATAGGGAGCGGCTCTATGGACAACCCGACAGAAGCCCAGAAAGGATTTGGCGGGACTTCTATGTGGATGGTATATTCTGCTTTTCTAAGCGGTCTTTCCATATATATAACAGTAGGCTCTTTTATTTCTGCCTCCACATGATATTTTTCCTCAAGGATGGCACAAATGACTTCCATCTGCACATTCCCCAAAAAAGATAACATAATCTCATGGGTAACAGTATCAATGTCAAAATGCAAAAGAGGGTCTGTATCAGCAATCTCTGCGAGGGCATTTAACAGGGCTTCCCTTTGCTCCGGCTTTTGCGGCTCTACCGTTGTCCGAAGTAATGGCATGGGATTATCAATCCGTGTTTTGTGAGGCAGGAGTTTTTCATTTCCCAGGATATCGTTCAGTTTCAAAGTATCATCAGCTAAAATAACAATTTCTCCCGGACAGGCATGGTCAGCCGGGACGATTTCACCATTTGACGGAATACACATCTCTGTGATTTTTATTTTCTCTTTTTCAGATATTCTAATAACATCCCTCAAATGCAATGTTCCGCTATATATACGCACATAAACAAAACGCTGCCTTTTCTCTGAATATTCAATCTTAAAAACCTGCCCGCATAGTTCAGATTGACCTTCAGGCGTTGATGAATAAAATTTACTGGCAATCACTTCTATAAGCTGCCGAATCCCCAGATTGTTTTTAGCGCTTCCGTGATAAACGGGAAATAACGTTCCGTTTTGGAATCTCCTGTTTTCTTCCTGTTCCAGTTCTGACATTTTAAACGGTTTCCCTGACATATATTTCTCTAATAGTTCATCGTTTCCCATAATTACCGCATCCCACTGTTCCATATCGTCATTGTCCGTTACATTTATATGGGGATGCTGCCCAACCTTTTGCTTCACTATAATTTCCGAAGAAAGCTTTGCTTTCATTTCCCGATATACCATTGGCAAATCAATCCCCTCTTGGTCAATTTTATTGATGAAAAAGATTGTCGGAATCTTCATTGTCTGTAGTGCATGAAACAGTATACGGGTCTGTGCCTGTATGCCATCCTTTGCAGAAACTAATAATACTGCTCCGTCTAAAACGGATAAAGAACGGTATACTTCCGCCAAAAAATCCATATGGCCTGGCGTATCTATAATGTTGACTTTTACATCCTCCCACTGAAAAGATGTCACTGCTGTCTGGATAGTGATTCCCCTTTGACGCTCCAAATTCATTGTATCTGTCCTTGTTGTGCCTTCATCTACGCTCCCTAGTTCTGCAATTGCACCACTGGTATATAATAAACTTTCCGTTAATGTTGTCTTTCCTGCGTCAACGTGAGCCAGAATGCCTAAGTTAATTATTTTCATGTGATTTTCCTCCTATCAACACCCAAAAAAGGGCATAAAAATACCCAGTGATAAATACTCCTATCACTGGGTAAATAACTCCAATAGCCCCAAAACACTTATATGTTTTCGGGCATATAAAATTACATGATAAAAGTATTCTTAAACTGGGTACAAAAAACTAAGCCCCATATTAAAAGTGAAACGGGACTGCTACTTTTTGTTCCCACTATCAAATTGACAGTTTATTTAAGAATACCTTGCCGCATATTTATTAACTCCTTGTATAATACTGAATCTAATTATATTCCTTAACCCTTTATTTGTCAAGCTGACAAACTAAAGCAGAAAAAGCGGCAGGATTTCCCCCTGCCACTAATCATCTGTTTATGCAAAAATAATTTCCTTTTCCACAATCTCCCTCGCACAAGCCCTTATGTTATTGAGGCATCCTGTCCATTCTAAGGCGTTTTCTGCCTTTAGCTGTTCCGTTATGCCCTGTGCCTGTTTCATACCCTCTATGAGCCTTTCAAAGCGTTCCTGTGCCTGTCTGTTGATGTCGGCAAGGTAGGCGTTTAGCCTGCCGCTTGTAAGAAGATTGGTGTATGTAACTTTACGGTACTGTTTTAGATAATCTAAATGCCGTTGCCCCCAGATGCCTATTGCCTGTTCTTCTTCGGCGGGTACAGTTAAGCACGGTATCAAATAATCCCCTTGCCTTTCGTATTTGCCGCCCAGTTCCTCAAATAATGATTTTGCCATTGTCTGTTACCTCCACATTCTTTTTTATTTTGAATGTCCGCAAAATCCGTCCTACATCGGTCCTACAGTATGTATCACATAATCACATGGCAGATTATAGGCTTTTGTTATCTTTGCTTCTCCAGTCTCACATCCGTGAAGTGTCCTGCACTCCGCCAGAAGCTCCGGTCCTGCTGCTCTATGAATTGCACCATCTACACCACCTCCGCCAAGAAGGGAATTGTTTGCTGCATTTACGATTGCCTGCACATCTGTTGCCTTTGTAATATCACCTTTTATCGTCTTAATCAAATACATTGTTTAATATTCCTTCTCTATGTCATCATCTATTCCATACATTTTCTTGAATGCATCAAGGTCTGCCTGATTCTTGATCAGCATAACCTCTTCTATCTTACCAGTATGAATATCCTTAAATCCAGCAACCTGCTCGCCATTACATATGCTCGCCTTGATTACCGGTTTCTTATTTTCTTTATCATATAACTTTGTAACTGTCTTTTTCTTAAAAAGTCCCACTCTAAGCACCTTCTTTTGACTTTGCCATCAATATAAGTTTTTCAAATGACTGCGCAAAGCGTACATCATCATCTTCTGTACGCTTCCTTGCTCCCTTTATGTGATTCTTGTGAGAGCTGCGTCTTGCCTTTTTGTTAAGATGCCGCTCCATAAGCATCTGGTCAATATTCTCATTCGTGTACCACTTGCCGGATTGGTGAATAGCATATGCACCTTTTCCAAGTGCCATAGCAGCTACACCATAATCCTGCGATACTACAATATCCCCTTTATGGCAAATGCTGATCAGCTTATAATCTACCGCATCTGCTCCTGCACCTACCACAATCACCTCGCTGTAATCAGAATACAAAATATGATTCGTATCACACAGCAAGGTGGTTGGAATATTATATTTCTCTGCTATTTCTTCTACAATATCTACTACCGGACATGCATCTGCATCTACAAATATCTGCATATTTCTCCTCAAATCCACATCATATTGTGATTAACTGGTGTTCGTACTTCTATAAGATTCCCTGATGGATCATAAAATCTCACCATCTTTTGACCTCCGCCCAACTCCGTTAATTCATTTTGGAATCTCACCAAAATATCACTTGAAGTAAGTTTATCTACCAGTCCTTCAACATCATTTTCCTCAAAATATAATTCAGATGTATTACTATATAGTGTTGTAAAAAGTCCAATATCATCCACCCATACTTTTACATCCTGTAATACCAATCCCTCAGACAATATCGTATTACCTTCCTGTTTCATTATTACCTTTAAACCAAACATTTCCTGATAAAAACGAACAGATTCTTCCATATCATCAACAACTACCAAGACATTTTTTAGCTTCATGATTTCTTTTCCTCTAGTTCCTTTTAATCCGTATCAGGCTTTTATACGATATCGCTTTTATATTTTAGATAATTCGTCTAATGTCGAAACTTTCCATAGCCATTCTAGTGGAATTGGTGGTGTCATAATATTTTCATCAGCTACTGCATCTAGTTGTATCCGCTTTTCTTTCTTTTCTGGCAATTTGCCATATTCATTACTTGAAAGAACACATCTATATTCATTTTGATAACTATATTTATCGAATTTACAAATCGGAGTGTATATGCCCGTATATGCATCACTTATATAATTTATCCAATTTGAGCATACCGAAATATCATAATTCTTACTTTCCACTTCTTTCTCTACATAATTATTTAGGATCTGCACAAACCTTTTTCTATTTTTTACTATTGAAAAGTGAGTCCCCATATTTCTCATTCTAATATCAGGTTTTACAATTTTACCTGTGTCACTAATATGCAATGTATAAAAACATAATAATCTATAGCAATTTTGATATCGCGACGAAACATATACCTTCCCATTTAACACTTTCTCCAAAATATAATCTTTTCCATCTGTGCAATGTATCAATGTTCCTTTGCTTAATCCCATATATTTTTTTAATTCATCTGAAGAAACCTCTAATATATTTTCAATTGCACATTCATTTATGTCACCTACAGCATCATTATCCTTAAACTCTTGATAATAACGTGGTGATTGAAACCAAAATTGCCCTGCATTCATTGATTTTAATGCAGCTTCATCACTTATTTTAATAAGTATCCCATTTTCTATTTTATTATAGCCAATCTTAGTCTGTTGTGAATTTAATGGTCTACCACAAACTTTGCAAAATTTATTTTGTGGCATTTCTTTGTATTGAGTACCGCAAAGCATACATCTATACACTTGAATTTCACTTTCATCTTCAGATATATTATTCATTATATTGCAACTCCTTATCTCAAATCAGCGATGATACAGTATCTATATTTCAAATCTTCCATGTATTTCTTGTACATTTCCAACTGTGTATTGCGATACATACTTAATATCATCAATCCAACGTTTTTTTGCATTTTCATTGCCACTTTTTTTTCCATTAAAATCAACTTTAGACTGTATATTCCTAATTATCTGGTCTTTTGTCATCAGTCCCTTATCTATGAGCTCCTTCAGTAAAAGTTGTCTCTGCTTTTCTGTCAGCTCTCCCTCTTTCACATTATATCCATACATCATAAGCTCGGATACTGGTTTTAAACCTTCCCATGATTCTTTTACTATTCGATATTTGAAGTCAGGATAAAATCTCTTGTTGAGAAGATCTTCAATAGCCTCATAATTAATCCAATATTTATCACATTGCCTACAATGAAATACATTCACAATTCGCTTTCCGAATCCTCTAGTGTTATGTACTTCCATTGAAACAGTTTGAATATCATGCTTTTTTCTTATACATGAATTATTTAGCTTAAAATAGACATCAATTACTATGTCCTTTTTCTCTTGTGCTGTGCTATTATCTGTATTTAAAGGAACATAACCTTTTCCCATTGACATTAATGCAGTAAATTTCTTTTCAAGTTTATCCAATTCCTTCTTTTTAACTTTAATTTCATGTCTTAATTCGGATGTGGTCCTCATATAATTCAATTCATCACTATTAATGATATTTCCGTATCCACATGCTGAATACGTACCATAAGACATATGCTTTGTCCCACATACTACACATTTTCGAACAGCTATTCTCCGTTTTTTCCCTTCTGGTGTAGTAATTCGCTGGTGATATATTTCCAAATTTCCACCACATCTTCTGCAAAAAGGTTCCTCTCTATTAATCATATAATAGTTATCAGGAGATGAATTTTCCAATTCTAAATGAGTATCAATATATAGATTAACCGATTTCTCCTCACCTACTTGTTGAAAATTATATTTTGAAAATCTATAACCTAATCTTTGATATTTTTTCTCTGAAGCAAAAAATTTTCCACAATTTTTACAATGGTTAAGAGTCACTACAATTTCACAACCATTATTGTCTATAAGTCTGCATCTTTTTTTTTCCAAACTTCCATTACATTCATGTACATAATGTAATGGTGTAATATATATATAAGTACCTAACTCAATAAACACCTCTCCATCTGGTAATTCTTCCTCATTGGAATTAGGAACATATAATTCAATTACTTCAAACGCTGACTCATTTGCCATACATTGCCTATACGAAAAATAATTGTTTCCGCATTCAGGGCATTTTTTTCCATGAATTTCTTTTTTCCCATTAGTACTTGCCTCATAATATAGAAATACCAGTTTGCTTCCACACTTACATCTTTTAATTTTTTCGTCTGTTGCATATACCGGCAAAGGCTTATTTATTTCGTTTTCTTTCACTTCATACCGCAAAGGACTTTCCTTTTCAATATATCCAATGTACTGCTTCATATATGTTCACCTTCACTTTACCGCCACATATTATATGGCACCAAAAATTTCTTGTTACTTATCTACTTTTGCAGAAGTATGTGCGCAGTTTTTCAACCCATATGGATAAAATGATTTTGTATAATATCCATTTTTCAATTCGATTTCTATCTCATCACCATCTGTTCTAATGTAATCCTCTAAAACACCTTCAGTATTATAAATATCTATTGATAAATACGACGAATATCCCTCCTTTAGATTAATTGCCTTATATATTCCTTCTGGAATATCTAGACCAACCCGATTTTTGCCGCTACTAATCCGAACAATTTCGCCATGCATTAATTTTTCCTCAATTAATGCAAGCGCATTGTATTTATGAGCAATTCTCTGTTGCTCAAGTTTATTGAAATCAATATCATAAAGTTCTTCTAAATAGTTAAGTACCTTCACAATTCCGTCGCCAATATACAAATGGTTTGAACCAAACGCATACTTCATTGTTTCAATACATTCTGGATCAATAAATTCTATTTTTGACTTGGTCTTAGTAATTTTATGTTCCTCTAAATCAATTTTATTCTTGCAATAACTAACTGGATATTTAAATCCACATCCCTCCTCTCCAGTCCATCCATTATATGAATTTGGATTATATGTTTGATTTCCAATTTTGTATTCTAATGTGCAAATTAATTCAGCAATATTCTCATCAACTATCATTTCAAATTCTCCTCTGTGCGTGTTCCAACTACTTGTAAGCAAAAATTATAAGTCATAATAATTCCTTCAACTTTACCATTTCATCCTCAGACAGAGTTACGCCTTTTCCCATTTTCTCATGTTCCGGTGCCCAGTCCCTGATATCATATTTAGGTTCTCCACCATTCCATGAAATCTTGTTCAATTCTTTTGTCCATCCCTTGGCACTCTCCGAAAGAGTGCCAATATGTTCTACTATTTCATACTTAAAATCTGCCATAAAATCTCCTTTTTCAATTCATCAAATTGTTATTCACATACCTTTTTATCTAATGATGGATCATTCATAATATTTAATAAGCTCTGATAACTATCTACATCATGGTAAACCACATTATCTGTAGATATCTCATTAAAGAGCCTTCTTGCGCACATAATTTTAGCTTTTTCAATTGGTCTAAGTTGCAAAGATTCCATGGTACCCTTCGTCTCAGCCACAAAGAATATATGCTTAACCGTTCCCTCATTAAACGCTATTGCCCAGTCAGGACTATAATTTCCGACAGGTGTTGGAATTGAGAATCCCTTTGGAAGCTTTGCGTATACACATACTTCTGCTGCTCCATCCAAATCCTCTGCAAATTTACGTTCTACACTCTTATCAGCATTTCCGTCAGTAAATACGTATGGTTGTATATGTTTCTCTGCTTTGAAGGCTTTATCTATTGTTGTATGCTTCTCAGCTGTAAATATCTCACTATCATACTTACCTTCAAGCTGGTCATAAGAAATATGATCAACTATCATAGTTGCCTTCTGTTCCTTAATCAGCCTTGTAACCTTAGAAATGAACTCTTCCGGATTATTTTTATACATGTCAAATTTATCCTTACGGATTCCTTTGAGGATAGCTGCTACCGTTCTTCGTGTAAGTACTGTTGCCTCTGCCACCTTGCCGATCAGATCATATTTTATCTGGCTAGTTTCAAAATGCTTAAGTGCTATTGTATCAGACTTTGCACCTTTGAATGAGTCACCGGATTTAATTGCATCAGCCGATAATGTATCTTTCTGTTCTGAGATAGACGTTGTATATTGCAGCATTGAAACATATAACTCTGCATCTATTGCATCTATCGCTTTCTTTATAAGCTCGTTACTATCAAATGAAACTGTATAAGCATACTTATGATTGATGTATCCCCATAAAGTCTGAAATTCTTTCTTGTAGAAATTATCATTTAAATCGTTGCTCGGTACTTTTGTTTCATTACCATTATCAATCATGTCATCAAGTATCTTGTCATTAAATACACTCTGAATCAGTTTGTGAATACCTTCAGCATATGCTACTAAATGCTCAGGAAGTGGAGCCAAATGATTGTTTTCCAGATCCATATGATATTGTTCGGTAATATTGTCGTTACCATCCATTGTCACATAATCATTTTTAATCAGATACTGATAAACCATTGTAGCCTGCTGTTTATTAAGCTTTTCTGCATTTCCATTGACCATTACAGTTTTACCTGTAAAATAGTCAACAGTTGCCTTTCTAGGTCTGTCATACAAATCTGTCTTTATCTGTTTCTGAAGATCCGTCACAAAATCCTTATAGCTTTCACTTGCAATGACAGTAAGTTTATTAATTTTATGTACCAATGACTTTCCGACACTCTGTTCATCCATACGGAAGCCATCCTGATTAACACAAAGCCTTAATCCTCTACCAACTTCCTGTCGCTTTCCGGTTGTACTGTCACTATGCTTCAACGTACAAATCTGAAATACATTCGGATTATCCCATCCTTCTCTAAGTGCTGAATGTGAGAATATAAATCTTGTTGGCTCCGCAAAGCTAAGAAGTCTTTCTTTGTTTTTGAGGATAAGGTCATATGCAGATATATCATCTGAAAAGTCTGAACCCCGTTTCACCGTGCTATCGACAGCATGCCCTTTCTTATCTATAGAGAAATATCCCTTATGAGTGTCTTTTACATCAATACCTTTTAAGTACTTCTGGTATGGTGTATCAAAAACAGTAATATATTCGTTCACAATATCGTTATATTCCTGCTCAAATATCTGACCATATTCTCCGAGGATTTCTTCTCCATCTTCATCATACTGGCGATACTTTGCCACTTCATCAATGAAAAACAATGATAATGTTTTGATGCCTCTGTTAAAAAGTTCCTCTTCCTTCTCCAGATGAGACTTTATTGTTTCCCTGATCTGTACTCGACGCATATCCTTCTCAGACACATCACCTACCACATCACCTCTGTGAATTACTTCTCCATTTGTGAATGTAACAGTTCCTGCAATAGGATCAATCTCAGATACACGATACCCCTTATACTGCTCCATATCATTTGAAATCTCATACAAATTATCATCCACGTCAAAAATCCGGGACTCATGGTTAATGCCTTTTGTCTTGTAGTCCTTTTCATACTCGATTCTGGCTCTCGGTGCATGTTTCGGAGATATAATGATATCCTCCAGATATAAATAATGATCCGTACCACGGAAGTTCTTTACCTGAAATCCCTTAACCTCAATTTTCTTTACAAGATGCTGATTATATGCATCTACCGCATCAAGTGCGTATACAAGATTATGATGTTTCGCATGTGTTGCCGAATAATTCAATGTAAACAATGGATTGAAATTTTTAAGTGCTTTCTGTGTCGCATCTCCACCCATCTTCTGAGGTTCATCCAATATAATGATTGGGTTATTTGCTTTTATAACATCAATTGGGCGTCTGCTTCCAAACTCGTCTCGCTTATCATAAATAATACGGGCTTCTTTGCTTCTGCCGCCCTCTTTCATGGATGTATTAAATGCCTGCATATTGATAATCATGACATTTATTCCGGCATTACTTGAAAATGAATCAAGCTGATTCAGATTACTGCTGTTATATACAAAAAATCTGGCTTTTTTCCCATAATGTTCCATAAAATGATCCTGTGTTATTTCAAAAGATTTCTTAACACCTTCTCTTATTGCAATAGATGGAACCACTACAATAAACTTTGACCAACCATAACGCTTATTCAATTCAAACATTGTCTTTATATAAACATATGTCTTACCTGTACCGGTCTCCATCTCAACATCCAAAGAACAGGCTCCCATACTGTCAACAAGAGAATCCGATATCATTACATTATTATTCTGCTGTACTTCTTTTATATTTGACAAAACCATATCCGGCGAAATCAACAGATTCTCATTCTTAAATCCCGACTCATCGAAATCATCTGTAAAATCCAATGTTTCCTGCTCATAATTATTCACAAATGACATCTGCGAATAAGTCTGCATCTCTCTCTTATTTCCTATATCTCTGCGGTAAGATACATTGTCTATATATGGTTGCCCCTTAAAACAGTTTACTACGCTATCAACAGCATCTGTTTGGTACTGTTGTATTTTAAAATTAAATTTCATATTACAGCACCTTCCTTACTGTATCCGGACTTATTGATGCAAATATCTGGTCAAAGTTGGTTGCAACACTATCATTTGCCATTGAACTATCTCTGAATACTGCGTAATAAGGCTTTTTCTCTGCAACAGCCTTCACAGTCTCTTCCGTCACATCATTATCAAAACAAGCTATCAGGAAACCATCTGCTACATTAAACACCTGTTTTCCTGCTATTGTTGTTTTTTCAATCTTACTTGAAAGTAATACACCTAAATCAAGCATAACCTGGAATAATAAGTCTTCTGGTGTTCGATCTTCTTTGATATTATCAGCATATGTATCAAATAATGATTGCTGAGTTTCGGACGGATTGTAATATATATCTTTCATATTAGAGCTGTCACACTTAAGAACACGAAAACCTCCATCAAAAACTGCATCTGGATAGTCTTCAGATATTTTTCTTGCAGATCGTCTAATACGTTCTTTACCAATTTCACAAATTGTATGTGCTACGCCTAAATTATCACAGAGATTAATAGCACTTTTAGCCACCTTTTTACTCTTCTCTGATGTTGCATTTTTTTCTGATATTTCTTCTGGTATCTGTACAAGAATAAAATGTCTATTCTTTTGTTGCATAATATTTGCTAAAAATGTTGCATGTGCGGTAGTACCTGAACCAGAAAAGAAATCTAAAATATAATCGTCATCAGAGACACCACAAAACTCTATTAGTCTCTCAATGATTTCTTCATCCTTAGGATTTTCAAATACTTTATCTCCCATCAATGTTGCAAGTCTCTTTGATGCAGCACGTCCATCTTTATAGAACACACTATATGGAACCGTATATTCCCTATCTTTCAAATAAGATTTTAATGTTGGAACTCCGTTTTCATCTTTTCCAAACTCAACCCTGCCTTGTTCAATCCATTCCTTCATTGTTCTTTCATTTGTCAGCCAACCTCTTGATGGTACTTTTACTGGTTTATGTGTTACCGGATGAAGCACTTCATATTTCGGACCACCACCGCCTGGCCACGAAATATTATCAGGGAAATATACTCCTTTTCCATCTACCCTGTTATAATGAGAATGATCTTTTGCAGGATGACCATCTGGAAGATTTTTATACCATAATTTCATTTCTTTAGTCATCTGCTCATAATCTGTTCCATATATCTTTTTTAAATTCTCATATTCTGTGTAAATATCATCTAATCCCTGCTTTCTTTCTCTCCAGATAATTTTATTTTCTTTTATAAAATCAGAATTTCTAAAATAGCACAAAATATACTCATGTGATACAGATATATATTTTGAATCATTTTTTCTACCAGCAGCCCATATTAATTCTGCGACAAAATTACTTCTGCCAAAAATCTCATCACATATGTTTTTCAATGTATTTACTTCATTCTCATCAATTGAAATAAATATAGCTCCATCATCGGTCAACAAATTTTTTGCTATTTTAAGACGAGGATATAACATATTAAGCCAATCAGTATGAAATCGTCCATTGCTCTCAGTATTTTGCACTAGTTGGTTTCCAACTTCATCATACTGACCACTATTCGCTAAATATTCCGACATACTTATTGCAAAATCATCCTCATAAACAAAATCATTTCCAGTATTATAAGGTGGATCTATAACCGAGCTAAAAACGATACAATTTAACGAACTTCCACTTTTGGGTGCATAGTAAATTACTTTGGTGCAAAATCCAATTCTTTGGTGCAAAAGTTCTTGCAAGAAAAGAGTTATGTAATTTATATAGGTATAGCTTTCTTTCGCAACAACCATACTATCACCTCCTATATAAGTCTTAGGATTATAAACTTCAACGTTGCTTCATCCGCAACATTTATTCATCAATTTCAGATTCCAAGCTCTTAAGCGTATGTCCATCAGCATCCTTCCAGCTTGTCAGTCCATTCGCACTCTTACCAATCACAAACATTGCAGCATAGGAAGGACTGGTAAACAGCAAATTCTCTATCAGTTTTCCATCAGCATCAAGAGTAGTCTTCTTTCTTTTTTCTTTGATAACTTCCGGAATCGTATCATCGTCCGATGGAGAGATGTGGCTTCCCGCCAAAACCACAAAGCCTTCTGCAGTCTGCATTCCAACGGCTTCGACCGTACCGATTGTTTTAATGGTTCTTTTCAGATACAACTTCCCAATATCATCCGCCTGTTTTTCTTCAACTTCCGTTTTTACTTCAACTGGCTTGGTAATAGGCTCAAACAGCTTATGTCCCAAGGTTCCCATGATTACTTTTGCATAATCAATGAACTCCTCCAGTTCGCATTCTTTTTCTTCTGTAATATTACCCGGCGTAGGATCATTTCCATTTTTGACCTCATAGCGATTCGCTTGCAGCGCCAAATTACAGAAACGGTTTTCAAGATAGCTTATCTCTGTGGGACCAAATGAATTATTGGATGTGGTAAATACGATGGCTTCTGTCCAGTAATCTTTTTCTGGATTTCTCTTATGCTCCTGCAGGCGATTCAGAATGCCTTCACCGTTTTTCCTTGCTCCAGCCTGTCCAATATAAACAACACCTTTTCCAGTGGTGTCTGAAGTACCAAAGAGGAAATAAACACCACTCTGTTTTAAATCCTCTCGTTCCTTGCAGCGGTCAAGCTCTGTCCGAGGAATTTTATATGCAATACCTGTCCAATTCGCCAGTGTACATTTTATTCTGCCACCGGCCTCACCATCCATCAGAAACAGATTTATACTTTTGCCTCGCATCACTGTATCCTCCTCGCCTTATATTTCCCTTTTCACATAGGTCAGTTCTACATCATAACCAAGCTTTTCTAACATCTGCAAAAATGTGTTATTTACAATTCCGTCTTTCTTCTTTATCAGGCGATTTACATAGGACGGCGTGGTTCCAACTTCTTCAGCCAGCTTTGCCTGCGTGGTCGCAGCTTCTATACATTTTACCTTTACATCGACCTCTATATTATTTTTCAGCATACTTCCACCTCATCTGTTTGAAATATATTTCACTGTAAGTGTAATTTATTATATCACAAGAATTGAGCTTTTTCAATCGCTTAGAGCTATTGTTTACATTTCATTTATACAGAAAAAACACCCAGGACATAAATCCTGAGTGTTTTTTCTGTCTTGGCTTTATTCTACTGTGATTTCTGTTCCGTCCTTAAAGGTAACGGAGCGTTCCTCTTTGCCAATGGTTACATAGTCTACCATGCCGCCCCACAACGTTTCATCAAATTCTGTAATGATGCCTTCCTGTTTTTGCAGCGTTTTGATGAACTGCCGCATCCTTTCACCCTGTGCCTCTTTCTGCTCAATCCTTTCTGCCAGCTCATCATATTCCTTCTTGGCGGCTTCGTACCGCTGAACCAGCCCGTCATAGCGTTTTTGATATTCTTCCTGGTCTTGCGCCACACGAGCATTTTCAGCAACAATATTCTGCGTCATTTCCACCAAAATCAAAATCTCATCTTCCAGCCGCTGTTTCTCTTCGAGAAGGTTATCCGTAGTGCATAGCGTTTGGAAGATAATTTCCGCATTCGCTATAATGTCATTTTTCTCGGATAACAATTCGTTATACGCTTTGACAAACAATGCCTTGACCTCATCCTCGGTTACGTGAGGCGTTTGGCATTTTTCATTCTTATATTTGTGATTGCAGCGATAGATTACCTTTCGATATTGGTCTGTGGAGTGCCATACCTTGGAACCGTACCAGCCACCGCAATCGCCACATTTGATTTTATTAGAAAAGATGGTTACACCGCTGTATCGTGTACCCTCTGTTCGTTTTCGTCTCTCTAATTCAGCTTGTACAAGATCAAATACCTGCGGGCTAATGATAGCTTCGTGATTGCCTTCAACATAATATTGAGGTACCTCACCTTCATTCTTCTTGTGCTTTTTTGTGAGAAAGTCAACAGTAAATTCTTTTTGAAGTAATGCATCACCCTTATATTTTTCGTTTGATAACATTCTGCGGACTGTACCTTGATTCCATTTGTCTTTTCCAGAAGGAGATTTTATACCCCTTTTGGTTAATTCGGCAGCAATGGCATGAGGTGTCATTCCATTAAGAAATAAACGAAACAGCAATTTTACTACTTCTGCTTGTTCTTTATTAACTATAATCTGACCATCCGAACCTTTATCAAGTCCCATAACTCTCGAATATGCAAAGCTGACCTTTCCGTCTGCAAAACGCTTCCTGTGTCCCCATGTGACATTCTCCGAAATGGAACGGCTTTCTTCCTGTGCAAGTGAACTCATAATCGTAAGCAGCAGCTCGCCCTTGCTGTCGAAGGTCCATATATTTTCCTTCTCGAAATAACACTCAATGTTATGTTCTTTAAGTTTTCGGATAGTCGTGAGGGAATCTACTGTATTTCTTGCAAAGCGGCTGACTGATTTTGTAATGATGAGGTCAATCTTTCCTGCCAGTGCATCAGCAATCATCTGGTTGAAGCCATCTCTGTGCTTGGTATTGGTTGCACTGATGCCTTCATCTGAATATAATCCAGCGAACTCCCAGTCATCTCTTCCTTTAATATAATTCGTGTAATAATCCACCTGTGCCTCGTAGCTGGTCTGCTGATCCTCATGGTCAGTGCTGACGCGGGCATATCCTGCCACCCTGCGTTTTTTCTTGCTGTCTACAGGTTTCGCAGTAAATTTATTGATGGTGGCAGGAATCGTGGTTACTTTTCTTTTCGCCATTGGTTTCCACGCTCCTTCCTAAGTTGCTTAACTTTTTTACTCATTTCTTGTCGTGCTTCCGGCGTCCAACGGCTTTTTGTTACCTGCCTCATATATTCCTTGTATTCTTCTGTGTGGGGGAAGCCTTTTTTCTTTTCTTCGTAGTTACGGTTCTCTGTATGCCCGTCAAAAAAACAAAATGTTACCGTACCATCCTTTACAGTGGCTTTCTCCATTACTGCATCCATCTGATCTTCGGAAAACTCCTCGATACCCAGTACATCGCATACCAGCTTCTGCATGGTCGAGTGCTTAACTCCTGTATTTCCACAAGATTTGCAGCATCTCCAATACCGTTCTTTCGTTCCATCTGCGTATGTTGTTCCCTGACTGCGATAGTTTTCGCCGCAATTTCCGCATTTAATAAATCCAGTAAATTCATTGTAAAAAGCTCGATTAGGATTCCTGGCTTTATTTTTGTGCCGTTCGCCCCATTCCTTTCTGCGTTCATCCGTCCACCAGTCCGTTTTCGCCGTAGATACCCATTTCCTCTGCTGAATCGTTCCATCCTTAAAATGAAATTCAAGCGTATCGGCACCAATAACCATGATTTGTTGGATTTTTTCGGTAAAGACTGTTTCATCAAACACTTTAAGACCCAAGACTTCAGCACAAACGGCTTTCAGCTTCTTTTCCGGTATGCTTTTGGCACTGCAGAATTTTGCTCCTTTATCACTCTTGGTACGGCAAATCCAAATGTAGTAAACTTCATTTGGATCTTTTCTTTGCCGCTTTCCGCTTCTGCGGTAACTCTTCCCACAGATAGAACACTTGATTTTACTTGTAAAGCAGGATGTGTTGATGCTCCAATTTGCAAACACTCCCAGTTCTCTCCGCCGTTGGCGTTCTGCCTGAACAGTTTTGTAAGTTTCCAGTGGAATAATCGCTTCATGCGTGTTTTCTACCCAATATTGCGGCATCTCTCCACGATTGATTTTTGATTTGCCTGTGATAGGGTCTGAAACATATTCCTTCTGAAAAAGCAGGTTTCCAGTGTAAGTAACATTACTCAGGATCTGTCTGATGGATGTATTACCAAAATGCTGTCCCTTATAAGATTTAACACCCATCTGTTCCAATTTCTTTTCGGTACTTTCTGCTGATAATCCGTTCAGGAAATCATCAAAAATCATTTTCACGATTTTTGCTTCCTCCGGCTCGACTACAAGATGATCGCCTTCCCAGCGGTATCCATAGATTTGGAAGCGTCCATTCGGAATGCCTTGTTCAAAGCGTTTTCTCGTACCCCATTTCACATTTTCGGAAATGGAGCGGCTTTCTTCCTGTGCAAAGGATGCCAAGATGGAAAGCATCAGCTCTCCGTCACCGCTCATAGAATTGATATTTTCCTTTTCAAATCTCACTTCTACACCAATATCTTTTAAGTGTCTGACCGTTTCCAGAAGGTCAACCGTATTTCTTGCAAAACGCTGTATGGATTTGGTGAGAATAATATCAATCTTTCCTGTTTCACAGTCGGAAATCATACGCAGGAACTCCGACCGCTTGGCAATACCGGTCCCACTGATGCCATCGTCAGCATATACCCCTGCAAATTCCCATTCCGGCTTTTTTTGAATCAGTGCGTTGTAGTAACTGATCTGAGCAGAAAGGGAATGGTGCATTCTCTCGGATTCCATCGAAATTCGTGCATAGCCAGCAACCTTTTTCTTTGCCGCAACAGCTGGCAAGGTCGTCTCTATTTTGCTTATTTTTCGCACAAAATCAACTCCTTTCGCTACTATATATCACTCTGAACGCCTGTTATAGCAAGTCAATGTCGGCAAATAATGTACCCAAAGTTGGCTGGTATTTCTCTGTAAAAATTGTATCAATCTGACGATACTCTTCCTCTGAAATCAGACCGCTTTTTAACATTTTTCTGGCGATGTGCATTGTGGTCTGATAAAGCTTTTCGTTTTTGAATTCTTCCTTACTCATTGCCAGCACCACCTTTGAAACGAGCAGAAATATAGCAAGTGCGCGAACAGTATTTTCTATGACTATTCCCATACGCCTCAAAGGACTTCCCACAGCACTCACATTTGAACTCATAAACAGCATTATGCTTACAGTCACAGCCATGAATATTCCACCACTTCATGCGACAATTATCGGAGCAAAAAAGCTTTTTTCTTGTGCATTTTGGCTGTATAAATACCTTTCCACAATATTTACATATTAAATCTGATTGTTTTTGATTTCTCTGATAAAAAGACTTCACTGTATTAATAGAAAGATCTAACTTTTCGGCTATTTTAGCGTATGTAAATCCTTTTGAGCGAAGCAATACAATCTGATTTTTTTGATATTCAGTCATTTTCATTCGCCTCCTGTCTCTATAGGCAAAAGAAAATCAATAAATCCGAATCTGAATGCAAAAAAATAATGCCCACCAAGGAATCAACTCCTCGATGGGCATTACTGCTGCATGGTTATTCAGTTATCTGAGCAGTTCATTGACGCGCTTCTGCACTGCAGAATAGTCATAACCTGCCGCTGTCAGCTTCTGCTTGCGGTCTGCTCCGTTGCCCCATTTGCCCTGAATCACTTCACGAGCAATAGTATCCACAGATTTCTTTGTTGTGGCAGTCGGATAGACCTGCTTGCCGTTGGCATCAAATACGGCGTAACCGTTGTTACTGTCGGCACATTTCTTTGCATTATCCAGACTCTTGAACGCGCCCTTCTGCGACTTGGCATCTGCCCAGGACTTACGCACACGATAGAGTCCCGTTGCCGGAGCAGCGGGTGTAACCGAGCTGCCTCCAAGATTGGCTGTAACCTTTGCCGCCAGATCGCCCAGCCTTGCGTAGAGCCAGTTGCCAGGGCAGCTTTTATTTGCAAACCACCGATGTACCGTCAGAATCATTTCATCAGACTTCGGTGCATAGTTCAGCGTTTTCGTCTTGTCCCCAAGCCACAGGAGCTTTTTCTTTCCGTTTCGTTTGCAGATGTCGGTGCAGAGCTTCACGAGAGAATCATACACCGCACTGTTCATCGCATACGGCTCTGACATATCACTGGCACACTCGATGGTGACGGCACGCTGGTCATTGGCATTGGACGAAGAACACCAGCTGCGGTTCTTCTCCTCCACGCAAAGAGAGATGCGGCCGTCCTTGCCAATGCCGTAATTGCAGCTTGCCTGTCTGGATGGACTGGTAAAGCATCCGCAGATGCTCTCAGCAGATAACTGACCTACCACACAGTGCGGCGTAATGCGGTCGATGCTGTGGGTACGCTGCCCGGAGTGATTCGGACTGAGCTTGGTGTAAGACACCAGGGAACTGTTAGTATATCCCATATTATTTGTCCTCGCTTTCTGCTCTGTCATGGAGCTGTTCTAATACGATTTTGATTTTCTCCGGCACAGGCAGTCCGAGGTGTGCTGCATTCTCCAGAAGGCTCACACCCTCATTGGAAATGTAGAAGAAAATCACTGCGGTTCTCAGCACACTGCCTGTTCCGATCACCTGCACATCCAGCACATTGGCAATGCCTACGAGCAGAAAAATCAGCACCTTGCGGCAGATGCCCCTAAAGCCGACCTCACTGGAGAGGTTCTTATCTGCAATGGCACACATCACCCCGGTGATATAGTCGATCACCACAAAGGCAAGCAGTGCGTAGAGCAGGCCGTCACAGCCGCCAAGGAAATAGCCAAGCCAGCCGCCGATGCCTGCAAATACAAGTTGAATGCTGTTCCAGAATTCTTTCATGATGTTGTTCCTCCGATCTTAAAAATTGGTATGAAAAAAGCAGCTGTCCGCAATGGACAACTGCCTGATTCCAAATAGAATTATTGTTCCTGAATGATGTATGTGATCTTCATGGTCTTGTCCGCCGTTTTTGTGACCGGCTCGGACAGATTATTGATAGTAGCGAGGTAATTCGAGATTACCGCAAATCCGATTGTCGTATAGTTCCCGCAGCTGATGAAATACAGCATAGGATTTCCGAGAACCGGTGCATAGCAGTAATGTCGGTTGCTGCTGTACAGACGGTTGCTCTCCGGCTTGAGGAATTCATTGGTCGCGCTGTCTGCAATATACAGATCACTTCCGTTATCGTCATAGTAGATGCGTCCGTTGATTGCAAATTCCGGCAGCCCCGGAATACCGGACATTCCCGTTTCCTTGAGTTTCACCACATTCGCCGAATTTGTAAGCTCAAATTTATAAACATGGTACGGACTGTTGTAGCTTTTTACATAGACAAAGCCATCATGTACATAAGCGTACCGCATACCATCGGTACTTAGCATTACATCTGAAGTGTTGGTAATCGTGTAGGTCGAGGTCTTCCAAGTTCCGAAGTCGATCTTCAGCACATTAAAAGTTTCGTTCACCTTGGTCTGGTAGTTTGATGCCCCGCATACATACAGAGCATTCGTAGCCGGGTCGAAGTTATAGCAATTGCGCCCGGATACATTAAATCCTTCGTCAAATGTCCATTCTTCCATCAGTGGCTTTGTGTATCTTGGGTTTTCCAGTACAGACACTGTTTTCAGATAGGCCCTGCGCTTGGTGATGGTGAGTTTCGTACCACTGTCAAATCGCAGATAATACGCCGCATCGGTATCCAGTTCAACTGCAAAGAGCAGTTCCGTCACGCCTACTGTAAATCCGTTATATTTATCGCCTGTATTGGCATTGGTATAGCTCGTGTATACATACTGCAGATAGCCATTATCCACTGAGACAGCAAGCGGGTGATCCGAATTAAAAACCGCATCCGAACTGCCGTAAGAAGTGTAGCCGCCATTGGCATGGGTCAGGCACACACAGGAAATCGTACCGTTTGCCTGAGATGTCTGGAAATCGTACACATATTTCATATAGCGGTCGGTGAGGTTCAGTTCGCTTTCCGTCTGGTTGAAGCCTCCTCGTACCTTACCAGTGGTATTATTCTGCTGCCCATACACTGCACTGCCAACTAACTGAGCTTCGGCAGGCGGATACAGCATATCGGCATTTTCTTCGATATTGGAATCAAACAAAAGCAGACCGCCAAGCAGTTTCTGGTAATACGGGGCAAAGCTCTCATACATTCTGCTTGGGTCCTTCACAAGTCCCAGAGGCTTGAAGATATTAGCCAGTGCGTTGGTCACCATATTATGTTCCAGAACTGTTTCCGTCTGCCCGGTTTTGACATCGGTCAATTCAATTTTCATCGTTCCTTTTAGCATTTCATGCCCTCCCTTAATTGATGTAGGTGATTTTGAAGCGGGATAACGCCGCATTGTCGTGCAGAATAAAGTGAAAATACACTTTTCGACTCTCCGGCAGACTGTTCCACAAATCCTCTACATCGGTATTCAGCCAATTGCCAAGAGCCACTTCTTCTGAATAGGTCACTCCATCATCCAGAGAAACACAGATACCAACATCGCCGGAATACTCCGCTGTCAGCAGCTTAATGCCAATAATGGAGATGTGGCTCATATCGGCAACGGCATCCAGCACTTGCGGATACGGATAGGCTTTCAGTGTAGCTTTCAGCAGTTCTTCACTGCCGCTGGCTTTCCAGAAATAAAACTCAGGATTCACAAGCGGAGTCAGCACCTCTGCGGACGGCAGTTCCTCAAATCCATATTTCAAAAACATGGCAGCGGTCAGGTTTTCAATATCGCAAGCCGTTAGTTCACTGTCCACAATCGTATAAAAATCATCGCCCTGTTTCAGCAGATAGCCATAAGATTCACTGCCTTTCTGCTCATACATGGCATACACGATTTTCCATGACCGTCCGGCATCGTCCTGATGATAAAAGCTGACCTGCGTACCGCCGCCGGAACCATCGAAAAGAGTAAGTGCGGTTGTCGTTCCGTTGCAGATCAGCTCTGATGTCCCAGTGTTTCCGCTGGTCGGAGTCTGAATCACATTAAGGAACATATCATTGTTGGACAGTAAAAATAGTTCAAAGATCAGCCGGTTGCTTTCCACCCGGTTGCTGTAAACGGTGTAGCCTTCAAAGCGGATTTTTAGAAATTGCAGGCCATTCGAGGTTTCGCCAAGCTGCCGATATATCGAAGTGGAACAGCCGTCTCTGCGTAAAATCCGTAATTGTTCAGAGCTTGTTCCAAATCCAAGCCAATGGTTACTGGAAATATACATAGGCGATGCCGCTATGCCATTAAACATAAATCCAGATAATCCTTCGGTCGAGAATGTACCGTCATCATTGTAGGAACTGCTGATGGCCGTCATATTCTCGGAAGTGTTGAGAAATGGAGTCAGCACTGTTTTGAGAATTCCCACTTCAGAAACAAGATGAAGCGTCAATTCAGTTTCTGTCACAAAGGTCAGTCCCTCACAGGCGATGGGAATATCCGGCTCATACGGCAATGCACCCTGAAATATGAGATCACTCATTTCGGTATCAGAGTATACAGAAATTTCTCCTGTTCCCTCAAAGCGATATATACGCAAAGCCTGTTCAGGAACATAGAAAAAGGGACTTTCCGAAAGAAGTACATCTTCCGGCTGTCCCTTGCTCCACAGATATTTGGTTTCATCTATCAGCACTTTGCCACCTCCAATCGTTCCACTCGTTCAAACTGCTCTGTATTCACCGCAAGATGCTGGAGCATTCCACTGTTGATTTCTTCTGTTTCGGACACATAGGTATAATCGCTTATCATGCAGAAAGCGCCGCTGTCATTGACTTCCACCATCGTCACATCGTAATGCGGTGGGAAGTTCTTATCCACCGTAAAGGTTTTGATGACTTCCGTAACGGAAAGACGCTCATTCAGCAGATTATAACCAAAAGCCACATCTGCAATCGAAATTCTGCCGATGCACTGTGTAATGGCATTGCGTTTCTGTGCCGGGAAGATCACCTCAGCTCGGTCAGTAAATCCGTCATGCAAAAATTGTGTCTCTGCAATCGGGATACGGTCGATTGCTTCGGAAATGCTGATACGGCCATTCCAGTCACCGATACCGGCTACCAATCCCTGACCGCTGATGGTTGCACGAATCTGCATCTCACCAATGCTCATGGTACCACCGCTGATATTCAGCAGTACGGACAGCGTGTTCTCACTGTTTTCAATGACCTGTGTAATGGGAAGAAACAGCGTCAGAATATGCTTTCCGGCAATGCAGGTTTTCTTGGGATAAAAGGTCTTGACCTCTTCGTTGTTCATCTTGTAGGTGACAGTCAGCTCAGACTGACCAATCTCCGAAAATGTGAAATCCACTTCCTTAACAGAATCGCTATCATCGGTATCATCTGCATCTGTCTTCTCTGCGGGAACTGTCCCATGAATGGTGCGGATCACCTCATCGTTTTTTACTTCAAAGAGAATCTCCGCTAAAAATGTAGCTGTGGTATCTTCTTTGGAAGTGAAGTTGATTGCCAGCACCTCGGTTTTATTGTTGCCAATGGTGAACGGAGCCGTATTCACAAAGTTGTATACGACAATTTTTCCGGCTTCCACCTGGTTCAGCAGACCTGTGATGTTCTTATCGTTTTTGCTTTTTGCCGCCGCCAGCTTTGGATTTTTGCCCACGCATTTCAGACTGTGCTTTCCATTTATCTTGTATGTGATACTCGTGATGCAGGACACCTGTGTTTCATCTGCGTGACCACCGGAGAAGCGCAGGATATCCATCGGGTCAAAGGCTGGATTGCCGATGGTGCTGCTGTCAAAAGGAACATACCGCACTACCGACAGGGCATTGAGAATATTATTCAGCAGTCTGGCTCTTGTAGTTTTCAAACCAAACTGTAACAGCGGATTTACTCCAAGATTCATGGTCAGGGCATCGTCCGGGTCAAGTGCATAATACTCTGCTTCTTCCGTCATCATATTTGTGGAAGATACCGCAGTGTACCTGGTGACGAAATCCGAATAGCTGCTGTCAAATCGGTGTCGGCTCGGCACTTCTGCCGCAGGTGTGATGCCATATGGAATCAGCTGCAGCTTGCCTTCCCGGTTGATCTGGCAGACACAGCCAAGTACCTGCGCCACATAGTACAGCAGATCACGATAGCTCTCCATGTCATTGTCCGCATAGATGCCGAGGGTCTCCTTACCGTTTGGAAAAGCATCGATTTCCGCTTTGCTCTGTGCCAGCTCCACCTTGCACTCGGTACAGGCCATCAGAAGAAAACTGTACGCTGTGCCGCTGGATGCGTTGAGTTTCAGTTCCTTGTCGAAACGGAGCATATAGTCATAGGCTTTCAGTTCCAGTGTTTTGATATTGCGGTTTGCTTCACTGACCTCGAAAACACCCATAGGAATTGACTCTACAGAGCCATCTGCCAGCATCAGATGAAACCAGAGCCGGATTTCCGCACCGTCCAAGGTATAACGGTCAATATCGGAAAACAGAGTAATTCCCATCTCAGCAGCATATACAGAACCAAGCTCTATCTCAGAGCTACCGCAGCACTGCCGGGTGATGTATCCGCTGCCTTTGACAATGTCCTGATTGGTAAAATCGTAGGTTTTCTTGTTCTTTGCGGTAATGGTGCCAGACCAGCTGTATTTTCTTGTATTGCTTTCAATCGCCTGCATAAAGGCATCCGATACAGGATACAAAATCACCACCTCCGTCAAAATTCATTCAGCGTAAAGCTCACCGTCCACAGTCCCTTATAGGAAGTATCCTTTTCCAGCTTTGCCTTATAGCCGCTGATGTACATTTCTGTCTCTTTCTGTTCCAAGTCCTCAGTGTCGAAATAGAGGACTGTTATCTTCGGCAGTTTGGAATACGCCGTCAGCTTTTTGAGCCATGCGGGTGACACTGAAAAGGATACTGCAATCTTTACGACACCGCTTCGCACCACATCTCGTTGTGTGGTTCCGGCTTCTGTTTCTCCGCTGGAATCCGCTTCAACATCGGAAAGATCAATGTCGTAGGAATCCGGCAGAGGAAGGTCAGTGCCGTTGAAATTCAAATATTGCATAAATGCCATCGTTACCGACCTCCGCTTCTAAGATTTGCCCTCTGCTGGGCATTGATAATGACCTCATCCAGCATCGTGCCGCCAAGGTACACAGGGATAACAATATCACCAGTCTGACCGCCAACCTGCGACAGTCCCTCACGAATTGCCGCCGTAATGCCGGAGAGTGTATCTGCTGTACCTGCGGACACTGCGGCAGTTGCCGTTTCCATTCTGCCAATCTGCGGATTGATCACCATATCCGCCGCAACACCATCCATTGCCTTTGCTACCAGACCCTTGCTCTGTTCGATGCCTTTGGCAAGTCCCTGCATAAAGTCCGGCATCCAGCTCTCGTAATCCGTCAGCGGTCCCTCATCCGGCACAGAGAAGTGCAGAACAGAACGAATTTTATTTGCTACACCCGTTACCGCATCGGACACTGCACTGATGCAGGACTTGATACCGTTAACGATACCCATAACGAGGTCTTTGCCCCAGTTGAATGCCTGGGACGCCAGTCCCTTTACATAGCCGACTGCTTTTTCAAAGCCGGAATGAATCACATTGTAAATCTGACCGATGGTGTTTCCGATGGCGGTTTTTACATTGTTCCAGATGCTTGTGACCGTACTTTTGATAGCATTCATCACTGTGGAAACCACAGATTTGATGCTGTTCCATACGGAAGAAACCACGCTTTTGATGGCGTTCAATACCGTTGTCACAGCAGTCTTGATGGCATTCCATATGGTGCCCACTACATTTTTAATAGCCGTCAGCACTGTAGTAATAACGGTCTGAATAGCAGTCCAAGCTGTCTGGAAAATGTTCTTTATTGTTTCCAGAATCGGCGTAAGGAAGGTCACAATGCCGTTCCAAATCTCACTGATTTTCTGTGAAATGGCAGTTAATGCCCGTTCTATCAGAATTTTAATTGCTTGGAATATTGTCTCGAATAAGTAGCGGAACGCTTCGAGCAATGGCGAAATCGTGTCATAAATGCTCTGCCAGATGGACGTGATTGTGTTCCAGATCGTGGTCATCACACCGCTGATTGCTTCCCAAGCGGAAGTGAACACGCCCTTGATGCCTTCCCACAGCGTGGTGAAAAAGCCGGAAATTGCGCCCCAGACCGTCTGCGCCAAAGAGAGGATACTCTCCCATGCTGTAGACAGAAACGAAGTGATCGCATTCCAAGCTGTAATGACCGCCTGTTTGATGCCCTCCCAAAGGTCAATCCAAAACTGCCGGAATCCTTCGTTTGTATTCCAAAGATAAATAAATGCAGCCACCAATGCGGTAATGGCTGCGATAATGAGGACGATAGGATTGGCAAGCATTGTAACATTCAGAGCCGCAAATGCTGTTTTTACCGCACTGATGGCACTTGCGATTTTCGGAACGACCGTCATAATCGTACCGACTGCCGAGATCACCTTTCCGATAACGATAAGAACAGGGCCGATAGCCGCCGCAAGCAGTGCAACCGTTACGACCACCTTCTTTGTGCCTTCGTCCATGCTGTTCAGCCAGTCCACGAATTTCTGTACCCAGCCGACAATCTGCTTGATTGCAGGCATCAGCAGCTCACCAAAGGAAATGGCAAGACCCTCAAGAGCAGATTTCAGAATAGTGATCTGCCCCTGCAGGTTATCCAGTTGGGTATCTGCCATCTGCTGTGCGGCTCCGGCACTGTTCGTGATGGAGTTTTGCAGGCTGTCCCAGGTATCGCCGGTGTTGGCAAGCAGTGCATTGACCGATGCCAAATCTGTCTTGTTGAAAATAGTGGCTATGATATTAGCTTTATCCGCCGATGTCATGCCGTCCATGCTCTTATTGAGGTCACCGAGGATGTCGTTGAGGGAGCGCATATTGCCGTTGGAATCATAAACGGAAACTCCAAGTGCATCCATCTGCGCCGCCGCTTTATCGGTAGGATTCTGCAAAGACAGAATCACATTTCGCAGATGTGTACCGCCTTCAGCTCCCTTGATGCCGTTATTGGCAAGGATACCGAGAGCAGTGTTCAGCTCGGCAGTGCCGCCCTTGATGGACTTTGCTGTTGCACCGATGGTCAGGATACCTTCGCCAAGCTGTGCCACCGAGGTATTGGTGGACGAGGCGGTCTTTGCCATCTGGTCAACCATCTTTTCGGATTCGCTGACTCCCATACCAAGGGCAGACATAGCATCCGTTACCATATCCGATGCCGAAGCAAGGTCAATGTCACCTGCGGCGGCAAGGTTTAAGACGGTCGGCAAGGTGTCGCACATCTGTTGGGTGTCGTATCCGGCAAGTGCCAGATAGTTCAGAGCATCTGCACATTCCTTTGCAGAAAATGCGGTTTCAGATCCCATCTTCTTTGCAAGCTCGGACAGTGTATCCATTGTATTGACCGACTGCCCATTAACTGTAGACATGGAATCTTTGGTGATTCCCATCGTTGCCTGAACCTGCGACATGGACGATTCAAAGTTTGCCGCTGTAGTGACTGCCGCCGTACCAAGTCCAGTAACCGCCGCAGTTACGGGGAGCATCTTCTGCCCGGCAGAAGAAATATTGTCTCCGACCGTTTTTAGCTTTTCACCTGTTGCAGAAATCTTCTGCAATGCAGCAGCAGACTGATTTGCCTGTTCCTCCAGTTTTTTGAGGTCTTGTTCGGTTTCGATGATTTCTCGTTGCAGGGCATCATACTGTTCCTGCGAGATGTCACCATTGGCAAGTGCTGTGTTTGCCTGTTCAGCCGCCGTCTTTAGCGTAGTCAGCTTTTCCTTGGTCTCGGATACAGCATCAGAGAGGAGCTTCTGCTTCTGTGCAAGAAGTTCTGTGTTGCCGGGATCGAGCTTCAGCAGCTTTTCGACATCCTTCAGCTGTGCCTGGGTATTCTTAATTTCCGAATTGACACCCTTTAAGGCTGTCTGTAGTTTAGTGGTATCGCCGCCAATTTCAACGGTGATACCTTTGATTCTGCCTGCCGCCATAGCGCACCTCCTCTCTGATAAATGGGCATAAATAAAAATTGCCCGGCATTACTGCCGAGCGTTAAAATGCATCAAAATCCTTCTGCGTGGCCATCTGCGAATAGCCTTTATATTCATCATTTCCGCTTTCTGCGTACATATCGTTAATCATTCCTATCGTGAGCAAATCGAGGTCACGAATGGAAATACCAAGCTGTACGCAGCGCAGCAGAAATAACGGTGTTGTCATTTGGCGGTCAGTTGGGCGAAGTTTTTTTTAGAAGAAACATCCGTCTGAACATTCAGTCCCCACAGCTCGATGATCTTCGGCAGCACCTGGTAAATGGAAAAGGTGCTGAATTCATCCAGCCATTCCTCCGGAGAATCCGGGATAGACGGATCTGCGTGCTTTGCCATTACATAGGCGATGTTCTCGAACATTTCCAGAGAAAACATATCCAGTCGAGAATTTTCCGCATCGCCGTTTCCCACAGCTTTGCCGAGCGCATCCAGGTCTTTGTAAATGTCCCTGTGGAACTTAATGCGGTAAATACGGGGAATCGCCGCAGATGCCTTAAATGGCACCTGCTTTCCGTCAATTTCAATTTTCTGAATCATACTCATAGCTTTACTCCTTCACTGCTTTTGCGGTGGACTTGGTGCTTTGTTCAGATACATCCGATGCAGCTTCTGCCGCTGCCGCAGGAAGATACACAGCTTTGTACCAGTCCGCATAAGTCTTTTCTGTGGTATCATCGCCGGTCTTAGCCTTTACATAGCCGCTTGCAAGCGGAGTGGCCTTGACCGACAGCGTTTCCGTTTGCACCTCGATCTCATCCTCATTGGTCTGGGACTCGATAGACGGACGGCTTGCCGCGCAGTTATACAGGACATGACGAATCTTCTTCACATCACCGTCAAACTCGAACAGCAATGCAAAGTTTGCCGTTTCCACATTGGCATTCTCCACCAGCACATTGTTGGTATCCAGCGTTTCTTTCAGCACATCGGTACGGAAAGACTCCGGAATCATCGCAAGCTCCAAATCGCCTTCATAACCCATGTTGTTGCTGATGGTGTAATAAGCGTAGCCGTCTGCATAAAAGTTGCTCGGCTCACCGTTTGCATCCAGGGAAAGGGATACCGCACCGGGCATCGGAACAGGTGTGCCAAAAGACACATCGCCGTTATCACCAATGGTCTGCAAAGCGTAATGCACATTGCAGATATTGAATTTCACCTTATTTTTCTTAGGCATATCAGTTTACCTCCATTTCAAATGTGTACAGGACTTCATATAGCTTCTCCGACTCGATCCACACCTCGGTTTTTTCATAAAAAATGCCATGCTCGTCCAGTGCAGCTTCGACCTTCTGTTCTGCCGACAAGTCCTTGCAATCGGTATACAGCTCGATATGGATTTCGTTGATTTTGTAATAGACCCTTCCGTCAGCGGAGAAGTTGTCACTGTTCGGAATTAGATAACAGATGAACGGCGGATCCGGACTCTCACCCTCTGCAAAATGGTCATACGCAAAGGGCAGTCCAATTTGTTCAAGAATCGCTGCTATTTTCTCCATTGCTTATCCTCCCAGTGCCTTTTCTACTTCGGACTCCAAGGTCTGCACTGCTTTTTCTTCCGCAGGTGCGATATGTGGTCTTGCGGCAACACGACCGCCGCCGCGCTTGGCGTGACCATGCTCCAGAAGGTGAGCGATCTGATAGCGGTTTTTGGAATGCACCACCACATCCAGTGAGTTGGAGGTTTCCTTTACCGTTTTGACCGCCCAGCTTTTTGCATATTGGCCGGTGTCCTTGGGAGCCGTCTGCGAAATCTCATCCTTTACGGATTTTCCAGCTTTCTTTACTGCTTTTTTCAGATCATCGGTGGCAAGGTCTGCATATTCCTGTAGGCCTTCCATAATGGCAGATGCCATGCGGTCAATCGGTACTCTGTCTGCTGCCATGCTCACCACCTCACTTTCTGGCATTTCAGCTTGATGGATTTCTTTTTGAAATTCATGTGGTCAATGCCGAGGATGTTATAGGTACTGCCGTTATAGACCACTCTATATTTATCTGAGGTAATCTCCGCAGCGTTCCGACACCAACGGATGGTGAAATCTATCTTGCTGTTGTCCACGATCATTCCGGCATCGGTATCTTCATTCGGAGATTCGGAACTTACAGTCGCATAGCAGGAATACCAATCTGTCCATGTGTTTTTGTGGTTGCCGATGCTGTCCACGACCACTTCATTTTTCTGTACGGTAATCCGCACATTTAAAAGAGCCACATTCATCAAAATCCCTCCTTGCGGATGCCGAACAGCAGCGAACGGAGCGACAGCGTTAAATCATGATGGTCTGCGTCCTCCCGATGCTCATACCAATACGCCACCGCATACATAATCGCAATCTTCGCCACAGGCTCTTTGGCAAAGTCCTCTGCCGAGAGCCTTGCCACATCCGCACAGAGCGTTTCTGCCGATTGCAGAGCATTTTCGAGGAAATCATCATCGTCCGGAAAATCCACACGCAGATACTGTTTCATCTCATCCAAAGATACAATCATATCTATCACCACCTCGAATAAAAGGATTCGGCACAGTCCTGTTGTTCAGAGCTGTGCCGTATAAAATCAGTCGTTCTTGAGCTTCAAAATCTGCACTGCTTCCGGCAGGATCAGCTTGCCATCCACACGCTCCTTGGCAACATAGCCAATCATGCCGTTGCCTGCGAACAGCTCGTTGAGCTGCTTGAAGGAACGTGTGCCTCGATCACCGATGTTGTAATAGCTGTAATCACCGAATGCGATGGCATTCTCCGGCGCATACGCAGAGGTATGAACAGCGTAGCCCAGCACCTTGTCCGGCTCACCAGCCTGATAGGACGGCTGCCAGATATAGGCACCGTTGTTGTCCTTTAACTTGCGGAGCTGTGCCAGCGTCTTATCGTTCATGATAAAACTTGCATTCTTACGGTACGGACGCTTGAGGGCATATACCAGGTCGAGCATATCATCCGACTTGATGGTAGCGGAAAGCGTACCTGCTACCGTACCGCCGCCAGTTGCAGCGAAAAGGCCGGTCGGTTTGCCGGAGCCGTCACCGTTTAGGAACGCATCCTCCTCGGCATTGGCGAGAGCCTTGCCAAACTCGGTGATGATATAATTCTCCAGACCGAATGCATTGTCGTAGAGAAGTTCCTCAGTCACCTTGATTGCAACATGGAGCTTGTGGGCATCCAAAAGAATCTGATTAAAGGTTGCATCACCAAAGGTGAGCGCACCGCCTTCCTCAATCCATGCCGCCGCAGGCTTGGTAGCTGCGATATTGATCTTATGCTCACCGGAAGTCGTAATGGTGTGACCCAGGCTGCGCATGATGTTCTCTTCGTTAAGAACATCGATCAGGCGATGGTCATACTCCTCCGGCACAAGATAACCGCCGTCAGCATCCACACCTTCCTGCAGGATATTGGAAACCTGTTTGAAGTTGGTGCGGAGTGCTTTCAGCATACCCTCGCGGTATTCATCGGACGCACGACCGGTTTTCGGCTTTTCCTTGCCGTCTGCGGTCATCGGCTTTGCCACGATAGGCGTATTTACAGGCTTGGAAAGCTCATTTTCCAGTGCTTCCATCTGCTCCATACGCTCAATCTCGGCACTGTAGTCCTTGATTTTCTTTTCCATATCGGCATAGGCAGCGGCATCCTCCGCAGAAAGCAGACCGTCTTTATCACGCTTGCTCTCCACAAATGCCTTTGCACCCTGCCATGCCTTGTTGCGTGCTTCACGAAGTTCATTGATCGTCATAATAAATTACCTCCAGTTTTTAATTAAATCGAGCCGTTCCATCAGGGAGTCGGCATTGGTCTTGGTTTCGGATTTCTGTTCGATCCTGCACTTGGCAGCAATCTTATCCATGAGATGATTAGTGACAGCCATACGGGAATACACATTGCTGACCTGCGGCACTTCCACAGCATCAGCTGTATTTCTCTGCATGATCTCATCTGCAAATCCCATCTCCACAGCGCTGTTTGCATCCATCCATGTCTCTGCATCCATAAGGTGCGAGAGCTTTGCCCGGCTTAGCCCAGTCTTGATTTCATAGGCGTTGATGATGGATTCTTTCACTTCATCGAGCATAGAAATAGCCTTCTGCATCTCCGAAGAGTCACCGAAGGCTACTGTTGCCGGATTATGAATCATGAGCATGGAAACAGGCGATACCAGCACCTTTGTGCCTGCCATCGCAATGACAGATGCCGCCGATGCCGCAATGCCGTCAATCTTGACGGTCACATTGCCCTTGTAATCCATGAGCATATTGTAGATTTGTGCTGCTGCCACGCAGTCACCACCGGGTGAATTGATCCAGACGGTAATGTCACCGCTGCCACTGTTCAGTTCATCCTTAAAAAGCTGCGGTGTGACATCATCGTCAAACCAGCTTTCCTCTGCGATGGTGCCGTTCAGAAACAGCGTCCTCTCCAGTGTCTGCTCCTGCGTCTCCTGATTCGTCACCGTCCTGTTTTTCCAGTTCCAGAACTTCTTCATCTGAATTGTTCTCCTTTCCGCTGGCGGCAAAGATGCCTGCGTCTGCCAGCTTTGTCATATTGCCGTTGATGAGATAAAGATCACCGCCGTCCTCGGCAGGAATACGGTCAAGGTTCTCAAGCTCACGAATGTCATTTGCAGACATCCAGCCGTTCTGTCTTGCTGTGGCATAACCACTCATGCGGCTCTGATAATCGCCGCGAAGCAGACCGTCCACATTGAACTTGATGAAATACTGAGATTTGTCACTTGGAGAAATCAGCACCCTCGCCAGTGACTGTTCCCATCTGACAAGCCAGGGTTCCAGAGTGTATTTCACAAATTCCAGTGACTGCTGCTCAATATTAGAAAAGCTCGACTTTTCGAGGTCACCGACCATGTGCGGTGGCACTCTGAAAATTCGAGCGATTTCGTTGATCTGAAATTTTCTTGTTTCCAAAAACTGTGCTTCATTGGGCGAAATGGAAATCGGTGTATACTTCATTCCTTCCTCCAGCACAGCAATCTTGTGGGCATTTCCACTGCCGCCGAAGGTCTGTGTCCAGCTGTCTCGCACTTTGGACGGGTCTTTCAGCGTTCCCGGATGCTCCAACACACCACTGGGTGCAGCACCATTTGCATAAAATTTACTGCCATATTCCTCTGCGGCAATCGCAAGGCCGATGGCGTTCTTTGCCATCGCAATCGGACTGTACCCGACAAGACCGTCAAAGCCAAGACCGGGAACATGGAGAACATCGCTTGATTTCAGCCGAACAGTGCCGCCCTTGGTGGTCTTTGCTTCATTAGTCGAGGTCTGGTATTCATAATAAAGCTGACCTTTATCATCCCTGTCCACCGTCATGCGGTTTGGCATCAGCGGATACAAAGCTACAACCTCGCCCTTGCCGTTTCGGATGATCTGTGCATAAGCGTTGCCCCACAGAAGCAGATGCGTCATGAGCGTTTCTCGGAACACAAAACTTGTCATTTCCGGATTCGGCTCATCATGCAGCACAAAATACAGCGGATGGTCAATTGCCTTTTCCTTACTCCCGCCATTGGTGTATCTGTACAAGTGCAGCGGCAGTCCTGCGACAGCTTCCGACAAAATTCTCACACAGGAATACACCGCCGTCATCTGCATGGCAGAGCGTTCGTTTACCTGTTTGCCGGAGCTGCTGCCGCCCATGAAAAATCGATAGGCACTGCCCGCCGTACTGTCCTTGGGAGCATCTCTGCTCCGAAATAATCCGCTCAAAATTCCCATAGGAATCACCGTCCTTTCTTAGAAAATGGCATCAAAAAAGCACCTGCCATTCATCGTGACAGATGCTTTCTCAAATTGCGATTTCATTCGTTACATATTATCTTTGATTTCTTCCGTTACATCAGTAAGCGTTCCACGAAGAGAACTGCCTGTGTTACAGTATTTTTCCATCAATTCCTTCCAAAGAGGATCACTGTCCGGAATCTCAGAAAACCAAACAGAATAGTCATTCTCGCCATGCTTTGTCAATACAGTAATCACAAAAATCACTCCTTCAAGTATTTTCTTCTGCTTATTTTACCATCTTCTCTTACATCTATCAAGCCGGACGCCATCATTAAATTTTCCGTTGTGAGTATTACAACCGCTTTAAAAAATAAGCAGCCCTCTTGTGTCATACACGCTTTCGCCTGCATCGTTTCCACATCGGATTGCTCTGTCCAGTGCCATAATGGTTGCTACAGCACCGTCTATCTTTTCTGTTGATTTTTCCTTGTCTGCCTTGATGTTGCCTGCCGGGTCAGTTCGGATGAAAATGTTGTCCATGTTCCACCGCAGAACCGGCTGACCGCCATGTGCGATCCTCTGTTCCAGCACCAGCTTCATCAGTTCTTTGGTTGGTGGACTCATATCTTTAAAACCTTGTCCGAACGGAACAACGGTAAATCCCATGCCCTCCAGGTTCTGCACCATCTGCACAGCACCCCAGCGGTCGAAAGCAATCTCTCGGATATTAAACCGTTCTCCAAGCCGTTCAATGAATTTCTCGATGTAGCCGTAATGCACCACATTGCCCTCGGTGGTCTGCAAATATCCTTTTCGCTCCCACACATCGTAGGGGACATGATCTCTTCGGACACGCAGGTCAAGAGTATCTTCCGGCACCCAAAAATACGGGAGAATGATGTATTTATCATCTTCGTCCTGCGGAGGGAACACCAACACAAAGGCTGTAATATCCGTTGTGGAAGAAAGGTCAAGACCGCCGTAGCAGACACGCCCTTCCAGCTCATCCTCATCCACAGGAAACGCACACGCATCCCATTTTTCCATCGGCATCCAACGGACTGCCTGCTTGACCCACTGGTTCAGACGCAGCTGCCGGAAGGAGTTCTCCTCGCCGGGATTCTGCTTTGCGGAGTTGCAGGCGGCTTCAACTTTATCAATGCCGACTGTAATATCCAAACTCGGATTGGCTTTTCGCCATACTGCCGGGTCTGTCCAATCGTCCGATTCATCTGCACCGTATATTACAGGATAAAAGGTAGGATCGATTTTTCGACCGTCCAGAATGTCTTTCGCCTTCTGATGCGTTTCATAGCAGATGCTGTTGGTATCCGTTCCGGCTGTCGTAATCAGAAAGTACAGCGGCTGCATTCTGGCATCGCCGGAGCCTTTGGTCATAACATCAAAGAGTTTTCGGTTGGGCTGGGTATGCAGCTCATCAAAGACCACGCCATGAATATTAAAACCATGCTTGGAGTAGGCTTCTGCGGAAAGCACCTGATAGAAGCTGTTGGTCGGCGTATAAATAATTCGTTTCTGTGATGCGAGGATTTTCACACGCTTATTCAGTGCCGGACACATCCGCACCATATCGGCTGCCACATCAAACACAATGGTGGCCTGCTGTCGGTCAGCAGCACAGCCGTACACCTCGGCTCGTTCCTCACCGTCACCGCAGCACAGTAAAAGCGCCACAGCCGCCGCAAGCTCTGATTTTCCCTGCTTCTTTGGAATTTCCACATAGGCGGTATTGAACTGCCGGTAGCCGTTTGGTTTCAGTGTGCCAAACAGGTCACGAATAATCTGCTCCTGCCAGTCGATGAGTTCAAATTTCTTTCCTGCCCATGTGCCTTTGGTGTGGCACAGGCTTTCAATGAACATCACCGCAAAATCAGCGGCATCCTTATCGTAAGTGCTGTCCTCGGCTTTGAACTTGGTGGGTGTGTATTTCTTCAGTTTTCTCAAAATCTCACCTCCGGGCATAAAAATAAGCCGCATTGCTGCGACCATCAAACTATATCGTATAACGAGGAACACACCCTTGCGGGTGGTTCTTCGGGAATCTTCTGCTTTAATTGTATTCCTTCATCAAAATGGCAAGTGCCGTCTCAGCTGCTTTGTCGGTTGGGGCGATGTCCAGCCCTCTGTCGTAGCTGTAGGCGATCTCGCCGTTACGCTTTAACATCAGCTTGGAAATCCTGCCGCCGTCAATGCCGTAGTCCTCACTCGGCTCTTCGTAATGCTTGACCCAGTAATGGAAAATGCTGTTCTGAACCTTGATGCTTCCTTCTGCCCACATGGTTTATGCCTCCCTTCTTACCAGGTTGAAATCCGTAATGCTGCAGCCGTTCTTTCTGCAGTAATCGCAAATCCAATCGTCTGCTATTCCTGCACTCTTGAAGGTTTTGAAATCCATCCATACCAGCTTGCCCGGCTCAATTGCTGTCAATGCTCTTACTACCCAAATCGTGTTCTTTTTCATGGTGTGTACCCTCCGTTTTTCCTTTGTTTTCCCTTTCGGTAGGTACATATTCGCTCTTTACGGCAGATATAGCAATACGATTACTACACGATCTTACGGGCGATTATTCCGCACATAATTGTGTAGTTTATGACTGCATGGAACGATGGATGGTGTCCAAAATCTGCTCCTGTTCCGCAGGCTCCACGCCGATACTGTCCAGTGCTTCTCGTGTGCCGCAGTCCGGGCAGATCAGCGTCTGACCGTCTGCCCTCGAAAGGGCAGGCACACCGCGATAGGCTTTATGGCATCGCGGGCAGATTTTCAAAGTGACTGTATTTTCATTCTTCATGGCTCATCCTCCTGCTGTTTTCGATGGCTCTCATCAAATTTTCTTCGTCAAACCCAAAGGCTCTGTACCCCTCAAGGCAGGTGCGGACATAATAGCCGCTTGGGATGCCAAGCGGTCTGTCCTCATGCATGATATAAACATAGCATCGGCGGTTTCTGATTTTTCCTGTGCGGATGCCTTTGACAGGCAGTTCCATTTCCGCTTTGTAATAAAAGGTTGGAAATCCCTCGTAGCGGTCAAGTGCCGCTTCGTCTGCGGCTGTGGTTGCCCACACCGCAACAGGAACGCTGCCGCCAGCCTTTTTCTCGATGGTGAGATAAGAGCCTGTCTGACTGCCCTTGAACAGCAGCTCGTAGTCCTTGATATCCGATGTTCCGATGATTCTTGCCTGTGGGCAGCGAACACGCATCTGTGCGATGTTTAAGTTGCTGCCGTAGGCGATGTAGTATCTTTTTTCCATAATTGTATCCGTCCTTTCCGAAGGAATCACCCTTCTACCACCTAAAGACCGCCGAAGCGGTCGGAGGTTAGGTGGCAGGAGGCTGACTCCTGCGGTTCCTTCAAGCGGCTCTGCCGTTTCTGAAGGCTGTATCTCCTGCAAGTCTCTTGGTAAGGATTTCTCTTGCGGTTTTGAATTCGTCTCCGATGAATCCAAGCCTTAGAAGCCAAGTTCTCATGGCGTATTTCGGATTTTCGTTCTGCTGCGGCTTGGAGCTTGCAGTCTTTACCGTCTTTGCCATTTGGCTCAGTGCAAGGCAAAGCTGAATGTAGCTTTTCAGCTGTCCTGCGTGGAGTCCGTTCTGTCTGCCGTCCGCAGGAGCATCGAATTGGAAAAGCCGAAATTCAATGGTCCCTTTGGTAAAAGTGGCGTGATAATTCAGCATATGGTATCGGCTGTCATTATAGTGTTGGCTTCTGCCATAGTTTGCTCCGTTGGCGGTGTACCAGATGTCTGCGAAATCCGCCATCGTCTGCGGCTTTTTCCGATTGATTTCTGCGAGGAAGGCGGGGTTTACTGTTCTGCAGTAGCGGTGCATTCTGCCTCGGTCAAGGTTCAAAGCGTCTGCAATCAGGCTTTCGTGGCTTGCCATAATGTTTGCAAGGTTTCGCATAGTCTGCGGTGTGTGACCTTTCGCTCCGATGTGGATGTGGACTCCGCAGCCTCTTGTAGCATCGCTTTTCGCTCCGGCTTTGCGAAGTCTGCGAATCAGCTCCTGCAGGGTTTCCATGTCGGTGTAGGTCAGGATCGGCGTTACCATTTCGCATTTCTCGCTGTCGCATCCTGCAATGCTGACATCCTTTTGGAATTTCCACTCTCTGCCGTCCGCATCCCAGGCTGACCAGGTGCTGTAGCCGTTTCTTGCGGCTGTGTTCTCGTATCTGCCTGTTCCGAAGAAGTCGGCGGCGAGCTTTGCGGCTCTGCTTCTTTCAATGTGGTTCATCTCAACCTCAACGCCGATGTGGTCCTATGTCAAGAAAAAGTACAAGTTAAACATGAACTTTTCACCTCAATAATCTGTCTTATGCCACATTTATTTCCATTTGTCTTAGTTTTATCCAATATTTCTTTTCGTAGTCATTAGGCGATGCATAATCACAATGACTGTGAATTCTTACTGTATTGTAAAAGGCTTCTATATATTCAAAAACAAGTTTATATGCATGATTATAATCTATTATTTTGAATCTATTTATCCACTCTCTTTTAAGTAATGAATGGAAAGACTCAATACATGCATTATCCCATGGATATGCTTTCTTCGAATAACTTAGCGTCATTCCTGCTGTTGCTTCTTCATAATCTTTAGCCGTATATTGTCTGCCACGATCTGAATGCATAATTAACGGTTTGTTAACATTTCTTACCCTTTTAGCTTTATTAACAGCTTCTACAACCCACTTTGTTTC
>NZ_JAHLQC010000025.1 GCF_018918265.1 Falcatimonas sp. MSJ-15
ATCAGCTGCTGCAGGTAATACATTAACATTCCAGACAGATTCATTCAGTGTATTCTCAATTGTTGAGACACCTGATGCTGAAGTTACTGATAATACTGCTGGTTTCGATAAACCAGATAAACCAGATACAGATGACATCTACGACAAAGTAAACTTCTCAGCTCACGTTCAGAGAAGAATCGGTACAGATGATGAAGCAGATATCGCTGCAACAGTATCAGATGACGGTATCATCTCACTTGGTACTCATGGACAGAGCAGACGAGTTGAAAAGATTACATTAAACGGATTAGATCCTGATAGTGTTGAGATGACAGCTCATGTTCAGAAGAGAGTTGACCATCCAGAAGATGTAGCTGATTTAACACAGGTTGTTAATGAAGACGGTTCAATCTCAATCGGTACAGAACACCAGTCAAGAAGAATTGAGGCATTCTCAATGAACCTTAAAGGTGACCTTGCTGAGAAATATGACGTATACTACAGAGTACACGCTCAGAACTATGGCTGGTTAGGATGGGCTAAGAACGGTGAAATCGCTGGTACATCAGGTCATTCATTCAGACTTGAAGGAATCGAAATCATCTTCGTTGAAAAAGGTACAGAGTTTGACGAAAGCCAGTACGTTAAGACACCAGAAGAAGGCGACAGAGGATATTCTGAAAAAGCAGCTTATATGGATAGAGTTGTTAGCGAGAAATAATCTGAAACCGATATTAGAAATAAATAATAAGTCAAGATAACGGATTAATAAAATGTTGGAATAAGGTGACATATTAATAATCTGTAAGAACGATAGATAACTTGTAGTTATTGTTCATATCTAGATTAAAATTCCCCTGGTAGTATCATTAGTTATGATATATCAGGGGGATTTTGTGTATAACATTTTTAAATTATGTTATAAATAATTATTTAAGAAAGAGGGTTTTTGCAATGAACATTGATTTTATAGAACTAATTAAATCTTTAGATCCAAACAGTCCTTTTTTACCATTGCTTGTATGTGCTATTTTTATTAGCATATCAATAAATCGTATAAACTCATTATCACTAACTTCTGTAGAAATTTTATTGCTAAACAAAAATGATGATCTAAAGATACAAAACTTTTTTTACATTATAATATTTCTATTATTTACGCTAGAAAATTATTTATTTTCATCAGATACACTATTTATTACCATATGTTGCTGGGCGTTCTTACTATTAACCATATTCTTGATTGCTATTAGAATATGTAAAAAACTTGAAAAATACAGATTATGGTTTGAAGATTATAAGATTTTTCTAGTTTTAACAATTGGTTTACCTATAATAACTTATTATATGCAAAGTGTTACAGACATATCACCAATATGGATTTCAGCTGTTTGTGGAATGATAGGTGCTGTTATTTTGGCTCTGTTATTTTTTGATTCTAAAACTAAAAATAAAAATTTTTACATAGAAATAGATCAGGAAAAATGGTACTTACTACGTCGAATAGATGATGAACATATATTATGTGGAAATGATTGTAATATTATCAAATCTACAGAGATTAAGATGTTTGAAGTTGAAACAATTATTCAAAATAAAATTTTAAACAAATGTAATATATTTTCAGAATCTAATAAAGCTTCAAAGCAAAAGTAGATATTGAGATTTAAGTTAACTTTGTTATGATATAATATCTGGAAATTTGAGTTTACTTTTAAAGTCATCAATAAGAATACCTAGTATTATAGAACCATATTACCAGGTATTCTTATTTGGTAGCTTTAAATTATTAGGTTGAGCTGTTAAAACTATATTATATCACAATGAATCTTAATTAATAGTTCTCAATAGGTTTATTAATGATGTTACTAAATTTACATAAGGAGCTTGCTTTGATAATTTTTCTAGTATCAAACATAATTTATTACACTTTTTATGTGTTACATTATTAGTTGATAAATCATTTTTAAAATTCTTTAATTCATTTTTAATGCTATTATCAATTTCACTATCTATAAGTGAGTTAATGTTCTTAATTATTTCATCTTTATCCGTCTTATTTATAGAAATAGTATGAATAGATGGATTATTATTAATCTTATTATTGTTTCCTATAAAATTGTTATTGCCTATAATAGTATTGTTATGCATAGTGGGAAAAGCAAGATCTACAAGAGCATAGTAGTTCTTAAAAATCCGTTCACTTAATGAATTTTTGGGTACTATGTCAGATGTAGCATTATTTTTATCATCCCAATGGCATTTGGTAATATATCTTTTTTCGTCAAAAATAAATTCTTTAGAATATAATTTGTTTATTGCTGCTAATTTTTTTGTTTGCCATGCATAATATGGAATTGTTATGTACAATGAACCATTTTCTTCAGTGAAGTTTGGAGGTGTATTTTCATAAGAATACTCAGTTTCAGAATCAATTTTCTTCAATAAATATATAACTCTTAGTACAATGGCTGCAATTGATGTACAGATTAATATTAGAATAAAAACTTCCATAATATATTTTAGCCCTCCATTTTTGGAAAAAGATTCCCAAAATCCTTAGAAAACATCTAATCTTTAGGATAATGGGAATCTTACTTATTATTTAATAATTTAATTAATATTTTTTAGATATCAACATAGCTGATAGTTATTTAACACTTCCATCAATGAAAGCAGTTTCGCTATTTAAGTATCCTCTATCACCATCTTCATGACCTGCGATATACTGACTTGCATCGAATTCTGTACCTTTTTCTACAAATACGATTTCAATCTCTTCAAGTCTTAATGACTTATGTGATGTTCCGGCTAATTCGCCATTCTTAGCCCATCCTAACCAGCCTACGTTCTGAGCATGTACTCTGTAATAAACATCATACTGGTCAGCTAAATCACCTTTAAGATTCATTGAGAATGCTTCAAGTCTTCTTGACTGATGTTCTGTACCTAATGAGATTGAACCGTCTTCGTTAACAACCTGTGTTAAGTCTGCTACATCTTCTGGATGATCAACTCTTCTCTGTACATGTGCTGTCATCTCAACACTATCAGGATCTAATCCGTTTAATGTAATCATTTCAACTCGTCTGCTCTGTCCATGAGTACCTAGTGAGATAAGACCATCATCTGTTACTGTTGCTGCGATATCAGCTTCATCATCTGTACCAATTCTTCTCTGAACGTGAGCTGAGAAGTCTACTTTGTCGTAGATGTCATCTGAAACTGGTGTATCTGCATCAGCTTCAACAATTGAGAATACACTGAAACCTGATGTTGTAAATGAAATTTCAGTATCACTGTTTGGTTTAACAGTTGCTATTTTAACACCATTTTCATAGATATCATATTTCTTATCTGTATTGAATGTTTTAGCTGCTGTAGCTGTATATGTTAGTGCAATTGGTGTATTTGGCTGTGATAATTTACCATCAATTGTATATTCAGCTACAAAGTCGGCTACAGAACCTTCAACGCAGTTTGCTTTATCAGAATTTCTTACACTTCCTGCTACAACGGCTACTTCGACAGGATTCTTTGGAGCATCTTCATCTAAAATGCCGTCATATACAGCAGAAAGAACAAGTCCATTTGCCTCAACTTTATTATATCCTGTATCATCTGCTGATTTAAAGTAAGCACCGTATATGTTTTCAACTTCTGTATCAAGTGAAGCAATTGTCTCAGGTGCTAATTTGGTTGCATCTATTGTGCCATCAAGGATAGCATCGATAATTACATCCTTTGTATCAGAATCGGCAGTACTGATTATAGAATCAACATATTTCTCAGGCTCGTTAATCTTTGATAAATCAAGGTCTTTGGCATCAACTGTTGATACAATATCCTGAGTTCTTGTCACGCTATATTCTTTTCCATTATCATAGTATTTGATTGTTGCGATAAGCTTAGTTGTACCTGCACTTACTGCTACAACTTTAGGTTTTTTATCGTTTGCATCTGTTTGTGTAACAGTGGCAATATCTGTGTTTTCTACAGCATAAGAATATGTTGCTGTTGTATCACAAGTAAGAACTACTTCTGTTCCTTCTTTTGCTCCAACTTTAGCTGTAATTGCATCTTTAGATAATGAAGCTTCTTTGACAATGATAGCATCACTTTCTACTTTTGCAGCAACTCCTGAAACTGCACCTATGCACTGAATTTTATATGTTCCGGCTTTTTTAGGTGTAAATTTGCCTGTAGCGATTTCATATGTTGCATATACACCATCTGTATCTCTATATGTTACAATACCATCTTTTTCGGATGATTTAGTTGCCTCATCATCTTTAGCTATCTTCCATGTAAGTTTTTCTGTTACAGGTTCTTTGTCGTCTGTAGCTACTATCTTAGTTGTTACAGTAGCATAATCATTGCCATCTTCCAGTATCATGTTTCCACGATTTGATTTGATTGAAGAACTGTCCTTATCTAATTTAGTTGCTGCTTTTATTTCTACTTTTACTATTGATGTAAGCGGTTTTCCAGCGGCTGTTGATGAGCTTTTTGGAGCTACTGTGGCTGTGGCTTTGAAATAATATGTTCCAAATGCGACTTTATCACTACCACTGCCAAGTGTAACTAAACCATCACCATCAATAGAAAGATTTTCTGTCGTCTTAGCATCGCCTTTTTCATCTACTTCAGTGTATGTAACTGAATTATATGTAGCATCAGATGATGGTGCTAAAACAGTTGTTTTTAATTGTAATGTTGATCCTACTTTTATACCATCAGTATCATCTTCTAAATATACAACTGCTCCATCTTCTGCACTAGCTTGGATATTAGTTGCAACAACAGCGGTATTTATCTTTACCATAGCATCTTTTTTTACTTTATATTCTGCTGATGAAGAAGCAGCTGTTTTATCATCGATCTCATCTTCTAATGCACCAACAAAATATGTTCCTGCTGGTACATCATAAGGAACTGGAATAGATGCACTTGTTTCACTGCTTTCAACTGTATCAAATACATATACTGCTTTGTCACCTGTCTGATTTTCGTCTGAATTTTCAAAAAGAGCAAATCGAGTTTTAGTATCTCCTATTACGGCTACCTTTATTGATTCACCGTTTTTTACTTCCTGTGTAGAATCTATTTCAGCTGCAGCCATAACTGTTAATGGTTTCATCATATATGTTGGCACAACAGTAACTGCCATAGCAGCAGATAAAGCGTATGCCATAATTTTTCCCATCTGGGAACGTGTAAATTTGTTCATATCGTGACCTCCTAAAATTTAAAAATTGTGCCTGTTTTCGGCGAGTTTTTAGATATCTAAGGACCGGAACTTTTGTCCGGTAGATGTGGGTACGAATGTGAATCATTTGAGCTTTTAAATATGATAGATGTGTTTGATGTTATCAACCTCATCATATACCTGCCACGGCATATCATTTATATCTATTGCCTAAAGCTCTATCGATTCAATAATACGACACATACTTACACTATAAGTACATTCTCTAACTCATAATAGTGTGATATCTAGTTGTCTGTGGTACTTATTACCTTATAAGTTATCTAACCACCCTCCTTTTTTGTTTGTAATGTTTCTATTACATGTGCATCGGTTTTCTACATCCTTACCCCCTAATCAGCTGCCTTTTTCTTTCTTGTTTTCCCAGCACTGATCTTTTTCAATTACTTAGTAGAACCTCCGCTTGACATGTTAATTATCGTCCCAAGTTCCAATTGTCTTTACACCTAATTTTGTATTATTATAAAAACAATTTTATCTTGATTAAACAACAATTAACTTGTTATGCTCTATAATTCGGATTGGTGTACAAGATACTTTACCCCTTATTTAAAATTTTTTTATTTTTTTGCAAACTTTCTTAATAAACGCCCCAAAGCACACAAAATCGTAGTTTTATGTTAAGTTATTATGTCAAGTTGTATATCAAGTTACTTCTATAATATAAGAAGATGTGAACTACATCTTATCACTAAGAGATAATTCACATCTTACTTTACTATTTTTTATATTCAAATACATCTGATTTTGCAACAATGGCTATACCATTGTTTATCGCATAGTCATAATCAACATCTTCATATAATAATCGCTGTGTAACTGTTATATAATCATGCTCATAAAACCTACTTCTTATTATTTCATTCAGCATATCAGGAATGTTATATTCTAATTGTGCTGACGGATTGTTTTTTGAACACATTCTATCACTTCTAACTTTATCTATTAATTCATCCAACTCTTCATCTAACTTTACCTGCGATAGTAGCTTACATATATCATACAAATGTCGTGAATCTCTATCCTGCATATTTTGTATTCTATAATCACATATTGCAAAAATTTTATCTATAAATGTACGTTGTATAGACTGTACATTCATCACAACATCAGATGCTGCAAATATAATTGGCAAACTTATATTTCTTTCTTTACAAAATCTCCCTACAAAACTTTCAACTATATGCTCTTTTGCAGGATATACTCTTTGATAATAGCTAGTCTCTATAATAATTTCCATAGGTAATTCCACAAATAATGATTTATATTTGAATATATACTTATTATAATCATATCTTGATTTTATACTTTCAGGGTTAATAAGTATCATTCCTAAATTGTTAGCTATTTCTATTATTTCATTTTTAGACTGTCTTTTTTCACGTTCTGTTATTTTTCTGTTCATTGATAGATCTATATCTTCTGAAAAACGATCTATCAAATTGTAAGCTTTAGACAGTGATGTCCCACCTTTAAATACAAATGGTAATTCTGATTTTGATAGTTCATACAAAAACATTGATTGAATGGTATCTTTTTCAACCATAAGTTCTGTTCTTCCACACTCTCTGGCTACAGTTTCAATGATCTCCTTCCATTCATCAGAATACTCTTTATACCAATTCATGCATTAATCCTCCCTGATATATATTTCTGTATACTTTGTCCGGATATAATGCTATATACTCTCGTACAATTTTGAAATCAATATTAATCTCTTTCACGTATTCTTTCAACTTATATTGCAATGCATCGCCAGATATTTCACTATATATATCTATAACTGTCATAAAATCCAAAAATTGTAATGCTGTTTTATTTTTTTCTGTTACTTTTGCTAAAGGCTTATATACTATAACAGTACGCCCAGCTATATTAAGTTTTCGTTGTGTAGTTGTTGCTTCATTTGAACACACTTCAATACATGATGGATTTTGAGATGTAAATCCATACATATTAGCTAATTGCATCCCTGTAATATATCCAATTGTTATGCCCTCATGTACCATATACTTTTTATTTACGAATTTATCCACAGATATACGTCCCTTTGTTCCTAATATAGTAGTATATGATAGGTAATATACTCCGTTATAAAGTCTTTCCAATTTTCCTTCATCTACCAATTTTTTTAATTCCTGACGTATACTATTTTTTGACTTTCCTGGCAACTCGGATATAAAAATCGGCTCATCCTTGTCATAATTATTAATAATATATTCAAACAGCATATAATCACCTCACAAAATTGAAATTTCTATTTTCTATTTTATTATATAACGTAATCATAATATAGTCAATCTCTAACGCCACTTCATAACTTCTTCTCCACTATATACCCACATCTCGGTTGCTCCATTATATCCAAACGTATACATTGGTGTTGCGTTATTAATGAGCTTTATAGAAAGTCCTCCTTCGCCTTCTTTTGTCGCTGCTCCTCTGGATACTACAAAGTAGTCATGCTCTCCTATCTCGCATGTCTTCCATGCTTCGCTTCCATCTACTATTATGTTCATTCCACCATTATTATAGTATTCTCCATAATATTCATAGTGTATATTCATGTCCTTATATGGTATATTGTTGTCATGTGCATATCTTCCTAGCATCTCACCTGCATATATAACATGCTCACCCCATGCTGCATGATAGCCTGGAACCATCTTTCCGGTATAACATTCTTCTCTTTGTTCTATATATTTTGTATCCCATATAGCAAAGTATTCTGTATATGCATAGTCATATCTATGTACGTCTATTGCATTTATGAGCATAACTGTTAGTATTACATAGAGGTATATTTTTTTATTTTCTATAACCAGCTCTACAAGTGTCACTACCGTAAGGTATGCAAATATTAATATGTATACATTCTGGTATCTCTCATTAGGCGTAATCTGTATTGCTGAATAGAGCAATGGAAATATAACCGCTGATAAAAGTATGAATAACATATTACTTATATCCGGTCTTTTCTTATATATATACATAACAACTCCAACTGCTGCTAACAGTACCATATAACCTACCGGCACCGATTTATAGAATATATATATTATTGTTCCTGCAAGCTTTGCATAATGCTCTGCCATACTCTTAGCATTAAAATGATATGTAATCCCATTCATAATACTTTTAGAATTATAACTTCCAACATCCATCTTATATAATGGTGACATATATACAAATGGTGTTAGTCTAATACTTATTATTGCAATTATGAACATCATAAATACCAATGCAATTACTATAGTCGATATTATTTTTACTCTCTTTGCACATATACTTTCTTTCCTTGATATAACTTTCTTGTCACTAGTATTGATAACATTGTTATTAATATTCTTCTTATCATTATTCTGAATTACATTATTACCAACGTTCTTCTTATCATTATTCTGAACTGCTTTATTATTAATGCTTTTCTCAACACTTTTGGTAATATATGAAGCTATCGTGAATATGCCCCATAGCATAAGCAGGTTAACTATAACTGCTTTATCTGAGAGTGCAAAAAAACTGCTGATTGACTCTAGTATTGTTAATGAATATTGTACATACGAATATACTGTATCATGAAATGTTACTGATGGTATATTACCGCCTGCTAGGAAAAATCCTACATAGTAATTAGCCATATAACTCATTATCACAGGTATCATTGTAACTGCTGCTGCTATTAATACTAGTGGTATCTTAATATTTTTTCTAATAACCTTTATCGTGAGAATTATTACCATAATGAGTAGTGCTAGATATAGCATTGGACCTGCAAGCATCTTATCTTGTGTCGCAAGCATTGCTGATACAACTGCCATAAGTGCATTTAATGAGCTTACTTTTCGTATTGCATATATCATTAACATTACTGATAATAGTGCTAGTAATAGTGAGTTAAGATCATAGTTAACTGTCTTAATTGATAGTAATGTAACCTGAAGACTCATTATCGCATAAAAAAGTATTATTATTATGGTTTCTTCTCTCATACCAGAGATTATGTGTGTAATTATATTATTTGAATATTGTTCTTTAGCATTATTTTTAGCATTATTTTTAGCATTATTTTTGGTATTATGCTGTATGTTATTCTGATTAATATTCTCTGTGCTTCTATTCTCAGATATACTAGTATTATGATTCTGACCTGATGTATCTTTACGATGTCCAAAAGATTGTATATATGTCACGACTACTATTATATCTATAGTTATCATTCCCATAATCCAATGCAGTGCTTTGGTTACCTGTTCCGGTGATACTCCATGTATTTTGAACCATTCAAGTGGTGCAAGCTTTACAAGTGTTCCAAGTATTACATAGTTAGTCCTTGAATCGCCTGAAAACCAATGATTTCCTACTTTTGTAAATGAATCTGCATCTGTTATATAGAGTTGCTCATTGATTGCTTTTATCTCATCTACTGTGAGATAGAATGTAAGTTTTCTAAGTGCCATATATACAATAGGCATAATGACAAGTGTTCCTATAAATGAACTTATTATACTCCCTGTACAGATATATGATGAAAAATATATAAGTAACAGTGTTCCCACAAGACACATAACTTCTATAAGCCCAAGATTCTGTTCATAGAATATTCTCGTTTTTTCATATCCATATATACTAATACCTGCTATTACTGCAAGTATTACAATACTTATATGACACAAAGTTTTAATTTTTTTATTCTCCATTGTCATAATCCAATTCCCCCATATTGTTCTATGTTATCATTTTGTTCATCAACATAATTATATTTTATTTTGCTCTGTATTTCGCAAATATCTTCTCTGTCTGTATTATTACAAGCACTGTATATGGTATCAATGATACTGCTGTTGCTATCGCTGCGCCATTTGCCCCCATTGGCGGTATGAGCATCCAGTTTAATATCAGATTAATTACAAGTGTAAGTACATAACATAGACTTCTAAAAGTTGCTTTGTTATGAAAATCAAGAAAGAGTGAATAGAAATTAGATATACTATATAGTATATAATATGGTGTTAATAGTCTTATTACATCACCGGCTTCTCTATATTCACTTCCATATAGTATCTTTATTGCTAGTGGTCCTGCTATTATGAATCCAAGACTTACTGTTACTGCAACAATTATATTTATTCCACATAGTTTGTTGAATTTCTTTCTTTTTTCCACTATTGTCTCGTATGTAAGCACAGAGAATGCTGTCATCGTTCCTGTGCATAGTGCATAATTAATATGAGTTGCTTTTTGGCAAAGTTTCTTGGCTACTGCATATACTGATACCTGTTCTCTGCTGCTTAACATTCCAAGCATTACTGTATCCATCTCTATAAGAACCATTCCGCCAAAGCTTATGATTACAAGTGGAATAGCATATTTCATTATTTTCTTAGCTAAAGCTGTAATTCTTGCTGTATCAAGTTTGCTTTTTATGTCTTTATCTATAATAATATATTGTCTATATATCATACAACCTGCTATTAGTTCGAATATTCCTGCTATTATGTATCCTGCTGCAACTGCTGTCGGATTGTGATATATGCATATACCTATGAAACTGAACAGAAAGTTCAGCCCAAACTCTATCGTTGTTATAATAAGCACATCTTTGTATCTCTCAAGCCCTATACTTGTCTCTTTGAAAAATTCTGTAAATGATGATGTGAATACCATCGCTCCTGACATTAGTATGAGTTTATCAAGATTAGCATATTTATCAGGATAACCAAGTACTTTTGCAAATGGATATGATAAAGCCATTATAAGTACAGCAAAGAAAATGCTTATCAAGAGTCTTAATATAAGTCCGGCTCTTAGACATTCTGTTCTCTCTTTTTCATCATTTTGTTTTGATACAAATACTTTTACAGATGCGTTAATTCCAAACCATGTAACATATCCAAGCATTGTCGCAACTGAATAAAAATATGTCCATTCGCTGTATCCGTCTATATTTAACATTCTTGCTACTACTATGTCGGTTGCAAGGTAGAATAGCATCGCTACTATTTTGGCAAGAAGTGTATATGATACATTTTTAATCATCTTATATTCCACCCCATTCTACTTTTCATATTCTTTTTAATGCTTTTTTGATGTCTTTATTATGCATACAATTGCATGTCCTAACTTATGTGCAGGCATTATCTTATCTATATAACTTATGTGCAAGCATTATCCTATCTATATCAGATCCACCTGCCTATTATGTAATGATTGCATAACTTATACTATGCTCATAGACGAACAGTCTATTTTAGATTTTTCTTATATAGATTTTTTTTATAGAATTCATCTATCTTAGCTGCACTTATGTCTGTTGATAGATAATCTACTGCTCTTTGTCTTGCTGCTTTACCAAGTCTTTCTACAAGCTCATCATCATTAAGAAGACTTACTATCTTGTCTGCCATATCTTTTGAGTCTTTCATCTTGGCAAAAATTCCTGTATCTCTTAATATCTCTCTTGATATACTTCTGTCAAATGCTACTACTGACATTCCCATTGCCATATAGTTGTATATCTTACCATCGCCTTCTGCACTTGCTATCTTTGGTGCAATTGCTATTTTTGATAGTGACAGATATGATGGAACATCTTCAAATCTTACTTTTCCTATGAATTTAACATCTTTTTCTATTCCTAGTTCTTTTGCTTTTGCTCTATATTTATCAATGTTTGGAAATCCTATTACTATAAATTCTACATTCTCATACTGCTTTTTTACCATTCCAAATGCATCAAACATATAGTCAACTCCCTGATAACTCTCTAAAAGTCCCATAAACAGGACTTTTTTCTTACCATTATCAAGATCTAACATATGAACAAGTTCTTTATCTGGTTCTGTCGGTGCAAATGCTGTTGTGTCTACGGCATCCATTGCGTTAACGATTCTTTCTTTTTCAACTCCCATTGTAATTAACTGGTTATAGAGGTTCTCCGACTGTGTTATTATAGGAAACCAACTGTTTATCTTCTTCTCAAGGGCTATAAAGAACTTATGGAAGATTCCATTTTCTTTTACGAATTTGTGCTGTATTATCTCTCCACTTAATGATCCTTGCAGGTCGAATACATACAGACGCTTTTTATTTTTGTCAAATGTCTTACAGAATTTGGCTATAAATGCTCCTTCATGCAGATGTGCATGTACTATATCAGGATTATATCTTTTTATCTCTTTTCTTGCAGTGTGGTATATGAATGGAAGTAGCAGGATCTTCCATACGGATGGTCCTGCTGTCAGTTTTTTATACCACGGAAAATTATATGAACGTACTGTTTTTACACCTTCTATGTCTCTGCCAAGGCCATATGTCACAAGTTCAACTTCATGTCCTAGTCTCTGTAATGCTGTTATCTCACCATATATTCTTGTATGACATCCTCTGTCTGCAAAGAATGGTGTTGGCGCTATCATCATTATTCTCATAATCTTTGCTCCGTTCGTATTGTTATATTAATTAATCTTCTTTGTTCTCTACAACTTCTTTGATATTGTATGGTGTGTCTATCTTGCTTCCATAATATGTCTTAACGAGAATATCACTCATAAGACCGAATACGAATAGGAATAATCCTGCAAGTAAGAATAGAACACTTACGATTGGCTGCATATAGTCTGACATATTATTACCCATTATAAATAATACAAGTGACCATATAGCGAACACTATTCCTATGAAGATTGATACTATTCCTGTACTTCCAAGAAGGTGTAATGGTCTTACTGCAAATTTATTCCAGAACCATACTGATATCATGTCTACAAAGCCTTTGAATGTTCTCTTCCAGTTATATTTAGTTACTCCTGCTGTTCTTGGTCGATGATTTACTACTATCTCACCTACTGTAAATCCTTTTATCTTAAGGAGTGCCGGTATGAATCTGTGCATTTCTCCATAAAGTGAAAGATTTTCAAAACATTCTCTTTTATATACTTTTAATGAACATCCACTGTCATGGATATTATCTTTTACTATTATTCCTCTAAGGAAATTGGCACCTCTTGATGTAAATTTTTTCATTACTGTGTCTTTTCTGTTTTTTCTCCAGCCTGACACTACATCGAGGTCATTCTCTGTCATATATTTTAGCATATTAGGTATGTCGGCAGGGTCATTTTGTCTGTCTCCATCCATTGTTACGATATAATCATATTGTGCTGCTTTAATTCCTGCATCCATAGCTGCTGTCTGTCCAAAGTTTCTTCGAAATCTTATAAGTTTTAGTGGCTTTAAGTCTGCACACTGCTTAGCTGTATCGTCTGATGAACCGTCATCTACGAATATTATCTCATATGTATAGTTTTCTTTTACACATACTTCTTTTATCTCTCTGAACAATTCTTTTACATTGCCTGATTCATTGTATACAGGCACTACTACCGATATTCTGTACATAGTTTTCCTCTTTTCTTTTTATTACATTATCCTTATGAACCTAAGGTATGTATTTTACTTCTATCGTATGTCTTCCTGCTTTTACTCTGCATCCTAAGAATGCTTCGTTAACATTATACACATTTACTTCCGTACCATCAATATATATATGCCATTTTGTACTATATGGTATTGTAAAACATAACATTTTATCTTGTGTAACTTCTATACTGCTTACTATATACTCATCATCAAAACTTTCTATATTGACAGCTGAATCTCTTAATTTTTCAGTATCTTCCTTGTATTTACCATATCTTTCTTCTTTTGAGCAATATGTGTATTTTACTGTTCCGTCTATTCTATCATATTCTCCATAACTTGGTATATTAACCCAAAAAGATTCTATATTATCTTCATTCAGCTCTATAGCATAATTGTTACTGCCTTTATGCTCTACAAGTTCTATTGATTTAAGTTCTCCTGCTGATACATAATGAAGATATCCTTGTTTCTCATCTTTTGATGTAAAATTCAGTTCTATCTTCAATGTTGTGTCAGGATCATTCTTATTAACAGTATAACCGCTATTGTTGATAAGTTGTTCTTCTGTCGCTGTTGTACTCTTATCACTAGTCTTAGTTTCTCCTGTAGCTGTTATATTCTCATCGTCACCGTTTATATTATCCGCTGTCTCTGTATGTCTAAGCCATTTTTTATCTCCGGATACTACTACATTCTCAAGTATAGCTTCTCTTCTCTCTTCAAGTGTCATAGCATCATATTCGTCTTTAGTTATATAACTGTCATAGCAAAATGCAAGTGGAAGTGCATACTCATTCTCATATATGTATATGTCTTCTATCTGTTTTATCAGCTTGTATCCATAATATGGTATTGTATCTGTCTTAGCAAGAACATATTTTACTCCTAAGTAAGTATTAGTCTCTGTTATTCCGTAGAATCCATACATATATCCATAGCTAAGGAATTGTCCACCCTGACTTTTTACAAATTCTCTTACATTACTGTTAAAATCCGTTCCACCAATATATGACTTCACTCCATAAAAATCAAGTATAAGTGAATCGTTAAGATATGGACTGTTATATATTTTGTCTATCCTGTAAAATTCACTGTCATCAATCGATTTTATGTATTCTAAACACTCTTTTGTATAATCGTTATAATCCCTTCTAAGGCTTAACGTATCTGCCTCTATTGCACCATTAATATTTATTGCATTCATTGCTCCTGTAAGTACCTGGATTATAACTATTCCCATTACTGTTGCACGTTTTATGTTGTAATGTATATTATTAGCTGTCATAAATATCATCAGCAATAGCAACAAGATTATTATACTTACAAGTTCAATATTGTTAATTATGTCTCTATTGGTTACAGCAACTATTATTATCAGTAATATATTAGTAAGTGTTACTATGCAAAGTTTATATCGCTCTAGTCTTTTTGTCTTGTTCCACCTGTCTATCTCTAAAGATGCCCAATACATCATCAATACTATAATCCAAAGAGATGATAACTTATATGACTCTGAACTCATTCCATTAATAAAACATCGAAAAATAGGTGATGCTGTATATATAATTATCAATAACACAGATATTATTTTTAATACTGTCTGTGTTATTGTATCTTTTCTATATGTTTTTGTATTTCTGTATTTTGTTATGTATATAAGTTTGTTGCTCTTTATATCTTTTTGTATCTCTTTTTTCATGATTACAGGTTTTATATGTATACTCATTATTGCAAATATAAATGTAATCATTGTTCCAAAGTATGTTGGTGCATTGAGCTGATTTAACTCTCCCTTGTAACTTCCATCTACAATATTAATTGATAATGAGAAATTACTTATATACGCAGTAACTAAGTCCTCTATTTTTGCTATAATACTATAATTAACCGAATTAACTGAATTCTTGCTTATTCCATCATTAAACCTTGTACTAAATAATACTTCTCTAATATCACTATATTTTATAAGTACAGTTATGAGCAATACTATTAGATAGCATATAGTATATTTGAGTATATATCTCTTGGTATATCCTTTATTATTCTTTGCTTTTTCAAATTCTGTAAAATATCTGAATATCGTATATCCAATTATTATTCCTGTATAAAGCACCATATAATATGTACTAAGTGTATTGAGCATAAGTAACATTGCAAGTGGCAGTATAAATCTGTTCTTATTATTATAATATAGTTCAAATCCCCATAGTATTAATGCAACTAACATTACTTCTATTGAATATGTATACCACATATTTCTCAACATCATAGGACCACAGAACGCATAACTTAATGCCATTATAATTGATGTATATTTGCTAATCTTTCTCTCACGCATATATGCATAAAAAAAGATACCTGCCAAAATAATCTTTGCAATCTGTATATATGGAAGTGCATATATAAAAGTTTCTTCATTAAACAGAAGTAATATTACATTATATGGAAATATCATATCATTCTTAGGCTCTCCGCCAAGTCCCATAGTAAACATAAAATTTGGAATCTTACCCTTTGTCTTTATATAATGAATTATACTATATAAAAATGGATATGTCTGATTATATGAATCTGATGCAATATCCTTAAATATATATACATATCTCATCGTTAAATATTTCCAAAATACTACTATGGATATTAACAGTAATGTACTTATAAGAAATATCATAGAATGATTTATTATAATTCTCATTATCTTATTGAATACATTTTTGCTTATATTATATACTTTATCTCGCATAACATACGTTATTGACATTATACTAATCATTATAACTGTTGCTAATGCTATTATACATGCTTTAGAATCGAATCTGCTCCCTACAGCTATTCCTGCTATTATACATATAAATAATATTAACATCCATCTTATCTTTTTCTGCATTAATCTTTGTCACCACCCCATATTTTGTCAGATACAGTCTTATATCTATATATTTGATATCTGTATCGCATCTATTATATACTATCTAAACGTAATATTTTGTATCTGTATATATGTATATCATCTTATATTTTTATATACAGTTTCTTACATCTATATATACATTTAGAGCCACATTTTAATCTAATGTGGCTCTAAAATATTTTTCACAATTTTATAATACGTCTGCAAAATGTTTTTCAAGCTTTTTAAATACAAACATTCCTGCCAGGAATATAAGTCCTGTTACTACCCAAAAATATACTGTCTGATCTGGTTTTTCAAAGAACCATGTCTGATTATAAAAAGCATCTCTGTATCCGTATACGATATAATATACCGGATTAAGTTTCATCAGTTTTCTAAGTGTTGGTCCCATCATTGAGACATCCCACATAATAGGTGTTAACCACATTCCAAATTGAAGTATAATATTAACAATCTGTCCAAGATCTCTGAAGAATATTACTACAGATGATGTTATATATGACAATCCTACTGCAAGTATCATGGCACAGAATGAATAATATACAATCTGTATTATATATATGTCAAAGCTTCTTCCGTTAGCAATATACAATAATATTGTTATGATTATAAAGAACAGATGCACAAATAATGCTGATGTAATCTTTACTATTGGAAGAATGTTAATCTTAAATACTACTTTTTTTACAAGATATGCATATTCTATCAAACTATTTGTTGCTGATAAGAGTGCATCCTGGAAAAAGAACCATGGAACAATTCCTGATACTAACCATAGTACATATGTTATTCCTTCTACCGGTGCGCCGGCTTTGAGTCCATACTGGAATACAAATACATATATTATTATTGTTACTATTGGCTGTATAAATGCCCATATACCACCTAAATATGATGCTGCAAATCTTGATTTGAAATCGTTTTTTGCAAGCTGTACTATAAGATTTCTATTCTTTACTATATCTATTGCCCAATACATAACAATCTTAAATCTTCTATACTGTGCAAATACGAACAGACCTGTAAGTACTGCAGCTATACAATATACTATATATGCTACTGTTCTTGTCGCTTTATTAACTTCTGCAATTTTATCTTTTGCACTATATACAACGTATGCATCTTCACCTGTTGCTGTTGCACTTATCTCATCTTCACTTATATTTGCATTGTCCATATCATTTATAAGTTGATATTCTGACATATCCATTGCTTTTTCAATCCACATATATTTTACACGAAGATTACTAATTGTTACATCTTCTCCTTCGATATTACAAGGATCTATTCTGAAGATATAATTTTCTTTTTCAATATTCTTCTTAACAGAACGTGTCTCTCCCTGCTTCATATTATCAGCATATAGTCTTGATGGTGATATATGTTCTGAATCTGGTGCATAATAGAATTCAGCAAGTCCTTCGCTCTCAGTTGTAAGGTCATAACATATATTAATCGTCATAACCTGAAATGGATTGAGAAGGAATAGCAGTCCTAACATGGCAAGTGCTGATACAATTGTTACTATAATTCTCTTCTTCATAATTATCTTCTGCCTAATTCCATGTATGATTAAGCACTACAACTCCTTCCGCAATATAATTCATCTTAACAAAAAATGTCTTAAACTGTGATCTGTAATCAATCTGTACAGTAGCTGTTCTATCAAATAATGCCACATCAAAGAAATAATTTCCTCCAGTAAGATTAAATTTCTTATATGTAAGCGTTACTTCATTCATACCACGTTTCCAGCTAATCGTATGATTATCGAGTAATGTATTAAGTCCGCAAATATATTTGTTATCAACTGTCCTTATTGCTACTCCAAGTACCGGATTATCAACATTAAGTTCATTAACAATGTATCTTATCTTAATTGTTACATCTTCTCCATGAGTAATATCATTAATCTCTTTACCTTCTGAATTAAAGAGACGCATATCATATATCTCACCTAGATCTACTTTATCTATATCCTGTTCTGTAACGTTCTCTTCGACTGGCTCTTCTTTGTTTTCTTCTGCTTTTTTTGCAAGTTCCATTGCTTCTTTTTTAGAATTTTCAACCTGTGCAAGATATTCTTCAATACTACATTCATATTTTAAGAAATCCATATATCTATCAGATACTTCATCAGTCTCACCATCCATTATGAGCTTCCCCTGATTGATCCATATACATCTCTTACAGAATCTTTTTATTGAATTAATATCATGACTTACGAATAATACTGTCTTGCCTGCTTCCATGAATTCAACAAATTTGTCCATACATTTTAACTGGAATCTTGTATCACCAACAGCAAGTGCCTCGTCAACAATAAGTATCTCTGGTTCAACGTTAATAGCAACTGCAAATGCAAGTCTTACAAACATACCACTTGAATATGATTTTACAGGTTGATATATAAAATCGCCTATCTCTGCAAAATCAAGTATATCCTGAACTTTCTTCTCCATCTCTTTTCTTGGAATTCCCATTATCGTTCCATTAAGATAGATATTCTCCATTCCGGTATATTCCATATTAAAACCGGCTCCAAGTTCAAGCAATGCTGATATCTTACCATTCACTTCAATATTGCCTTCTGACGGATTAAGTACTCCTGTCAGAATCTTTAAAAGTGTGGATTTACCGGACCCATTACGTCCGATAATTCCAATAGTCTCACCTTTGTTAATTGTGAAATTAATATCTTTTAAAGCATAAAATTCTTTATGATAGCTCTTTTTTGACAAACTGAATGTTTCTTTAAATCTGTCTCCCGGTCTATCGTAAAGTTTATAAAGTTTTGATATATTGCTTGCCTTTATAACTGCTTCACTCATGTCTTCACTCCTTATTTATCACTTACCTGTTCTTTAGATAAATCAAGTATTTTTTCTGTCATTATATACTTTACATCGTTACTAAAGCTGTCTCTTACAATTATTCCCATTTTAAAACGATTTCCATACTTTTTCAACTCATTAATTTTTATCTTTTTCTTTAATCCCGAAAATCTAATGTTAGGTATTTTTCTATATGCTGTAACAAGATCAGCTCTTTCTTCTCTTGAAGCAACAATTTCTAACGACTCACCCTTGTCCGATACAAGAATTATATTTTTTAAGTAATTATCATTGTATCCAATGTCTTTTTGAATAGCCCAACCTCTTATCTGCATCTCATCACCATCACATTCTATATCTTCAAAGTTAGTCATAAGTGGATGCTGTGGTATCTGATTCAAATCTATGCTTCTTATTGTATCGGCTTTTTCAATATCCGGATATATTCTTGTCATATCTATGCTCTTATCCATAGCATAGATAACATTTCCTTTTAATCCTTTACTCTTTATTACAAGAGTTATATAATACTGTTCCACATCTTTGCTTAACATCTTCGCATCTATCTTGCATACAAAACCTGATATTAATATCTTTTTACCATTTGGATATGCTGCTCTTATATCTGGTCTGTATTTTCTCTCAGTTTTAACAAGATACCCTTTGCCACCTGCATTTGTTATCGCAAGATATACTTCTGATTCATCATTGCACTTGTCTTTTTCTATAAACTGCCATCCTTCTATAGTTATTATATGGTTAAGTGATATTGTATCAATATTCGCCTTTACTTCGCCATATTTGAGATTTTCACGCACAGCTTTTGTAAGTGGAGTTATCTCACTAAGTTCCTTATATTCATCAAGCTTTATATCATAATTAGCTTTATCCGGCGTAAGATTTATATTATAAAATGGATCTTTGCCTTCAAGTTCTGGATGTTTCGCATATAGTCTTGTTCTCTCTGTTCTAAGACGTTCCATCTTCTCTTTACTTATATCATCTGAACCTCTGCTTGCTGACTCATAATGGTATAAGACAACATCATTACGCAGCACATTGTAGTATCCGGCTTCATACAATTTCATGCACAAGTCAACGTCATTATATCCTACTGTAAGTTCTTCATCAAAGCCATTTACTTCTCTATATTTATCTGCACTTAAGATAAGACATGCTCCTGTAACTACAAGATAATTATAATCTGCTTTGTTTCTTGCAAAATAATAAGTCTGTGAATCAGACATTCCAATAAGTTTATGTGTCGGTCCTATCGGAAGATTTACAACACCTGCATGCTGTATTATATTGGAATTAGGATAATATAGTTTAGCTCCTACAGCACCAACATAATCAAGGCTTGCATGTCCAACAAGAAGTTCTAACCAACGTGGTTTGAATATCTCTATATCATCATTTAAGAACAACAGATATTCACCTTTTGCTCTGTCAGCTCCCATGTTACACATCTTTGAGAAGTTAAACTTCATAGGTTCATAATAATATGATGCACCATTATCACTAAGCATCTTCTCTATAAGTGCCTTATTCTCATCATTACTGCCATTATCTATTACTATTATCTCATAATTCTTATATGTTGTTATTTTTCTTAAAGATTCTACACATCTCTTTAACATTGTATAATTATCTTTTGAAGGAATAATTATACTTACAAGTGGGTTATTCTTATTCTCATATTCCACTCTGTACTGATATAATTCCTTTACATATACAACATTACCATCTATATGTCTTCTTCTAAGTGCATCTATCTTAGCATTTTTAACAGCTTCTAATGCATATGGTTTAGCTTCCGGGTTAGATGCTATTGATTCCGGACGTTCTCTCCAATAATATAGAACTTTTGGAATATGTCCAACTCTCTTATTATCTGTATGCTCCATGAATCTTAATGTGAAGTCATAATCCTGTGCACCATTATATTCGCTTCTTAGTCCACCAACTTCTTCCACTATACTTCTTCTATATATTGCAAGATGATTAGTAAACATTATTGACATAAATGTATCTGGTGACCATTCCGGTTTGAAGAATGGTGAATGTCTTCTCTTTCCATCTTCTGTAAGTTTATCTTCATCACTATATATAAAGTCAAGTTCCGGATTCTCATTAAGTTTTTTAGCCATCTCATAGAATGCATTAGGTGCAAGCACATCATCACAGTCTGTAAATGCAATAAACTCGCCTTTTGCAATCGCTATACCATCATTTGTGGCTTTTGAGATATGTCCATTCTCTTTTCTGTATATTATATGAACTTTTTCATTATTCTCGTATTTTTTAAGTATATCTCTTACTGATTCCCAGCTAGAATTATCATCAACAAGTATAAGTTCAAAGTTGTCATAAGTCTGGTTAAGAATAGATTCAATACACTCTGTAAGCTGTTCATCAATTACATTGTATACAGGAATAACTGATGATATTAAAGGTCTGTATGCTAATGGCTCTGTCTTTAAGTTATCTTTTTCATTTTCTTCACGCCATCTCTTATAAGGATCGCTTATTTCACCATCCATATATTTTTTCATATATTCATAGGTTACTTTGCCTTCCTTTTTCTTTATATCTTCAAGTATATCTTTTATCTGACCTTTTTCAATATTATCAGTTGATATAGTAACTTCATCTCCTGCTGCAAATGCTTCATAATCAACATCATATTTTTTAGCAAGTTTCTTCTTAAGTATCTTATTAATATCAGGTCTTACAAGAAGTCCCTGAAGCCAATACATCTCCATATCAGGATTAAACATATACTCAAAAAGTCCAAGTTTTGCTATATATTTTTCTTTATTTTTTGTCTTTACAAATCCATCTACATTCTTTACATTACCAATATTAACTGCTTCGTCCTTAGTTGGCATATTAACAAGTCTTTCTACACTGTAACATGCATCTTCAGAACTTATATCCACATTATATTTTTCATAAAAATCAAGAACATTCTCAAGGTATGCCATAACACCTTTTGTTATTCCTGCTGTATGTTCTGACTTACCATATTTTTCAAGTACAGGACCATCTTCTCCATAATACCATAGTGATTCATGTGGTGCTCCAAAGAAAAGTTCAAATAATACAACTGCCTGCATTACTCGACTTTGTAACTCTTTATTTTTATCTATATCAAAAATATAAGTATCATATTTCTTATCATGTAACTGTACTTTACTCTTCTCACTATTCTTGATACCTATATAAAGGAACTGATTGCTTCCTTTATATCCCGCTGCATCAAGAAATCTATCAAGAAGATACTGTGAACTGCCATTCCATCCACAGTCAAATACTATTGAATCTACATCCATAAAGCCTTTTTCAGTAAAATATTTCAGAGCATTTTGTCTTTCATATTCACATCTTTTTAGAAATGCCTCTTCATTAGCTTTATATATCTTCTTAAAACGAGCCATATCTTCTCTGTCTTTTATCTTAGCATTAATTCCAGAGAATCCAGCTTGAGTAATTCCTTTTGTACATACTTCCTTAACATTAAGATATTCAAGAACTTCCTTAACTGTCTGACCTATAGTATAAGGTGGAAGCAGATCAAGTGATTCATTATCAAGTTCTGTAATTCCAGCTAACAACAAACCTCTTCTTGATACATATAGATAATCAATATTCTCCATATGTCTTTCTTTGCATATATTATATAGAATATATCCATCTCTTGCCAAAAAGAATATTTTATCATATTTTTCTTTCTTTATACGTTTTGTAAACCATTCATATATTCCTGAATATAATGGTCCGCCAACTTTCGCTCCAAGATTATACCAAAAATCGTCTGAGTTTCTTGTAACAGAATTAATAACATTAACAGCCGGAAATTTGTCTTTTTTAAGTGGTCCTATTGAATATGCTTTATAATGGAATGCTTTTACTCCGGCTTTAACAGCATTAACATAATCAGACTGATAATTATCACCTATATGTAATATTTTATCGCATGATACATGTTCTTTTTCTGCTACATATTTAAATATATCACCATTATATTTAGTCTTATGTTCATCTGCTGATACATATATTGCATCAAGCTCTTCATATCCATTATCATCAAGATATACTTTTATATCTTTTTTCATAAGATACATATCACTTACAGCGATTACTTTTTTATTCTTTGCTTTTGCATAATCATATATCTCTTTTATCTCTTTGTTTGTGAACAATGCATCTCTCTCAAGTTCTATTTCTAACTGTTTTATTTTTTCAAAATCTGCATCTTCGCTCATATTCGCACTGATATAGTTATATATATAATCCAAATCTGCATGAGGAAGTCCACATTCTCTTTCCGCTTTCATGCTTGCCTGCGTCTGAAGTTCTTCACGTTTTTTAGCAAATCCTTCTATTCCTGTAAGTTTTTCAAGCATTACAAAAATATCTTCTGGTCTGTTTACTTTTCTAAATAATAATGTATCAAAAATATCAAAAGATATTACATTGGCATTCTCTATAGCCTCTTTTAATGTTTTTATCTCAATATCTGTCATTACCTGGTTCTCCTTTATTACATTATGAACGTCTAAAGATTTTTGTCATCTTCCAACTATTTGAGTTACGCATAGCCATTATCTCATTCTCACTATCTGACACTTTTTGCTCAAGGTTAGCAATCTTAAGCTGTAATTCCCTTATCTGTTCATCTTTTGAAGCAATTATATTATTATAATTCTGTTCACGTAGTGCAATATCTGCTCGTAAGATTTCATTTTCTGATTGAAATTCTTTTGTCATAGCTGCTTTTATAGTTGCATCTGATACTTTTCTTATTGCTTCACCATCTATTGAGATGTATTCTACGACCAATTCTGCTCTTACAATATCAGCTTCATCGCAACTCTTTATAATCATAATCGGATCTCCTGTGAAGAATATCATAATACCATTACCCGAAAGTTCACAATTAGCATTTTTCAAACATAACTCATGTGCATTATTATCTTTATCAAACCCTGTCATCTGATGAACCTTTATAATAGCAGATGTATTAACAGGATCAAATCTGAATTCATCAAGAAGCATATCTGATTTAAATACAATTCTTGACACTCCTTCTATATTTTCAATCTCTGTTTTAAGCGATTTATCCGGTGTATAACCTTCTTTTCCCAAAAATGCTTCAGCATAATAGTTGCCTAGTGTAGGTCTTATATAATTTTCACTATTGACAGTCTGTTCTCTGAAAGCTTTTATCTCATATACATACTGATATATCTCACCATATTCTCTGGTATTCCAATATGATGCAGGTATTCCTTTTACTGAATCAACAGTATTCACAAGTTCATTTGTACCAACTTTGGAATATGTTGCCATTCTCTTAATTGGAAAATATCCTGCCTGACTTACCATATTCTCAAGACTATTCTTCGTAAAGAAATGTATATGTGTATTATCAAGCAATCCTACTGATGTATATTCAAATTCATTATTCATCAGATTGATAAGTACTGAATTATGTGCAAGATTAGGTACTGATAATAATACCGAACCTTCATGTTTTAATAAAAGTTTACATCTGTCAAGAACTGTCTTTGGATCTCTAAGATGCTCAAGCACATCTGCAAAAACGATATAATCAAACTTTATATCTCTGTATCGCTCAAACCATTCAAAATTTTCTACATCACCTATAACCAAATCTTTGCCATAAAGAAGGGCCTGCTTCCCAGCTTCTTCATCAATCTCTGCTAAGTATACGTCACAATCTAATTCCTGTTTTAAATATTTTGTCATTCTTCCATTAGCTGGACCGAATTCCAAAACAACAGAACCTCTACGTATCTGTTCTAATATTAATAATAATGAATTACTGTTCGTCAGATCTAAATCAAAGTCATACTTCATAATTTTCTCCCTCTTTTCTTAACATATTTGATTATATTGATTTCTATATCGCCTTAAAAGGTCATGCCTAAGCTCTAAGCATGACCTTTATAGACTTAACATCAATATATGATATCTATAGTAGTTAATTAATTGCATTATTTTTATGCTAACTAATTATATATCATATATTATTTGTTTCTACTCTCTGTAAAAGCTTTAATTCCGCCCCATTTCTGATCTTTTTCAGAAATAGTTAATTCCATATCTGCTGGAATTGGCCATTCAACTCCAATATCAGGATCATTCCATGCAAGACCACCTTCATCATTTGGATGATAGAAATCTGTACATTTGTATGCAAATTCTGCTGAATCTGATAATACTACAAATCCATGTGCAAAGTTCTTAGGAATAAAGAACTGTTTTTTATTCTCAGCTGAAAGAACTACACCATACCATTTGCCATATGTCTTTGAACCTGGTCTTAAATCAACAGCAACATCAAATACTTCACCACTTACAACTCTTACTAATTTGTCCTGTGGGAAGTTAATCTGAAAATGTAATCCTCTTAAAACGCCTTTTTTTGATGAAGACTGATTGTCCTGAACAAATTCCTGATCAATTCCTGCTGCCTTATAATCATTATAATTATAAGTCTCCATAAAATATCCTCTTTCGTCTCCGAATACTGTAGGAGTGATAACTTTTAATCCTTCAATATCACATGTCTCAACTGTAATCTTTCCCATTTTTCTATACCATTGTAATTGCATCAACTACAATTACCCTTTCTTTTATACTATTTATTATAGACCTTCCGCAACCTCTACAAGGTATTTACCATACTCTGTTTTCATAAGAGGTTTTGCAAGTTCAAGTAACTGTTCTTTTGAAATAAATCCCTGTTTGTAAGCAATCTCTTCAATACATGAGATATATAATCCCTGACGTTTCTGGAATGCAGCAACGAAATCTGCTGCATCAAGTAACGCATCATGGTTACCTGTATCAAGCCATGCAAATCCACGTCCTAAAGTCTCAACTTTAAGATTACCTCTTCTTAAATATTCATTATTAACACTTGTTATCTCAATCTCACCACGAGCTGATGGTTTTACATTCTTTGCAATCTCTACTACACTATTATCATAGAAGTAAAGACCTGGTACTGCATAGTTTGACTTTGGATTAGCTGGTTTTTCTTCAATTGAAAGAGCTTTTCCATCTTTATCAAATTCAACAACACCATATTCTCTTGGATCTCTTACATAATATCCAAATATTGTTGCGCCTTCTTTCATATCAGCGGCACGTTTAAGAACTTTCTGGAAACTCTGACCGTAGAAGATGTTATCGCCAAGTACAAGTGCTACATTGTCATCACCGATAAATTCTTCTCCGATAATAAATGCTTCTGCAAGTCCATTAGGCTGTTCCTGAACTGCATAGTTCATATTAAGACCTAACTGTGAACCATCCCCGAATAATTCTTCAAATGCTGGTAAGTCTCTTGGTGTTGATATTATTAAAATATCTCTGATTCCAGCTAACATTAATGTTGATAATGGATAATAAATCATTGGTTTATCATAAACAGGCATAATCTGCTTAGATACCGCTTTTGTAAGTGGATATAATCTTGTTCCTGAACCACCCGCTAATATAATTCCTTTCATTGAAAGTCTCCTCCTAAACCTTTAATAGGACAGGCATTAATACTACCTGTCCTTATATTGTCATTATTTATACATTTCGCTATAGTATTTCTGGTAATCACCTGAAGTTACATTATTCATCCATTCTTCATTCTCTAAGTACCATTTAATTGTAAGTTTGATACCATCTTTGAACATTGTCTCTGGATACCAGCCAATCTCAGCTTTAATCTTGTCTGGTGCGATAGCATATCTTCTGTCGTGACCTTTTCTATCTTCTACATATGTGATTAACTCTTTTGATACAAGTTTCTTTCTCTCATCTGTATCTGGTAATAATTCCTGTAAAGTTTCAAGAATTATTGTAATAATCTCTATGTTCTGTTTTTCATTATGTCCACCGATATTATATCTCTGACCTAATCTTCCCTGTTCCTGAACCATATCAATTGCTTTTGCATGATCATCAACATATAACCAGTCTCTTACATTCTTACCATCACCATATACTGGTAACTTCTTACCATGTAATGCATTGTTAATGATAAGTGGTATAAGCTTCTCAGGAAACTGGTAAGGTCCATAATTGTTAGAACAGTTTGTAATGTTCGCTGGGAACTTATATGTGTCTATATATGCTTTAACTAACATATCTGATGATGCTTTACTTGCTGAATATGGGCTGTGTGGATCAATTGGTGTTGTCTCATAAAAGTATGTATCTCCTTCTTCAAGTGAGCCATATACTTCATCAGTTGAAACATGAAGGAACTTCTTATCTTCCTTAAATGTTCCATCTTCTAATTCCCATGCTTTTTTAGCTGCATTAAGCATAACTAATGTACCAAGCACGTTAGTCTGTACAAAAACCTCTGGATTTCTAATACTTCTGTCTACATGACTTTCAGCTGCAAAATGAACAACTCTATCAATGTCATTCTCAGCAAAAATCTTCTCAATTGCTTCTCTGTCACAGATATCAGCTTTAACAAATGTATAGTTTTCTCTGTTCTCTACGTCTTTAAGGTTTTCAAGATTTCCGGCGTATGTAAGAGCATCAACATTAATTATTCTGATCTCGTTATCATACTTTCTAAACATGTAGTGGATGTAGTTTGAACCTATAAAACCTGCACCACCTGTTACTAGATATGTTCTCATTGTAAATTTCCTCCAAAAATAATTCTTCACATTATCAATTCCGTATTATATCATCTATAATATATATATTCAAGAATAATTTTCTTATTAAATTCTTAAGTTTGACCCAAGTTTGGTTTTTCACCTATTTTAAAAGCTCTTCGCTTATTATAAATCTTGGTCTTTGTTTTACTTCATTATATATTTTTCCAACGTACTCACCAATTATGCCTAAGCAAAGTATCTGTGCTCCACCAAAAAGACATATTAATACTACCGTAGTAGTCCAGCCCTGAATATTTCTTCCCATACAGAATCCTATTATCACATATATCAAATATATAAAACTTAAAAATGATACTATTAATCCTGCTGAAGTAATCATTCTTAAAGGTTTTACACTACATGAAGTAATACCTTCAACTGCGAATGATATCATCTTAGACAATGGATATTTAGATTCACCTGCAAAACGTTCATTACGTTCATATTCAACTATTGCAGTTTTAAATCCTATCATTGGTATTATGCCTCTTAAGAAAAGATTAACCTCCTTAAAATTAGCAAGTTCATTCAATGCTCTCTTGCTCATAAGTCTGTAATCTGCATGATTATATACTGTATCTACTCCAAGTTTGTTCATAAGTCTGTAGAACATTAATGCTGTTGTCTTCTTAAAAAATGTATCTTTTTTTCTTGAATTTCTAACACCATATACAATCTCAGCACCATTCTTGTATTCTTCCACAAATTTATCTACAGCATCAACATCATCTTGCAAATCTGCATCCATTGATATTACCATATCTGCATATTCTTTTGCAGTCATAAGACCTGCTAAAAGTGCATTCTGATGTCCTTTATTTCTGCTTAAGCATACTCCGGTTACATATTTATTAGAAGTATAAAGTTCATTTATTATCTCCCATGTTCTGTCCTTAGAACCGTCATTTACAAGCATTATCCTACTGTTTTCAGATATTGAATTTTCTTCAATCATCTTATCAAATTTTGCTGTAAGTCTTTTTACTGTTTCATGTAATACTTCTTCCTCATTATAACAAGGAATTACTATATACAATGTATCATTCATTTCTTTCACTCCCATTTTTGTATCTTTTATACCTTTATTCTTAACAATTAACGTAATTAATATCTATGATATTCTTCGCTTTAATTATAAGTATCGTATGCTTTAACATAAACTTTCATAATCAAATTTGTAATCCACTTTGGCCAAAATTTGTTAAACATATATATATCATCATACTTTCGTGTATCATTCACAATGAATGACTTTGTAGTAGCACCATCATGAATTCTATAATATGCATACGGTTTATTAATATAAACTGTTCTGCCTTTCATACATGCAAATTTGTAAAATGTATCCCAATCAAGAGAAAACTTAAGTTCAGATGTAAAGATTGTATCTCCTACTCTTTTCTTATTATATGTCACTGTCGGACAACATATAGTATTGCCTAATGCTAATGTCATTTTCTTAACAAATTTTATCTTGTTAAATCCCGGAATCAACAATGGACATCTAAGCACTTTTTTAATTTTACTATTCTTATCTCTCTTGCCTGTCTTTCCATTAAGAATTGGCATATAATCTGTATATATCATGTTGATATCATCATATTTTTTAGCAGTTTCAAGTATAACTTTACTATACTCTTCATTATATATATCATCCTGATGTGCAACTGTTACCCAATCTGTATCTGCTTTATTATATGCAAAATTCCAATCATCCTGAATATCACTTTTTGTAGTCTTTATATAATATGGTAAAGAATACTTCTTAGCAATATTCTCAATATACTCACAAGGTGTTGAAGTACACACTATTATCTTGCTCTTAATCTTCTGAGATACAAGTGACTGTATACATTCTTCTAAATAAGGTGATTCCTTATATGCCGATATTGCAAATGTGTGATTAATATTCTCCATAACTTTCACTCCTAATAGTATTTTATTTAATTTCTATATAATACAGGCAAACATATCAAGCATTACAAATACTGATATTGTCAGTATAGCTGCCACTATGTTCTTTCTCTTTTTGTCTGTTAACATCTTCTTCTCATCAATCTCACTATAGAGCATAACCCCGATAATTATTATCGCAAAGAACATTGCCGAAAATGTTCTTGTTCCCGAAGCCCATATAGTTGGTGAAAATGCCATAGCCACTCTAGATGCTGTTCCACCTACTAAAATTGCAATCGTAAATAGCGATTTCCATGTATTTTCAAAAATCAGATACAGCGATAAGATGAATGCCACGCAAGGAATTATAAGCAGAAGCAATTCTATAAGCATCTCTTTATCTCCACAAGTCTGAATATTTATAAGTCCTGTTCTTGATACTGCTACAGTATATCGTGCAAATCCACCAAAATCATTCTGATAAAAATCTTTTGGCAATGAGTATATAATAACTGCAGTTACTGGTAAAACTGATGTGATTCTAAAAAGTATACTATCGTATTTGTTCCATACTATAATTGCAATTAATGCACATACAATTATGAAAAACCATATTCTTCCAAACCATACTCTCCACAAGGCTGATGTAATTCCTATATCCACCTTATCTAAGAAACTCATAGCTTCATAATCTCTAAACCAATGTCCTATCTCGCTTGTACTTCTATTACTGTTACCCGGTGCTGTCATTGTAAATACAAGGCTTGCAATAATTAATATGCATTGAACAACATAATATTTGTTTATTTTTTTATTTGCTAACATATATATCAAAAAGCATCCATATACTACAAAAATCACAACAAGTTCAAGTTCTTCATTACATGCATATACAAGTGCAAGTGAATATAATACATATTGATACTTTTTAATCTTCTCTCCGTCAATAATCTTTCTTATTGGAATTAATGCTGCAAATCCTGCTGCTATTGGCCAAAAATATGTCATTGTTGTTGTCATCCATCCAGCAACGCCACTACAATATACAGGATACATAAGTAAGAATCCTACTACTACCCAGTTTCCTACTCTTTTATTATTTTTCACAGCCAATTTTGATACTGATTTTCCCATAACTACTGCAAAAAGAGCATTTAACACAACCCATATATTCCTATTAAATCCAAGTACCACATGAATAATTCCATTAACAATTACTCTTGATGACCAATAAAAATAATCCTTAACAATCAGATTCCATTGATCCATTATTGTAAGGTTCTGATATTTTGGTATAAGATCTAAATCATCACCAAATTGAATTGATGTTCTGAATATCACACAATAGATAAGAAATAACACTATAAATGGTAATTGTTCACTATAATATTCTTTTTTTGCCAAATTATTCTTCATCGTCACCACTCCACTCATCAACTGTTGTATCAAAAGGAACTATATATTCCTTACCTTTGTCTTTCACGAGCATATATACTTCATAATCTTGCTGTGAAAGATTCAATTCTTCATAATTGGTATATGCATAAAAACCACATATATCAACGCCTGTATTCTCTCCATATATATCCAATATATTCTCAACATCTTCATCTGACACATCAATTCTCATTGTTGGAATCTTATAACACTCCTGTGTCTGTATATTCTTAAGCAGAATAGTATATACTGACATCGTTGCCTCTGAATCAGGCTTTACAAGCCATCCAGATATACTTAATTGTCCTTCTTCACAGATAAGCTCATCAATATTATACTCAAACTGTTCTGTAATTTTGCTTTCATCAAACGTATACTTATCCACTTTAAGTTCCATTCTCTGCATTACTTTCCACCATATAACTACCCCAACTATCACTATCAGGATTGTTAATATAATTAGTTTCTTTGCATTTCTAACAAACTTCTCATCCATATTAAATTCTCCCATTACAACTTTTATCATAATTACCACAATTCTTTAATTGTAATTATTCTTATTTTTTCAACATCTTATCAAGAATAACACACTTAAATTTATTTTTCAATGCCACCAAACAAAGATTAAACATATCTTAAGATTTTAGGATAAATAAAAAAGGCAAGGATACTTTTTTCTTTATTTTAGTATCTTTGCCTTTTTATATACATTACTACTACATTCTATATTGTTTTCAACTATAATCATCTATACTATGATTAATCAACATTGTAACTATCTAAGTCATAATTAGGGAAGCATTATAACTATCTGACATTGTAACTATCTAAGTTATAATTAGCTAAACATTATAACTATCTAACAATGTAACTATCTAAGTTATAATTAGAGCAACATTATAACTATCTGAATTATAATTATCACTATTATACTTTTTTTATTATATCATCAAAATTCTGATTATATAACATTTTATTATTTGTTTTTTATTACTTGTCACAATTTCTGCCTTCATCATATCCATAGTTCATATAATGCAGATAATAAAGCTTATTATTATCACCAAATGCATTCTGCAAATCAGTATATTTATTCTTATATATATTAACATCAAAGCTCTGATTAGCTTTTCTGCCCTCATTCATTCCTGATTCAACAAAATGTTTTATATATGCATAATCATCATTGCCAAATGCTCTCTGAAGATCTTCATATTTTGCTCTATAATATTCTTTATCATATACTAACGAATAATCAACATTTTTATATACACCTGGTTTTTCTGCTTTTCTACCTTCTTTTTTACCATTCTGAATATAATGCAGATAATATATCGCCTTATTATCACCAAATGCATTACGAAGATCCGCATATTCATTTCTATAGAATTCCGGATTAAATCTCTCTGAACCTCTTCTGCCTTCCTTCATTCCGCAATTAACAAAATGTTCTATAAGTTTTCTTGGATTCTTGCCATATGCCATCTGAAGATCACTGTATGTATTATAATAGTACTCTATATCATATACATCTGAATAATCTACTCCATTATAATATGCCGGATTCTCACCATATCGTCCTTCTTTTTTGCCATTATGAATATAATGTATCATATATCCTGCATTATCACTTCCAAATGCTCTCTTTAGATCAGCATATCTATTCTTATAATAATTAACATTAAACTCCTCACTTGCCTGACGTCCTTCTCTTATACCATTTGTAACAAAATGTTGAAGAAGTTTCTGTCCATCATAGCCAAATGCATTCTTAAGATCTGGATATTTATTAGCATAATAATATTTATCAAACACACTGCTGTAATCTGTTCCTGCATATACAACATCTGGATCTATTGTAAGTCCAAAATATTCTGCAATTCCAAGTGCATCTGCCTGTGCCAATGAATGAAGTGCTGCATCATTTTTTATAACCTGTGCATCACTTTTATTAGATACATAAGCATGTTCAATAATAAGTCCATTAACATCAAGTTTCATACTCCAGCGAACTATTCCATAATAATCTGCAACAGCACCATTCTCATACGTTGTTCCATCTGTACAAAATCTTGTAAATAATCCATCTCTTGCATCACCTGAAGTCTCTCTTACAAATCCTCTAGCTGCTATATGACCTAATATCTTATCGCCTAATGTCTTTCCTTCTTTTGCTCTTTCGCTATTATACTGCCCACCTGCAATAAGTGCTTCTGCACCTCTCTCATATGAATAATCTGATGAATTAAAATGTATACTAATAAGAGCATCAGCCTTTAATTTTTTTGCCATCAGTACTCTTTCATACAGACTAGGTTTCTCATTCGTAGTCTCTCGTGTCATATATACTTCTACATATGGATATTGCAACAGTTCATCTCTTAGATACTGTGCCACCTTTAAGTTCAAATCTTTCTCAACAAGTCCATTCTTAATAGCACCAGGATCATTGCCACCATGTCCCGGATCTATCACAATAACCAATGGATCATTGGCATACTTAAAAGTTGTTGCATAGATATTACTGTCTCCTAATGAATTCTTAACAAAAAATGATGTCATAAGAAGTATTGTCGCAAGTACAAAACATAATATCTTATTAACTTTCTTTTTATTATTTTTATTATCTTTTCGATTCTTTTTAAGCATTGAGATATTATTAATTTTATAACCGTTTATACCATATCCCTTACTGCCGTCAAAAGAATGTGTTTCTTTATCTATAACATTCTCTATTATCATATATTCTGTCCTCCATCGTATTCTTAGTCATATATCGCATATTTCATGTTATATATTTCATATCGTATTGCATGTTTCATATCGTATGCATGTTTCATATCATATTACATGTTTCATATCGTATGCTCTGCATCATATATTTCATGTTATCTTTTTCATTCATTTTTAATATTGAGTTATTATGATTCTATAACAATTCATAACATATAACATATTTTTTACTACCTAAAAAGTTTGATGCTTTGTTTATAATATTCTATACTATCTTTAATTGCTTGTCAAAATGCTAGGTGCTGCTATATTAACAGGTGGTTTTGCACCTTTTTCAAGACATATAAACTGTACTGCCTCTACTCTTAAGGACATTCCTGTTGTTCCAGCTATCTCACCATTCTTAGCCCATCCTAACCAGCCTTTATTCTGTACATGTACTCGATAATAAACATCATACTTGTCAGACAGTTCACTTGTTAATTGAATCTGCATCGCTTCAATTCTAAGGCTTTTTCCAGTAGTTCCGGCTTCTTCACCATCTTTTTTCCAGTCCATCCAACCAATATTTTGCACATGTACCCTATATTTAATACTTCCAGCAAGTGTAGTATTTACTTTATTAATCTTAACAGTCTCAAGTCTTCTGCTTTCGCCAACTGTTCCAACATTATCACCACATAGATATGTATCATTTTTCCATCCATAATTCTGTACATGGGCTTTCATATTAATTATATTAACAGCATTTAACACAGATGCTGTGTTTTTTTGGATAGCAATTTCATTCTTATTTACAAGCTTCGCCTGTATAGCATCAATACTCTTCGCCATCTCTGTTGAACCTGATGGCTCACCATTAGATGTCCATTCTGTCCAGCCTATATTTCTCACATATGTTCTATATATAACATCATATTTATTCGAAAGTTCACCTGTGAGTCTGATCTTTACAGCTTCAATTCTTCTTGAATTGTCATTCTCGCCTGCTATAGCATAATTCTTATACCATTCAGTCCATCGGGTATTATTCATATATACAGAATATTCAACATCACCACTTACTGTCGGATTATCAACAGCTAATCTTAATGCTTCTATCTTCTTAGAATTTTCTCCTAATGTTGCTGTATTGCCATTTGTAATCTGTTTGGTCCAACCACTGCCTGTTGTATATACCTGATAAAACAATGTATCAGAAATGTGGTTATAATCATTAAGAAAAGTCTTCACATTATTAAATTCTGCTTTTGAACTATCATCATGTAAATGTGCATATCTAAATAATGCAAAACCAGAGACATTATTTAATTTTAATTCTGTTAGTTGTTCATACAGATTATCACTTCTTGTAGACCATCCTATATCACCAGATACATTCTGACCACACTTATATAATGCAAGTCCAACATATAGCTTTGTACTTCCATTATAATATGATTTCCATTCATTCAATACTGTTGAAAATTTTTGTATTGAACCATCATTACCATAATTATTAGACCAATATATCTGTGGCATAATATAATCAACATATCCTTTTGTCGTCATCCATTTAATAACATCTGCACCATTGTTAATACAACCGGCTATATCTCCATTTGGACTTATACCAAATATAACATTTGGATTATATGATTTAATTGTAGCATATACATTAGACACAAGTCTATCAACATTTGCAATTCTTTCTTCTTTTGTCGATTCCGGATAAGCTTCTCTTTTATAGAAATAATCATCAAAGTGTATTCCGTCTACATCGTAATTATACAATACTTCTTTAACACCAACTGTAATCAAATCAATCGCTCTCTGACTGGCAGGATTTAATATTAAACACGCTTCATCTCCTGATAAATATTCTGTTAACATATCTTCTTTTCCATTTACCCAACCAGATTGTTTTACCTCGACAGTTTTCGCAGTTGTTGTTGATACTCTATATGGATTAAACCATGCTTCAAACTTTAGCCCATTTTGATGTGCTATCTCTATCATTACTCTAAGTGGATCATATCCAGGACCTGTACTACTTGATGTTATATATTTTGACCATGGATAATAAGCTGATGGATATATCGAATCAGCAAATGCCCTTACTTGAACTATTATTGTATTCATACCATCTAATGCAATACTATTACACATATTGGAAAAATTAGCACGAAATTCATCAATATTTTTATCTTTTAATTCTGAATAATCCAGATATGATATCCATACTGCTCTTTTCTCCATTGTTGAATCAGCATATACTGCTATCGGTTTATAATAGGTATTATTAAAAACCATAGTCAATATAAACAATATCATAATAGGTACTGCTATTCTTATTCTTAATTGTTTCTTCACAATATACACCCCTCTTTATCTTAAATACTTTAGAATGTATATCGTGTTTTTACAAGTTATTCTTTGCTTATTCTTAATAACTTTATACTTTTTTTATATATTACATAAAGAAAAAGACCTAACTTAAAGTTAGATCTTTCTATATTATATATTCAAAACTACACGCTGAATTTATATCTTTTAGAATCCTTTTTCTGAGGTTAACCTCTTTTTCTTGGTTAAGTCCTCGACCTATTAGTAACAATCAGCTGCACGTGTTACCACGCTTCCACCTTTGTCCTATCTACCTTGTCGTCTTCAAGGGGTCTTACAGCTTGCGCTTGGGATATCTCA
>NZ_JAHLQC010000026.1 GCF_018918265.1 Falcatimonas sp. MSJ-15
CTTAAATTCTTCTGAGTACTGTGTAGCCATGTATTACTCCTCCAATCTTTAACTTTAATAATAAATCTATATTAAGGATTATTCCATATCTAATTTGTACTATTTACATTCTAACATCAATAGGACCAGCAGGCCGTTTTGCTATTTCTGGAGGTGAACATCCATGGCAACCACACGCCTGATGCCCCTGTACACCGGCAAAGGCCGCACGGTGGGGCAGGCTATCAGCGCCATCATCGACTACACCGAAAATCCGCAAAAGACGGACGGTGGCAGACTGATTATAAGCTGGCAGTGCGACAGCAGAATCGCCGACGCCGAGTTCCTTTTCGCTAAAAATCAATACACCCAAAAGACCGGCAGAGTGCGCGGCGAGGATGATGTGATTTATAGTGGGATTTGCAATGACAACATTTATCTAAATAGCTCAAATTTTCACAGGACGGGCGACAGATATAGATGGCATTATTACAAACATTGCAGGTACTTTAGTAGGATATCTAATTGCATACTGGTTTACAGATATCTTTACAAGAAGAATAGTGAAAAATTCAAAAAAGAACGACTTTTACATAATATGTGCATCTGTAGCACTTATTATGTTCTTCCTTCAACCATTTATTTCATCTTTGTTATGGAAAATGGTTCTGTAACTTCAAATCTCACTCTACGTAGCGTAGAAACCACAAAATTCACCATATTCTACGTTACGTGGGTGTGATTGGAAATCAAATTATGGGGTAATCAAATCAGAGAGGAGAAAAACAGATTGATCAAATTATTATCAAAAAATATGAGGTGCGTACATTAGATATAAATGATGTAGATGCCCTCAAAGCAATTCTTTTTGGCAAAAGAATGGATTTTATATCATTTCGGAAAAAGAGTACAATGTTATGGAATTGACATTATAAATTCAATTTTGTGGATTTTATAGCAGTTTGCACGACAGGTATACTTTTCTACAGGTATTATCGAAAAGAATTGATTGTCAGTACTAAGAAATATCCAAACTTCCTGAAGCGAAGCACTTAAGACATTTCAGATGATTTAATAATTCACCAGTATCTTTGTAAAAAGAAAAAAGTGCAGATATGATATTTATGTTACATATCTGCACTTTTTTGAAATTTATAATTGGGTGACAATGCATGTGGTATCGCGATTAATTAATACTAGCGTAATAACCTTATGAATTGGTGTGGTCAAAACAACAGGTTTTCTTTTCTTTCGTTCATTCATCTGTTCGACTAATATCTCCATAGCGGTTTCGGCTATTTTATCAATTTGTTGTCCGACAGTACTGGTAGGAATGACAGCTTCATTGGAGATTGGAGAATTATCAAATCCAATTATTTGATAATCTTCTGGAAGTGAACCATATGATCGAATTAGTGAATTTAAAAACATGTTGGCATATGTATCATTGGCAAGAAAGATTCCTTTTCGTTTTCCCTTATAAGCATTATCCAAATATTTGGCAATTTCTTGAATAGATTTTTGATTATCTTCATAAGAGTTTCCTAAATCTTTAAGAAGTAATTCATAGGAAAGATTACAATCTCTACAAATATCAACAAAACCTTGAATACGTCCATACGCGGGGATATATTTAGGAACATTTACATTTATATGAATATATATATCGCAATTACATTTCTTTAGGAGACTTGTCGCCTGAACACCACCCATATAGTTATCAGTATTGACGCTGTTTGTATATTCATCTTCCCGTTCAATAGTGACAATAGGAATGTTATAGGAGGCCAGTTCTTTAGAAGGAATGGTATGACTTAACACAATCATTCCCTCAATGTTATAAGCTAATAATTCCTTAATGTACTGCCGTTCTATAGCTTCATTTGAGTTTCCGGAAAAAACAAGAAATTTGTATCCAAATTTTTCGTAAGACGAAAGAATTTGGTTAAGCATCTCAGAATAGTAGTGCAGATACAGATTTGGAACAATAATACCAACAAATTCTGTTTTCCCGCTTGCAAGTATCTTTGCAACTTTATTTTCTTTATAATCTAGATCAATTAATGCCTGTGCAATGATTTCCTGATTTTTTAAAGTAAGTGAATCCGGATTATTAAAATACCGTGAAATAGTAGTCTTTGAAAAATTAGTATATCGTGCAATGTCATCAAAAGTTACTTTCTTTTTGATCATGATAGTCAACTCCTTTATTGTTCTATATTATAACAAATTCGAAATTGTTATTCAATCAAAAAATAACCGGTTACTTTACTGGTTGTGCATATTTGCTAAATATTTACTAGCAATATTTGTCTAAAATAATGAAAAGTTGTACCTTGACTTCTAAAGTGATAAAAGATATAATAAAGAAAAGAAACAAAGTAACCGGTTACTTTACCGGTTACAACACATAACAAGAAATGGAAGGGGTATGAAAAGTGGAAGCGAAAAAAAACTTAACAAATGGAAAACAAACAATGAAGCAGAAACTGTTGTATGTCAGGAAAAACTGGCAATTGTATGTATTCTTCCTGATGCCGGCACTTGTAGTTACGATTATTTTTAAGTATTTGCCGATGGGTGGAATTCTTATGGCGTTTGAAGATTATAATGTACGTCTGGGAATTTTAGGAAGTGAATGGGTAGGACTAGATTATTTCAAACGTTTTTTATCCTCACCGGATTTTATGACCTATTTATTGAATACGTTAAAGTTAAGTTTATATGGTTTATTATGGGGATTTCCAATGCCAATCATATTGGCATTGCTATTGAATCAAATTCGTAGTGTTGGTATTAAGAAAAAAATTCAGCTTTTGATTTATGCCCCTAATTTTATTTCAGTTATCGTTTTATGTGGTATGGTAAGAATGTTTTTATCTCCAGTAGGACCACTCAATCAAATTTTGGGAACATCAACAAACTGGATGACGATGCCGAAGGCATTTCGAACAATCTACATTGCTAGTGGTATATGGCAAGGCGCAGGGTGGGCTTCCATCATGTATACCGCCGCCTTATCAAATGTAAGTAAAGAGTTAGAGGAAGCTGCTATGCTTGATGGTGCAAATATTTTGCAGCAGATATGGTATGTACAGCTTCCCGCTATTAAAAATATTATTGTGATTCAATTCATTCTTTCCGCGGGAAATATTATGAGCGTTGGATTTGAAAAGGCATATGCGCTTCAAACAGGAATGAATCTGCCAACGTCAGAAATTATTTCAACATACGTATATAAGATCGGTTTATTGAATGGTGACTATGGTTATTCTACAGCAGTGGGTATATTTAATTCCATCATCAATGTGATTTTATTGCTTGTTGTAAATGGAATTGTATCAAAATTAAACGATGGAGAAGGATTATAGAGAGGAGGAATACAATGAGAGCACAAAAAAACAAATCAAAAGCAATAAAAAGAAGTACAATTGACAGAGTCATTCTTTTTCTGGGTTATAGTATGTTAGGATTATTTACAATAGCAATTGTTATTCCGCTTGTGTATGTTGTCATAGCCTCTTTTGTGGATCCAAATGTACTGAATAATCAGGGAATCAGCTTTCGCGTGAGTGATTGGTCACTGGAAGCATATAGAAGAGTGCTTGAAGATAAAATGATATGGCGGGGATTTGCAAATTCTTTCTTTTACTCCATTACAGCAACGGCAATCTCTGTTTTCATTACACTTCTTGCAGCTTATCCAATGTCTAAAAAAGATTTGGTAGGTAGAAAGTTTTTTAATGCATTATTTGTTATTACTATGTTTTTTGGAGGAGGATTAATTCCTACATTTATTCTGATGAATAAGCTTCGTCTGGTTAATACAATATGGGCAATTTTGTTACCAGGTGCATTTAATGTATGGAATATGATATTGGCAAGAACCTATTATCAGTCTGTTTCAAGTGAATTAAGGGAAGCTGCGCAGATTGATGGGGCAAATGAGATACAGTACTTCTTCCGGATTTTACTTCCTCTTTGTAAACCAATTATTGCAGTTCTGGCATTATGGGGATTTGTTGGAATGTGGAACAGTTACTTTGATGCTATGATCTATTTAAATGATGCTGATTTGCAGCCGTTACAGTTAGTACTTCGTTCCATTTTGGTACAAAATACACCTCAATCAGGAATGATTGCTGATATTCAAAGTACCGCAGAAATGGCAAAAATGGCAGAATTACTAAAATATTCAACGATTGTAGTATCTAGTATTCCACTTCTTGTGATGTATCCATTTTTCCAAAAATACTTTGACAAGGGTGTTATGGTAGGTTCAATTAAAGGGTAAAAATAGTAGGAAGGAGAAAACGCAGATGAAAAAAGGAATAAAGAAAACAATTTGTATGTTACTGACTGCTATTAGTTGCATATCATTAGTTGGTTGTGGAGAAACGGCAGTAGGGCAGGCAGATATCGATCCCAAGACTCCGATAGAGAAAGTTGCTTTCCCATTATCTGAAACAAAAGAATTGTCATTTATTACGAATGCACCTGCCAGAACAGAGCAGGATCCAAATAAAAGAACGATATTTATGAGATTGGAAGAACAGACGAATGTACATATTAATTGGACATGTTTTGTATCCGATCAATTTGGAGATAAGAAAAACCTGGCTTTAGCACAGTTTGGAGCATTACCTGACGGATTGTTTGTAGCAGGAATGAGTGACTATGATTTGCTTCGCTATGCAAAACAGGGAATTATCATTCCTTTAGAGAACCTGATTGATAAATATATGCCGAATTTACAATCTGTTTTTGAAAAATATCCGGAGTACAGGGTAATGTGTACCGCTCCGGATGGACATATATATTCTTTCCCATGGATTGAGCAGCTTGGAGCAGGAAAAGAGGCCATACAGGCAATCGGTGATATTCCATACATAAACAAGAAGTGGCTGGATTATCTAGGGTTAGAAATGCCAAAAACAACAGATGAATTAGAAGAAGTTTTGATTGCTTTTCGTGATCATGCAAAAGAACTGCAACAAGAATTTGATATTACAGGTGGCGTGATACCAATGTCCTTTATTATTAACAATGGAGATCAGGATCCGGCTATTTTAATTAATGGATTTGGCGAAGGATATGGAGACACAGGTGACCATTTTGCAGTAACAGATGAAGGAAAGGTAATTTATACCTCCGTACAGGAAGGATATAAGGAAGGGATTAGCTGGTTGCATCATTTGGTAGAGGAAGATTTGGTGGATCCAGAGGCTTTTACGCAAGACTGGTCTACTTATGTGGCAAAAGGAAAGAATCACAGATATGGATTATGCTTCTCCTGGGATATTGCTAATATTGATAATTATGAAGATTATGTAATGCTGCCGGCACTTGCAGGACCTGAAGGTCTTGTAAACATAACAAGACAGAATGGTAGTGAAACAAGTGGATTTGACAGGGGACGTTGTGTTCTGACTTCAAATTGCAGAGATACAGCACTTGCAGCTGCGTGGATTGATCAAATGTACAAACCTATGCAGTCTGCACAGAATAACTGGGGTACTTATGGTGAGGAAAATAGTGATAATATTTTTGAAATGAGTACAAATGCGGATGGAGAACCAATGTTAAGACATATGGATCTTAGTGGCAAATCTCCGGTAGAAATTCGTGAGAACCAGTCGGTCAATGGACCACTTGCTATTTTGAATGAGTACTACAACGTGTATGTAACAGAACCTGATGACGCAAAATGGCGTCTTGATAATATGCATGAAACTTATCTTTCTGATATGAACAGCAAATACGTATTTCCAAATGTTTTTATGAGTATGGAGGATACAAACAGAGTCTCACAGCTCGATACTGATATTAAAAAATATGCAGAACAAATGAAAGCAAGTTGGATTTTAAATGGTGGAATTGAAGAAGAATGGGATAGCTATCTGCAAAAAATGGAGGACTATGGACTTTCAGAGTATCTGGAAATTAAACAGAAATATTTTGATGCATATATAGAGTCATTATCAGATGAAAATTAATACAGAGGTGATAAACATGAGTGAAATGGTAGAAAAAGCTAGAAACTATGAAATAGAAGAAAGTATGAAAATAGCACAGGATAACAGACCGGTATATCATTTTTCAAATCCGGTTGGCTGGATGAATGATCCTAATGGTTTTTCTGACTATAAAGGGGAACATCATTTGTTCTTTCAATATTATCCTTATGCAACACATTGGGATTCTATGCATTGGGGACACGCAAAAAGTGCGGATTTTATCAAGTGGGAATACCTTCCTGTAGCATTGGCACCAGATAAGGACTATGACAATTTTGGCGTATTTTCCGGTAGTGCGATTGAAGATGGAGAAAAGCAGATACTGATTTATACAGGTGTAGAAGAAAAAGCAGCCCCAAATGGGGAAAAATGCATCCGCCAGAATCAATGCATTGCTATAGGAAATGGTGTTGAATATGAAAAAATTGCAAATAATCCGGTTGTGACTGCGGACATGTTGCCAGAAGGCAGTAGTTTGGAAGATTTTAGAGATCCAAAAGTATGGAAGGAAAATGGAAAATACTATATGGTTGCTGGAAGCCGTCATGGTGACGGAAGTGGTCAGATTGCGTTGTTTTGTGCAGAAAATCCGGAAAAATGGGAATTTGCAGGAATTTTAGACCGTAGTGAAAATAAGATAGGAAGGATGTGGGAATGCCCGGATTTTTATCCTTTAGATGGAAAACAGGTTCTTATGATTTCGCCACAGGAAATGGAAGCAGAAGGATTGGAATTTCACAATGGTAACAATACAGCATTTTTGATTGGAAACTATGACAAAGAAATGCTGAAGTTTATGAGAGAAAAAGTACAGTGCGTAGATTATGGACTTGATTTCTATGCACCACAGACTATGGAGACAGAGGATGGAAGAAGAATTTTGATTGGCTGGATGCAGTCATGGGATAATCCAATGTATCCTGATACTCAGAGATATTCTGGTATGATGACTATTCCGAGAGAGTTATCAATTAAGGGCGGAAGAATTTGTCAGATGCCTGTGCGTGAACTTGAAAAATATCGCAGCAATGTTATAAGTTACGATAATGTCTGTATTCACGAGGAGACAGAATTGGAAGGTATTAGTGGAAGAAGTATCGATCTGCAAATAGCTCTTAAAGGGAATGAATATGGAAAATTTAAAATAAAACTGGCTGCGGATGAAAAGCATTATTCAGAAATAATCTATGACAGAGATGAAAAAACACTTACATTTGACCGTACCCATTCTGGGTTTAAGAAAGATACGATAAGCACACGCAGTATGTATGTCTCAGATAAAAAAGATGTGATAAATCTTAGAATTTTAGTAGACAGATTTTCTGTAGAGATATTCGTAAATGATGGGGAACAGGTAATGACCTCGCTTATTTATACACCGGTAGATGCTTATGGAATTCGTTTTGCAAGTAATGGAAAGACATATTTGGATGTAATCAAATATGATATTGAGGTGAAGTAATGGGAAAATACAATGTTGTAGCAATGGGCGAATTACTCATTGACTTTACACAAAATGGATATAGTGAACAAGGGAATCCGATTTTTGAAGCTAATCCGGGAGGAGCTCCATGTAATGTGCTTGCCATGTTGCAAAAACTCGGAAGAAAAACGGCTTTTATTGGTAAAGTTGGTCAGGATGGTTTTGGATTACAGTTGGAGAAAGCCTTAAAGGAAACCGGAATTTCAACAGAAGGTTTGTGCTTTGATAAAGAAGTACATACAACTTTGGCAGTTGTACAAAAGAAAGAAGATGGAGATAGGGATTTTTCTTTTTACAGAAAGCCGGGAGCGGATATGATGCTTCGCACGGAAGAAGTGAAGGAAGAACTGATACGAAATGCAAAGATTTTTCATTACGGCTCTCTTTCTCTTACGGATGAGCCGGTGAGAACGGCAACTGTGAACGCCATTGAGACAGCTGAGAAAGCGGGTGTTTGGCTTTCTTTTGACCCGAATTTGAGAAAGTCTTTGTGGGAGAGCGAGGAACTGGCAAAGGAACAGATCCGATATGGATTGGATCATTGTCATATATTGAAAATATCCGATGATGAGCTTGTATGGTTTACTGGCGAACAGGATTATGATAAGGCTATACAGAAGCTTCGGGTAGAATTCCAGATTCCTCTGATTCTTTTATCGTTGGGAAAAGACGGCAGCCGTGCTTATTGCGGAGAGGAGAGGGCAGAGATTCCGGCATTTCTAAATGAAAATACGATTGAAACGACCGGTGCGGGAGACACCTTTATGGGCTGTATGTTGCATCAGATTTTAAAGAATGGATATCAAAATCTGAGCAGACAGGACATGGAAGAAATGCTTACATTGGCCAATGCGGCCGCCTCTATCATCACCACTAGAAGAGGCGCACTTCGGGTCATGCCGGAGAAAGAAGATATTTTAAAACAAGTCCATACTTTTAAGGGAAATATCTAATTGTTAAGTAAAAGCATCTCTTTGGAGGATATGGATTTATCTGAATTCAAAGTAAAAGCGACATATGAGCAGATAAAGGCATATGTATTTGAGCAGACAGGACTTAAGGTTTCATCACTGTATATCGCACAGATTAAGAAGAAGTGTGGATTGGATGTCGATGAGAACTTCAATCTGGCTAAATCAGAGAATGCCAGACAGCCTAAGTGTACACTAGAAAAGGAAGATGCGATTATGCAGGCATTTAGGCATTGTGGAATCATATAGGTTGTGGATAAACAGCATCATGTGTTAAAAATATAGTAAAGTATGGGAAAAAGGACATTCCGGAACTGTAGATTTTACAGGTCAGGGGATGTCCTTTTTGCTGATATGGAAGTGTTCAATGGACAAGATAATGATACTGAGAGATATTAAGACTGATAGGAATGATATCTATCTTATCTATTGTTACTTGTTCTGGTTTCTCCATTCTCGCGGAGAAACACCATAAATATTTTTAAAAGCACGGGAAAAATGAAGCTGATTTTCGTATCCGACAGCAGAGCCGACATCTGCAATGGATAATGAAGTCAGCTTTAATAATTCCGTAGCCTTTACCATGCGGTAGTTCATAAGAAATTCCTGCGGGGAGCGGCCGATCGAGTTGCGAAAGATTTTTCCGAAATAACTCCGGTTGATGCCGCATACCGCAGCGATATCTTCAATCGAAATATTATTCTGAAAATTCTGTTCAATATAATTGATCGCTTCTTTTATGTAATAATCACTCATGCGTCCGCTGGAGACCAGCTTTGTCGATTTTGCTGACTGTAGCAGATAATCTAAAAACAGATACAGATGCCCGATGAGATGAAAGGAAGATTCCTGTGGATGATTGACAATATAAAGCATTTCATCGGCAAGTTTTTTCCGCAATTCTTTGGAGTGGGAATGATAAATGGGCGCGTCTTTGCACAAATCTGTGACACTTAAAGCCTCTTTTACACGTAATCCGTCAAATTCAATCCACATATATTCCCACGGAAGCTGTTCATCGGCAATGTAAGTGTTGATCTGACCGGGAAAAATCATAAACCCCTGTCCGCTTTTTACAGAATAGGTCCGTGTTTCACCTTTGGAATTGTCTGCCATGAGTGTTCCAGTTCCGGAAAGAATGTAGTGAAACAGGTAGTGGTTGCGTGTTGCAGGCCCGAATGAATGTCCGGGATCACACTGTTCATATCCAAACTGATACATGCACAGATCGATAAAATTTTCATTTGGAAAAATATTAAAAAATGTATTGCTCATAAAATACTCCTTATATACCAAAATGCGTTATTAGTATCTATTATAACACAAAATATTGCATTTTGGTATAAAATTAAAAAAATTTAGGTATTTAAGGACGCATAAAGGTATGTTATAATTGAATTATCAAAAAGGCAAGTGGATATATTTAAGAAAAGGAGAGATGAATATGGCAAAAAGAAATATTTTTCGTGGTCTTGCGGCTGTGCTTGCACTTGGCATGTGCATGACAGGACTCGCTGGATGCGAAAGCGAAAAAAGGGCGGATGGAAAAACGGAGATTGAAGTGGTTTCCTACAAACCAGAAGCAGTTAAGGCATTTGAAAAAATTGAAAAGCGGTTCAATGAAACACATGATGACATTCATTTGACGATTTCATCTCCAAATGAAGCAATGACCATTTTAAAGACACGTTTTATCCGGGAGGATTATCCGGATATCATCGCAATCGGAGGAGACATCAACTATTCCAACTTTTTAGATGCAGATCTGTTTGATGATATTTCCGATCTGGATGAAGTCCAAACCGTAAAACAGGCATATCTGGATATGGATAAGGAACTGGAGTTTATTCCAAAGGATGGCACGTATGCACTTCCATATGTGGCAAATGCGGCAGGAATTTTATATAACAAAGATCAGTTTGAGAAAAATGGCTGGAAAGTTCCGACCACCTGGCAGGAATTTACCACACTGTGTGATGAAATAAAACAGAGTGGAACACTTCCGCTGTATCTGGGTTTTAAAGATACCTGGACATGTCTGGCTCCGTGGAATGCACTGGCAGTCGGACTTACCGATTCGGATACCTGCAATCAGGTAAATATGGGAAATACCACATTTTCCGATACGTATGGACCGGTAGCAGAAAAGATGCGTGCGCTTTTGGATTACGCCGAAAAAAATCCGTATGCATACGGTTATAACGATGCCTGTACAGCATTTGCTCGTGGGGAAGCTGCCATGTATCCGATTGGAAGCTATGCGATCCCGCAGATCAAATCGGTCAATCCGGATATGAATATTGGCTCTTTTACATTTCCTGCAAATGATGAGGAATCAGACAATGTATTAAATTCAGGAATTGATTTACAGTTTTCTGTGATGAAAGCATGCAAAAATAAAGAGGCTGCATATGAAGTTTTAAAATATCTGTATGACGATGAGACCATTCAGATTTATCTGGATGATCAGGGTGGAATTGCCTGCAAGGATGGGGATTTCGCAATTCCGGAAACACTTGAGGATATGCGTTCTTATATTGAAAACAACCGTATGGCAGATTTCCAGGATCACCATTATCCGAGTGAGATGAGCGTGGATGCCATGGTGCAGACGTTCCTGTTGGATACAAGCGACAATGCACAGGAAAAGTTTTTGAAAAAATTTGATTCCGACTGGAAGCGCTATAACCGGGATCTGATTTGGAAAGTACAGGATTATCAGAAAGAACAGGGGGATGCACAATGAAAAAGAAAATGTCAAACAGGGACAAAACATTCTGGGCGGTTATCATACCGGTTGTGATCTTATTTTTTGCATTCAATACACTTCCAATGATCAAAGGTGTGATTTACAGTTTTACCAATTATAAAGGATATGGAACTTACGATTATGTCGGGTTCCGAAACTATGCAGATCTGTTTACGGATTCCCGAGTAGGAAAAAGCTATTTGTTTACGTTTAAATATGCACTGGCAGGAACGATACTGGTAAATGTGCTAAGTCTGATCATGGCAGTTGGATTAAACAGTGCAATCCGTTTTAAAAGTGCACTGCGCGGTATTTATTTTGTACCGAACATTTTAGGAGGACTTGTCATCGGCTATATTTTTAGTTTTATTTTTACTTACATTCTTCCAACTGTGGGAAATGTGTTTCATATTGGATTTTTACAAAACAGTATTCTTGCAAGTGAAAAATACGCATGGATTGGTGTGCTGATTGTTAGTTTATGGCAGGCAGTTGCCATGAATACCATTATTTATATTTCCGGTCTGCAGACCGTCCCGGAGGAAGTTTACGAGGCGAGTATGCTTGATGGAGCAAGTAAATGGAAACAGTTCTGGAAAGTAACATTTCCACTGGTTATGCCGTTTGTAACAATCAATCTGGTATTGAGCACAAAGAATTTCCTCATGGTATTCGACCAGATCATGTCATTGACCAAGGGGGGTCCGGCACAGAGCACCGAATCCATCTCTTACCTGATTTATAAAAATGGTATGGATGGCGGACAGTTTGGATTCCAGAGTGCAAATGCAGTCATTTTCTTTATTGTGATTGTGGCAATTTCACTTTTCCAGATGACAGTAATGAATAAGAAGGAGGAGCAGTTATGATGAAAGAAAAACATAAAACAAACTGGGTACTTACGATTGTTCTGACTTTGGGAACGGTTACGGTATTTTTCCCACTGTATATGGCAGTGATCATAGCATTTAAGAAACCAAGTGAGATGACCAACGATGTGGCGGGGGCACTTTCTTTCCCGAAACAGTGGAGTTTTGAAAACTTCCATCAGGCAATGGAAGTGACCGATTTCTGGCACTCTCTTGGAAACAGTTTACTGATCACTCTGGTAACGATCGTACTGGCGATTCTGATCCACTCGATTGCAGGCTATGTGATCGGGCGCGGTATGGCAAGAAGAAAAAGTTTCCGTTTTATCTATCTGTATATTGTCAGTGGTATGTTTGTTCCGTTTTCCATCTTAATGATGCCGCTGGTAAAACAGACGGCACACATGGGACTTGGAAACCGTGCGGGTGTCATCCTGCTGTATTTGGTATTTTACATGCCGATGAATGTTCTGCTTTACAGTGGATATTTAAAAAATATCCCAGAAGCACTCGAAGAAGCAGCTGATATTGATGGGGCAAGCACCTGGACGACTTACTGGAAAGTGGTATTCCCGATGATGAAACCGATGCATGCGACGGTTGCGATCCTGACAGCCCTTGGAACCTGGAACGATGTTATGACACCACTTGTAATAATGTCTGGAACCGGACAGAATACGCTGCCACTTGCACAGCTTAACTTCCAGACACAGTTTGGAACCAACTACAATCTGGCGTTTGCCTCCTATATTCTGGCGCTGATCCCGATCCTGATCTTTTATGTGATCTGCCAGAAACAGATTTTAAATGGTGTGGCAAACGGTGCAGTCAAAGGATAAAGAATAAACGAGGTGATTTCTATGGCAATTATATACAATCCAAATAAAAAAATATTTACCCTGCATACGGCGCATACAACTTATCAGATGCAGGTTGATCCACTGGGATATCTGCTTCATTTGTACTACGGAGAAAAAACAAACAGTTCCATGGACTATGTCCTAACCTATGCAGACCGCGGATTTTCCGGAAATCCTTATGCAGCCGGTATGGACCGCACCTATTCGCTGGATGCGCTGCCACAGGAGTATCCGTCCCTTGGCACCGGAGATTACCGCAATATTGCACTGAATATCAAAAATGAAAAAGGGGTGGAAAGTGCAGATCTGCTTTTTAAAAGCTATGAAATCCGAAATGGTAAATACCAGTTGCAGGGACTTCCGGCTGTCTGGGCAGATGAAAGCGAAGCGCAGACACTGGAAATTGTCCTTGCAGATGAAAACGCACAGGTTGAAGTGCATCTGCTGTATGGTGTTCTGGAAGAAAACGATATCATTACAAGGAGTGTCCAGATTAAAAATATGGGAACCGGGCAGATTACGATCGAAAAGGCAGCGGCAGCCTGTCTGGATTTTGTACAGGGAGATTTTGATGTCCTGCGGTTTTATGGAAAGCATGCCATGGAGCGCAATCTGGAGCGTACGCCGCTGGGACATGGAACCATTGCGTTTGGCAGCCGCAGGGGAACATCCAGTCATCAGTATAATCCTGCCGTGATTCTGGCAGAAAAAGGGACAACGGAGACCGCAGGCAGCTGCTATGGAATGCTGTTTGTATACAGCGGCAATTTCTCCTGTGAGGCAGAAAAAGATCAGTTCAACCAGACGCGCCTGCTTCTTGGATTAAATGAAGAACTGTTTTCCTACCCGCTCGCGGCAGGAGAAACCTTTACGGTGCCGGAAGTTATTTTATCCTATTCAGCAGATGGATTGTCTAAGCTTTCACAGCAGTATCATAACTGCATCCGCAACCATGTGTGCCGCAGCAAATATGTCCATATGCAGCGTCCGGTGCTGATCAACAGCTGGGAGGCAGCCTATTTCGATTTTACGGGAGATACGATTGTGGATCTGGCAAAAGAAGCAGCTTCCCTTGGAATTGATATGGTAGTGATGGATGACGGCTGGTTCGGGAAAAGAAACGATGACAATTCTTCCCTTGGGGACTGGCAGGTCAACGAAAAGAAACTGGGGGGCAGTTTGGCAGAACTTATTAGCCGCGTGCATGAGCAGGGCGTGAAATTTGGCATTTGGATTGAGCCGGAGATGGTCAATGAAGACAGCGACCTTTACCGGGCACATCCGGACTGGACAATTCAGATTCCGGGGAAAAAGCCGGTGCGCTCGAGAAACCAGTTACTGCTTGATTTTTCCAGAAAAGAAGTGCGTGACTGTGTCTTTGACCAGATCTGTGCCGTGCTCGATCAGGGAAAAATTGATTATGTCAAGTGGGATATGAACCGCAGCATGGCAGATGTTTATGCCGGAAATCTTTCCTATGATTATGTGCTTGGTGTTTATGATTTTATGGAGCGTTTGTGCAGCCGCTATCCGGATCTTCTGCTGGAGGGATGCAGCGGTGGTGGCGGCAGGTTTGACGCGGGAATGCTTTATTATTCCCCACAGATCTGGTGCAGCGACAATACCGATGCGATCAACCGCACAAGAATCCAGTACGGAACTTCGTTTTTTTATCCGGTTTCCACGATGGGGGCACATGTTTCGGCGGTGCCAAATCACCAGACCGGACGGGTGACAAGTTTCCATACCCGTGGGGTGACAGCGATGGCGGGAACTTTCGGTTACGAATTAAACCCGGCACTTTTATCGGATGAGGAAAAACAGCAGATCCGGGAGCAGATCAAAACATACAAGAAGTATGAAATGCTCATTAACGAGGGAACCTACTGGCGATTGTCTGATCCGTTTACAGATGAAATTGCGGCATGGATGTCGGTATCAGAGGAACAGGATCATGCACTGGTAAGTGTGGTGCGTCTTATGGCTGAGGCAAATCAGGCGACCGTTTATGTCCGCCTGCGTGGGTTAAAACCGGATGCCGTGTATCTGGAAGAACAAAGCGGCAGACAGTATTCTGGTGCAGCACTGATGCATGCGGGAATTCCACTTCCCCCATTTACCAGAGAATATGAGGCATATCAGTTTGCTTTTACAGAACTGAAAGAGGCTGGAACATTATATGAAAAAGTGCAGAAATGGTGTGACAGGAATGCCAAAAATCGAGTGGTCATCAGCCTTTACGGTGGTTCCGGTTCCGGAAAAACAACACTTGCAACGGCATTGCAGCAGTACTTTTTAAATGATGGCAGGGGCTGCTATCTGCTCTCTGGCGATGATTATCCACACCGGATTCCAAAACGTAACGATGAAGAACGGATGCGTGTGTATAAAGAGGCAGGGGAAGACGGACTGCGTGGATATCTCGGGACAAAGAAAGAGATTGACTTCGACCGGATCAATGAAGTGCTTGCGGCATTTCATGAGGGAAAAGATACGATCACATTGCGACATATGGGACGGGAAGATGGCGAGATCTCATCGGAAGAAACCGATTTTTCCGGAATATCCGTATTACTTCTGGAGTGGACACACGGAGGCAGTGACGATTTACATGGTGTGGATCTGCCCGTCTTTTTAGAAAGTTCCCCGGAGGAGACAAAGGAGCGGCGCATTCGCAGAAACCGCGATGAGAATGCCGCAAGCCCGTTTATCTGTCGCGTGGTAGAACTGGAACAGGAAAAACTTGAAGTGCAGCGCAAAAATGCAGGATTAATCGTGGGAAAGGACGGAGGAGTTTATGAACCATAAACCGATGCTTAATGCATATCCCGACAGCCTTGGAGGAAATCTGGGAGATATTGTAACATTGCTAAAAACTGAGGCAATGCAGGATGTATTTTCTTCTTTTTACATTCTGCCGAGCCTGTACCATTCCGATCTCGACCGTGGATTTTCCGTGATCGACTATGACCTGAATGAGCAGCTTGCCGACCGGGAAGACCTTGACCAGTTAAAGAATATGGGAATCGATCTGAAACTCGATTTTATTTTAAACCATGCTTCCGCACAGTCCCCGCAGTTTCGGGATCTTGTGGAAAAAGGGGAGGCTTCTGCGTACCGTGATTTTTTCATCGATTGGAACCATTTTTGGGAAGGGCATGGAACCATGACGGAGGAAGGCTATATCCAGCCGGATGAAAGTTGCCTGAAGCAGATGTTTTTCCGCAAACCCGGGTTGCCGATCCTGATGGTGGAATTTCCGGATGGGAAAAAGGTGCCGTACTGGAATACCTTTTATCAGGAAGTGCATGGCAGACAGTATCTCGGACAGATGGATGTAAACATCCAGTCACCAAAAGTGTGGGAGTTTTATCGTGAAACACTGGAGAAAATAGCCTCTTATGGTGCGGCGATCGTGCGGCTGGATGCCTTTGCCTATGCGCCGAAGACACCGGGAAAGAAAAACTTCCTCAATGATCCGGAGACATGGGAACTTTTACAGAAGATCCATACGTTGGCAGAACCTTTGGGACTTACGCTTTTGCCGGAGATCCACGCAGCGTATGATGAAAAAATATATGAGACACTTGCAGAAAAAGGCTATGCAACCTATGATTTTTTCCTGCCGGGACTGGTCATTGATGCGATCGAGAACCGAAGGGGAACGTACCTTGCGGCATGGGCGAAGGAGATTGTGGAAAAGAAGATCTCCACGGTCAACATGCTCGGCTGTCACGACGGTATCCCGCTTCTGGATTTAAAGGGACTGCTTCAGGAAGAGGAGATCCAGTCGTTAATTGACCGGATCGTATCCCGTGGAGGCATGGTCAAAAATTTACATGGCCAAAAGAATCTGTATTATCAAGTAAATGCCACATATTACAGTGCATTGGGGGAATCGGATGAAAAAATGCTTCTGGCGCGTGCCATACAGATGTTTATGCCGGGCAAACCGCAGATCTGGTATCTGGATCTGTTTGCCGGAAAAAATGACCATGAAGCGGTGCGGCGTGCAGGGGAATCCGGACATAAGGAAATCAACCGGACAAATCTTTCCACTGATCAGATTGCGGAAGGTCTGAAAAAAGATGTGGTTCAAAAACAGCTTGCGTTAATCCGCATGCGAAATACTCATAAGGCATTTTCGGAAGGCGCAGAGGTAGCAATCTCCGGAGGGGAGAGCTCTCTGCAAATCCGATGGGAATATAATAGTGCATTTGCAACATTAAATGTAAATTTTGAATCAGGAACATATACAATAGTAGAAAGCAGATAGTTAAGCCGGGCTGTCGATTGTACATGAAATCTATGCAAATACTAATATAAGAATGTAGGAAATATGGCATATAAAAATGTCGGAAAACCTACATTCTTATTTTGTATTTTTAAGTGTATTGTTACACTTCCTTATGGAGGTGAACACTGCATGAAAAACAATCTTAAAGGCGAACTAACTTTACAAATTCCATTTTCTGTGCTATTATCCCTCTAGTTGTGCCACTATATTGACACAATAGACGAGCGGTATTCGGAGGAAACTGCATCGGATGATGATGTATCGCCCCAAAGAATGAGGTGATTACATGAATATAGGTTTTATAGGAGCTGGCAGGGTAGGATGTACGATAGGTAGGTATCTTGCAGATGCCGGTATAGCTGTAGAGGGATACTATAGCAGAACGAAAGAAAGCGTTGACGTTGCAACGACTTTTACAAAAACCAGAGCATTTGAAAGCTTTGGTGAACTAGTAAAGGCATGTGATACCATTTTTGTGACTACATCTGATGATGCCATAGAAAATGTGTGGAACAGCATTAAACAATATGATTTAAAGGGCAAAGTTATTAGTCATTTTAGTGGTTCATTATCATCTGATATTTTCTTCGGAATTGAAGCAACAGGAGCATATGGTTGTTCAATTCATCCAATGTACGCGTTCAGCGATAAATTCACATCTTATAAAAAGTTTAATAATGTATGTCTGACTATGGAAGGCAGTAGTGAAGCTGTAAGCAGAACGCAATGATATTGGAACAGTCAGAAAGCATTTACAGGCGTTAGACGGAACTGATGCAGAGGATGTATATAGAGCAGTTGGAAAAACAATTGTTTCGATAGCAAAGAAGAAAAATCCTGATACCGATTATACCGATTTGGAAAACTTAATGAATTAAGGCTGAAAATATGATCAAAATATGATTATAATTTTTGCTTTATAGGAACCTGACCCCCAAAATGTAATATTTATGTATAAGAGACTGAAATATTACATAAAAAACGCAGGTATCCGGAAAGGAAATGATTATTATGAAAAACACAGTAAGAACATTTCAGGCAGCGAAAGAAAATGGCGAGAAAATCACAATGCTTACAGCATATGATTATTCAACAGCTAAGCTTATGGACGACGCAGGCATCAATGCAATCCTTGTAGGTGATTCACTTGGCAATACAATGCTTGGTTATGAGGATACTATTTCCGTAACTGTAGAGGATATGATTCATCATGGTGCTGCTGTATCAAGAGGATGTAAAAATACTATGGTTGTAGTAGATATGCCATTTATGTCATATCAGACAAGCATATATGATGCACTTGTCAATGCAGGACGGCTTATGAAAGAGGGTCGTGCCAATGCAGTCAAGCTTGAAGGCGGAGCATCAGTATGTGAGCAGATCAAGGCTATCACAGATGCAGGAATACCTGTTATGGCACATCTTGGACTTACACCACAGTCGATCAATGTATTTGGCGGCAACAGAGTCCAAGGTAAAAGCGAAGAAGCAGCACAGAAGCTTATTGATGATGCACTTGCAGTACAGGAAGCTGGAGCATTTGCAGTAGTTCTTGAATGCATACCTGCAAAACTTGCAGATATTATCACAAAGAAGCTTTCTATACCAACTATAGGTATCGGAGCAGGTGCAGGCTGTGATGGTCAGATTCTTGTATATCAGGATATGCTTGGTATGTTCTCTGATTATGTGCCAAAATTCGTCAAGAGATTTGCAGAAGTTGGCGAAGTTATGAAGGCTGGTTTTAATGATTATATAAAGGAAGTATCTGAGGGTACTTATCCGGCAGAAGAGCACACATTTAAGATAGATGATGACGTACTTGAGAAACTTTATTAATATAAAAATTGTTAAGTTGTGGATCGTGCAGGAATGGAGATTAAAATGAAAATAGTAGAAACAATAAAAGAAGTAAGAGAACAGGTAAAAGAGTGGAAAAAACAAGGACTTTCAGTAGGTCTTGTCCCAACAATGGGATACCTTCATGAGGGACATAAGAGTCTTATAGACAGAGCTGTAGCAGAAAATGACAAGGTTGTAGTAAGCGTATTTGTCAATCCTATGCAGTTTGGACCTACAGAAGACCTTGAAAGCTATCCAAGAGATATGGAAAGAGATGCTGCACTTTGTGAAAATGCAGGGGCAGCTCTTGTGTTCCATCCTGAACCATCAGAAATGTATGAGGATGATTTTTCATCATTTGTTGATATGAATACACTTACAGGCGGTCTTTGTGGAAAGACAAGACCTATTCACTTTCGTGGAGTATGTACAGTAGTAGCAAAACTTTTCAATATAGTTACACCTGACAGAGCATATTTTGGACAGAAAGATGCACAGCAGCTTGCAGTAATACGTCATATGGTAAGTGATTTAAGCTTCGGTATCGAGATAGTTGGATGTCCTATAATCCGTGAAAAGGATGGCCTTGCAAAGAGTTCACGTAATACATACCTTAGTGCAGAAGAGAGAAATGCAGCACTTATATTAAGTCAGTCGCTTAAAGAAGGCAAGGCTCTTGTAGAAGCCGGTGAGAAAGACGCAGCTAAGATTAAGAAAGTTATCACTGACAAGATAAATACAGAGCCGCTTGCAAAGATTGATTATGTTGAAGTAGTTGACTGGAAGACACTTGAGCCTGTTTCTACAATAGATGCACCTATTCTCACAGCCATCGCTGTATATATAGGAAAAACAAGACTTATTGACAATTTTATCATCTAATGTAACAATTCCCCAAGCAACAACAAAATTCGGTCCAAGCTTGCTTGGAGAAGAATTTTTGTTGTTGCTTGGGGAGTAGCCTTTCGTACACGAAATGAATAAAACACAAGCTGCAAAGCAGCGACTGACACGAAGTGTCAGGTTTTATGAATGAAGAGAAAGGCGGAATTGTTACATTAGATGATAAGTGTTATAATATGAAAATTGACATATAAGAAATGAGGAATAAGATGACAGTTACAATGTTAAAAGGCAAAATTCACAGAGCAGTTGTACAGCAGGCAGAGCTTAATTATGTTGGAAGTATAACAGTTGATCCAGAGCTTATGGAAGCTGCTGGAATATATGAATATGAACTTGTACAGATAGTAGATGTAGAAAATGGCAACAGATTTGAAACATACACTATAGCAGGTGAACCGGGAAGTGGAATGATATGTTTAAATGGTGCAGCAGCAAGACAGGTTCAGGTAGGAGATCATGTCATAATCATGTGTTACTGCCAGATGGATAATGAAGAAGTTAAAACACATAAGCCACATGTTGTATTTGTAGATGGTGACAATAAGATTGTAAAGGTATCACGCTACGAAAAATATGGTAAACTTACAGATGATATGATAAAAGAGGCATAAAAGAGACAGCATAAAAATGCTTGTAACCCTTTTGCATATTGTGTAGATGTAAAAGTAAAACGTCTATAGTGTTATATTTTCAGGATAAGTAGAAATGGGGATAACAATGTTAAAAATGCAACAAATTTTATAAATCCTATAACATTTGAAACGCTTACAGGTAATAAATGTCTATTGATACGTTTGACAGAAACTTTCAGTATAGTGTAGAACATGTTTCATTATCTAAGGGTTATTTCTGGGACAGTCTGTCCGACTGCCTCAGATAGCTCTTGCAAATTTCTCCTCGGCTCTGGCAGAATCCTCAAGACGTGCAAGTGCTTCCTGTTCTGGTTCACGTTTCAGTTTTTTCCGTGTTGATGTTTCCGGTATCCCGGATACGTTCGGCTTATTTTCCATTTTTATTTAAAAATACCCTATTCCAAAAATTCTCCTGTGTTATAATAGTATAAAATATTGATTGATTATGAGGAAATACAGATGGAGCAAATATTAATTCTAGAGGACGATACAGCCTTAAATCAGGGATTGTGCAAGGCATTAAAGACAGATAGCCGAAAGCTTGTCTCCTGTGAGACTATAAAAGCTGCAAGAGACCAGCTCCTGTGCGGTTGTCCGTCGCTCATATTACTTGACATAAATCTGCCGGATGGAAGTGGGCTTGATTTTTTACAGGAACTAAAGAGAAACTATCAAAATATACCGGTTATTCTCTTGACCGCAAACGATACCGACATGGATATAGTAAAGGGACTGGAGCTTGGCGCAGATGACTACATAACAAAGCCTTTTTCCCTGTCAGTATTAAGGGCAAGGGTAAATACCCAGTTTAGAAAGGCGGAAAGTTTACAGGCACATACCTCTGCCAGTGTATACAAGAAGGGCTGCTATGAATTTGATTTTGAGAGAATGATATTTTTAGTAAATGGTCAGGGAATCGAGCTTAGCAAGACCGAACAGCGTCTCTTAAGGCTTTTGGTTCAAAATGAAGGTATAAATCTTCGCAGAGACTTTCTTTTAGACAGGGTCTGGAATGACAGTGCGGAATATGTGGATGCCAATGCCCTCTCTGTGTCTATCAAGAGACTCAGGGACAAGCTTGGTACACCGGACAGTATTAAAACAGTATATGGAATAGGGTATAGATTTGAATGAATAACTATAATACAGCCATCTGTATCGTGGGCATATGCCTTGTAATTACAGCACTTGTAATTTTAATCAACCATCTGCGCACGAAGAAAACTATTGATACAATAGAAGATATGTTAAATCAGGCAGCCAAAGGGAATTTTTCTGAAAAAGACTTTGACGAGACACGTTTGTCCTCACTTGAGACCAAGTTTGCCCATTACCTGAGCGCATCGGTGGTATCTGCCAGAAATGTGGAGCTGGAAAAGGACAAGATTAAGTCACTAATTGCGGATATTTCCCATCAGACCAAGACTCCCATAGCCAACCTGCTACTATACAGCGAGCTGCTACTTGAGGACGATACCGACAATTTATCCACACAGATGCGTGAAAATATCCTACAGCTTCATGCCCAGTCGGAAAAATTGCAGTTTTTAATTGACTCTCTGGTAAAGCTGTCAAGGCTTGAAAACGGCATATTGCAGCTCTCCCAACAGGAAGAAGCACTTAAGCCCATGTTGACACTAGCTGTAAAAGAGGCAGAGTACAAAGCCATGGTTAAGGGACTTAAGCTTATACTCAATGATACAGATGAAAAAGCTTATTTTGACAGCAAATGGACTCTGGAAGCCATCTGCAATATTCTCGATAATGCTGTAAAATACACAAATGAGGGCAGTATAAGCTTATCTGTCACTGCATATGAAATGTTTGTAAGAATTGATATAAAGGACAGTGGAATCGGACTGTATCTAAGCCGGCAGATTCTAAGCGGAGAGGGCGGCTACATAAAGGTGTCCTCAGTATACGGACAGGGCAGCACTTTTTCTATCTTTTTGCCAAAGTCGGCTTAAATCTTTCAAAACTGTAATAATTTAATTGTTTCCAGAAAGAGTCTGGAAAGAATATTGTGTAATAATCTGTATGTAGTGAAAAATGCTGCATACAGTTTTTTAGTTTTTATGGAGGATGATATATATGGAGATTTTACAAGCATGTGAATTGAAGAAAACCTATGGAACAGGTGAGGCCTGCGTACATGCATTAGATGGCGTGAGCCTCAATGTGGAAAAAGGAGAGTTTGTGGCTGTTGTGGGGACAAGTGGCAGTGGCAAATCCACCCTCTTACATATGTTAGGGGGCTTAGACAGACCAAGCTCTGGCAAGGTATTCGTGGATGGCAAAGACATCTTTTCCCTAAAGGATGAGGAACTTACCATTTTCAGACGCAGAAAAATAGGCTTTGTATTTCAGGCATATAATCTGGTGCCTGTACTAAATGTATACGAAAACATAGTGCTTCCAATCGAGCTGGATGGCGGTAAAGTCGATAAGGAATTTGTAAAAAAAATAACAGAGACACTGGGGCTCGACCAGAGGCTTAACGCTCTTCCAAATCAGCTCTCAGGAGGACAACAGCAGAGAGTTGCCATAGCTAGAGCATTGGCGGCAGAGCCTGCCATAATTCTTGCGGATGAACCCACAGGAAATTTAGACGGACGTACAAGTCAGGACGTATTAAGTCTCCTAAAGGTGACAAGCCAGAAATTCTCGCAGACGATTGTGATGATTACCCACAACGAGGAGATCGCCCAGCTTGCGGACCGCATAATAAGAATTGAGGATGGACATATTCAGGAGGGAGCAGTATGAGAGTAAAGAACAGAAAATGTATTCGCAGACTTAGTTTCAAGTCTCTGTGGGCATCCAGAAAAAGAAATATTATTGCAATTTGTGCTATAGCACTTACAACTTTGATGTTCACATCATTATTTACCATTATGCTGTCTGTAAACTCAAGTTATGAGACCTACAATTTTAGACAGGCAGGCGGCTATAGCGATGGCAGCTTTAAGGATTTGTCCAAAGAACAGGCAGATAAAATAGCTGCCCACAAAGGAATCAAGGCATCCGGTGAGCGTATCGTGTGTGGCTTCAGCTCCTCTGACGTATTCAGCAAGGTAGTGGCAGAGGTAAGTTACATGGATAAAAACTGTACCAAGTGGAGCTACGCCACACCAATCTGTGGAAAAGAGCCTCAAAAAGAAAATGAAATAGCCATGGACACTACAGCCTTAAGGCTCCTTGGTGTAGAGCCAGAGTTGGGAGCAAATGTGACTATTACTTATCAGACGGGTAATAGAACAGGCACCGACATGACCCAGACCGACAGCTTTATCCTCGTGGGCTATTGGGAGTATGATGATTTGATGCCTGTACACTATATCAACGTCTCAAAAGCCTATGTAGATAAAATTAACGAAAAGTGCATAGCCGCCGGCAATGAAGCCCTTGACATAGACTTAAATGTTATGCTTCCTTACAAGCTTAATATCAGGGAGCAGATGGAGAAAATAGATGCAGACTTAGGCTATGACTGGAATACAAGAGACCAGGAGAACAGCGCCAGAATCGGTGTAAACTGGGGACTTACAGCCTCATCTATAAGCTCTGGCATAGATTTTTCACTAGTAGCTGCACTCATTGCCTTTTTCCTGCTTATTATATTTACAGGCTATCTGATTATATACAATATATTCCAGATTTCAGTAACTGGAGACATCAGGTTTTATGGCCTGCTAAAGACCATCGGCACCACACCAAGACAATTAAGGCGCATTATCACACAGGAAGCTTTGTTTTTATGCATTCTCGGTATTCCTATAGGATTATTTCTAGGTTATGGCATTGGCGCAGCTTTAACTCCTGTTGTATTAGAGACCACAAGTATTATAGGCACAAAGGCTACTATCAGTAGCTCGCCCCTTATTTTTATAGGTTCTGCCCTATTTGCCATTATCACTGTCTTTTTGTCCTGCAGGAAGCCTGGTAAAATGGCTGCGAAGGTGTCTCCTGTTGAGGCTGCAAAATACACAGAGGGCATGACCAGCAAAAAGAAAAAACGCCGCAGCCGTGGGGCTAAGGTATATCAGATGGCTTTTGCCAATCTAGGCAGAAATAAGAAGAAAACAGCCCTTGTGACAGTTTCACTGACACTTTCCGTAACTCTTTTAAATGTGCTTTTTTCACTGGTCAACGGCTTTGACATGGATAAATATGTGGACAGGTCAACCTGTGCAGACTTTATAGTAAGCAGTACAGATTATTTCCGCTATAATTCGGCAGATGAATATATAGGACAGGATATCATTGATGAAATAAAGGAAAACACAGATGAGACTGTCGCTGGAAGCGGCTATGACCTGACAGGCATATCCCCTATGATGTGGATGGAGACAGACCAGTACAGCAAGTTAGCAAGCGTCTACCTAAGTGGCGAAGAGCTGCAGGAAGAACTCTCCCAATACGAGCAGAGAGGTGACAACATACTTGTCGGTGCCAGCATAGAGGGCTTTGATGATGGACTTTTTGACAAGCTTACTGTAGTAGAAGGTTCATTAGAACCACTATTTGACCAGAATACCCATGCAATCGCTGTAGCTGTATCCACAGATGATTACGGCAATATAGTAAATCTGGACAGATATCCTGAGCTGGGAGACACTTATACCATAAGTTATCAGATTGGATATGACATAGACAGCCGAACCGGCGAGCGGGCAGACCAACAAACCACGCCTGGTGAATATTTGGAATACCATGAGGAAGAGGCAAAGGAAGTGGACTATAGTGTATGTGCTCTTGTGACGGTTCCTTATTCCATCAGTTTCCGTTATACAAGTCTGGGTTATAGTATGGTTTTGCCTGTAGAGAGGCTTAAGGAGGATAGCGGTACAGATGTCATTCCAAAATTTTATATGTTTGACACACCGGATTCTCAGGCAGAAGCAAAGGCTGAACAATATCTGCAAAAGCTCACAGCCGGAGATACATCAACTTTCATGTATGAGAGTAAGGCATCTATCAGACGTGAATTTACCCAGTTTAAAAATATGTTTTTAATCTGTGGTGGTGCCCTCTGTGCTATAATCGGACTTGTTGGCATACTTAACTTTTTCAATGCAATTATGACAGGAATTTTGTCCAGAAAAAGAGAATTTGCCGTATTACAGTCTGTGGGTATGACCAAGAGACAGCTAAAGCTCATGCTTATTTATGAGGGCTTATTTTATGCGGTGGGCTCCATCATAGCATCCCTTATACTTTCTACGGTACTCAGCCCTATACTTGGCAATATGATGAGTGATATGTTCTGGTTTGTAACATACCATTTTACAATCATGCCTGTAATCCTGATTATACCTGTATTTCTCTTGTTAGGCTGGCTGATTCCGGCTGTACTTTACCGTGCTGGCAAGAGACAGAGCATTGTTGAAAATCTAAGGGAATTATAATTTTTATGCCAAAAAATCAATACATGTTGAGATGGTGTGCTTGAATGTGTCAGGAATGATGAAGAACAAGCATCTTTCAAAAGCTGTTGCGTCACAGAAGCTCTATGAATTTAGAATTAAATTAAAAGCTAAATGTGATGAAAATGGTATTGAATTAAGAATTGTAGACAGATTTTATCCATTCGCAAATAAAAGTAGAAATAGTGCAATTTTTGCATGATATTATACAAGAAATATGTGGTGATATGTTATATTATTGATAATATATGTTATATTAGTATTTAGGGAGGTATAGAGTGGAAAACATGGAAGGTAAAAGAAAAACATTGGCACAACTGTCCGTGCCAATATGCTTAGAAACTTTATTTTATATGCTTTCAGGTATGGTCGATACACTTATGCTATCATCTGTAAGTGACCAGGCTGTGGGGGCTGTCGGAACAGCAAATACATATATCGGTGTTTTTATCATTATGTTCGGGGTAATATCATCTGGTATGGTAGCGGTTATGTCACAAAATATCGGAGCGGGAAGACCTGGAATTGCATATCAGGCCAGACAGCTTGGACTTATATTTAATGCATTGACAGGTATCCTGATGTCTAGTATTCTTGCCATTTTTTCTGGTGGAATACTCAAAATAGTAAGTATTGCCCCGGCTTTGTTTGAACCTGCTGAAACATACCTTAAAATTGTTGGAGGTGCAAGTTTTTTAAATGCACTGATTCCTATTTTTTCCAGTTATTTAAGAGTGTTTGGATATACAAAACATTCCTTAATAGGGACGGTTGTTGGTAATGTCGTTAATATTATACTCAATTCCGTATTTCTGTTTGTGTTTCACTGGGGAGTAATGGGAGTTGCTGTTGCAACAGTTATTTCAAAGGTTGTGAATCTTATTATTGTAGCAGCGATGGGAGCTGTACTTGTAAAAGCAAAGCAAAGTCCTGAGCGTGCACAGCCACGAAAAATACTTGCGCAGATTGTTAAAATAGGTTTTCCGTCTGCATTAGAAACAGCACTTTATAATGTAGCAATGACATTTGTGGTACGCTTTATGAACCAGATGGATGCGGACGGAATGAATGTTACAGCACGTTCGTATGCGATGCAGATTGCAAACTTCTCGTATTGTGCAGGTGCTGCGCTTGCACAGGCTAACGCTATTATGACTGGCTGGAGAATTGGAGCAAAAGAGTTTGAAGAATGTGACAAGGGTACACGAAAAGCGATGCTATATGGTCTCATAACAGCGACGTGCTTTTCTGTGGCGTTTGCATTATCCGGACATTTTATCGTGCATATATTTACGGATGATACACAGATGATTAATCTTGTAGTAAAGTTACTGATAGTAGATATATTCCTGGAATTTGGAAGGGTGACAAATCTTGTGTATGGTCAGGCATTAAAAACGAGTGGAGATGCAATTTTTCCGGTTATAATGGGTGCGATATTTATGTATCTGTTTGCGGTTGTCGGAACGTATTTTCTTGGAATACATATGGGACTTCAGGCAGTAGGCGCATATATTGCAATGGCAGGTGATGAGTGTGCAAGAGCTGTTGGGATGGTGCTTAGATGGAAGAGCGGAAAATGGAAAAGTAAGAGTCTTGTAGAATTATAGGAGAGGTTATGTATTTTGAATTAAAGGAAAATAAACCACATGGTACAAAGGATGACCCATTTAGTATTTATCACATAAAGAATAAAGGACGGTCATTTCAGATCCCCGTACATTGGCATGATGAACTTGAAATTATATATGTAAAAAGTGGTTTTCTGACGGTAAGTATATCGGGAGAGAGTTATATTGGAAAAGCCGGTGACGCATTTGTGGTATCGCCGGGAAGTCTGCATCTCATGGGCGCACAAACCGGCACTGTGGATTATTTTACTTTTCTATTTCCGTTAAAATATATATCTTTTCGCACAGAGGACATGTTAGACGATAAATTGCTTGAACCGTTAAACAGCGGTCATCTGATGATATGTCCAAGAGTAAAAGATACGGCAAAAGAGTTGTGTGAGCAGCTGATTGAGATATATATGGCAAAAACGGATGAAAGTGAGTCAAAAATAGCTGCACAGATAAAGACAAAAGTAATTCTTTTACAATTTATTCTTGAAATGTGGGAAAATGGACTTGTAATAGAAAATGATACAAATGGCAGAAATATTGTGGAAAAAGAGATGGTTTCATATATACAGCAGAACTTTACAGGGAAGATATCCCTAAAGGAATTTGGAGAACAGTTTCATCTTTCAGAAAAATATATATCACGGTATTTCAAGGAACATTTTCATATTACACTGTCGCAATATATTACATATTTACGGTTGGAGCATGCAAAACAGCTGTTACAGGATACCGATATGCCGGTTACGGAGGTAGCCCTGCAGAGTGGGTATCAGAATGTAAGCTACTTTATCAGAAGTTTCAAAAAGGCCTATGCAGTTTCACCATTGAAATATAGAAAGTCTGATGAAAACAGCTAAAGCAAAACCGATGGTTCCGTACGAGAAAGCCGTACTTTTGCACACAAACGCAGAGAAAAGCAATAGAACTTTTCTCTGCGTTTATTATGTGCACCTAGTGGCGCACGTTTCTAACGGGTTAAAGTCCCGAATCCGCCCGGTAGTGGGAAGGATATAGCCGAAAGCAAGGGTGTCCATCGTGAGATGGAATCCCTACATTCTTATATTGACATTGGCAATAGATAAGCACTATACTTATAAAACAACAAGTGTTTGCTCCGGTGCGATTAATTTTGATGTGATCGACGGGGTGCTGCACAATGTGGACATTGTGGGCGGATGTAAGGAAAACGCTTTAATAGAAATAAAAGGGGTAAAGTCATGGAAAAAACAGATAAAAAATACGCTGCATACGTGCAGATTTTAAAAGAAGAGCTGGTTCCGGCAATGGGATGTACGGAGCCGATCGCGCTGGCTTATGCGGCTGCAAAGGCTCGGGAGGTTCTCGGACATATTCCAGACCGCGTATCCATTGAGGCGAGCGGAAGCATCATCAAAAATGTAAAATCTGTAATTGTTCCTAACACTAATCAGCTCAAAGGTATTTCGGCTGCCGCTACCGCCGGAATTATCGCAGGCAAAGCGGAAAAGGAACTGGAGGTTATCGCTTCGGTTACGGAAGCACAGATGGAAGAGATGAAGCGGTTTCTGGAGGACACGCCGATTTCCGTCCAGCATGTGGATAACGGAATTACGTTTGAGATTATCGTAACGGAGTTTTGGGGCGAGGAATATGCGAAGGTGCGGATCGCCAATTATCATACGAATATTGTCCTCATCGAAAAAAACGGAGAAATTCTCTTCGAAACGGAGGTGCAGGGGGAAACCGAAAATGGGCTGACAGACCGTTCGCTTCTGGATATGGAAAGCATCTGGGATTTTGCAAATACGGCGGATATTGATGACGTTCGTGAGGTCATTGGACGGCAGATCGCTTACAATACGGCCATTGCCGAGGAAGGTCTGCGCGGAGATTACGGCGCCAATATCGGAAGAGTGCTTCTGGATATGGATGGGGAAAATATCCGTACCCGTGCAAAGGCGATGGCGGCCGCCGGTTCCGATGCGCGTATGAATGGATGTGAGCTTCCTGTTATCATTAACTCCGGGAGTGGAAATCAGGGAATGACATGCTCTCTTCCGGTTATTGAATATGCAAAAGAATTACATTCCACAGAAGAGAAACTTTACCGGGCGCTGATCCTTTCAAATCTGACTGCCATCCATCAAAAAAACGGTATCGGGCGGCTAAGTGCCTACTGTGGCGCCATTTGTGCCGGAGCTGCGGCAGGCGCGGGCATTGCCTATCTTTGTGGCGACGGATATAAAGATGTAACGCATACGGTGGTCAACGCGCTTGCTATTGTATCCGGGATTGTCTGTGACGGAGCAAAGGCGTCCTGTGCAGCCAAAATTGCGACAGCTGTGGACGCGGGAATTCTGGGGTATCAGATGTATCGTCGTGGACAACAGTTTTATGCGGGCGATGGAATCGTGACGAAAGGCGTGGATGCGACCATCCGCAATGTGGGCCGTCTTGGAAAAGAAGGAATGAGGGAGACCAACGAGGAGATTATAGACATCATGGTTGGTCAGCGGTGCTGAGACAACGAACCGTTTTGCAGCGGGATATGTGACAACGCCACATAACAATCGGAAGGAATCGTGTAGAACGGTAGCTGCTAGAATATCATCCTCAAGCCCCATCTTTTCAAAAAGTAACTAGTAAATTAACACAAGCAGCCGCAAAGAAGGCGAAGAAGACAGGGGATGAGTCCTTTTCAAAAGAAGATGTCACAAGATATCTACAAGAAGAAATTGAGAGGCGTAATCAGTCCATTAACCAGAAGTTAGCTACCATAGAACAACTGCAGCGAGAGATAACAGCGGACCAGCAACAGATACAGAATGTAATTTTGTTTTAGGACAATTGGAAATTGAGGAATGATTATGGCGGATGAAAAATTATACCGATTAAGATCAAAAGATGATTTTACCTAAAAATGAAGAAAGTAGGCAACCACAGTGTTCAGAAGATAAAGAGAGTGCAATTGTGGAGGCATTGAAGCATTTTAAGATGATTCAGCAGAAATAAAAGGAGTTTGATAAATCGGAATTGACCGAGCTGAAAGAGAAGGATGCTTGTTGCCCGAAAGACAAGAAGATGGAAGTAGAAGAAAACAAAAAATAATTTTTTATATGAAAGGCTGGTTGCAGAATGTCAAAACAAAATATTTATGATAATGATTTATTTTACGAAAACTTCGAGAAAATACGTAGCAAAGAAATCAATTTTAATGATATTATTGAGACACCAATAATATTAGGAATGATACCTGAACTATATAAAAAGAAAGTATTAGATATTGGATGTGGTATGGGGCAACATGCACTTCAATATTCAAAGAAAGGGGCGTTATCCGTTCTTGGAATTGATATATCGGAAAAAATGTTAGCATATGCAAGAAAAAATAATGCTGCCTCTAATATTGAATACAGAAGACTGGCTTTCGAAGATTTGGATGATTTAGATGAAAGGTTTGATGTTATCACAAGTTCATTGGCTTTTGATTATGTAGAAAATTTTGGAAAGCTTATGAAACAGATTTATAGTCACTTGAATGAAAACGGCAAATGTGTTTTTTCAATGTCACACCCGATAAGTACAGCATATGATGGGACTTTTGACAGATATACTAGAACAGAAACTGGAGAGAGATTATATGCTAATCTACGAAATTACGGAATAGAGGGTAAGCGTGTTATTCATTGGGTAGTAGATGAATATGAACTTTATCATAGAACGATTTCAACATTAATAAATGATATTGTTTCTGCTGGATTTATTATTGAGGAATGTCAGGAATCAAAAGTACCAGAATCAATTAGAGAAAAGCGAGCAGATATGTTTGGAGGAGTTATTCATCAGCCAGACTTTATTTTTTTTAGGTGTGGAAAGAAAAATTAATATTTTATCTATGTAAAGAACCCGACAAATTCTGGTTTGCCGAAGCAAAACAAATGCTTTACAAAAATACGGGATGGACAGAATATAAATGTTTAAATTGAACCTATAATTCAAATTGGAGGTAACTATTTTATGAAAGTAAACTGTGTCTGGGAACACAATGGCGATGACACAATCTTGTATTCGTCCAATTTTGTTGGGGCGTTCACAAGAGGAAAGTCTAGGAGCGAAGCAATTCAAAAAATGCCGTCTGAAATTATGTCTTACTTAAAGTGGAAAGGTGATCTGATTTCGGATATTCTGGAGTCTGAGATTATTCAGGAAAAAGCATCTGAACTTACCATTTCAGATGCAGACTCAGATGTACTTTTTGATGAAGAGAAGAAGCCGCTAAGATTGGCTGAATATGAAGCACTAAAAGCACTTGCTATGAAATCTGCCAATGATTTTTTGACATTGTATCAGGCGATACCAAATAAAGATAAAAGTGTTTTGCCAGTTAGAACTACTTTTTACGGCGAGATTCCGCGTACGGCGCGGGAAATGTACGAGCATACGAAAAATGTTAATGCATATTACTTCAGAGAAATCGGGGTTCAGGCAGATAATAACGGAACTATTGAGGAATGTAGAAATCATGGATTTGAATTGCTAGAGCAGAAACAGAACTTTCTGGAAAATAAAGTTTATCTTGGGAGCTATGATGAAGAATGGTCATTGCGGAAGGTGCTGCGGAGATTTATCTGGCATGACAGGATTCATGCGAAAGCAATGTATCGGATGGCACTAAAGACTTTTGGAAAAGATGCGGTTCCAAATGTTTTTTCTTTCTGTGTAGTGAAAGAGTAGAAAGTTCTTCGGAAGGGAATGGCATTGACGAATTATGTAATGGAGAAGTATACAACTTCCAGTTTGCCGAAATATCTTTCTAAACGAGAGCAGATTCGTTAACATAAGAGCATAAAGTAATTGTTGTATACAGTAAAAAGGAGGAATATCGAATGTTAAATGAATCAGTAATCAACGTATTAAAAAATGGTATGTGGGATCTTGCAACCTGTGCAAATGGAGAACCAAACGTAGTCCCAGTTGCATTCAAGGATGTTACACAAGATATTTCTTATGGCTACAAACCAGACCATTGAAATGTATATTACAGCAAGTTCAGCCACAGATATTTATTATCTCATAAGAAAATATCTGCACAATACAGAAGAGGCAAAATCAATAATGGGAAAGCTTTTTTCATTTTTAGCAGCCTTTGCTTCCTGGTTAAGTTTATTGACTTATAGTGCTAAATTCTAAAGACGGGAAAGATTCATGCAGAGCGTGGAGATTATCAGAAAAGTTATAAAAAGAATTGACTCTTTGTAGAGAAGATATTAATGTTTAAGTAGACCGTAGAGAGGCATGGGTAATGCCCGAATCCAAATATCTCATTAGCGGGTAGGCAGTCAGAGTGATGACTGTCTTTTTTTATGAAAAAACTATTGAAATTATTTTTTAATTCACTTAGGCTTATTATAGGACGTCCAAATAATATGATTTTTTACTGCTTTACAGGAGAAAGTTTTAATGAAGAAAGTTTTAGATACTTATTCAAGTAAAAACGATATTAATATAAAACAGATTGTAGCTTATAAAGATAACATACTTGAAATTGAAGAGTATAAGGATGGTTTTAAAAAGGCCGATACAATGAATGTAATGAGTGTAACAAAATCGGTAACCTCATTGTTGATAGGTATTGCCATTGACCAAGGTTTGATAAAAAGTGTAGACGACTATGTGATGGACTATTACAAGGAAACGTACACTCCTAAAAGAGGTGTTGGTAAAACGGTTATTTGAAAATACTGTATCTGATTATTTGCAGACAACGAATATGGACTTTCTAGATATGTTTTTAACTGCAAAGCATTTAGAAGGGTGTTCTGACAAAACAATACGCTATTATAGGTGTAATATTGAAAAGATGTTGGATACAATAAATATTCCTGTCATAAAGATAACGACCGAGATGCTACGAAAATATCTTGTAGAGTATCAAACGATAAATAATTGTGGAAAGGTAACTATTGATAATAGTAGAAGTCTTTCCACATTTTTTTGTGGCTAGAGGAAGAGGATTATATTATAAAAAGCCCAATGAAAAGAATTCATAAGGTAAAGACTGCCGTTATTGTAAAAAATACCATTCCGGATGAGCAAATAGATACAATGCTCAGATATGCAATGGTTAATCAAAACAATGTGAAGCTATCGCATCAAAAATATATTTCATAGATTGACTTGTAACGCAAAAGACGTTACAATAAAAGAAAGATGGAGGTGTATTCTATGGGAAAAACAGCAACATTAAATATAAGAGTAAATCCAGATGTAAAAG
>NZ_JAHLQC010000027.1 GCF_018918265.1 Falcatimonas sp. MSJ-15
TGCTACACAGATTCATCAAAAGTTAGAAAAAGGATATGCCGATATAGAGAAAGGAAATGTTGAGGATGCAGCTAGTGCGTTTGTGGCATTTAGAGAGAGGCATTAATGAAGCAATATAATCGCATTGCTGATGAAATACTTACATTAGACACTTTCCCGGAACGATTTAGGATTATGGATTCTGAGCCGGAAAAGAGAATGGAGTTGCGTAGAATGCTCGTCGATAATTATTCAGTGTTTTACACAATCCGTGACGAAAGGGTAATTGTAACGGATGTGTTATACACGGCATCTGATATAGAAGCACGTTTGAGAGGCGAGCTATAAAAGCACGCGTTTATTTGAATTTGTAAAGCACATACAAATTTCATTTTTTAGGAATAGAGAAATCAGGAGGAGTAAACAAAGTGAATATTAAAATAGATGCATCAAGGGTTGCTGGACTTATTACTGGCAGTGCAAATCTTGATAAGGTTGTCTATGATACTTGGTATCTTAAAGATGTGGAATTAATGAGCGGGAAAATATATGGATTAGTAAGTGAGTATGGACAAGGTTGTATGTACTTGTCCTATTTATTAGGCGGAAAAATAGATTTTGGAGATTTACAGATTTTCATAGATGGTATTAATGTTTCAAAAGAAGATTTGAAAAGTATTAGTTGGAATCTTGAACCATCAAAAGAAAAATATAAAAATAAAACTGTGAGAAAATCTATTGAGAAATCTATAATAAAGAATAAATGCTCGGATACATTTGAAGATATTGTAGAAGCATTTTATTTGGATGAACGAAGACATGATATAAAATTGCAATATCTTAGTGGAGAACGATGGAGAGCATCAGCGGCGCTTGGATACGTTAGCGGAAAGAGCATTTTTTATGCTCCATATGAGAACACATCATTTTATCATTCAATGTATGGTAGTAATATGTTTAAGGCATTAAGATATCTTGCAGATAAAGGGACTATTATAGTTTTACCAGTAGGAAGTGATACATTTATTAAATCAGTTGTGGATGAATGTATATATTTAGATCCAGTATATGAACAGTAAGTTAACATTGTATTACGATTGAGAGGGTAAAATAGGAATATTGAGATAATTATAAAGAATATAAGGAGATTATGGACATAAAAGAGAGCTTGTTCGATAATTTAGAAGAATTGTTTGGAGAAAGGCTTGAACTTATTGAGAGAACAACAGAATATGGAAATTTAAGTGATATACCAAGCGCATTACATTCTTTTTATAAAAAATATTCGTTTGCAAAAATGCCTTTTGGCTCTATTTTCACAGTAGAAGAAACAAGAAAAATGTCATATCAGCAACCATTTATGGATGAAGAATGGTTTTGTTTTGGACAGGATAATTATGGATTTGTTTTTTGGCTGTGCAAAGAAATAGATGGAAGAACATTTTTCAATGCATGGGATCACGATATGAGTGACGATATAGATGAGGGAATGGAGATTACCTTGGAGGAGTTTCTTCAGGAAATTATTAATGATTTTGAAGAAAATGAAACATGTAGTATAGAAATTAAAAGTTGTGAGGAAGATGCTTTAGCTGAATTAGTTAAGATAAAAAAAGCTTTTAAAATGACAGCATCTATGTCGAAATTGCAGGAAATAAAGAACAATCTGCCTTATGAGATTTCTGATGACTTTTCTTACATGAAGGCATTGAAAATTTTAAAGGATTTGAAGCTTAATAAGGTGAAAATAGATTTATTTCATATAGATTAGATTCTGCTGCATGAGTATGCTGAATATTCTTGTGTTAGGAAACCTACATTCCGGATACGGAAACCGTCTTTGATTGGCTTAACTACCATCCATAAGAAATCGAGCCAATGTCAAGCCAAGAACCGCTTTGAAGAGTTAATAGGGTCGGAACCGTGCGCCTACATTGCACTGGGTGGTTTTGCACACTAGATTCAAGATTGTACAATTACAAAGTGTCATGATTGCAAGTTGGCTTCTATGCATCATCAACAGACTTGAAACTTTCAGTTTGTTTCATTGGAGAAAATTAAATTTTGCCAAATCATAATGGTAGTGTACGTTAAATATGCACAGGCATTTTTATGGACAATTTTACAGTAATGTCTATGTATGGACAAGAACTAATAAGTGAAGATTGATTTTTAATTATACGGTTGGTAAATTATAAGCAGATGGACATCTGTACATAAATATTCAGTTGGAGTGATTGAAATGAAATTTGAATTATCAGATAAAACAAGCAAATTTGCGAAACGGACATTAGCAGACTTTTCAGAAAGAATGATAGTAATGCGGCAGTATGGCGAAGGACATTATGGCTTGTAATGGACAGAAGTTCGATGCGTATTATAGTGTAATCATGCCTGATACATGGACACCGGTGTTTGACCTTACAGTTATGAAGCAACTTCTGGAACGGTCAGATTGGAAAACTATAATGTGAAGATAGTTAGAAGAAGAAGGGAGGTAATCAGATGAGTACGATTCCATATGTGATTGAAAATACAAGCAGGGGAGAGAAAAGTTACGATATGTCTTGGCTTGGCAGCCAGTATTGGAGCTTTTTTACTGTCTGGAGGAACAAAAGGAAAAAGAATTGCTCTGCCAAATGCAGAAATAATGATTCATCAACCTGCAATTCATGGAAATGCTATTAACGGACAGGTAACGGATATTAAGATTGTGTCAGATCAGCTTCAGAAGAGCAAACAGCGTTTAAACCGTATTCTGGCAGCAAATACTGGAAGAAGCCTTGAAATTATTTGCACAGAGTGGATATATGGGAACATCCATGAATGATATTGCTTCAAAACTTGGAGTAACCAAGGCTGCATTGTATAAGCATTATAAAAGCAAATAAGTAGAAAATATAAATTGAAATTTAATATGCTGTTATGCTGGTGCATTGAGTAAATCAGTGAAAAAATATATAAATGACAATCATTTGGTAGTGCATGAAGTGAACACTACAGATACCCAAGTTATTCCATTTGATGTTAATAACAGATATAACCATGATGGTGGTGTTAGTGACACAAAAAAGACAGAAAAAGCTGTAAGTAAATGTGCTAAATAATAATATAGCTTTTGGATGAATGTGTATAAAAGTTAGATTGGAGACCAGCTATGAAGATAATTAATGAAGTTGAAAATAAATTATTTGGAAATCTATGTTGTTTTGCAAATGATGAAGGTGAACCACTTTTTTGGGGAAAACAATTGAAAATGAAATTTTTGTCACAGGAAGAACAGAATGTTGTTATTGGATTAAACCTTTATTGTTTTGATGTAAATTTTAATACAAAAGGTTGGGATGATGAAGATGTAGACTCTGTTTTAAAAGAGATATATAGTCAGTATCAGATATTTTTAAGTGACTGCAAGGGTATTGATGACATCTTTATTAAGGAATTTAATGTAGAGAAAAAAGAATGGGATATTCAAGCAATAATAGAATCAAAGGAGGATTTATATTTCAAGATACAGGTTATACAAGTTGATATAATAAAAGATTCTTATATAATTAACTTTTTGTTAGATAATGAAGAGTGGTCATTTATAGTATCATATGATGAAACTTTACCACCATGTTTTTCTATAAATCCGAGATGTGAAGTACCCTTTGCAGAAATGGATTATTAGTCTCAAGCGGAATCAATAATTTTATTATATTATAATTGTATACAGACCGGCACTCAGATATACCTACACGAAGGCATGGAGGACAGCTTCCATTACGGATATCTGCGGAAAGACCACAGAGTATGGCTATGACCTGAACGGAAGGCTTGCCAGCGTATCGGAAAAGGGAAAGGTGCTTGCAACGTATACATATGATATGGCAGGGCGAGTGGAGACTATAAGCTTTGCCAATGGGTTAAATCTGTATGCATTCTGTGCGAACAATCCGGTGATGTATGTGGATCCGAGTGGGTATGTTTGGAAAAACAGTAATGATAATCCACTGTTTAAAAATAATCCATCAAAATCAAATTCTCAGACAAATTTTGGAGCAATTAAGAATAATATGCTGGCAGATATGGGAATGAATCGAGGATCTTATTCAACAGATTCACATCAGGCACAGCATCTTATTCCACAAGAAGTGTATAATAACTCTCAATTTTTACAGAATATTGATTTTAACTTAGGAAGTTGTGAGAAGGCTATATTTGATATTAATGCAAATAACAATACCAATTCATTGCATACATTGTTACAACAAAATAACATATGTCCAGATGCAATTTCAAAATATGTTAGTGATAACACGAATCATTCTGGTTATCATAAGTTGTATTCGGATGAAGTGCAGAAGCAGATTGATGGAATTGCAAAAGAAATGAGTGATAAAAGAAATTCATTGATAAGATCTGGAATGGATACAATGATGGCGGAGACAATGATAAAAGCAAAATCACAGGAAAAAGTGAGAAATTAAAAAATGCTAAATCAAAATGTGGATATTAATTTTGGAGGTTACATAGAATGAATAAGAAAGACGAATTGATACAGTTTTGTAGCAGTTACTTTGAAGTGGATTATCTTACTAAAAATGTTCAGCTTATGAAAAAAAACATAAGTAACTTATCAGAAAATGATAAGAAAGAATTGGCAATTTGGTATGCAAGACAGAGTGGACCAAGACTTTTTATGGAATTTTTGCAGATTTCTGATATGAGAGTAACAAGAGATTATGCAATAGAGTGCATGGAAGGATTAGTGAAAAGATCTGAAATACTGATTGCACAGAAATGGATATATGATGCATTAACGAAACTTGCTGAGCATATTGAAAGTACCAGAACAGGTTTTTATGAAGAAGTTATAATAAGATGCATTAAAACACAAAATATATTTGTAATTCAAAGTATATTCAAAAAAAATATTGAAATTGATTTATTATACACAAATTCAAAAGGTGAAAGTATTTTTAAACTTACGGAAGAACTTGAGGATATTAGGTTACAAGATTATTTAGAATTTTATTTTGATAACAAGCAAATTAAGGAGAACTGTGAGGATTATTTTGAAGGAGAATATGAGGAATATAGACCGATATATAAGCCTAAGGTAAATGATTATTTTGATACAAAAGCCAAATCAGATTGTAAAGAGTTATTAAAAGAGTATAATAAAAAAAATCTTCTGAAAGATGATACCAGTACAGAAGAATTACGAAAATTTATTGTAAATGACTACAACTGGGACGACGGAGTAGCAATTCCATATTTTATTATCCATCACAAGAACTGTGATATGGCTTTAAAAAAACAAATATTTGAATTAGGAGCGGGAGATTGTTTAGATCGAAATGTTCATTCAATTTATGGAAAGGATCCTTGGGAAAGATTTATTATTGAGTTAGATGATATGATTCACGAAGGTAAATAGTATATGAAAAAGAGCAATTGTCCGATGTAAATGATGTGAGAAGCATCCTTAATGTAGCATTTTGAATTGCTCTTTTTTATTTTGCTTGGTAAGTGAAGCTTTTCTGTATGATGAGCGCAACCGCCTGACGCAGAAGAGTGTAAAAAACAGTACAATAAAGAGCCCGACAAACCCGGATTCGTCGGAAGCAGTCCCCGAAGCAGTCACGACCTACCAGTATGACCTTCAGGGCAGCCTGATCAAGGAGCAAAGCACAGATCTCTGCAGACAGTATCTCTACAACGACTTCCACCAGTGCATCCAGACTGATGTTATCAGGGGAAGAGAAGAAGAGGCAGAAAGACTTGTACAGCAGAAACTAAAAAATGCTTAATATAACGAGAAAGACAATTGGATTTTAATGTAAAAAGTATATGATGGTAAATTAAAAAAATTAAACAAGTAATGAATTAAAGTAGGAGAGATTATGACAAAGAAAACAGTAGAACATAAATTATATGGGAAAATGGTATTTAACAATTAAAATGCTAAAAGTAACTGCATCTGATTTATGTATCTGCGGAAGAGTATGAGTTGTTGAGAAAGCATGTTAAAACAGTTGCAGAGCTTGGAAGAGAGCAGGAATATTACGATTATAATACTGTCAAGGGCAATCCAGCTTATAAAATTTATGAGGGAATTTATGCAAGATGTTATGGCGGTAGTTCATTATTTGTGAATCAATGCTACGATGATGCTTATATGTGTGATGAATGGGAGAATAGCAGAGATTCTTTTGCTGAATGGTATTCTGCTAATTACTATGAGTGTGGTGGTGAACGCATGGCGGTTGATAAGGACTTATTATGTCGTGGTAATAAAGAGTATGCATCAGACAAATGTTGTATATTGCCTGAGACATTAAATTCTGCATTGGCAAGTGCTACAAAAAGAAGAAGCCGTTATAAATCAGCAAAGGTTTATGCTGTTGGTGTTGATTATGACAAAGGAAGAAATAAGTTCTTTGCAAGGATCACACCATTTGGACATGACAAACAAGTTAAGCTGCATTATTGGAACACAGAGGATGAAGCATTTCAAGAATATAAGCTATTTAAGGAATCAGAGATTAGAATATTAGCACTGAGATATAGGGATAAGATACCAGACAGGCTATTTGATGCATTGATTAAATATGAGGTACTTCCTTATAGTCCATATGAGAGTTAAAGTGCATTTAAGGTATATTGGATATTAAATTATCCGATATACCTTATTTTTTAACCTTTTTTGTACGATATATGGTAATAATTACACAATAAGGGGATTTGATTTGCGGAGGAATTGATAATATGAAGAATATTAAAATATGTGGATTGTTTTTGATATGTATCTTTTTATCAGGATGTAGTAAAACTGAAAAAGACAATTCATTTGATACAGACTTATATGGAACATATTCAAATAATATTGAAGCTTCAAATATAGATTACAAAATAAAAGTTTCTCATACATTCAATGAGGATAATACCTATCATGGTAAATATTTTGAAAAAAGTAATGGTGAAATTTTAGATGATTCTGATGGTAATTAGACTATCTTACTTTATGTAGTTGATGATGGTCTGTTTGCAAAAGAATATACTAAGACGGAAGAATAGGAGCGTATATCAATGAAAAACAAAAAGAGAATGTTTATAACCATTGGAATAATTATTTTATTAAGTATTTGTGTCATATTTTGTATATCTGCCATAAAAAACAATAGTAGATATAAAACAACAGATGATTTGTTTAAAGGATTAACAAAAGCAATTAATAATACTGACCAACAAGCAATTATAAAATGCTTCCCAGATTTTATACAGAAGTCATTACCTACTTTATCTAATAAATCAATAGAGGATTTTCACGATAAAGTTGGAGATATATATTTTAACATTATAAAACAAACTAGTGTTGAATCTGAAGAAAAAGAGAATGAAATAAATTCAAAATATAATTGTAACATTAAATTAGAGGAATATGATTTAGTTATATGTAAATATCATGAAGGGTTTAGTGAAACAACTTTTGAAGTTATTAAAATAGACGGAAGATGGTATTTGTATTATTATAGTCATTTCCCTGAACCAATACAATATTTTGTGAAATAAGAACTAATGCTATATATCTGAACCTATTTATCATACTTTGCGTAATTTCGATTATTGGAAGTGTTAGTAGTGAAAGAATAGGAGGTTAGATAATATGTTTGAATCAACGATACTTGATGTTAGTACAATAAAGGTTTTAGACAAATATATTCAATCAAAAGAGCAATATTTTCTTATAACGGATGACTTTAATATTCTTTGCGGAGATAAGATATATAATATTTATTTTGTTATTAGTAATAAAATTCCAGTTGATAAGAAAATAGTTAAAACCAATGTAACTATGACAGAGTTTAAGAAGATATATAACTCACATTTTAACTCTTCTGAAAGAATATCTGATTATAAGAATACATTGTCTGAGACAGATCGAACAAAAGTACCGAAGTGTAGTATGCCAGTATTTGATTTTTTGGAAATGTTTTTTGAACATTTTGAAAAGCATAACGAAGAAATTCATAGCGAAGATGATATTATATTTTTTGATAATCCAATATCAATTAACGCTCAGTCAAGTAATAACAGGACAGGATATGGTAATGAATACTATTATGATACGTTGATATATGAGGGAACAAAATACGGAGAAACCAGTGAATTTCCGATTGTTGGGTATCAAATATGTAAAGCAGGAGAAGTACATAATAATTCAATAAGGTGGACAACTCAAGATGGCTATATTCATATACAATCTATGTGATGCAGATATGAAGATAATATATATAAGTTGGAGGTAGACAGTATGGCAGATATATGTACTTGTTGCGGAAAGAAGATACCATTCCTTGATATTGACTATGATTTAATAAAAATTGGTAACGAGGAATATAGGTTATGTGCAAAATGTAGGAGCAAGAGCCGGTGTAAATGCAACTATGTGTGAAGATATTATGGTATTTGAAAGATGTATAAAACAAGGAGAGTAGGTGAACATATGGCACTTATTAAATGCCCGGAATGTGGAAAGGAAATATCAGACACTGTGAAAAGTTGTCCTCATTGTGGATATAAAATAAAAATAAGCAAAACGAAAAATAGTAGAATGAGAATAATGTATGCTATTATTGTTATAATTTTAGTCATTGGAATTATAGTCTTAACTGCGTACTTTGTTATTAATAATAAAAAGGAATCCATAGATAATTATGTAGGACAATCAATTCAAAGTGTAGTTAATAGTGAAAAATTAGATAAATATGATGTGAAGGAAAAAGAAAAAACAGCAGATACTGTTGCAGCGATACCTACAGAAACTTCAGTACCAAAAACAGATACTGTTGCAGTGATACCTACAGAAACTTCAGTACCAAAAACAGATACTGTTGCAGTGATACCTACAGAAACTTCAGCACCAAAAACAGATACCGTTGCAGTGATACCTACAGAAACTTCAGCACCAAAAACAGATACCGTACAGGAAACTGTACAGCCGACAGTGCAAGAAACTAGTAATTCTGCAACGGTTGGATATGGTTTTTCTTCAAATGTTTTTTGTCAAGATGAATGTGGATTAAATGTTGAGTTTATAGGTGTTGAGGATCCAGCAGGTAAATTACAAACTAATTATATTGCAGTAAAATTTATGGTTACAAATAACAATGGGTCTGATACTACGGTATTAATGAGAGGATTTACTATAAACGATTGCAATTTTGAAACATCAGGTGGTGCGGCAAATATAGCAGCAGGTGCGAAAGCTATTGTACAATGCACGGTTGATAAGGATAGTTTAAATGAATATGGAATATGCAGTATAGACAAAGTATCTGGATATTACTGGCTTTCGGTTGATAATTCATATACAAGTAGATTTACAATCAACACAAGGTAAACGAGGTATTAGCAAGATTTATTTTCCACAATTTTGCCCTATTCCATGCAGATTATAGGTACTTAATTATGGCACGGTTTAAAAGTATCCCTCCACCTATGTCATATATGCTTGCTTAAATCAATGATTTTGAGGTCAATTTGGGCTTGTATATTTGTAAGCTATCAAGTTTATCTATGATGTATTTTGAAACGGATTTGAGTTGATTTTCATTGATTTTTACTAAGGATATGAGGGGTGCCCTTTTACAAATTAAAAATTATACGCTATTATGAAAGGAGATGAATAACATTGGAGGCATATAAAATGAAGGTTGATTATAGTAAATTCTTCGCAAAATTAAAAAGCGAAAATATAAAACAAAAAGATTTTAGAGATAAAGCTAAAATTAGTGGAGTTACAATGCAAAAGATGTTGCATAATGAATCTGTAACTATAGATAGTATATGTAAGGTATGTGACTACTTCCGTTGTATGCCTGATGAGATAATGGAGTTCATACCCGAAGAAAACTATCCAGAAGATATAAAGGCAAAACAACAGGCAAAGGCAAACATAGAACAACAAATAAGCGAGTTAGAGGCGAAACTAAAAAAATTAAAATAGGCTAAATTTATGAATCTGTGGGTAATTTTTGTTTGCAAAAGAGTATACAAAAATGAAAATTAGGGGGATTAAATTATGGAATTTTCACCTAAGTCTAAGCACAAAAAGAAGAAAAGGTATCAACAAAATAACAAAAAGCAAGATAGCAACAATATACCTATTCAAAAAGTTTCAATGCCAAAAGTCAATCAAACCCAAGAAAAGGTAAAACAAAATTGTCCTTGTAATAAAAAAGGATGGTGCATTTTTGCTGACAAAAAATGTATCCCATATTCTTTGAAATGTAAATATAATAAAGAAGTATTTAAAAATAATACCTTTTATTATCCAACAGAAAATAACAATAAAACGAATACAACTACCCAAAGATCGAATTATAGCTTGTATGAAGATGAAAGACATGGTTCAAATAAAGTCATAACTACTTTATCTGATAATAGTATTGTAGAACTATATGTATTCAAAGGATTTTTACAATTAAATCCTTCTCAGACGATAGATTATGAGATGACAATTAAAGACCTTCACACAAATAGAACAAATACAATTTTAGTTGCATATAATAAAACAACTGGAAGATATTATATATCTGAAACTCAAATTAAATATTGGCATAAAAGAAATTTCTTCCCTAAAATAGTTCTTAATATGTGTAATGATGGTTCTATTCCGATGCTAACAGATGGTCTTCAAGAATTTTCTAAATTAGCTCTATATGGGTATAAAGCAGGAATTCATGGGTTAAGTGAAAATCAAAGACATAGGATTCTCGAATATGTCATTGACAATAAAATAATGAAAGGATATGAAATTATAAAGCATCTACAGGGCTTGATATTTATGCGTAATCAACAATATAATAAAGATTTTTCAGTCTCAATAGAAGACTGGGAAAATGATATTGTTTTTGTTGAGAAGTTTATTACGGAAAAACAGAGGCGTAATAACTAATAAAACATGCAATAGTAGGTTAGGGGAGTGGTAAAATATGAAAACGAGCGTACAACAAATGCAAGGTGTATCAGCATACATAGAAACACATTATGAAGCATTGGCATATTGCCGACAGGAAAAGAAAGTGTGCCATTATAGAGAGTATGGGAAATGTGCTAATTCAAAATCAATACAATGTGATAAAGTGTGGATAAGATATACAAAATGTGCTGATTTTATTTCAAATGCAAGATATAATGAAAAACTTGCTAAATCATTCAGAACAGCTGCAAAGAAAAATCAATATAAGAAAACGCAAAAATTTGTAGATTCAAAGCCTGCAAAAAGTAAGAATAAAGCACAGAAAAAATTACAAGATAATGCGCTAGGCAATGATCCAAAATTAAAAGCTATATTTGAACAATTTAAGAGCCAATAATTGCACCTATACAGTTATATGCTAGGTACTTAAATTACTGTGGTTTAAGTGTACCCCCTCCCTGTATTATATGCTATTATCCTTTGTGAAAAAACAAACTAAAACCTAAAGCCAGAACACAGGGGCATCCAAGATTTGAAAAAAATCCCGGAGAACAGGCACAGGTAGATTGGAAGGAGGATATCAGCATTACTAACATATATGGCGAGAAATTCGTTATAAACGTTCTGCATACAACACTGAAATATTCAAGATATGCCCATCTTGAAATGACCGTGCAAAAAAGATTCGATGATGTTGCAAGGAGATTTATTAATAGTTTCAAAAAGTTTGGAGGCGTTCCAAAAGAATTACTTTTTGACAACATGGCGACAGTTTCCAATACAAATGTAACACCTAAAAAGCCTACAGGTTCTATTATGCAGATGGTAAAAGACTGGGGATTGGATGATCAGAGGAAAGTAATACATTCTAAAAATTCCAATGAACCAGACAGGAGCATATCACTGACTGCCGAACTTCCATTTGATTCAGCCAATCTATTTTTTAATCTCATAGCCAAGCGATACGAGAAAATGTCAACAATAATAACAACTAACAGTCCCTTCTCTAAGTGGTCTGATATATTTCAGGAGCCCGTACTGACTAATGCTCTGCTTGACAGACTGCTTCATCACTGCTCTGTTATAAACATAAATGGGCCATCCTACAGACTAAAGGATCAGATGCAGTATATGATTGAGAAAAATTAAGTTACATAAAATATCATATAAGCGTGTAGGTTTTCCTACATTCTTATATTAGCATTTGCGCAGAAACTGTGGTATAATGCACCTATGTGAAATGAATGCGTTTTACAAACTGGAATTTGCATGGAGGAAAGACATGATAGAAATACGAAAGGCAGTATTATCGGATTTAGAACAAATTGAGTTTTTATATAATGATTTGTGTGACTATCTAGAAGTACATGAAAACTATCCGGGTTGGAAAAAGGGAGTGTATCCTACTCGTGAGGATGCTGAAAAAGGGATAAGAGAAGAGAGTTTATTTGTTGTAGAGAAAGAAAATAAGATTGTTGGTACATTTATTCTCAGTCACAAACCTGAGGATGGGTACAAAAATGTCACATGGCTTACAGAAAATGATTACTCACGCATCTATGTCTTATATACGTTTGCGGTTCACCCAAGCTGTTTGCATCAGGGCTTTGGAATGGAGATTCTAAAATATGTTGAGAATCTTGCAGAGAAAGAGCACTGTATCAGCATACGACTTGATGTGGCAAAGGGAAATATACCTGCGGAAAAACTATATCAAAAAAATGGGTATAAGTTCATTGACACGATTAGTCTCGGGTATGAAGAATACGGACTTCCATGGTTCAATTTGTACGAAAAAGTGTTATAAAATTTTCTTTTGCGTTTTGACAGGCTTGAATAATGTATAAAATGTTTCTTTGAAAAAAGTTGATATTTTATTTAAAAAATTTGGCAAGCTGTGATTTGTCACAATAAAGGCGTGATTATCAATGTTGTATATCAGTAAGGGAGGAAACAGAGCGATGAGCAGGCAAATATTAAAAAAAGAACATATCATTACAGACAGATTGACATTAGGTCCTTATCGTAAAGAAGACAGAGAGCGTCTCACAGAAATGATGTGTAATCCGGAGATTACGGCAACATTTATGGTGCCTGATTATTCTGAAAAAGTACAGTTTTATGCGTTGGCTGACAAACTGATTGAATTCAGTCAGATTAATGATACAGCCCATCTCGAATATGGCGTCTATCTGGATGGTTATATGATTGGATTTGTCAACGATTGCGGTTATGACGATGAAGCTATTGAATTGGGATATGTCATTGACCCAGCTTTTAAGGGGCAGGGATTTGCAACGGAAGCGGTGAATGCAGTAATAAACGAATTACGTGAGATGGGTTTTAAAAAGGTCGTGGCTGGCTTTTTTGAAGAAAATATCGGTAGCAGAAAAGTGATGGAAAAGTGTGGCATGCATCTAAACGGAAACTCAGATTATGAGGAATACCACGGAAAGAAATTTAAGTGCTATGAGTGTGAAATGGAGCTCTAAAGAATTGGCGAATCCCACGAGCACTTTGCGGTAATATATGATGGGGACATGTAACATTGAATACATATACGCATCTGGGAGCAGAGGATGAAATTTGGATGACAAGATATACGAATTTATGCCACGATATGCGTCGAAAACGAAGAAAACAATCTATCACAGCAAATCGTAGAAAGTGGTGTAAAATCAAGGAAAATCAGTATTTTCAAGGAGTTTTTAAGGCATGATAAAAATTTTATTCATCTGCCACGGCAGTCTATAATAAAATGGCTGAAATGTAGTAAAATAGGGCTTTTGAACAATTTGTGATTAAGTTTTTACCTATGATTTACTTATTTCTTTTTTGAATTATAAGTATATATAATTGATATTTATCAAAAATGTGAAAAGAAGGAGATTAATATGCCGGTAGATTTTATGTCAGACAAAATATATAACGTAGATTATATGGCTTGGAAAGAGGAATTATTGCAGATGAAAGTATTCAATTCGCAAGATATTCAAAAAATATATCTTGATAAATGGATGGAAAAACTAAAATCTCTAGATGATTCTGTTTGTAGGGATTATTATAATCCTAAAATTAAAATGCTTATGTTGAAAGAAAAAACAGAGGCTCCAGAAAATTTTCAGATACCAATAGAATATAAAAGTAATAGTATGTTTATTCATTTTAGAGTATCACGTTTAATTCAGAGCATAGAGCAGTCAAATATTTCATCAGATAGTGCAATCGATGTTAGAATAGAAGAATTTACAAATGTGAATAGAAGAATTAGTTGGACAGCAACAGCAGATAAAGTAAAAATAAAAACACAACCGATTATTATTGTGCCGCTGACAGTTGGTGAGTTCTATCAATGGCTGGTTGTAGATGGAAATCACAGGATTACTTATGCAATTGAGAACAAGAAAAAGAGTGTTAAAGCGTTTTTGCTAGATTCAAATGCTTTGGTTGAAGCAAATATGTTCAATTCGGGATTTGATAAGTTTTTATATATTTTTCAAAATGAAATGATAGCATTAGCGTCGTATATACATAGGGATGGTTATTCGGATGAAGAAGCCTTTAAATTGGGATTTCTTTGTTCTGGCAAGGTACAGTAAGTACTATGCTTAATTTATATTTTGACTATGATAGCAAAAAAGTTGAAATAATATGATTATTGTTTTTCCCGATTTAATTATTAGTGTTGTTTCCATGATTTATAACCGGAATTTGAATTGCTGTTATAAAAAATTATTTTATAACGGAGGTTCGGTTACATGGAAAACAACATTGTAAATGTATATGGTTACATAAGGGTATCAACAGAAGGACAAGTCAAACAGGGATATTCCCTAGCGGAGCAACGAGCAGAAATTGAAAAATATTGCAGTTCCAAAAGTTACAACTTGGTAGAGATTTTCAAGGACGAGGGTATCAGCGGAGCGAAAGCCAACGAGGACGAAATGAGTATTGAGCATGACGGTCTGCTTGATATGCTTGCTTCATTGAAAAAAATAAAATTCAATATATTGTTGTGCTGTCAACAAACCGTTTGTGGCGGTCAGACTTGGTGAAAGTTCTGTTACATAGGAAACTTAAAAAAACAATGTGGATATCAGAGCAATCGACAGACCGAATTATTCTATCTACACGCAAAATCCTAATGAGATTTTTGTAAATGGTATGTTTGAACTGTTGGATGTGTATGAGCGGTTGGAGATAGCATTGAAATTAAAACGTGGACGATTGCAGAAAGCAAAGGGTGGTGGTTATCACTACATAAAATTGTTACATTTTCTAGGACTAGTGAGAAGATTGTAGAGAGCATACATTTCAATTATTTTTGAAAAAATAGTTTAAGATTTTGGAACAACTAAGGCTGACTGGAGAAAATGTACTGAAATAGAAATGTGGAAATTTTGGTATAAGTGTGTAAAGAAATTTTTGTTGAAAAAGTCAACTAGGTGTATCGATATTTTGAATTTGAAATTTCTAAAAGTGTGATTTCATAGGGAAAATAGTGTTTATTGGGAATGATAAAAAATTATTAAAAATGTGGGTTTAGTAATTTCAAAAAATTATGTGGACAGATGATTTACAAGATTATATAAATTTGAAATGAACATCAAAGGCAACATGAAAACAAAAATTGTGTATTCATATTATAAATACCAAAAGAAAGAGAACGACTTATTTTGATTATTGCAAATGCTAATATAAGAATGTAGGAAATATGGCATATAAAAATGTCGGAAAACCTACATTCTTATTTTGTATTTTTAGGTGTATTGTTACACTTCCTTATGGAGGTGAACACTACATGAAAAACAATTTTAAAGGAGAACTGGCAGTTATGGATAGTCTTGATATCAAGCCCAACTATGCTGCTCTGGGAAGAAAGTATGGTATGGACTGGCGAACAGTTAAAAAATACCACAATGGTTATGAAGGGAGGCCTGATAAACGAAACAAAGGAAGTAAATTAGATGAATACAGAAATGAAATAAAAGACAAACTGGCTATCAAAAGAATTACAGTTCAGGGGGTATATCAGTTCATGTTAAAGAAATATGGTGTAAACCGAATAGGTTCATATTCAAACTTCAACAGATATGTCACTGTCAACAAACTAAAACCTAAAGCCAGAACACAGGGGCATCCAAGATTTGAAAAAAATCCGGGAGAACAGGCACAGGTAGATTGGAAGGAGGATATCAGCATTACTAACATATATGGCGAGAAATTCGTTATAAACGTTCTGCATACAACACTGAAATATTCAAGATATGCCCATCTTGAAATGACCGCACAAAAAAGATTCGATGATGTTGCAAGAGGACTTATTAATAGTTTCAAAAAGTTTGGAGGCGTTCCAAAAGAATTACTTTTTGACAACATGGCGACAGTTTCCAATACAAATGTAACACCCAAAAAGCCTACAGATTCTATTATGCAGATGGTTTTTCATACGGGAATGCGAATATCGGAATTTTGTGGACTGACGTTGAAGGACATTGATCTTGAAAACAGAACTGTAAATATCGACCACCAGTTGCAGAGAACATCAGATATGCGATATATCATAGAAAACACAAAGACTGATGCAGGAACAAGAGTATTGCCAATCACAGAGGATGTGGCACAGATGTTCCAAGCCATTATTGAGGACAGGAAGCCACCGAAGATGGAAAAAGTAATTGACAGTCATACCGGATTTCTTTTCTACGATGATGATGGCAATCCACTTGTGGCAATGCACTGGCAGCATAGATTCAATCGGATGGTTGGCAGATACAACGATATTTATAGAGTGCAGATACCGAACATCACTCCACATGTGTGCCGTTATACCTATTGCTCCAATATGGCAAAGTCAGGAATGAATCCGAAGACCTTACAATATCTCATGGGGCATTCGGATATCAGCGTCACGATGAACGTGTACATACATATCAGTTTTGATGATGCCGAGGAAGAACTGAAACGAATGGAAGAATTCAGAAAAGCACAGGCAGAGATTGAAAAGAAAAATGATGCAAAAGCGGTATCGCAGAAAATGTTTAAAGTAGTGTAGCAATGCTACGCAGCAGAGACGCTCCGGGGTTATTGGGGCGTTTTTTCTATGGAAAAATGATAAGGGTTACGATATAATATTAAATGTTAGAATAAAAAATACAGTGTTTATTAGAACTGCAAATGGGAGCAGTTAATTTATTGATTCTTAATGCAAAGCATAGCAGTAAATTATGTTAATATGTTTATGAAATCATATGAAGGGAGAAGGGTACTATGGTTAGTCTTGCAGACTTATATAAGGCAGAAGGAAAAGAAGAAGACGAATTGATAAAGAAGTTCATTGAAGAAAACTCATATCCGATGCCTAAACGGAAAATGGAGAAGATGTATATAGGATATATTGATATTAATGGTATGCAGTATATGATGAAGACAATGGAAACTTGCATATTTGAAACAATGTGCAATGAAATTGCTGGAGTTGTTGATTCTATACTTGAAGAAAATGCCGAATATCCATCTGTGTTAGGCGATGATGCTACAATAGAATTTCATATGTTTTCAGATAATATGATATTTCTGTGTAAGAATTTATCAGTTTTAGTCACACGAATGGGACTGTTGCAAAGAAAATTAATTATACAATTAGGATTATCCGTAAAAGGCTGCATAGATTATGGTGATATATATTACTATAAAAACAGATTTATTTTGGGAAAAGGTTTGGTTTCTGCGTATAAAATAGATGCTGATTATCATAATCCTGCGATTCGAATTTCTAGAAATATTATAGAAAATGAAGTGCATGATAAACCGAGTAGATTTATAAAAAAGGTTGCATATGATGAGTATGTAGTGGATTTCTATTGTATTGCGCAAGCCTTTTCCGAAGATTTTGAAATTGAAGAAATAGGGTATATAAAGGATTTTATTCGAACTAATTTAGCGGAAAATTATTCTGATGATGTTATGCATAAGTATATATGGATGAAAGAATTCCATAATGAGTATTGTAAGAAGAATGCGCTTGAGGAGATGATAATCTGAGAGGTGATAGTGAAGTATAGTTCGTTGAATACTTGTATAACTGAGCGTGTTTGTTACTCTATTTGCTTAAGTTAAAATAAAGGGGGCATGTTGGTGCAATTTTATAAAGAGAACTTATTAATGATAGTAAATGAGAACAATGTGAATCAGCTAGATTTTAAAGATTGGATAATGTCCTGTAGTGCGCATGAAGATAATTTAAAAAAATGGATTAGATTTAAATCCGGTGACTATCCTGATCCAGATGAGGTGTTGAAGCAAGATGTACCTAAATGCATAGCGGTTAAGTTAAATTGGTATTGTGAAAAGGAAAAAGTTGACAATTATTATATTGACTGTATTTTTTCGTTTGCAACATTTTTCAAAGCTTTCTTAAGATATTATGCAGGTGACTATATGCCATATATGGGTCAAATATATGAAAACTATGAAATGTTATTTGACAATAAATATAAGGACGAGTTTTGCGCAAAACAGGGCATAGAAAGAACTTGTTTAGATGAACTTTTAGAGCAATTGAATATATTCGCAAAGAATACTCATACGTTAGGTAATTACATGAAGTGTCCTAATGGAAAGTATAATGCAGTAAAAGGAAATTATCGCAAATATAAGGATAGATTGGAATTGTTGTATCTAGATATACAAGATTCTTCTAAAGAAGAATCACATTGGAGTAATTGGTTTGATGAAAATAAAGAAACATTAGAAATAGAAAAAATTTTTGAAAATGCAGAACTTCTCAAGTTTGTGTTTAATGGTTACAAAATGAGAAAAAAACATATTAAACCTGACTATCAATGCAATTATAGAAGCGCGTGGTAAAGTGTTAGCGGAAAAACTGATGAAAAAGCCTTAGTAGTAAGACTTCCACTTTTACTACTATTTCTACTACTAACAGGTAGTCACAACTTGCTAAATTATGCTATAATTTGCCTAGTTGACAATCAAACAATAATTTAACCATAACCTCGGAAATACCCACAAAATACGGCATTTCCGGGCAAAAAGGAGCAAACAATTACTATGATAAAAATATTATTCATTTGCCACGGCAATATCTGTACTTTACCATACAAACAGGACAAAATAAGCTATCTGTAGCGATAGCGGTATAACAGGAGGAAACAATGATAAGAGTAGCTTTCTGCTGTCATGGTAATATTTGTCGATCAACCTTAAGTGAGAGCGTATTTACCCACAAGGTAAACGCTCTTGGCTTAGGGGATCAGTTTATCATAGATAGCTTTGCAACGAGTAGGGAGGAGATCGGAAACCCTCCACATAGAGGCACAGTAAACAAGCTGAGGGAGGTAGGGATCCCTTTAGTGCCTCATAGAGCTAAGCAGATCACATTAGCCGATTATGATAAGTTTGATTATATTATAGGCATGGATACCGCTAACATACGGAACCTTAACAGGATGCTAAACAATGATCCAGAGGGGAAGATATACAAGCTCCTCAGTTTTGCAGGATCAAGCAGGGATATAGCGGATCCGTGGTATACAGGTAACTTTGATGAGACTTATAACGATGTAGAGGAGGGCTGTGATGGCTTTCTGGAATATCTGAGAGACAATGGAGAAATATAAGAGCATGGAGCTGTAGATCATTAAACTAATGGTTTACAGCTCTTTTCTTATGCCCTCCTGTATAATATTCTCATAGCCTCATACAGGGGCTAAATAAGTAATACAGGAGGATTTACAGGATGAACAAAAGAAAGTTAAGGAGAGTGGCAATAGTAGCCTTAGTGCTAGTATTGTTATGTAACACGCTGGGAGTACAGGCAAGTACTAAGAAAGATAATCCTACAGTTATTGTAAAGGATTATGGATCACTGTATACAGCGATAGCGGAGGCTAAGGATAATGATGTAATAGGCATACAGGGCACTATTACGATCCCAGCTATCGTAGATCTTAATATGTCTGAGAATAAAGCAGTTATTCTTAGGCGTATGGAGGCAGGGGCTAAGCTGGTAGTATCTGGAGATTATGGAGCCGATAACAAAGCCTCTTTTAGGATGATCTCTTTTGATGGAAACTCTACGGAGGTGGGAGGTACAGAGCCATTTGTAGAGATTAACGAAAATGCTTATTTTAGTATGTGCGATTTTACGGAATGTTTTAATCAGAGTGATAACGGAGGAGCTATAAATATCAGCTCTGGAGAGGTAGAGCTTAGTAGCTGTAGCTTTGATGGGAATAGTGCCAGCTATGGTAGCCATATTTTTAACTCTGGTACTCTTTTAGTTAATAGCTGTACTCTAAAAGGAGGCTGGGCGGATGAGATGGGAGGAGCCGTATACAACAGAGGCACTCTCACAGTAAAAGGTACTGAGATCAAAGAGAATAACGCCAGAATAGGCGGAGGGATCTATAACAACAGCTCCCTAGAGGTAGATAACTCTCTGATCTGGAGCAATACAGCCACAGTACAGGGAACAGACATAGCAAACGAGGGAACATATACCAACAGCACCACAGAGGAGCAGTTTGATAGCTGGTTAGATTACTATAAGCTCTATTATGCAGGGTGGGAGGATGATACTAATACCTCAGTAGGAGGCTCTGGGGATTATCTGAAATTCTTAACAGCTACAGAAAAACCTACTAAGCCAGATCCAACAGAGCCAGTAGATCCAGAACCTACCGAACCATCTACACCAGATCCAGTAACGCCTCCTAGTGGAGGGGATGAGGGTAAGACGGATCCAGAGCCAACAGATCCCACACCTACGGAGCCGACAGATCCAACTCCAATAGATCCAGAGCCTACGGATCCTAAACCAACAGAGCCAGATAAGCCAGACACCACAGAACCATCTACAGAGGATCCTAAGCCATCTACTCCTAGTAATGCAGATCAGACAGGCGGAGGAGATACTACTACAGATAATAGCGATCATAGTACTACAGACAACAGCCAGCATAACAGCACTACTAGCAATAGCTCCTCAGTAGGAGGAAATACTACAAACACCTCCTCTGTGAGTAATACGGATAATAGCAGGAGTGAAAGCTCCAGAACGGAAAACAGTAACAATAGCTCTACCGTAAATAATTACTATCAACAGGATAAGCAGGAGCCAGCCACAGCCTCCACAAACGCCTTACAGCCTGTAAATGTTACGGTACCTGTAACTGTATCCACTCCAGAGGCTAAAGGCTCATATACAGCCACTACAGAGGCTCCACAGAGTACCTCTATAGCTGATAAGAATATCAATATTGAGGCTAAGGGCGTAGATGTAAAGCTGGAGATCACAGGAGATAGCTACAATATCTCCATATCAGCCTCAGAGGGGCAGGAGAGCCAGATACAGCCAGTTAATGAGGTAAGTACTGTAAACGCTCCAGAAAGAACTACAGAGCCTCAGAGGAGCCCTAACTGGGTAGAGTATATTACTATGATCCTTTTAGCGGTACTGGTGGGGCTGGAGATCAAAGATAAATTGCATAAGGAAAAATAACAAAAAATTAGGAGGGGCTTAGTGCTCCTCCTTTAGCTTTTCCTCTAATACGCTTGTAATGTAGGCGGTAAGGCTCTTAGCTCCAGATCTCTCCGCTAGTTTCTGGTACTCCTCTTTTTTTCCTTTAGGTACTCTGATACGGATAAGATCAGTATTATCTTTTTTCCAGCTCTCAATATAATCTAAACGCTCCTTAGAAGTAGGCATTTTCTCAGCTCCCAACATATTTTATATACCTCCCCTATAATAACATAATCATTTCTGTTTTAAAAGTTTTACCTCAAAAGTGAGGAATTTTTTATTGACAAGAGTAGGAGCACCTACTATAATGCAAATTAAGAAGTAGGAGCACCTACAAAACAACAGGAGGTAAAGGATATGCAGGAATACAGGAATTTACAGGAGAGAACTAATGAGGATCTGGTTATAGAGTACCAGACTACTCACAATGAGGATTTATTTAGAGCATTACTAGAGAAAAACGCAGGGCTCTTACACATTATCGTTATGGATTACAGGATCCCTAAGTATGAGATAGAGGATCTCCTCAGTGAGAGCTACATAGCTCTTATAAAGGCGGTAGATAATTTTGATCCTACCAGAGGCGTTACTTTTACCACAGCTCTTAAGGTATTTGTACGCCAGCACTTAAACCGCCTCTACAATGAGGTAACTTGTCAGAAGAGATATAACGGTATGGATCCAGCCAGCTATGAGGAACTGGTAGAGATCCACAAAGACGATGTAAGAGGCTTAGATTGTGATAGGTTTACTCAGATAGAGGTAGATGAGTACTTAGAGGGGCTGGAGGCTAAGGATCGCTACATGGTTACACTCCTCCTCATGGGTTACAGCCTCTCAGATTGTGCTAAGGCTTTTCATGTGGCAAATTCTAGTATTACATGGAGGATTAAGCGGATCCGCAAGAACTATACAGCTTATAGTATGGCTGTTTAGATAGATAAAAACTAAAGGAGGATATGTAAGATGAGTAAATTAAATTTAAGACAGGCAAGAGAAAAGGCTGGAGTTAGCGTAGAGTTTGTAGCTGAGCAGATGGGAGTATCTGTAGAACTTGTTAAGAGCTGGGAGGCAGGAGAGAGATCTCCAGAGATGGCACAGGGCTTTAGTTTGTCTATGCTGTACGGTATGAGCTTAAATAGTATGACTTTTAACATACAGGCACAGGAGGCGTAGAGCTTGACGATAGAGGAGAGAGTAGAGCTTTATAAAAGCCTCTATAAGAAGTGTAAGGCTCTGGAGCCTGTAGCTAATACCTTAGCAAAGGGATATAAACAGGCGGATCCTAGAAAGAGGCTGGAGCTGATAAGAGAGCTAGATACAGAGTTAACGGAGGTGTACATGGTTAGGATCCCTGTTATTACCTGTGGGGTAAGGGATAACAGCTATGTACTCCAAACTAAGGAGATTTACTTAGCAGATCCAGATCTGGAGGCATTTCTCCACCAGTTTAGGCACCACCTCCAGAACGAGGCGAGAGAGCTTAGCAGGAAATACCTCTTAATGGAGGATGATCCTAAGGCTGATTACAGGATCCCATACAGGGAGGCTAACAGTATGCTGTATGGGGAGGATGATGCTGTAGCATGGAGCCGATTTTTAATAGAAAATTGCTGATATATGGGAGCTGATCCGCTGGAGTGTGGGTTAGCTCCTTTAGTATTGCATCTGTGGGCTCCGCTGTGCCTCCTGTAGGCGTTTTATATGTTTATATGGATAAGTGTAAGGGGATGAGAGTAAAGCCTCTTAAAATTGATTTTAGAGGTATTTTATATAAGGGTTATATAATAAATGCACAATAACATATCATACAGGAGGTGTATAACTTGTTAAAAATGCACAAGAGATACTTGCAAAATGATAGGGGTATAGATATAATAGAGGGGAACCTAGAGAGGGTAAAGAAAAAAGCACCTCCTAAGAGATGCTATATCAGATCCTGTAAAGTATTGGCAGTACTACACAGGGATTAAGGTAAACCAGATACCATAACCGCATATAAGCAACTGACATTTTCTAGGGGCTATTATAACATGATAGCCTTTAGTTTTCAATATTCGATGCTATGTAATTCTTTCCGATCTGGAGAGAGGTTAAGGTAAATGAGCCTTACCTCTCTCTTTTTCGTATCAGAAAGTAAGGAGGAGCACGATGAGAAAACAGATAACAGGAAATGAAGAAATAAAGCTGTATAGCTGGATGGCACAGGAGGGGCTAAAGGGTAACGCCTTAGTAGTGTACGCTATTGTATATGATGCTGGAGAGTACTCTGGAGGCTACAGGTATTTAGCGGATTTTACAGGGATGGAGATTAACTCCTTAATAAGGCTGGTTGGTAGCATGGTAAAACAAGGATACCTTAAAAAAGAGGTGGAGGAGATCAATAATACTAAGATCCCTCACTTAAGAGCTGTAAGGAGGGAAAAGTAATGGCGATGGATTATACAAATTTTTACACAGTGTATTATTGGATGAGCAAACTAAAAACAAAAAAAGTTGTTAAGGGTGGAATTAAAATGGAGCCTTTAGCAGGAGTAGCTAAGGATCTGTATGCACTTATTTTTAGATTTTCCCACGGAAAAAACGGATGTTGTAACATGAGCTATAAAACAATGGAAGATGTAACAGGGGTTCCTAAAAGTACTTTGATAAGAAATCTAAAGCTATTAGAGGAAAGTAATCTGATCCAGATAGAGGTATTATCACAAGCAATAGAAGAAAAGAGCGAGGGAGAAAGAGGGAATGTTGCTGGAAAGCAATACAGAGTAAATGCAGAAATCTTAGAGGAGCTGATAGAGGAATACCCAGAGATAAAAATAGACCAACTTACGCAACTAAGGCACAATGAGTTAAAGCCTACTGGATGGAATGACTACAGTAAAGAGGGAGATTTTAAGCCACAGGAATATTTTAGAAAACATCATAAACAGTAATTCCATTTAACAAAATTGTAAAATGCAATGCACAGTAATAGGGTATATCCAAAATGAATATAGAGCTATGTTCAAAATGAATATAACTCTATATTCAAAATGGATATAGACCTATATTCAAAATGGGTATACTAAAAGAGGGTGCGGTATACCCATTTTGAACACTAATATATAAGAGAATATAAAAGAAAAGAGTAGAGGGATAGTAAGAGCCTTTCGGCTCTTTAGCCCCTCTACCTTATAATCTAAGGAAATGTATAAGAGAATATTTAGTGAGGTAAAAAGATGATAGGTAACAGGAGAGAGGAGGATCCGGCGGATCTCTGGTTAAGAGAGCACGATCCTTATTATTTAGATAAATCAAATTCTAAAAAGAAAAAATTAGAGAGATTTTACGAAACTCCAGAGCAGGAGCATAGGAGAGTACAGATGGAGCTACCATTTTCCTCTCTTAGTATGTCTCAAATGCAGGAGGTAGGGATAGAGATAAAAACGGATGCAGGAGGAGGCTTTAGTGGTAATATCTAACTCACTTATGAGGCTAGAAATTCCTTGTAAAATGAGGCTTTTAGAGGTATAATACTAAATACAGAAACTACCTTATCGTTATCTTTACCTTGTGGAAAATTTGTAAATCAGGTTTACATCAGCTTAACAGGGAAAGAAACTTAAGAGAGCTCAGATCTTTAGTGATCTGGGTTCTTTTTTTTTGAAAAATTTTCCATAAATTATGCATATTTTTCCTTAAAATGTGCCCTTACTTATGAGAGCAGGAGGTGGAAAGTATGGAGCTATTATCAGTAGAGGTAGTTATGGATATGCTGGGAGTGACGAGGCGAACAGTTACAAACATGATAAAGCGTGGAGAGCTGATAGCAGAGTATCCCCAGACAGGTAAAAGAGGTAGACCTAGTATGATGATAACCGCCTCTAGTTGCGGAAAACATTTATTAAAGAGAAAGGCAGGAAAAGAAAATGAATAATGCAGAATTTGAACAGCTTAGTGAGAAGTTGCAGGCTGAGTATGAGGAGGCAAAAAGAGCAGGGGAGCCTCATACAGGTACTTATGATGCTTGGGCTACATATAGAGCAAGTTTAGGTATTAAACAAAAATTTGAAGAAAGACGAATTAGACGAGAGGAGGCTAGACTGGCAGAGGAGGCAAAAAAGCCTCATACATACTCTGAAATTATTAAAGCTATTGCAGGAGCTAATAAGACTATCGAGAAGTTAAAGGATAAGCCTGTAGAAATGCGTAAGGCTAAGAAATTGGAGATGGAGGCGGAGTTTGATACTCTAGTAAAACGTAGAATGTTTAGTGAGAATTTACGCGAGGAGTGGGTAGCTAAAGAGCTTTGTAAATATCTATCCTCTGAGGAGTACATCTCTGTAGTGGATGAGGTTAAAACTGTCACAGCTATAAAATGTCAAGACTTAATGTACAAAAAATATTATATAAAAATGTACAATTAGTCTGTTTGTTTTAAGTGGTCTTTTAATCTGTATGATTTTCCTGATATTGGTATTACATGTGCAT
>NZ_JAHLQC010000028.1 GCF_018918265.1 Falcatimonas sp. MSJ-15
GTGCTACAAATAAATATTTATTATGTCTCCACTTAAGGACACCAACCACATAAAACACAAACTATAGTCTTTAAATTAATCGAAGTAGATCTGAAGTAGAGAAAGATCCAAGAAGATTAAAATAAAGACCTTAGAGTGAAATTTGCTTTATGGGTGCATTTAAGGACATCTAAAATCAAAACTGAATATTGTTATCTTAAGAAAAAAACGCATTGTTTTCATGGTATTTGGTGCTGTGAAGACAATGCGTTTTTCTTTGTATGTAAAATAAATCTCCTTAAGCGGTATTTCAGATATAAAAAATGGTCAAAAAAAGCGGTAATTTCGACTCAAATATTGCCTAGAAAAGCGGTAAATCGCATACAGATTTTTGTCATAAAGACGGTATCGGATTCTTTTGATTTTGCTATCAAAGATATTACAGGAGCTCTTTTCCTTTAGAAATCCAGCCATTTTCTAAGATTTTTTTGTAATTAAGTTTTACTTCAAGATGAATTATGACATTCACAGACAGCTTACTGAAAATTCGCTGGGGTCTCTTAGATACCGACAATTAAGATAATCCCCAGCAATCTCAAATTATCATCTTTTGATACCACCGAAATTCTCCAATCTTAATCCACACCTCCTAACATCACACCTCTGTTTTGATTCATTCTGATTTTTCTAATATCAAATCAACTAATATCTCCAGAAACCTGCTCATCCACCGATACTGTATAGTTCCATAAATCCGCAGAATATTTCGTTTATCATGGTATTTGAATTATTGTATATGCTCAATTTTTTGCGTATTTTCTGAAGTATGAAGTGTGGTATCAAAATATAAGATGAAAAAAGTGTATAAATTTAAACAAATCATTTAAACATTTCCTGCCGACTTTAAGGAACTTTGGAAACTACAGATTGTTTTCAGAATGACGCATATAGACATAAGTTAACCAACAATGAAAAGGAGGCTTGTGTTTATGATTTATGGTTTTATTTCATCACTGGATGATGAGACAACAAAGGTGTTCTTCAGAAGTAAGAAGATTCGGGGGAATAACATTTATAATGCTGGAAGTCTTGGTGAACTTACATCGGTTCTGCAGAGTGGAGATGTAGTTTATACCGTTAGCTGTAATCGTTTTGCGTCAGTTCGGCAGGCGTATACCTTTGCAAGGTTCTGTCATGAAAGTGGTATCGTTCTTCATTTTGTAGCGGAGCCTTATCTTGATATTGGCAATGGCAAGCAGTGGAGACCAGCAGTTGCCAAAGTCATTGCCAGTATGGTGGAGAGTGAGCAGAAAGCAAAGGGAATGATGGCACAAGGTTTTAAGATGAGTGATTCCCAGTGGGAGTATGCTTATCGGTGCTTCGAACTGATGAACCTTGATATTCTGGCACATATGATTTCTGCTGATGGTGTGTTAAAACGTGGTAGCTGATAGGTGCTGGTAAGTTTGGCGGTGCGTACTGGTTGTGGGGTAAATTTGCAGGCTTTTCCGTACTGCTCCTGCCTTTGGGGTATGGTCTTGCGGTTTCCGCTTGGCTTGCCCCTCACGCCTGCACACAATGCCTTACGTTGCGTTTTACTGGGTTTGGTGGTAACTACTGCCACTATTGTCTTTGTCGGCAAATTTGGGCGAATTATGGCTTCGTAGCAAAGTGCTTATTCGTACTGGTTTAGGAACTATGGCGGTACTGGTGGGTTCTGTGGTGGTGGCAGTTATTTTAAGGAACTATCTTGGTGTAGTTATTGGAACTTGGCATATTTTGGGTAGAATGGCTGAAAAAGAGAATATATTATTTTATCACTGCACCCTACATGGCATTTTGTCAGTAGGGTGCAGTTTTCTTTTATTCTGCCAGCAAGAAATGTGTGTGTTGATAAGATGGATTATTGGTTTCATGAATGTGCGGTAACGGGAGTAACAGCAGTAACTATATGAGTTGGTGTCACAAATCCATTAGCTGAAAATATGGTGTGTATAAAATGCCTTGAAACATCTCAGCTGGTAAATCTACATCGCTGAAAGTATAAGGGACTTGGGGTATGGTTACAATGTCTTTTTTTTTAAGAGAAAGCAGAATTAACTTGAATACGACGGTATTCAGAGTTAACATCACACACCACGAAAGCAATTCGTAAGCCTTTCGTGAAGCCTGCGTTCTGCAGGAAGTATCCATCTCCATGAAAGTCAGCGGTATTTCTTTTGAAAATACTTTGCGTCTGACCAGAAGTGGATAGGCTATACCACTCTTGCACACTTGGTTGCTGAAAAGATGCGTAATTTCGAGAAAGATGCTTAACAGTTGAGATTGCCACTATTTTGCCAAACATTGAGATTGGAGTTGATGTAATGATTAAAGAAGATTTTATTTACGTGGGTATTGATTTACATAAAGAGACCCACACAGCAGTTATGATTGACTGCTATAACAACAAACTGGGCGAGATTACTTTCGCCAACAGACCAGCCGATTTTCCTAAGCTGGTAACTAAAGTAAAGAAGAGTAATACTGATGAAAAAACTGCAGTATTCGGACTGGAGAATGCGTATGGTTACGGCAGAGCCTTAGCGGTGTGGCTCATTGATAAGGGGTATCTTGTAAAAGATGTTAATACCGCTATTTCTCATCGTCAGGCAAAACACAGAGGTGCCATGTACCGAAAGAGTGACAGTGATGATGCGGAAGCTATTGCTCTGGCAACTTTAAATATGCTTGATAAGCTACCAGATGCGTGTCCAAATGACACTTACTGGTCACTTGGTCAGCTGGTGCATCGTAGGGATAATATCATGAAACAGAGAACCAGACTGGTGAATCAGTTGCATGAACAGTTATGCATTGCATATCCGTCGTATAAGTCGTTTTTTAACGATATTAGCAGACCTACAGCTTTATATTTTTGGGAGCATTACCCATCCAGAAAATATCTGAAGGGTAAGAGTGTGGAAGATTTGCGTGAGGAACTTGTTCCTGTAAGCCACAACAAGTGTTCAACAAAGACCTGCGAGAAAATCTTGGATGCTGTTGCCAGTGACAAAGTCAAAAATAATGACTTCCAAGATGCAAGGGATATGGTAACCCTTAGTATTGTCAGCGATTTACAGCACTATGATAAACAGCTGGCAGAAGTCGATAAGATGCTGGAAAAAATGTATGATATGCTTCATTGTACACTTACAACCATTCCTGGGATAAATGTCATCACGGCAGTGAAGATTCTTGCTGAAATCGGTGATATCAAACGCTTTGCCAATGCCAATAAACTGGCACAGTTTGCTGGTATTGCACCGCTTCATTTATCATCCAGTGGGAAAGGTAAGGATTTTGCTACAAAGCAAGGCAATAGAAGATTACAAGCTACGATTTACTTTCTTGCGATTCAGATGGTGCAGGTATCCTCAAAAGGAACACCACGAAATCCAGTAGTGCGTGCATACTATGAGAAACGTAAGGCAGAGGGAAAAACCAGTCAGCAAGCACTGATTTGTATTTCCAGACGATTAATCAGTATTATTTATGGAATGTTGAAAAATGGTACGGAGTACCGTATGCCAGTCATGGAAAACGCTGGCGAAATTGTGTAGTGAAAATGGCAAATATGTGATATTATTTTAAGCAGATGAAACAGTCGGCTTTGGGAAGTGTATTCTTTTTTCGGAGGATGGTCATCGGCTTGGATAATTATAAGGGTAAAGAGTCTTTGTCAAGAGTGGTACTGACACAAGTAGAAGAACGGCATTAAATAATATTAAACAAGATTTAGGATTAAACGCTAATGAAAGCTCAGTTTCTCAAAACATGGTTATGTTGAGAAATGCTAATGGAGACCCAATAATTTATAATGGCCAAATAATATATTCTCGTGAAATGACATATGATGTAAGAGGAAAAGGCATAAAAAATGAACACAATGAAATTATAGATTATGTTGTTGTACAAGATCATTCATATGGTCATACATATACAAATGGGGTAGGAAATCAGCCGTCACACTTTAATGTTTGACCAATTACTAACACTCAAAACGGAAAAGTTAGTGGTATGAAAGGGCATTATTATTTTAAGTCTAAATATACATGGGAATGAAAGGAAAGATAATGATAGGATTTGATAATTGGTTTACACTTGAAAATGTTTTTGGACACGAATTTTGCTTTTCTAATGCTGAAATAATAAATGCAGTAGCTAATGGTTTACGAGGGGAATTAGTTTTGGAAGTACAAGTTAGTGATTTAGTTAAGACACCCCCCAAAAAATGGGAGAAATGGGATTTGGTTTATATTAAAATTTGTTTTTTTGGAGTGAAAGAGATTTCAATGTTTGCAAATCATGACCATATTCATATTAAGGAATTCTTAGTGAAAAAAAAGGAAAAGGATTTTCAATATGAATTAGAAGTGCTATGTGGTGAAAATTATATTAATTGTAATTATGCAATTGCTAGGATACAAAATATAAAACCATTAGTTTGGGATGATAACTTTCATTATTATGTTGTTCCAGAATAATTATGTCTCCACTTAAGGACGTCCACTACCTAAAAATTTAACCACGGTCTTTAAAATAATCGGAATGGCTCTCACCTATGGTGATGATATCCATAGATTAATTTAGAGACTTTAGGGCGAAAATTGCCATCTGGTGCACTTAAGTACATCCGAAATTATAACTGAATATTTTTTTCAAAGACTTAGAACGCATTGTTTTCATGGCACTTAGTGTTATGGAGACAATGCGTTTTTCCTATGATAATTTTCAAATTCTTTTCCAGACTGTGAATATCAGTCTACTTCTTTCAAATATCGTGCCCAAAGTCTGCCTTTTGGTCATCTCACGAAGAGAAAGTGCTCAGCTGGCTCAAGAAAACATCAAATCAGAAATCTTGATTCAGATGCAGTTTTTCTATTGAAGATGCTCCATCCGTAAAGGAGGAGTTCGTTTGAGTAAGCAGAAGGTAACTTTAAGGATTGAAGAAGGAGAAGTAGAACTATTAAAAAGAAAATTTAGGACTGATAATCAGTCAGAAGCCATCAGACTGGCAATTATACAGAGTCTGGCTACAGAAGATTTGAAAAAGGTTAAGACATTGTTTCCGTATATCGGGAAGAAACCACCGAGAATAGGCAGGGAGGTTGTAAATGCATTTGAACAGTCTGGATGTAAGATTTTTATCGATTTATTTTGCGGTAGCATTGCCATGCTTTGTTATTTACCTTGGGATGTGAAAGTTGTGGTAAATGATATTAATGGAAATCTTACTAATTTATATATGGTTATCCGAGATAAACCAAATGAATTTGTAAGTAAGGTCATGAAGTTGCCATATTCGGAAGTGGTGTTTCAGAAATGTAAGGAAGATTTACAGTCTGGTAATGCTATGTCAAATTTGAATAGGGCGGTTGCATATTATTATGTGAGTTTTGGTGCATACAGGGGTAGGATGGATAATCCATTATTTATGATTTCTACATCTGCGGATACGAACAGGGCTGATATATACAAAAAAATGTGCAGTGGATTCTGCAATTATCTAAGCGGTTACAGAATGTGGAGATTTTGAATCGGGATTTCCGTAGGGTGTTGTAAAGCTATAATGCAGAATGTGTATTTGTATATGCTGATTGCCCATATCTGGGAACGGAAGATTATTACGATTATGTTTTTACGGTGCAAGACCATAAAGACTTAGCAGAAATGTTAAAATCACATAAAGGGAAATTTGCATTATCGTCTAAGGCAAAGAAGCAATTGCGTAAGTTATACCGTTCTAACAAACATTATATGTTGGAATTTGAAGATACCAGTAGACTTCCCGATAAGCGTCATCGAGAGCAACTGATTATGAACTTTGAAATGAAACATGTAAATAAGTATGGAGATAACGATATTAAACCATACAGATAAAAAAGATGGAGTACATTGGCAGTTTGGGCAGGATATTCAAATCGTTATACTCAGACCAAAGTGTCAGACAAAGTTTTCGGAATATGCTGGAAACCCATATAGCATCGGCATTTCCGTTAATGTAGAAATATAGTTGCTCCACAGAACTGATGTTTTTATAAGTGCTTGGAAACCTTATATTATCTGATTTTACGTAAGAAGCATCCGACCCTGCATTTATTATTTCGGTACGAGGTTTTATGTTAATTTTCTTCAAATTGTGTTGGTGTGAGAAGAATATCTTTTTGCTCATTTTTATAGTACAGAACTGCCAGAATGTATATTGCAAACATAGGAAGACAAGTGTTTTTCAAGATTTGATTGCAATTAAGTTTCACTTCAAGATGGATTATGACATTCACAGACAGCTTACAAACAATTCGCTGGGGTCTCATGAATACAGACAACTTAGACAATGATGGATAATCCCCAGCAATCTTAAACTATCATCCTTTGATACCACCGAAATTCTCCAATCTTAATCCGCATATCCTAACATCACATCTCTGTTTCGATTTATTCTGATTTTTCTAATATCAAATCAACTAATATTGCCACAAACCTGCTCAGCCATTTACATTGCATAGTTCCATAAATCCGCAGATTCTGTCTCTTGTCACAGCATTTGAATTTTTGTATATGACCGATTTCCTGCGTATTTTCTGAAGAATAAAGTGTGCGACTAAGAATTAAGATGAACCACTGTGGGGGTGTTAAACTTCTTTTCTAAATATTACTTACTGATTTTAAGGAACTTTGGAAACTACAGACTGTTTTCAGAATGACGCATATAGGCATAAGTTAACCAACAACAAAAAGGAGGTTGGCTTTTATGATATATGGTTTTATTTCATCACTTGATGATGAGACAACAAAGGTGTTTTTCAGAAGTATACAGGGCAGATGTAACCTATGACGGTGCAGGAAGACTTGTAAAAACATCATCATCGCAGTACACTTATGATGATGAGAACTATAGGATAAAAAGCGGTACAGAAGAATACTGTTATGACAGCAAGATACTACAGCCCGGAACTAAGGAGATTCATAAGTGCTGACAGAGTAATAGGCAATCTCGCAAACACACCAAGTCTTAACCGTTACGCCTACGCCAATGGAAACCCAGTAACGCAGATAGATCCATTTGGACTAAGTGCCGAACCTGGAACAAAAAAGTCAAAGAAAAACATAAACTGGCGGATGATGTAGTTGAGGATGCGGCGAAGGCGATAAAGACCAGAGTGGTAGAGAGACAGAACTATTTTTACCGGATGAATATTATCAAAAATTAGATGATAATATTGCAAAAGCTATTGCAGCAAGGGATGCAGAAGTTGCGAAAATTCAAGGTCTAAGTAAAACACAGCAAAGCAATATTGCTACTGTCGTTGCAGGTGTGGATATCCGAACAGGAGAGGTATGTGTAGGGGTAAAAAATAGTAGAAACTATAAGGGTAATGCTACATGTGCAGAGAATATTGTGTTTAGAGGATTAGGTGGAAATACTAATGCTAATATTATTATGACACCTGCCATCAGACCAAGAAATAATGAGGTTATACCGGTTTGTACTAGATGTCAAACAAAATATCCTAAAAATCAGTTCATGAAAGGGACAACATTTGAATGAGAGAGAATTATAAGGAATACTGTATGAAATTCAGTAACGAAGAACTTAAAAAAAATATGGTTGAATATCTAATTAAAAATTCGTGGGATGAAAAAATGATTAGATTTTTGTCAGAAGACGGAGATGAAATTGAAATTGATTCATCGAAAGAAATAGGAACAATAGTGTTTGATGGGAATAATGAAAATCTTTTTATTAATTTTTATGGTATTCATACATCTATTTTTGTATATAATGTGGAAATGATGTTCATTGATGAAGATTCCAAAGGAACATATACTTCAAGCGATGTTTATAATAATGTTGTATATGAAGGTAACTTGCGAGAAATGAGTCATGAAGAAATGCTACGAATGTTTTCTGAAATTATCTTATGTTTTATAGATGCAGAAACGGTGACAATGACTCAATCGAGCGTTCCGGAAAATAAATATAAAAAATACAACTACTATGAGCCACATGATTTTTTTGTTGATGTCAAAAGTTGCCATACAATAGAAAAAAGGAGCGTATATGAAAATATTACTATCAAACATTGTGTTTTATTGAAGGAGCATATTCGATAGCATTATTCCATGCAAGAGAACTGTTAGAGATAAATTTATCATCCAAAAATTTAGAAAGAATTTTGTTTTTTTACAATATTCCAGAAAAATTAGTAGAAAATACAGAAGCAACTTAAGAAATTACAATAGAAAGATATAGATTAAATAGTGACAAAATATAGGTATAATATAACAAAATAGGACGGAGAACATAGTATGAATGAACGAGAATTGTGGAATGAAGTATATGACTTAATTGGTGAATCACAGAAAGAAATATTTTTTGATTATATAAGGTCATATATAATTAAAATTGAATAACAGAATATGGAGATATAAATGGATAAAACAATATTGGATGAAGTTAAAAGAAAAAATAAAATACTACAAGTTTGTAAAGAATGGGTAAATAATGGGATAGAGAAATCTATTGGTAAGATATGCAGAAGGGAGTAAGTAACATGAGCGATTATAATTATGAGGTTATAAAAACATCAATTTGGGAGTGGTATGAAAGGGTTTTATCGGATTGCCTGAACCAAGATGAGATTATGCTATCAAAAAACAATGAAGAGGCATTAATCATTGATTTTGATTTTAAAAATTGTATGGCACAGCTTTCAGTGACTAATTCACAATATGTCCCGTACCAATTCGTGTATTTTGAGGCAATGGATATAGAGACATCAGATTTAGAAGAGATAATACCAATATATAGTTTTCATGATGATGATACTATGCAAAAAGATGATGTGATTAGTGCGCTGGATGAAGCCTTGTTATTTTGCACAAATTACAAAGTGAAGTAGTATGCATATTTACAACGATATTATATCACTACATGATTCTGTGATATAATATCGTTGTAACATCACGAGCTAATAGAATATAATATTAGCAGAGTTAGATAGTGTTCCCCTTAAATGGGCAACTAGTGAAAATGTCAGATGTGAAGAATGATTATGCAGACAGGCGGAAACTTTAAAAAATAAGAATTTATAATGGAGAGAAGAAGAGATGGTAGAACAATCAATTTTTATCAATAATAATGAACTGAAAAATTGGATAAATAATACATATGACTTAGAAATAGATAAAGTTGAAAAAACTGAATTAGGAAGTGCAAGTAGTTTTGGATATAAAGAGTATTTAAAAAATAAATCTGATAAAAATTTGGATTTTGCATTCTGGAGAACAAAAATGTGCAGATGGCTATACAATAATATGGATGAGTTTGAAGTATACTTAGATGAATATTATAAGAATTAAGAGATAACAGGTCTTTATTATTAATTATGCCAGATATAATTTTAATTTAGTCATTCGAAAGCCAAATGACTAAATTAAAATAAAGTGATTTTCCTATTTTTCTCTACGATGTTCAAGCATAACATCGAATATATGGCACGCATAAGTATGCATAATATCGAGATTAGATAATACATCGTCTGTAAGTTCAAAATAATTTTTTTTGTCATAGTAATCAATCTTAAAATAAGGTGTTATTCCTTCGTTATATTCAGGAACAAATCGACCTGATTTTTTACTGTAACAGTTAGCGGCTTTGGCTCTGGTTCTGTAATCTTTATCAACGTAGAAAGCCACGCTTTTATGTATTGCAGTATCTTCGTATGGAAGATAATAGTAATCTTTATAGTTAGAATAGAAATACTTAAGTTCATTAGTATATATTCCGACTTTGATAGTTCCGGTCTGATTAAGTGCTGTAAAAGAGAATTCATTATAAGCATGAGTAATTCTCTTAGGAAAAGGAGTATCAAATTTAAGTTCAATACAAAGAGTCTTAGGTACATAACATAATTCTGTGCGTTCTGTAAGAATACTTGCACCTGTTACTGTAAAACGTTTGGATACGATAGAATAATAAGACAGTATTGGAACTACATTAAGAAGTCCATAGATATCTTCTTTGTTATGCAGCATAAGTTTTTTGTAATCATATTCATTAGGTGACATAACATAGTGATTGTATACAGATATAAGTTCGCCACCATTGTAAGTATCTTCTCTGTTAATACCAAGAAACTTTTCAATTGATTTTAATTTGAGATTCTCAAGTTTGAATATGTGTCTTAGCGGTGATACCATTTTGTAGATATCTATGCTTACTTTATTCTTGAGATTGTCACACAGATTGTATTGTGTGGCTTTTTTTTGCAGATATGGAATGTCAAAACCTTCACCATTATAGTGAATAATGGCATTAAAGTTCTGTACAAAGTCAAAAAAATGTGTCAGAACTTCGACTTCATTAGAAGGAGAATTGGCAAACCATGATTTGCTTACCCAGGAAGAATCCTCATAATATATGCATCCTATAAGGTATACAGTTGTGCTTTTGGGTGAGAATCCAGTTGTCTCAATGTCAAAAAATACAACGTCAGAATTGTTATATCCAACTAATGGAAATATATCAATATTACTATTAAGTGTATCTGTTATTTCTATCATAAAAACAAAACCTCCGAAATTTTTTGTTAAAATAATAACAAGTAGTTAAATAGTTATATATCACAAGTACATGTAATACTATATTGCTAAATACTATATATATCATAATATTGTACAACAAAAATCACAAATTTAGTAGATTTTTTATAAAAAATTTAGTATATTTATTATATCGACATAATATACTGTTTTGATATGCCAAAAAGGTATGTCGGGGGATATTTTTTGTTTGACTAAATTAAGTACTATGTAGAAAGTGTGGTATGTATGAGGTTGTAAGATGTAAGACTTAGGCTGTTAGACAGTCAAGTGTCTACTGTGCTTGTAAGAAATATGGGAAAGAGGGATAACAATGGCTTTACTTACTTTTAAGGGTGGGGTTCACCCATTCGATGGGAAGATTTTGTCGAAAGACAGTGTGGTTGAGAGATTAGAGCCTGGAGCAGAACTGGCATTTCCGGTTGTGCAGCATATTGGTGCACCGGCGGAGATAATTGTAAAAAAGGGCGACAGAGTTTTGGCTGGAGAGAAGATAGCGAAAGCTTCAGGTTACATATCAGCGAATATTCATTCGTCAGTGTCAGGAATTGTAAAAGGGATAGAATTAAGAACAGTTCAGTCTGGAGCAAAAGTACAATCTGTAATTATTGAGAATGATTATAAGTATGAAGAAGCAGAAACGATTAATAATAAAAAACTGCAGGATATGACAAGAGATGAGATAATTGCAGTGATTCGTGAAGCTGGTATAGTCGGCATGGGAGGTGCAGGCTTTCCAACTGATGTTAAACTGTCACCAAAGGAACCGGATCTTATTGATACGATAATTGTAAATGGTGCAGAATGTGAACCATATCTTACATCTGATTATAGAAGAATGATAGATACACCGGAGAAGATAGTAGCCGGATTAAGAATAATTCTACAGATTTTTCCAAAAGCAATGGGATATATAGCAATCGAGGATAACAAACCTGATGCGATTAATATACTTGAAGAATATGTTAAAGATGAGGCGAGGATGAAGATAGCCCGTCTTAAGACGAAGTATCCACAGGGTGGAGAGAGAAGTCTTATATATGCAGTTACAAAGAGAAGGCTTAATTCTAAGAAACTGCCGGCAGATGTACATTGTATAGTACATAATATTGATACAGTATATGCGATATATGATGCAATAGTTAATGGAAGACCACTTACAACAAGAATCGTTACAGTAAGTGGCGATGCGATAAGTGAACCTAAGAACTATGAGATTAAGACGGGAACATATTATGGTGAGATATTTAATGGACATAATTCTTTTGAGACAGAGCCTATAAAACTTATATCCGGTGGACCAATGATGGGAATGGCAATGGCAGAATATGAAAGAGTTCCTATGATAAAAGGAACATCGTCACTTTTGGCATTTGAAAAAGATGAAGTTGCTGAATGTGAGACAACGGCATGTATCAGATGTGGAAGGTGTGCGAGAGTATGTCCAAGTCGTATAATACCTGTAATGGCAGCTAAGGCAGCAGATAAAAGTGATAAGAAATCTTTTGTTAAATATAATGGCATGGAATGTTGCGAATGTGGTTGTTGTTCATATATATGTCCGGCAAAGCGACCACTTACACAGATGATTAAGACTATGCGAAAAGAGATTCTTGCAGACAGAAGGGGGAATTAATTATGGACAGACAGTATAATATCTCATCAGGACCACATATCAGAGATAAAGCGACAACATCATCTGTTATGGCAACGGTCTGTATTGCACTTATTCCGGCATGCATATCAGGAATCTATAACTTCGGATTAAGAGCACTTATGGTTATATGTGTTGCAATAGCGACATGTGTAACGACAGAAGCAATATATGAACATTATATGAAGAAACCGGTTACAGTGCTTGATCTAAGTGCTGTTGTAACAGGAATTCTCCTTGCACTTAATCTTCCACATACGATACCGGTTGGAATGGTTATTATAGGAAGTATATTTGCAATTCTTGTTGTCAAACAGTTATTTGGTGGAATTGGACAGAACTTTATGAATCCGGCACTTGCAGGAAGATGCTTTATGCTTATATCATTTTCAGGAAAAATGACTGATTTTGTATATGATGGTATAAGTGGAGCAACACCACTTGCGGTGTTAAAGACGGGAGGACATCCTGATATTCTTAAGATGTTTTTTGGAACAACAGCAGGTACTATCGGAGAGACTTCAACACTTGCAATACTTATAGGTGCAATAATTCTTATTGTAACGGGAACGATATCTGTTAGAATTCCATTCTCATATCTTATAACATTTTCAGTGATTACATACATATATGGTCTGTGTAATGGAAGAGGTGCAGACGGATATTTTCTTCTTACACATCTGTGTGGGGGAGGTCTTATGCTTGGTGCATTTTTTATGGCGACAGATTATGTAACATCACCTATAACACAGGCAGGGCAGATAGTATTCGGGATAATAATAGGAATATTAACAGCGGCTTTCAGATTGGCAGGTAAGTCGGCAGAAGGTGTATCTTATGCGATAATAATCGGTAATCTCCTTGTACCACTTATTGAGAGAGTAACTTATCCAGTAGCATTTGGATATAAGAATAGCTTTAAGAGAGTATTTAAACGGGGGGATATGTGATGAATAAAAAGATAATAAAAGATACACTTATATTGTTTGTAATAACACTTATCTCAGGAATATTGCTTGGTGGAGCTTATTATATAACAAAAGATCCAATAGAACAAAAAGAGAATGAGAAGAAGATGCAGGCTTATGAGAGAGTACTTACTGATGCTAAGGAGTTTATAGAATGTGATGTCCTTAATGAAAAAGAGGTAACTGATATCGAGAAAAAATACAATGCCACAATTGAGTCTGTAGTGAAAGGACAGAATACAGAGGGAAAGGATTGTGGATATGTAATTACTGTTAATACACATGAAGGTTATGGTGGCGATATTATATTTACACTTGGAATTAGTAGTGATGGAATAGTGAGTGGTCTTGAGATAATATCAATATCAGAGACAGCTAATATAGGAATGAAAGCAGATACAGATGAATTTAAAGGACAATTTGCAGGTAAAAGTGGCAGTAGTATTACTTATGTAACCGGCGATACAGATAAGAGTGATGAGATTAGTGGAATAAGTGGTGCGACTATAACGACTAAAGCTGTTACAGGTGGCGTTAATGCTGCACTAGAACTATATGAGAGTATTCTTAATGGGGGTGAAGCACATGAATAGATGTCTTGAGAGATTGTATAATGGAATAATAAAAGAGAATCCTACAGTTGTTCTTATGCTTGGTATGTGTCCTACACTTGCTGTTACATCAGGTGCGATAGCTGGTTTTGGAATGGGAGCGACTACAACGATAGTTCTTATGATGTCTAATACGATAATATCACTTTTAAGGAAGATAATTCCTGACAGAGTGAGGATGCCTGCATATATTGTTATTGTTGCGACACTCGTTACAGTAATTCAGTTTTTATTAAAAGGTTTTATACCATCGCTTGATGATACGCTTGGCGTGTATATTCCACTTATTGTTGTTAATTGCATAATTCTTGGAAGAGCTGAAGCGTATGCATCTAAGAATCCTGTACTTCCATCTTTTTTTGACGGTATGGGTATGGGAATAGGATTTACAATATCACTTACAATACTTGGACTTTTAAGAGAGATAATAGGTGCAGGCAGTGTATTCGGAATGCAGATAATAAAAGGTTCAGTAATTGAACCAGTAGCAATATTTACACTTGCACCGGGTGGATTCCTTGTACTTGGCGTTCTTACTGCATTAAGAAGTCATGTGATTGATAATATGAAAAAAGAAGGACGAGAGATTACAGTGCCATCAGGTGAGGATATATCATGTGTAGGATGTGACGGATGCAGTACTAAGACTTGTAATTGCACTGACATTAAGAGTAGTGAGCAATGTTGTGACAAAGAAGTAAGAAGAGATAATAATATTATGGATGCTGATAATAATTGCAATAAAAAAGTGACAGTAGCTAATAATAGTGCAGATGTTGATACTGATAAGAGTAGGCACAATATAGATAGTAACAATTAGGAGGACTGATATTATGAAATTATTAATGATAGGATTCTCAGCGGCACTTATTAACAATGTTGTATTAAGCCAGTTCTTTGGAATATGTCCTTTTCTTGGAGTATCTAAGAAGATAGATACTGCAGCAGGAATGAGCATGGCAGTTATATTTGTCATAACTATATCTTCATTTATAACAAGCCTTATACATAACTATATACTTACTCCATTAGGTGTAACATATCTTGATACAATAGTATTTATACTTGTAATAGCATCTTTAGTGCAATTTGTTGAGATGTTTTTAAAAAAAGTAATACCGTCACTGTATGCAGCACTTGGGGTATATCTTCCGCTTATTACAACTAACTGTGCTGTCCTTGGTGTAGCCATACTTAACGTACAGAAGTCTTATGGAGTAATAGAATCTGTTATTAATGGAGTAGGAACAGCACTTGGTTTTTCTATTTCAATAATAATAATGGCAGGGCTTAGAGAGAAGATGGAAGATAATGATATTCCAAAAGCATTTAGAGGAATACCAATTGTTCTTATAACAGCAGGTCTTATGTCTATTGCATTTATGGGATTTGCAGGACTTAAGTAGATTGGGGGATTAGTATGCAGACAATAATAATAGCGGCATTAATTACCGGAATAGCAGGAATTATAATAGGATTATTCCTTGGTATAGCAGGAGAAAAGTTGCATGTAGAGGTAGATGAGCGAGAAGTTAAGATTAGGGAAGCACTTCCTGGTAATAACTGTGGTGGATGTGGATATGCAGGTTGCGATGCACTTGCAAAAGCTATAGCACTCTTAGAAGCACCTGTTAACGCATGTCCTGTAGGTCAGGCACCTGTAGCAGATAAGATTGCAAAGATTATGGGAAGTGATAATATGACAACTGTTAAAAAGACAGCATTTGTATGTTGCGTTGGTGATTGTGATGCGACTAAGACAACATATAATTATGTTGGACCAGACAGTTGTAAGATGATGAAGACATTGCCGGATGGAGGTCCAAAGAGCTGCACATATGGTTGCCTTGGAGGTGGCGAATGTGTGAAGGCATGTGCATTTGATGCAATAAAAGTTATAAATGGAGTGGCTGTAGTTGATAAAGAGAAATGTACAGCCTGTGGTAAATGTATATTGGCGTGTCCAAGAGATATTATAGAACTTGTACCTTATGATAGTCATATCAGAGTAGCATGTAGTTCAAAAGATAAAGGTAAAGATGTAAAAGCAGCATGTTCTCTTGGCTGTATAGGCTGTACACTCTGTACAAAACAGTGTAATGAGAATGCAATAACGGTTGAAAACTTTCTTGCACATATTGATTATGATAAGTGTATTCAATGTGGTAAATGCATGGAAAAATGTCCGGCGAAGATAATACGAAGCATATAAGAAGACAGGATATTATATATTAACATATAGATATTGATAAGAAATATGAAAACTTATCATAATATTAAAATGTTGATAAGGAATATGAAAACTTATCATAATATTAAAATGTTGATAAAGAATACAAAAACATATTTAATAGAATGAGCGATTATATATATCAATAAGAAGTTACTTTAGTTAAGTGACAGATATATGTAACCGCTCATTCATTTTATAAAAATATTATAAAGCAATAATTAGATAAAAATTAAAAATATAAAAAAATAATAATCCATATTGACATCCAAAAATATGATGCTAAAATAGTTAACAATGTTAAATATTAATAGATGCAACTATTAATAATGTTAATAGTTAATCAGGTTAATGTTTGGTTAAGATAATTACAAAGATAAGATATTAGTCAGTTATAAAGTGTATATTTACTAGTAAATCCAATGATATTCTGACTAGAAATGTAGTTCGTGATTATCGAAAGAAAGCATATTACAGAAGGGAGAAGATACATTATATGAATGATATTCAAAGAGAGATGTTTAGTATAATGGACAAGTTTCGAAGACTTGATTTTCAAAGCAAGATTCTTGACATTCCAAAAGGAGAGTTTAGGGTTCTTGCAGTTATTATGATGCTAAGTGGTAAATTTAAAGATAGTTGTAATGGTCCTGTACAGTGTAAAGGACATCCACATTTTGTGGCAAAGCTAAGTAATACTGATGAGATTACAGTTGGAGATATATCAAATGCACTTAATATATCAAAACCACAGTTGTCAAAATTACTTAATCAGACAGATGAAAAAGGTTATACAACAAGAAGTGTATCCAAAAAGGATAAGAGAGTAACGTATGTTACAATAACTGATTTTGGTATTGATAAAGTACAAAATCAGATGAAGAAGATGGAAGAATTCTCAAATAATGCAATGGAGCGATTTGGAGAGGAGAATTCTAAAGAGATGTTAAGACTTTTTAATAAACTTTATTCAATATTTGAAGAAGAGATAAATGAAAATTATAAAGAGAAGAGGTAAAGTGGATGATTAATATTTTTAAAAATCTTAAGAACTACGCAGGATTTGTAATGGTGATTATAGCACTCCTGTTAGTTCAGGCGTTCTGTGATCTGTCACTTCCAGATTATACGTCTGATATAGTTAACGTAGGCATAAGTCAATATGGAATTGAGAATGGTATATTAGATGTTATTGATGAAGATAGCATGAATGCATTATGTATGTTTGTAAGTGAAGAAGATGAGAAGTTTATATTAGATAGTTATACGAAGTATGACAATACAAAGGATCTTCCTTCATCAGTAAAAAAAGAATATAAGAATTATGAAGATTATAATATTATCTATAAGTTAAATACAGATAATGAAGAAGATATTAAGAGATTAAAAGATATCTTATATCCTGTAGAGATGATATCATATATGCTTACAGCAGATTCTGAAGAAGCAGTTGCAATGCAGGAACAGATTAAGACTCAGATTACTGCTACAATGCCGGGAGCAGAGAATATGTCACTTATGGATATCTTCTCTAATATGCCAAGAGAAGCAAGACTTCAGATGATTGAGCAGATGCAGGGCAATATGGATGAAGAACTTGCATCAACAATGTATGAGTCAACAGCTATTATATATGCCAAGTCAATATATGAGAAACTTGGTGCTGATATTGAGAATATTCAGATAAGATATATGATGGCAAAAGGTGGAATGATGTTATTATTTGCAATCGTTGCAATGATATCAACAATAGTTGTTGGATATCTTGCTTCAAAGGTAGCAGCCGGAGTAGGTAGAGATCTTAGAAATAAAGTATTTACAAAAGTTGTATCATTCTCTAATACAGAGATGGATAAGTTCTCAACAGCATCGCTTATAACAAGAACAACCAATGATATACAGCAAGTACAGTTTGTAACAGTTATGTTACTTAGAATGGTATTATATGCACCAATACTTGGAATAGGTGGTGTATTAAAAGTACTTCAAAATGACACATCAATGGCATGGATAATACTTGTTGCAGTACTTGCAATTATTGTACTTGTAGTTGTTCTATTCTTATTTGTAATGCCAAAATTCAAGATAATGCAGACTCTCGTTGACCGAGTTAACTTAGTTGCAAGAGAGATACTTACAGGTATACCTGTAATAAGAGCTTTTAGTACAGAGGAACATGAGAAAAAGAGATTTGATGAAGCTAACGTAAATCTTACAAAGACACAGTTATTCACTAACAGAGCTATGAATATAATGATGCCAGCTATGATGTTTATTATGAATGGTGTTATGGTTATGATTATCTGGTTTGGCTCAAAAGGTGTTGATGCAGGTTCACTACAGGTTGGTGATATGATGGCATTCATGACATATACAATGCAGATAGTTATGTCATTCTTAATGATTACAATGATATCAATTATGCTTCCAAGAGCCGGTGTTGCAGCTAATAGAATTAATGAAGTAATCAAATCAGATATAGTTATAAAAGATAAAGATACTACAAAATCACTTACAGGTGATAGTACTATAGAATTCAATAATGTATCATTCAGATATCCTAATGCAGATGAAGATGTATTAAGTAATATCACATTTACTGCAAAACCAGGTGAGACAACAGCATTTATTGGAAGTACAGGAAGCGGTAAGTCTACACTTGTTAATCTGATTCCTAGATTTTATGATGTCAGTGAAGGAAGCATAACAATTAATGGAACAGATATAAGAGATATATCACAGGAAGACCTTAGAAGAAATATTGGTTATGTTCCGCAAAAAGGTGTTCTTTTCTCAGGAACTATAGAGAGTAATATTAAGTTTGGTAAAGATGATGCTACTGAAGCTGAAGTAGTAGAAGCAGCAAAAATTGCACAGGCAGAAGAATTTATTGAGACAAAACCTTACAGATATCAGGATGAGATCGCACAGGGTGGTACTAATGTATCTGGTGGTCAGAAGCAGCGACTTTCTATTGCAAGAGCGATAGCTAAAAATCCTAAGATATATATATTCGATGACAGCTTTTCAGCACTTGATTTTAAGACTGATGTCACTCTTAGAAAAGCATTATCAGCTAAGACAAAAGACAGCACAGTTCTTATTGTTGCACAGAGAATAAGTACAATACTTCATGCTGATAAGATAATTGTTCTTGATGAAGGCAAGATATGTGGAATTGGAACACATGAAGAACTTATTAAGAATAATGAAGTATATAGACAGATTGCAGCTTCACAGCTATCAGCATCCGACATGGATACAATTAATGCATAAGGAGGTATATAGATGAGCGAAAACAGAAGACGTGGACCTGGTGGACATGGTCCAATTGGTGCTGGTGAAAAGCCAAAGGATATGAAGAAAACAGTTGGAAAACTTGTAAGATATATGAAACCATTTCATGCAATGATAATATTTGTAATTGTATGTGCATTATTAAGTGCAGGATTTTCAATAGCAGGACCTAAGATTCTTGGTAATGCAACACAGCTTATATATGAAGGCTTTGTTGCCAAGATTCAGGGTAGTGGTGGTATCGATTTTGACGGAATTGCAAAAGTTTTATTAACAGTTCTTGCAATATATGTAATTAGTGCAATTCTCGCTTTTATACAGGGACTTATGATGACAGACGTATCACAAAAGATATGTTACAAACTTAGAAAAGAGATGTCAGAGAAGATTCACAGACTTCCTATGAATTATTATGATACTAAAACTCATGGTGAAGTATTATCAAGAATAACTAATGATGTTGATACATTAGGACAGAGTCTTAATCAGAGTATTACACAGCTTATCACATCAATTACAACACTTCTTGGTGTACTTGTAATGATGCTTACAATAAGTCCATTACTTACTCTTGTATCAGTTGTCATTCTTCCAATATCAGTAGCGATGATTGGATTTATAATTAAAAAATCACAAAAATATTTTAAAAGCCAGCAGGAATATCTAGGTCATGTAAATGGTCAGGTAGAAGAGATATATGGCGGACATACAATAGTAAAAGCATTCAATAAAGAGAATGATGTAATTGAAGAATTTAAGAAGACTAATGATGTCTTATATGATTCAGCATGGCGTTCACAGTTCTTATCAGGACTTATGCAGCCGGTTATGGCATTTGTCGGTAATCTTGGATATGTAGTAGTTGCAATTCTTGGTGGTATTATGAATATTAAAGGATCAATGAATGTCGGTGATATTCAGTCATTTATCACATACGTTAAGCAGTTTACTAATCCAATTGGACAGATAGCACAGGTTACTAATATGTTACAATCAAGTGTTGCAGCAGCTGAGAGAGTATTTGAATTCCTTGATGAAGAGGAAGAAGATCAGAAAGCTATTAACCATGCACCGGTTTCAATTAATGAACTTTCAGGTAATGTACAGTTTGAGAATGTACACTTTGGCTATAATCCAGAGAAGATAATTATTAATGATTTTAGTGCTAATGTATTACAGGGACAGAAGATAGCTATTGTAGGACCTACTGGTGCAGGTAAGACGACTATGGTAAAACTTCTTATGAGATTCTATGATGTAACATCAGGTGAGATTAAGATAGATGGTTATAATGTAAAAGATTTTGACAGAAGTGAACTTAGAGAGATATTTGGAATGGTACTTCAGGATACATGGTTATTTAAAGGAAGTATTATGGAGAATATAAGATATGGTCGTCTTGATGCAACTGATGAAGAAGTAATAGCCGCTGCAAAAGCAGCACATGCACATCATTTTATATCAACACTTCCAGATGGATATAATATGGAACTTAATGAGGAAGCAAGCAACGTATCACAGGGACAAAAGCAGCTTATAACAATAGCACGAGCAATTCTTGCTGATAATAAGATATTGATTCTTGATGAAGCAACAAGTTCAGTAGATACAAGAACAGAGGAGCAGATTCAAAAAGCAATGGATAATCTTATGAAGGGCAGAACAAGCTTTATTATCGCACACAGACTCTCGACAATCAGAGATGCAGATCTGATTCTTGTTATGAAAGATGGCGATATCTGTGAACAGGGTAACCATGAAGAACTTATGAGAAAAGGTGGATTCTACGCAGATCTGTATAATAGTCAGTTTGAAAAGACAGCATAGATATATAATAACATGATTTTAATTAACTCTAAATTAGAGAATCAGAGTTAAAAACATTATAAAAAGCACATAGATAATTGTGGTTCTAAACTTTACTTGGGGGTAGAGTTTAGAACCTTTCATTTTTATAAAAAAAGATAGGCATAAACAATCCCATAAGTTATAATTAAATCACCACAAAATAATCAACAAAGGAGAATGCTTATGCCTAATACTAATTTTATATCAAATCTTCTAGAAATTAAAGAC
>NZ_JAHLQC010000029.1 GCF_018918265.1 Falcatimonas sp. MSJ-15
TGCTACACAGATTCATCAAAAGTTAGAAAAAGGATATGCCGATATAGAGAAAGGAAATGTTGAGGATGCAGCTAGTGCGTTTGTGGCATTTAGAGAGAGGCATTAATGAAGCAATATAAGGTAGATATTACAAAAGAAGCTTTGCAGGATATGGAAGATATATACAATTATATTGCTATAGATTTGCTTGCTCCGGATAATGCAATGGGGCAATATAATCGCATTGCTGATGAAATACTTACATTAGACACTTTCCCGGAACGATTTAGGATTATGGATTCTGAGCCGGAAAAGAGAATGGAGTTGCGTAGAATGCTCGTCGATAATTATTCAGTGTTTTACACAATCCATGACGAAAGGGTAATTGTAACGGATGTGTTATACACGGCATCTGATATAGAAGCACGTTTGAGAGGCGAGCTATAAAAGCACGCGTTTATTTGAATTTGATGAGGTGATTGGGTGAAAACTTATACAATTTGTGGAAGCATGAAATTTGCCGAAGATATGAAAAAAATTGCTTATGACCTTGAAATAAGCAAAGGATATAATATATTACAATGTGTTTATTGTGAAGATAATATTGTTCCAACTGAAGATGAACTTTTAAAACTTGCAGATGCTCATTACAGAAAAATAGATTTAAGTGATGGAATATATGTTGTAAATATGGATGGTTATATTGGAACATCTGTGAAAAAAGAAATTGAGTATGCTGAAAGGCATGGAAAAGAAGTGTTGTATCATTACAATCAGTAGATTTTAATTCATAAAACAGTTAGATAAATTTGAATTTTATAAGGAGTGAAAAGAAAAGTGTGTGAGGAATGTTACTCTGATGAAAATAGAATAACGCCTTTACTAAATCCGCTGGACTGTTTGGAGAACCACACTCAATATATTTGTGGAACTTGTGGACGGTGCATTTGTATCGAGCATGACCCAAATAGAGGATTGCAACGATGGAATTTTCCTTTTAAGTCATTGGAAATTGCAAAACTATATTTGCGAACAGCGGACTATACAACGAAAAGTGTGTGTGGCATTTATGAGATAGAGAACAATAAAGGAAGATTATCTTATAAAATATTTCCAGGGAATGATGAGTTAAATCTATTTTTGAAAAAGAATAAAGACAAGAAATGCAGGCAAATGATGCCTGTGTTTAGTGCTGGAAAGTATAAAGAATATCCACACACAGAAGTACGAAAATTGACGCCTGATGAAATAAAACAATATATGAGTGAACGCTAAATTCCAGTTTGGACATTTGTACATTACCCTCCCACGAGCAGATTTATCTGCCCGTGGGAGTACCTTTTTACAGCTTAACAGCTACGCTTACAACAACTATGATACATAAGATTTAGTCCAACAGAAAAGCAAATCCACCAGCTTACCACATTGATATCCAGCGGAATACACATTCCTGCAATCAATGCAAAGGTAATACTGACAATACACAAAGCAACCGTCACCGCTTTTCTTAAGCTTTTTACTCCGATAACTTTGTAATACTGCCAGCGGTCATGCCACTTCTCATCAATCCGGTCAAATACATTTCTGAATAGAAAAAATCCTCCTATCAAAATCCCCGCAGAAGCAAGAATCATAATGCCAATCACAACATAAGGATGCATATAATTGGTCAAGCAGCCATAACACCATTGATACAACCAGACAATCATTTCAGCTATATCACAACCATTATTCCAGCGGTTTGCAAACCACTGGGGAATCGTTTTGGCAATATCCTTATTCATAAAAAGGATATACCCCGTTTGTATGATACAGATAAAACAAAATACCCATGTCCAGGTGCTTAGTGTTACAGTCTGCTTTTGAAGGGCGGTCTGCAACCTGCCTTTCATATCAGCTTCCATATTCCGCTTTACATGGCTTACCTTATCCCTGACACACTTATCAAAAGTATCATTTAATGCCTTTGCCTGCGCAAGTATTCTCTTAGCGTCCTCTGTCTTTGTCACGGCTTCTTTGAAGGTGTTTTGAGCCTTCTCGTTCTCTGCCAGCAACTTCCGATTCGCCTCTATCAACTTCGATTAAGACTTTATGAATTAGAGGAACGATTAGATGATACTCTTTTTGTAAGGATATCTAATTCAGAAAATGTTAATCTAAAAAAAGTTAAGAACCTTGATTTAAGCTTTGTAGGAACAATTTGTATGGAATTGTCTAATGGAGATGTAAGTTATGTTTACAGAAGATATGTTTCTAAAATCAAAAAACTATTAGGATTATGAGGTGAGCTTTATGAAGAAAGAATTAGTTAGCAGAATTGTAGGTGGATTGTTAGGTGGAATTGTAATTTGTTATCTAATTACCATAGGCATTTCAATTTCCTTGGGTGATGGTAATTTTTATCCATGTGTACCAAGCCTGATAAAACAATTCGGAAATGAAATTACAGCAGTCATTGTTCAGACAATATTGAGTGTTCTTCTAGGTGCTGGCTTTGCTGGAAGTTCTCTTATATGGGAAAAAGATGATTGGAGCCTTTTAAAACAAACAAGCGTTTATTTCGCAATTGTTACAGTTCTTATGATGACAGTTGCTTATGTATGCGAGTGGATGGAGCATTCTGTTAGGGGTGTATTATGCTACTTTGCAATATTCTTTGCGATTTTTATAATTGTATGGGTAATTCAATTTGTAATTTGGAAAAGACGTATCTCAAAAATCAATTCTAAGATAACATATAAGAATTAAAGAAAAAACCTGTTATTATCTCAATTTAAAGTGATTAACAGTTCATCATTATAAACATACACTTATTTTTCTAAGGGGCTGTCATCTCGAAGACAACCCCTCATTGATTTTTAACACATTAATTTCCAAGCATTTCGTAAGAAACTAATTGGGATAAAGGAATACGTGTTTTTCTATGCCGATTTAAAGGCATTGGCTCTTCATCAGAATATCCAATCAACAATATATTGACTGGTTCAAGTGTATCAGGCAATTCAAACTCCTTTTTTATAATATCAGGTTTAAAATAACATACCCATACAGTTCCTAATCCCAATTCAGTAGCTTCCAACATCATGTGATCGGTAACAATTGATGCATCAATATCAGTCGTTTGTTTATTATCAAAAGGTCTTTTCCATGCAATTGAATGATCACTGCAAACAATAATTGCAAGCGGAGCACTATAAATGTTTGCCGCTTTGCTAATCTTATCTAACCCTTCTTTTTCCTGAACTACCAATAATCTTACAGGTTGTAAATTTGCTGCTGTTGGAGCTACATGCGCAGCTTCTAATATCTGTTCCAGTTTTTCCTTTTCAACTCTCTTATCCTTATAACTACGGACAGAATAACGAGTTTTTGCAATATCTAAAAAATTCATTTCACTATTCCTGCCTTTCTATTGTATCTTCGACCGGTCTGTATTATAATTATATCTCAAGCAATCAAAATGACAAGAATGCACTTTTTAGGTATATACTATCCAAAAAGTAAGTAAGGAGTTGTTTATCATGAAATCAATATGTAAAAATACGTTTAATTGTCCCGTTGAAGCTACTATACAATTAATCGGAGGAAAATATAAAGCGGTCATTCTTTGGCATTTAATGAATCAAACTCTACGCTATAGTGAAATTCACAAAAGAATTCCAAAGGCAACCGATAAAATGCTTGCCCAACAATTACGAGAATTAGAAAAAGATGGATTGATTAATAGAACTGTATATCCAGTTGTTCCACCCAAAACAGAATATTCATTGACTGACTTTGGTCAGACGCTTGCTCCTATTCTTGATGCCATGTGTGATTGGGGAACCGATTACCTAAAATGATAACTTTTATCAAATGTTTTCTCCCTATTTCTTTTAAAAACTGCAAGCACAGAAAACGGGAAGCCGCATAAACACTGGCTTCCCGCTATTTTTACCTTATTCAAACTCGGCACACAGCACTTTGCATTAACGTTTTTCTGTTTATTTCCTGTGCGTTAAGGTTCTTAATTTGCGTTTTGGTGTCCCTATTTTTCTTTTCATGAAAATATTGTGCTCAAAATGTACTCCAAGCGATAAAGGAAAAAATAATCGCGGTTTTACTTTCCCATCTTGTGTATTGTGTTGCCAATACAACACATTCCCCTCTGCGTTTAGCCATCTAATACTCATCGCACGATTTTTGAAAATTCTTCAATAACATCACAGCTTTCATCGGGTTCATACTCATCAATCCATTTCCATGTATTAACATATTTCCAAAAAAGTTTTTCTCTTTTTAAATTAAGCAAACCAATTTCCAAACATCCATATTCCTTTTCTGCACCAGCAAATTCAAAACAAAATGGCTTATTACTGATATTTACAACCGTCCCCTCTCTGTTTGAAAAAGCATTTTCAATTAAGCTTTTAAGCTGTCGCAAAGTATTTTCTTCAACATCTTTTTTAAGTTCAATAACTGTACGATACATTTTTCACCTCTTGTATATAATAAATTCACCAAATTCTCAACTCATCAAAGCAGATACTCCCCATTCAAAGCCACATACAACATCCGATTTTTTAACTTCATCTTCTCACAACCGACAGATTATGATACAATTCGTATGTTGTCACTACCCAATCCGACAACGGAAAGGGGGGGCTGACTTGGAGCTACTAATCTCATTTTTGTTTTCCGTCATAGCAGGTATAATCTGCCACTATATCTGCAAATAGCTAGACGGAAAAAACAGTGACAATTAGCCTAAAGAAACCCCACGAACTGCCATTCGCGGGGTTTCGTTTTGTGCCAACTTAGACACTAATCTCATTTTTTACCTAGGCATAGTATAGCATACGCCACCATTATTTACAATATTCATTTTCTGACAAATTCATTTTCACTATCTAAGCCATCATATAAATACTTTTTTCTATAACACATTCTACCGAAACTCAAACAGCTTAGCAACAGGAATATTCAAAGCCTTTGCAATACTGAAAATAACATCAAGCGATACTGCACAATCATTATTTTCTATGTGAGACATATGTGTTCTGCTTATATCAATCTCATCTGCAAGCTGTATTTGTGACAATCCCTGTTCCTTTCGATAATAGGCTATGTTTAACCCTAACTTTTTATATTCCTCGAAATACTTTCGCTCCATAAGCCAGTCCTCCTACCCCTATAGCTTATGAAATTTCTCATTTTTATACGACAACTTAAAATATAATTTATGTTATATTACACGTTTTATTTTTGCTATATAATATGATATAATCAACCTTAAAACACACATGGAGTAAAGAAAATGACAAACTATAAAAAATGTATTAAATTATGAAACAAGCATCAATAGATGCTCTAGCTATTCTATCTGCAAAAGAACAACGTGAATATAGAACAACTGTTGACTTGGAGGTATTACATGAATAAATTACAAATAAAAACACTAAAAATCTTATTGTTTATAGAGGTATTTGCTTATTTACAATATCATGATATCAAACATCCCTTCGTACAAAGCAGACTATCTAAAAAAACATAGCAGAGAATATTAAAACACGTAAAAAGGTAGCTACCGCATTGGTAACTCCCCCGATTTTATTTAACAATTTACAACTCTGTATAAGATATCTGATATTCAAACAACTTCATTCGCTTATCAGCATGTACTCTGGAAATAAGCTCCTGTGATGGATTGTTCAAACAAATAATCCCATACACTTTTTTACCTTTGAATTTTTCACTTTTCTCAAACCAATCAAGATACTGAGCTGTCTGCTCGTATGCATCATCATAACCACTATCTTTCTTCAGTTCGACAACATAAAGGTTTCCAACAGTATCTTCACACAATAAATCTAGCCTTCCGACAGGAATAATATATTGTCTTCCATACTCACCTTTGCGTTTATACACTTTAAGGTTCATACCAAATACTGACATACCATTTTCAATCCTAGCTGTCAGTTCATCCTCTAACAGCTTTTCATTAGAAAACTGCTGTCTTTTTACACCAATATCAATGGTAAGTTTTTCTGTGCTGTCAGCATCGTCTGGATCTGGCTCAACTACATCATTCTTCTCTAATCGTGCATTATGACTATCCAGCTTTTTTACTCTGTCTCGAATGGCTTTCGCTACTTTAAACTCTCCAGAATTTACAAATTTCTTTGCATCTGCATTCCTGCCTATTGCTATCAGCACACGCACATAATTATTAGCTGCACATGACAAGTCTTTCTTTTCATCTAAACATTGTTGGAAAATATCCTTGGCTTGTAAATACTTTTTCTGTTTGTATAAAGAGTACCCCAGGTTATTCAAAGTAAACTGTACCTCTGGAGCAAGCTCGTAACTCAGCCGGTAATACTTTTCTTCATCAGCATAATTTTTAATCTTTCCACTAGACCATGCTAACATCCAGTAAATATCCGCCATGAAAAAATAATACTCCTGCTCGACCTTTTCAAAGCAAGCTATCGCATTATTCCACATTGACATATTGTAATAAGTATATCCCAGCATCTCGTTTAGAGATTTGTAGTTAGGATATTTCTGAATAAATGAAAGCAGAGCATCTACCACAGCATCATTATCATTGCTACGATAATACAGAGAGATCAAATCACAGAACTCTGATATTCCCTCCTCTGACTTCACACTCTTTACTTCGTCTGTGATAAAATTCCAGATTTCAGCAGGAGCGTTTTTGAAAGGAACTAAGAAGAAATCCAGTACCCCATCCTCGTTCAAAATACCATCTTTTAACTGTTCACTACAGATTTTATGTATATTGTCTTTGCACTTTTTATACTGTTTCTTCAAATAGTAATAGAATGCCCAGTAAAAATAAAAGTCTTTATCTAACTTCTCAATATTTTCATACACAAGCTTAAGTAATGAACCATCATATGCTACCAGAGATGCATCATCATATTTTACATACCCCTCTGTTAAGGCAAATACCAAGTTATCACAAAAGATACGTCTCAATTGCTGTATATTCGGATAATTGTTCAACGTATCCAGCTTTGCAGAAATAGCATCAAATGACATCGTATCTGGAAATTCTTTTGTATAAAATTCATTTATTGCTTTTTCTTCATCATCAGTCATATCGTAAACTCCTTATCCAATAACAAACACTTATTCATATTGTATCATAGCTGGCTGTGTATTTTTCTTATTCTGCGACTGTCTGTTCTTGTCAAAGCTATCTAAGTTTGGTCTACCTATACGAAATTGATTTTATTATGTTAATCAATCTCAATTTCGAGTAAACGTTCCCTATTTTGAGCAAAACAGCCATACCCCAAGCCCACATAAATGCTTGCCCCTGTGAAATTCCTCTCCAATCACTCTTTGTACTTTCTCCGACTGTATCAACATCTTCATCTTCTCATCATCCCCATCTACAATCTCAGGCTTGCCACACCTCAGACTATCAGGATGCTCCGACACACAACAATCCTTATACCAGCACTCGCCCATGATTTTCCCCTTAACAGACCATTTCTCATTTTGTGTGAATTCGCCCACCAATGACTTCATTACACGCTCTGTTGAGTATCTTTTAAAACCAGCTATCTGCCGTATATCTGACAGGAATGCCATGCTGAATATATTCCATATACACTTCATTTTTCTGCACAATGTCTCCATTTGCATAATTTTGTAACTTGTACATTGCATCAGAAATGACCTCCTCTGGTAGAGAAGGATTTAGTCTATGTATATATTCTACAAGCACATCATTGTATAATGGACTATAGAAATCCCGTTCGATATCTGGTTCGTAAACATATTGATATCCCATATTTTGAAATAACTCTATTATGGAATTTTCGCAATCTGCTTCTGTAAATGTTGTGGACATGTGTATCACCTCACTAATCTTCTGCATAGCCAATTCTTTTACTATAATCTATTTCTCGTTTACTCCAATTTTTCAAGTTTTCTACTGAAGCTACGTCCTTCAATATTGTAATATCTTTATTCAATACCTTCTCAATGAAAAATCTTAATTCTCTACCTACATAATCAATTTCAGCATGGTTCAAAGTCCATTCCGATTCCACCGCCCTATCATAAAACTTTGAAACATTCAACAATACAGCATTTTTCGCAACACTCTTTGTCATATCTCCAATCAAAACTTTATCTGAGAAAAATACAGCAACACGATTGCACAAAGCCAATATTTGCGTATAGCTTATTTTGTCTATCAATTCAATGAACCTATTATTAGCATTCTCTGAAATATGTAATTGAAGCCTTCTGGCTTCCAACATTTCTTCAAATCTAATAATCAAATCATTGTATATATATTGTTTAAATAATGAAATTAATTCCTTTTCCTCACTGCATTCCAAAAAATACGTATTATTGTTAATTTTATGCAATGTAGTTTCATCAAAAATGACATTTACATCATATTCAACCTTAGCTACATAATACTTATTAGGAAAATCCTCTTCACAAAAAGCTTCTATTTCACTTTCTGGTGATACGGATATTGCTTTGATTTCAATCATCCGATTAATATATTCTATCCAATTTTCTTTCACTTCCATTGGTGCAATCTGTGAAGTATTATGAAACGAATTATTGAACAACAAATATATTAATTTAATCTGATCTGCGAGAATTAGTTCTGCAAAATCAATTCTATCATTTTCTTTTTCATATGTTTTTCTGATTTCATTTTTCTTGCGCTCATACTCCATCATCTCAATAGCTTTACAACCATTACAATCGCACTTTTTTCTTCTCCACCCATTATTTGCATACTCTTTGTGACCACAATTCAAACAAAACCTATCACTCTGTTCACCACTATACGAATATGTAGTTCTTGCTTCTATATTTTTATACAAGAAATCTCCACAAATCACGCATACATCATTAGTTCTTACTGGTGGTAAAATCTTCAATAATCCCCCAGGTTTTACATCTATATTATATTTACTAAGTATATCCGATATTTTGATTGATTTATCCATATACATAGTAACAACTTCTTCAATTTGCGTCTCTGTTAAATGTTTTAATTTTTCGTTAATCTCCATATCTTATATCCTTTCTGTAAAAATGGTAAACAGTATCTAAAACAATCGGCGTCAGGGCGAAGAAAAAGCGGATTTCCCTCTTAATTAATCTACCCTTTTCTTCGAACTGCACACCGATTTTTCCGTGTTGAACTTAGTCGCGTCCCTCTAGACAATAACTGTAGATTTTCAATTTAACAGCCTTACCTATGATTATATCTTATATCCTCGTGATGCACTACCTTTTTATGTTTCAAAACTGTTTTATTGTACGACAAATGAACCTCTGTTTAAGAGGTTTCAAAAACGCTATTCATTTTCTGCCTTTAACAAAGCATATATCTTTCATATACTTTATAAAGGGCATAAATCTTCTTTTCCTTCTGTGCCCATGTGCCATCAGGTTTGATACCACGCATGATCAGCATAATGTGTGCATGGGGATTTCCATCACCTTCTTACAATCTCAATCTGACATTCCCTTGAAAGCTCCTTTGGGAGCGCCACTTCGATTTCCCTTCTCTTCAAATTCTCTTTGCAATTTCAATGGCAATATACAATTTGTCCATATTATGATTTGCATCTACAAGTCCCGAAATATCATACACCGCCTGTTCAAATACATCTCCTGTTGCAAGAAAATCATACAAATTCCATTCATAAAAATTGCATTCACTGCTTTTGCATTCTTAATCTCTATGTAATCTATCGGTGCAGCGTAATGATAACTCAATCCTTATTCTCGATAAGCCGCTGTTGGAATAACAAACTTTCCATCCGTCGCATTGCTGTCCAAAGAAGTGGCTGAACCGAACATAATAAATTTATCTGCACCCGTAAGCCAATTTGCGTCTATCACATCACTTCCAGCCAATGCAGATCCTATATGACTCAAATATACTGCAATCTTCATTTCATCTATTTCTTATATTTAAATCTTTCTATATGATCATATGTGTAACCACCCAATGATTCGTCAACCATCTCTGTTACATTCTTATCAACACACACTTTCTCTTTTTAACTCTACCGACATAAAGCACTCTCCCCTTGGCTTATCTATTCTGTTCATCTCTTATAAATGGTTCCTTGATTTCTTTACTTAACAGCTGACTGTATGCTTCTACCTTACGAAATGTATTTCCTAACATTTCCCGATTCCTATATTCTCTAATAGCTTCCATATCAAACTCCGCATAAAAAATCCCCTCAGTTTTATCATCAGCCAGCAAAACTGTGTTATCAACACATTTTCCGTTTCTATCCCAGCAAATTGGACTATATGCGCAGGAACATCCAGCATTATCTCCATTCGGATTTGCCATAGCAACTGCAACCATATTTTCATAAGCTCTTGTAGAAAGTGCCCTGATTCTTGGTTGCATAGAACCGCAATCATTTGGGACAAGAATAACCTCAGCTCCTTTTAACATCAGTATTCTTGCACTTTCTGGGTACTCTCTGTCATAACAAATCATAATACCTAATTGTATTCCTTCAAAATCACACACCTTAAATTCTTTCCCTGATTCAACATCTCTTTCATCTGCGAAATCACAGGTATGCACCTTAGAGTATTTCATCAATATATTACCCGACTTATTGATAACAAAGGCTGAGTTTTGCGGTTGCTTATTGCCTTTTGTAAAAGCAGTAAGTACCACACCTATTTTATATTTTTTAGCATTTTCACATATTTTAGCAATTCTTATATCATCATCTGCAATACTTTTTTCATATGACATAGGCAAATCATATCCTGTAACAAAGCATTCTGGCAGCAAAAGAATATCCGCATGTTTTTCCGAAGCCTCTTTCATTGCTATAATGATACTTTCAATATTTTTATCTATTTGTGCATTAATGGCACGTTTTTGTAATATTGCAATCTTAAACATTCACTTTCTCCTATCTGTTATCATTTAAGTCACTCCATCCATTCACCTGTAGGCTGCTTTATAATATCCTCTGGTTTTGCAATAACATTCCCCTCTGTTGCAAGGCGTAAAACACCTTCTTTATCTCTACTCAACGCCAAACGCTCATATAGACTGGAATTATATTGTCGCTGCAAAGTACGAACTCCCCATCCTGTTTTTGCCGATTCAATTTCATAAAAGCTACGTTCAGATTCATTTTCTATGCGCATTAACTGTAAATAATGCGACCACGAAACAATAAAAGGTGGCTCTTTTTCAAAAAGGCTAAACACTGTTTCACTTTTTTCAATTGCAAAAAGGCTAAACACCGTTTCGCTTATTCGTTCTTTATATGTCAAATAAAATTTTCTCCCATTTGTTGTGTTTCCACAATCCATCTACCTAATGAATAGTAAGTCATTATCTGTACAATATTTCTTGCGTAATTTATTAATTCTACTGAATCAGTACATAATTTTTTAAGTTCAGCATCATTTTCAATAATTTCATAATTTGAATTATCTTTCATATTCAACAAACTCCTTTCGCAAATTTACCACTTTTCTTTCTATGTCAAAAGGCATTTCTTACTAACGTTAAATTTGTCACAACTTATTATTTATCCACTTCCGTAAAGAAGTATTCCAATGTATCCACAAACATATCCGCATCAAACAATTCTTTTATCTGACTTCTGTTCATCCAAGCAACTTGTGCCACTTCATCCGTTGTGGCATTACTCAAATCGATCTCTCCATCATACTCAAACAACCACACATCTAAAATATCATTAAAGATTTTACCCTCTATGATTTTACATGTCTTTGTAAAAAGAACTTGTCCACTTTCAGGCTTTAAGTCAACACCAACTTCTTCTTTGACTTCCCTGATCGCTCCCTGCAGGCTGTCTTCGCCCTTTACAACCGAGCCACCTACACATTCCCACATCAGCGGAAATGTTGGCCTGTTTGCAGAACGCTGTGATATCAAATACTCTCCCTTTGAATTGCGAATCCAAACATGTACCACAAGATGATATCCGTCTATTGGTAACTGCTCACCTCTAACATGGTCCTTCCCAAGTAGTTTCCTATTTTCATCATACAAATCCCAAATTTCCGCATCCGGTACATATTCCACAATATCGCCAAAATCTGCATTTAGAGTCTTACATATCTTACTTAAGATTGTAAGACTTACTTCTTCATCACGACGTAATTTTGTCATCGTGTTAGGAGCAATTTCTGCCTTTTTACGCAAATCAGATTTGCTCATTTTTTTATCCACTAATAATTTCCATAATTTGTTATATGATACAGCCATAATATTCGTTCCTACCTATTCACATAAATCTTTTTCTGCTTCATATCTACCTTTGCAACAGCACCATACTGTAACGCACATCGTGGCATAGCATGTCCGAAATTCACATTATAAACAATCGGAAGTTTCTCATTATCTATCACTCTAATAAGAATATCTTTATATTCCTGATAATAAGCTTCATCCTGTGGTTTTCCAACTAATACACCATTTACCACGTCGAATACTCCCTTTTCTTTCAGTAATAACACTTCTCTTTCAAACAATTCAGGAGTCGGTTTTTCTTCGCAGGTTTCTATAAATAGAATTTTCCCAATCCACTCTTCCTTATTTGGAAACAGATCATATCTTTCACAAACTTCCTTTTCATCTTCATATCTGCTATTGGTCAATACATCATAAAGGCTTTCCAAACATCCACCTAATAATCCTCCTTGGAAAATTTCACTTCCCTGGAGAAGTTCAAACCCACGTTCTTCCTTATGAGCTTTTCTTTTTGTTCCTATTGCAGCTCTTGAAAAATCTTCTCTTTCTTCATACCAAGTATCACTGGATATAATTTCATCAGATTCATTACCTTCCAAATAACTCTCAAATGCCCTTTTGGTATATGGTAACATCTCATCTGCAATTTCTCCCAAATCACAAATAAAGTTTGGTCCGTAATAAGTAGACAAGCCCAGTTTATAAAACATTAAATGATTGATAGTAGTATCTGAGAATCCTGTAAATAATTTTGGATGCTCCTCTACCGCCTTTATAAACTCTTCATCTTCCATCAGATAAGGCAAAAGTCTGTATGTATCATCACCACCAATTGCACAAATAATCCCTGAAATAGAATTATCCAAAAACGCATCTTTTAGATCTTTCGCCCTTGCTTGCGGGTGAGTTTGCAAATATTCAATCCCCTTCAAAGCATTAGGCATAAATACCGGCTCCAAACCATATTCTTTTAATCTCTTTACGCCAATCTCAATATTATGACTGCAGAATTCTTCACCGAGCATTCCACTTGACAAGCTTACAATTGCTACTTTGTCGCCTTTTCTCAATTTTCTTGCATATTGCATAACTACAATCCTTCCATAAATAAAACAGTATTTTTATCCGCACGCTACTTACCCTTAAATTCCTTCTCTATATAACAATGTTCCTGTTTGGCAATCAACTTAAAACTGTAAATCGGACATTCAGATTCCGTTTTTGATTTTTTCTCATGAACACAGGTTGCGTTACAACTGTTTTCAAAATCCAATTCGATAATATATGGCATCCAGTCAATAATTCGCAGAAAATCTTCACAGCCAAAATTACTATCATAAAAATTCAATATCGTACTAAGGGCAGTACCATGGGTTCCTATAACAATATCTTTATCCGTATTATCTGATAAAATCTCATTCAGTGCCTCTATGTTACGATTTTGCACCATAGCAATAGACTCTCCACCCTCTTCATGATAATTATGGTCAGCCCATCGTTTTCGGAACATTCCGTGGTTGTTTCCATCAGGTCCCTTTTCACGCTCCCTCAATCTCTCATCTGTTATAATCTCTTTTGTGAAAAAATCTGCTGCCCCTGCAATGGTATCCATGCTACGTTTATACGGACTACAATAAAACGCATCGATTTTCTTATCCTTCAAAAATTCCAGAACAATTGCAGAATCTTTCTTGCCTTCTTCCGTCAAAGGTCTTGTCCTGTCTTCTTCCCAATCGTGTTCCGGCTGTGCGTGACGCACGAAATAAACTCTTGTCATTTGATCAGCTCCATTTCATCTTCCATTTTTACAAATCCATATTTTTCATATAACGGTCGTCCCATCTCCGTCGCCTCTAAAGTAGCTTTTCAAGTCAATTTTACCACCTATCCTAACTCTTTCTGAAATATTTGTGAGATACAATAAAACACTTACTCTATCCGGTTACAAAATTCTATAATTTCTTCTTTCCTACAGTCCAAATCTTCCTTATATTCTACCGAACACAAACCAAGACTATCACAACATTCAATTTCCATATGTCCATAAAAATGTTCTATGGTTGCAATAATTCTCTCACATTCCTTCATGCTAGGTCCAGTTCTTAATGCGATAACATATCCTTTCTTGCCACTACTTAATTTTGCATGTGGTTCATGTGTGTTACACCACGGAGTGCATCGATCAATAAAAACTTTGAATTGTCCCGGTACATCTGCCCAGTATGATGGAGACACAGATATAACTATATCAGCCCATTCATATTGCTCAATTATCATATCAACATCGTCTTTTTGTACACATTTGGCTGTACTATGACAGGTTCTACATCCTTTACAAAATTTTATATCATAATCATCAATACATATACTTTTAACATCATATTTCTTTTCCAGACAAGCAGTAACTATATTAACAATTTCTGCCGTTGCCCCATTTCTTACAGGACTACAATTCATTACCAATACTTTCATTAAGACCTCCACTTTTATCTACTTATATTAAATAATAACACAATCTCCCCCTTTTCCTCAATAACAATCGCAATTTACTGCGATTGTTTCTCAAGCAAGTCATCTCCATCATTATGACTATTAGCTGGCAGTATTATGAGATTTATGGCGAGATGCGTTTGAAAAAAGCAGTATCAGTTGTCTTATGTATTGTCAACGTAACTTTGGCATTGATTACCATAAAGTATATTCTAGTGGATATCAATGTAGTAAGTTGATGGATTAGTTTTTTTGTCAGATTGAATATTTTGTATCATAACTACTGTAAGCTAAATCACTAAGTTAAAAAAATACTCCCACGGGCAGATAAAATCTGCTCGTGGGAGTGTGATATACAAAGGCTCAAATTGTAATTGTCATGAGTTCTACTTAGATAAAGCCTCCATTTTTTCTGCATTATCACAATATATCTCTATTGCATCTGATACAAAATTTGCTGTACCTTTTCCACCATAAACATCAATATTCGTTGTAATTTCTCCACCACCTGAATACATTTTTCCTAGTCCACGTAGAATCTTATTTGTGCAAGTATATAAGTTTTCCGTAATATAATCCTGTATTCTTTTTACAAGATTCTGTGCGTCATCGGATGCCGGGTCACTATTCTTTATTTTTCCAACCTCCTTAAATAAAAGCATGAATCTATCTGCTAAGATTTTCTCATCTTCCTCGCTACGATTCTTCTGCTTTTCTTCCATTTCTTTGTATTCCGGTGTGCTACCATATAATTCTTTTGCCTGTCTTGAATATTCATCCAACTTACTTCTGTCAAAAACCTTAAAGTCCATATGTTTCACTCCTAATAATTTTATTCCAAGTGCAAAGTTCATCAAGTTCTCAATATGTTCCTTTTTAAGCCTAAGCAGTTCTATCTGTTGTTCCAAAGCTTTGCTTCTATCAAAATCAGGACTATTTATAATTGCCTTGATGTCTTTAAGTGGAAACTCTAATTCACGAAACAGTAGTATGTGTTGAAGGCGTTCCAAATCTGCATCGTCATACAGTCTGTAACCTGCATCAGTGTATCCCGTCGGATGTAAAAGACCAATCTTGTCATAATATTGTAGAGTGCGTATACTCACTCCGGCAAGCTTGCTCACTTCATGCACTGTCATCATTAATATTTCCTCCTATCTTTAACTTGGTATTCTAAGCATAAACTATTACGTAACGTCGGAGTCAATACTTTTTTTACAATATGACTAATTTTTTTCCACTCAGTTCCTTCCCATTTTACAACATGAATATGGTGTGTCCTGATATCTGTCTCCTGATTTCTTCCTTTGAAAAAGTCATTCCATCTGGTGCCATAACGCTTTCAATATAACCATAATTTATAGGCTAATACATATCTTTATATTCTGGATGATAACTTCTTAATGACCTATCGACTGTTACTGTTGTACCAATTATAGAATTATTTTTTTATCTGTAAATACTTTTCTATCAATTTCGGCTGTATCAACGGATATGTCCAGTTCTCAGGCAACTCATCCATAAGCACAACTTTCTCCATCTCGCTATGTAATTCTTTCTCAAACTCTGTTATATCTGCAAAACAAAGCAGTCCAAATGTTTCTTCACCGGTATCATTTACTCTAGTCTTACCTGCCACCGAATATACACATATTGGTTTTATCTCAAATTTGATAGCTCCAGTCTCTTCCTGCAACTCCCTTTTAGCTGTTTCAAAAATATCCTCTCCAGCTTCTCTATGTCCTCCCGGCACTTCGTATGTATCTCTTTCTTTGTGTTTACAAAAAACCCACTTGCCTTTACTCTGTGAAATAATTACTGCAAATTTTAATAGTTCATCATTAACTGTATCATAAAATTTTACTTCTAGATTATCCATTACTATACCTCCAACTCATTACTCTCCCCACAAACAGAACCACTCTAGAGCCATTTGATAAAACAAATGTCATAAAATCTCGCAGTGTTCATTCGGATTTTGTTTCGCTTGATCCTTATGTTCGGCTGTCGCCGAATAAATAGAAAAAGAAAGATAGACTCTCACAAGCAAGCTTGTATCGTCCATCTTTCTTTTCTATTTACACTGCTCGTAGATTATTCAAACTTAATTTCAGAAACTATATACTGTGTCTAACTAAGTTTTATATTACTATATTTTGTATAATCATTCTTGATATTCTATGTATTCTTCATTATTTTATGATTTTTTGCAAGCATTTTGCAACCACCACAAGTTTCGTCATTCTCAAAATGCCATTGTTTACAATTTATAAAAATATCTTTTAGCATCTGCCATTGTATTTACCATAAAATCTTCATCTTTCAATGCTGACGTAATAAGCCCCTTAGTACACGGAATATGTAATGTAGCCACAGAAGACATATTATCACGGAAAGCAGGCAACTTATTCCACAAATCTTTAATCTGCTTCTTGAAATTTCCATTACTATCAACTATATCGGACTTCTTGTCGTAATCTGGATAAATTACAATTACCGGTAAACCTTTTGTACCTATTCCGTAATTCATTTCCTCCCTCAATGCACGACTATTGGCAGTAATGGAACTTAAAAATAAAATAATGTTCTTAGAATAGTCAAGTCTTGTATGAAGTCTAGGCTTAAGAGTCTTTTCCCAATCACTATCATCTCGCACATTATATGTCTTATCATGTGCATCATTAAAGGGAAAACTATTATCCTCTCCTCTCCACATTCTTAGCATATTGTAGTAAACAAAATCATGTGTTGAATTTGCCCCTAAATTATTTTCACTAAATGGTTCCGAAACATAAAACGCACTATAATTTGCATTTCCAAGCAATTATATATCTTGTTGTCTATTTCTTCTATAGTAAATCCCTTATTAACCATTGTTTTTATCCATCTTCCATGTAACGAATTAGGTGATACCAATGGCTTTGAACATGTTGATATATCTTCATCTACAATAGTGTCAAAACATGAATTAACCGGAATTACAAATAACTTTTCTTCCTTGTTCCTTTTGTCAAACCCATCTTTCATAATATCAGAATAACATACTTTTATTTTCCCAGATGGGCTTTCCCAAATTGTCTTTGTTCTCTTAAAAATACACGTCCATAGAATTGCAAGTATGAGCGCAAGCACACATAATAATATTATTATCACACATTTATATTGTGTTGACGTAATGCGTATATCATCCCAAGTCCAAAACAAAAAGAAAAGCGATAATATACTTGCAAATGTACCAATACACTTCATCCACGTTTTACCTATGAACTCCAAATTTTGTTTTATCACATTTACTTTGTCCATAATATAACTTTTGTACTCTCCTTATACTACTCTATTTGTTCATTAATCTCCTCAATCCACCCACTGTCATCACTCTCAAACAGCTTTATGAACTTTCCAAAATTACTGCTACCAGTAACAGAATCATCTGAATCCAAATCTTTCACTCGCTGACTCATATTTTTATAATTCTCCGCAGTAACATGTTCCATAACTTCCCGAATCTGGTCTGCTCTTCCTTTGTAATTTTCAACTCCGGTATATTTTTTAATCAAAGGAGCATTTACCGGTTTAGCAGGAGATTTCAAATTTTCATCTGTCCAATGCTTAGATATAATCTGCATTGTGCAAGGATTACCAAATATAATCACTTCATTCGCTGCACTATCCACACCATGAAACTCATTAATCTTACGCTTAATGTCCTCATACTGCTCGTGTGGCTTCTTTTCTGTATCACAGAACACAAGCACAAGTTCATCTGCTCCATTTTGATATCGGTCCTGATACCTCGCTGGGATATTTCCATTTCCACCGGCATTGACCAATGAAATATCATATTGCTCATTCTATACTTTTAAAATTTTTAATCGTTTTAGATACTCATATTCCTCATTGCCTTCACAGATAATGCAGATTTTGTGATTATCTAAAAACTTAGGGAGTTTATTTGGCATCGGCATCATCCCCCTGTACATTACCTTTAATACTAAGCAAAGAGTTAATCAATTCAGGATCAGGTAAAGCACCAAGTGCACCTTTTCTATATTTTTCCATAACATCCGTTGTATCCCTCACTCCCTGCTGTGCAGTAAAATCAGCAAGTGAATATACATATACACCTTCCTCATCTTTGTGCACAAACCAAATCTGCTCTTTCCGGAACATTCTCTTACAGTCCATAAGATTAATATCATGTACTGTAAATATCATCTGTGCACTTGTATTCAATTCATTATTAAACATTGCAACAATCGCCCTGGTAAGCTTAAAATGAATACTGCTATCCAACTCATCCACAACCAAAATTCTGCCCTGTTCAAGTGCTTCAATAACATAACTGGCAATAGCTGCAATCTTCTTTGTTCCTGTGGAATCAAACATCATACTTGGTACATGAACGCCTTTATATGTGGAAACTAACCTAATCTGATCCATAATATTCTCCGGAATATCAAGCACTTTCTCATCCGGCTTTTCATCACCTTCACCAGTTTTTAGTTGTATCTTATCCATATCCACATATTCAAAATTATCCATATATAGGTCTGCATTTTTTATAAAATCAACAACCTTTTGCTGTAACTGATTCTTATTTTTCATGAGTTCAATTGTGTGCTGTATAGGTATGTTATTCATATTGATGATATCAATTTTTTCTACAAATCCGACAAGAATCTGCTTCATCTCGTTGACATGTTCAAATTTACTTGTATCTACTACATAGCATAGCAAATTATTCTTAGAAACTACTGACATCATAGTTTGCACGGCTTCATCAATGCATTCATATATTTCGCTAATGGTATCCTTTTTCAACCAGCAAACTTCTTTTTCATTGTTATATTGATCTTTGAATATCTCAGAAAATGATTCATATATATATTCTTCTTTTCCTGCATCATACCTAAAATCATACGAAAACTTTCTTCCAGATGCCATAAACGTAACACCCAACTCACATACATCACTCTCAGTAAATATATTAGGCATCAGATCATTCTTCTTATTTAAAAGTACGTTCCTTATTGCTCTAATACACTTGATTAGACATGTTTTTCCCGCATTGTTTGGTCCATATATTCCTACTGTTTTAAGCACATTAAAATTATTCTCTTTATGAACATTTGCTCCAAATTTTTTATTTCGCATGTCTGCTTTCATCGAAAATGTAATGTCATTCTCAAATGCATAACAATTTTTTGCTCTTACCTCTATAATCATGGCTCATTCCTCCAAGTCACATTTCTTCTTTACTTATCATTATTATACCATTAAATATTTTTTATGCAACTTTTTTTCATTAAAAATATTGTTTTGCATTCATCTATACTCTGTTCTGTCTCTAATCCCGGAAAATTCCAACTTACTTTTCTCACCAATCGCATCCATGAATCAATATCTGATGTTCTGCCAAATTCTATCTTCATATTTTCTATCATTGACTATCTCCTCAAATCTGCTTTGAAACAAAATTTGCACAATGATAAACTCCCACCCTTCAATACAGTTTCCAGTTGATTCGCTCGCCTTAAAATCCAACTGATTCTCTCTGGTGCAGAGAGCCATCAGCAAGGCTCTCTTCTTTTTTTGTTTAGTTATGGCTTAAAAGAGCCTCAAATATAAAATGTCAAGACTTAATGTACAAAAAATATTATATAAAAATGTACAATTAGTCTGTTTGTTTTAAGTGGTCTTTTAATCTGTATGATTTTCCTGATATTGGTATTACATGTGCAT
>NZ_JAHLQC010000030.1 GCF_018918265.1 Falcatimonas sp. MSJ-15
ATGTTTGTTATGATTTGATTCTTTAATATCATCATGAGTTCCTCCTTATAACCCATATATCATAACATTTGTACATTCTTATTTAATATTTATTGTACATATTTAAGTATAACTTTATACACAGCTAACTTAGCTGAGTATTCAGAGATGAAAACTCAGTGGGAGGAGGATAACAAGGATATTATTGAGGCTGAGAGATTGAGAACTAAGAGAGAGGAGCTCCTTAGTGCAGATCCAGAGGCATTAAGAGCCTTAGGTATTACACCTCCTCCAGTGCAGAAAGTAAGTAGAGCAGGGGAGGTAGAGGTAGATCCAGAACTTAAGGAACTTATGGAGGATCTTAGAGCTATCCATCCATCCGCTACAGATGCAGAGCTGGAGAAAATGGCTAAGTTGATGTAGGAGGGATCCTATGGCTGTAAATGATCTGGAATATAAGGAGCTCCGCTTAGATCTGGTAGACCTTACAGAGGGAGTAGTAGGATCATTCCTTTTTTATTATGATGAGGAGGTAAAAAAGATCTATGAGTTACCGCCTTACAAAAGAGGGGCGGAGCTGAGAAAGTTAGCAAGCAGAATAAAAGAAGATTATAAAACAGGGCGTATAGCAGTATAGGGGCTATACGCCTTATTAAATTTCACAGTAAAGGAGGTGTTTAGAGATGTTTGAGTTTGGAGCAAAATTAACCTTACATGATGGTATGGCTGGTGTTATGAAAAAGAATATTGAATTGCAGAGGCAGTTTAGAGAGCAACTTTCCAGCTCTGGTATAGAGATTGGTAAGCTCAACAAAAAGAAAGCAGATCCAGTTATAACAGCGCACGATAAGGCTACAGGAGTACTTAACAGCGTTAGGGAAAATATTGATAACTTATCACAGCAGAAAGCTCTTACTAAGGCAGAGGTACAGGATGAGGCTAGTAAAAAGGTTGATGAGATTGTAGAAAAAATCAAAGAGATCAAGAAAACAGCAGTATCTCCAGTTATCCACTTAAAGGATATGGTATCTCCTACTGTAGGTAAGATCAAACAGAGGCTTAAGGAAATTGCTACTACATATACTCCGATTGTAAGGATCAGAGATCTTGCGACACAGGGCATTTCTAAAATCAAAAACACATTAGGGGGGCTAGGATCTAAAGCGGTATCCGCTGTAGTAAGAATAAAAGACGGTGCTACCGCTGGGATCAATAAGGTTAGAGTAGCCCTTGCTACTGTAAAGAAAATCGTAGCCACGCCTGTTATAAAGGCTAAGGATGGGGCTACAAAGGTACTTAGTAAGGTAAAGAGCGGACTTAAGGCGGTAAGTAAAGTATTTACTCCGTTTGTAAAGCTCAAAGACGGAGCTACAAAGGTGTTAGGATCTATTAAATCCTCATTGAAAGATGTAGGAAAAATGGTAGCTAAGCCTATGGTAGCTGTAAAAGATGGGGCTAGTAAGGTACTGGGATCCATCAAGGACAAGCTCAAGAGCCTTGCTAAGGGAGTTACTGTAGCTGTATCGGTAGCTGGAGGAGCTGTATTAGGCGGAGCTCTCAATGAGGGGGCAAAGCTCCAGCAAAGTACAGGCGGTGTAGAAACGCTTTTTAAGGGCGATGCAGACAAGGTAAAAGAGTATGCTAATCAAGCCTACCAGACAGTAGGCATATCGGCAAATGATTACATGGAGCAGGTAACTAGCTTTAGTGCCTCTCTTTTATCCTCATTAGGAGGAGATACCGCTAAATCAGCAGATGTAGCAAATACAGCTATGGTAGATATGGCTGATAATGCTAATAAGTTTGGTACAGACATGGGTAGTATCCAAAATGCTTATCAAGGTTTTGCTAAGCAGAATTACACCATGTTAGATAACTTAAAGCTGGGCTATGGCGGTACAAAGGAGGAGATGCAAAGGCTCCTTAATGATGCTCAACAGCTTACAGGAGTTAAGTACAATATTGATAATTTATCAGATGTATATAATGCTATCCACGCTATACAGGAAAACTTAGGCGTAACAGGAACTACAGCGGATGAGGCAAGTAAAACCTTTAGCGGAGCTTTTGCTATGATGAAAGCCTCAGCTAAAAACTTGTTAGGTAATCTCTCTGTAGGAGATGGTAAGGCTGTAGCTAAGAATATGGGAGAGCTAGTAGAGAGTGCAAGTACCTTTTTCTTTGGTAACTTTGTACCGATGCTACAAACCCTATTTAGTAATCTCCCAGAGGCAATAAAGACAGCGGTATCTACAGTCACTCCTAAGATTAAGGAGAATGTACTACCGTTAATCAGTTCCATAAAAGAAACCATTTTTACAGGGCTTGGAAACATTGGTATTGATACTGGAGCACTCCAGACAGTATTAGATCAGCTATTCAATGTAAATATTAGCGGTGATGGATTTAAGGGTATCTTTGATAGTCTGAAAAATGGAGTTGTACAGGCGGTAAATATTGTATTACAGATTTTACCTAGTGTAATCAATTACATACAGACTTTAGCACCTATGGTACTTAATATCATCAATACGATCTTAAGCGGAGTGGGGCAGATCGTACCGTATATAATCCCTATAATTGATACTATAAGCAGTGTTGTAGCTACAGCTATGCCAGTGATCCAACAGATCATTACAGTAGTGGTAAATGCGATTGTAGCTATAATGCCTACACTTAGCTCTATTTTCACTTTTGTAGGAAATGTGATCCAGCAAGTACTTACTGTGATCGGAAATCACATGGGATTATTCCAGACTATTGTATCAACGGTGGTTACAGTGGTTTCTACAGTCTGGCAGGCTCTAGCCCCTGTAATTTCGGCTGTGGTCGATTTGATTTTAACAGTGGTCGATGGGCTCCTTACTGGTATTGAAACTGTGTTCAACTTTTTAGCCCCATATATACAGCAGATCTGGGAGAGCATCTGTGGATTTTTCGACAGTGCAAGCTCTACGATTACAACTATCGTAGAAACCATTAAGAGCGTATTTCAAGGCTTATTCGATGCGGTATCCACTATTTTCAGTGGTATCTCTGATGCGGTATCAACAGCGATCGGAACCGTAACGAGTGTGATAAGCGGAGCGATAGATGCTATCAGCGGTTTTGTAGATAAGATCGGTGGTGCAATCTCAAAGGCTAAGGATTTTGTAGGAGGTATCGGTGGTAAGGTTAAGAGTGCTTTAGGCTTTGCTTATGGTAAAGACAGAGTACCGTATGATAACTACCCAGCTATCCTCCATCAAGGCGAGAAAGTCTTAACCAGAAATCAAGCGGATCAATATGATAGGGCGATGAGTACGAGGGGCGTACAGCTCAGCGATGTTAAGCCTATAGATAGAGATCCAGATCCACAGGATGATAAAGGCGGTACAGGAGGTACAGGAAATCCACAGGATGGAGATACGCCTAAGAGTGGTGGTATCGGATCCGTAACGATTGAAAAGTTAGCGGATACGGTAATCATTGAGAAAGAGGCAGATACAGATAAGGTAGTTTCTGATATGGTAGCAAAATTCAAAAAGTTGTTACCTAATATGACTTAGTATCTGGAGGAGGTGTAAAGCCTCCTCCTTTTTAAGGAGATGATAAATATGTTTTTCAAGCAGAAAAAGCCAAAAGCTGGAGAGTTTGATTATGAAGTTGCAAGAATACAGAGAATGTTAGACTTTGTGGGAGAAACAGGAAAGCCTCTTAAGGCTCCTAATGTGGAGGCTATAATCTGTAATGATTGTGTAGTTATTCTGGATATAAAAGACGATGCAGGAGAGAAAGTATCCATGTGCGTAGTAAAGGATTTTCGTACAATTCCTTTTAGTCTTAATTTTACACCAGAACAGGTTGAGAGGTTTAATGGAGGATCTGGTGTAAGATCGAGAAACTTTGGAGGGTAGGAGGCTAAGCTATGGATGAAATCATGGAGAAAATAGGAGCTCTCATGGATAAGCTCAATAGTAAGGGTATGAGGTTCCCTGTAGGACAGCACGCCATAGTATGTAAAGATGCTGTAGTAATCCTTAGTGTAACAGAGGAGGGCTTAGGCGTTAATCTGGTAAATAATCGCTTAGATATGGATTATGAGCTAGGGATCAGTAATGAGGCTGTAGAGGCATTTATGGCGTTAGAGGAGGTGCAGGAGCTTGGCGAGTGATTTTGAGGTATTCGGATTAGATGAGCTTATAGAGTGCTTTGAGGCTCTGATAGATAAGTGGGAGGAAAAAAAGGTAGTACTCCTCAATAAGATCGGAAATATCTTAGCTGAAGAAATAAAGCCTTTAGTTCCTGTAGATACTTCCAGATTAGCGGATAGCTTTTCTTTTTATGTGGATGTGAGCGGATCGCTGGGGAGTGTGGAGTATGGAACTAATGTAGAGTATGCCTTGTATGTAAATGATGGTCATGTACAACACAGGAGATTTTTACCAGCAGAGAGATTATCAGCTAACGGAAAGAGTGTATATCTCAAAAAGAAAGATCAAAAGGGGATTATGCTTAGTGAGCGGTATATACAGGGTAAATTTTTCTTAGAAAAGGGAGCACAAAGTGCAAAGCCTAGAATAGAAAGAGCCTGTGATAGTTGGCTCAGAGATACGCTCAGAGAGGCGATAGGAACCTTATTATAGGAGGTGCAGGATGTTTTATAGTTATAAACCATATCTCCAGATAGCTCTCACTAGAGAATGTATTGTTACATTCGATAAAAACGGTGTGTATATTGCAAAAACTCCAGAGGAGGAGAAACTCCTTAGAGAGTACGCAAAGAATACCAGAAACTCATGTAACATTATTGAGGCAGGAGGAGAGCTGGAGCATGAGGATCTAATCCGCCTACATGAGGAGGCTGAGCAGAAATCCATAGCGGAGGCAAAGCAGAGAGCAAAAGCTAGAGCGGAGGAGCAAAGGCGGAAAAAAGAGCTACACGAGTTTTATAGTTTACTTAGAATGTAGATAAAAAGCAAAGGAGGGCGGAAAGATGTTACCAGATATACCCATAACAGAGCTATTTAGCTATCAAGAGTTTCCTATGGAGAGAGTAGCTCTTAGATGGTATAGTTCTAAAACCACAATGGAGATGCTGGGGATAAAAGAGAGACAGTTAAGAAGATACGCAGAGGATGGCAGGTTAGAGAAAAAATATAAAACCGTAAAAGGGCGGAGGAGAGTGTATTACTCTAACGTATCTGTATTAGCACTGTTACGCTATCTGAGTGACAGAAGAACACCCTCAGAAACAGAGGATAACGCTGAGGAGGGAACCGATGCAATAGATAGGTGTATAAATACATTTTTCCAACAGCTAAAAGAGCTTGTTAATGAGGAAATGTAAGAAAACCAGTAAGAAAAGTAACCTACTCACACAGAGGAAGAAACGAGCCCAGAGATGGGCGATATAGTCAAAAAGTGGCATTTTAGACCGCTTAAGGAGGTGTTTATAGCGTGTATGGAGAGAAAAGAGCCAGACAGGTAGAATATAAAGCCAGAAAGCAGAGAGAGAGCTTAGCAGGAGTATCTAATACAGCTCCTCTTAATGTACAGGTACGCTTAAGGGCTTACTGTATGATCTGGGAGCTTAAACAGAAATATTACAAAGCAGATACGCCTCTCCCTTATGTGAGTAAGGCAAGCCATAAGGCGGATGAGGAGAGGATAAAATCCTTAGAGGCTAAGATCATAAAAGGCGGATCCGATGAGGAGAGAGCTGTAAAGGCAATAGCAGAGGCTAAGGAGTATCTGGAGATTGTAGCAGGATCCAGAGTAAGAGATAACAGTAAATGTTTAGTATTTTAAGGAGGGCTTAGATATGGGCTTTTTAATCAGTGCAGACGAGGAGGAACAGATCCGCCAGTCAGAGGAATATAAACAGTACATGAAAGAACACAAGGAGGATAATAACAATGAGTAAAGTAACATTTAGAAGTAAAAAGCCATATTTCCAGCTTAGTTATATGGATGTATTCAACGTAGGCTTTATCACAGTACCAGTAGTAGGCGGAAAGCCTTATAAGGACAATATTGGAACTCCTAATATTGACTATGCAAAGTGTGAGGAGCTGGGTATTAAAGATCCAGACAGCGTAGGCTCTGGGTATCTCTTTAGAGAGGGAGCAGATCACAATGAGATTACGCTGGAGAATGAGGATGTTATTGAGGGGATTAGAGCCTATATTGCATCCAGAAATGATTATCTTATTGTAGAGCTGGAGGATGGGAAAGAGCCAGCAGATCCAGAGGGTACAGTATTTGAGTGTAAAACAGCCTTATATCAGCTATACCCAGCAATCTACAAAGGAGTATCTACAGCGGAGGGGAAAACCTTCTCCTTTAACAGAGGAGAAAAGCAGAACCGTTATATTACAAATGATGCGGAGGAGATCAAGATCCTTAGGGATTATATTAAGACCAGAGTAGATAATATGTTTACAGAGGTAAAGGAGTGATCCTATGTGTGAGGCTACTTTTAGATCGTCCACTCCACGCTCTTATCTCAATATAACTTATCCAGTATATGCAGAGGTTAATAGCAGTATTGAGCTAAAGGCAAACGGAAAAGGAAAGCAGGAGCTCATAGGAACTACTACCGCTGTATATTTCTTTTGTGAGGGGGCAGAGCATAACCAGATCTCTCTTACAGATCCAGAGGATATTATCAGAGTAAGGGAGCGGATAGCAAACGATCCAGACTATACAGAAATCTCTTGTAATGATGAGGCTAGGATGCTAGGAGCTGGATTTAGTAAGCCTGTAGGAGGCAGAGATCACTCTAAGCATATTGAGGAGCTAAAGCGTAAATATGGCGGAGATGAGGAGCATGAGTATAGCGATTGGGATAGAGATTTAATTGCAAAACTTAGACAGTAATAGATAAGGGCTATGGCTTAGCGTTGGTGCAGGCTGTAGCCCTTATTTTTTTTTGCCCTCAATGTTAAGGAATTTGATATAATATGATTAGGATAGATGAGGAGGTGGAGCCTGTGATAAGAATACCGATAGAGCTAAGGGAGTATGTAGAGCTGGAGGAGGGAAAGCTGGAGATAGTGAAACCAGTACCACAGGATTTACAGCCTTTAGTGATAGAATTACAGGGGATTTACAGGAAAAAGCAGGATTTTACAGATCTAGCGGAATACAGGAGGTAGGCGGTATGAGTGAGCCTAGAGTGAGATATGAGGATAATCTATATCATTATGCTTTACAGCAAGAGATAGCATCCTTAGAGAGGCATATCCACCATGATATAGATAACTGGGAGATGGATATGAGTAAGGAGCTCTTAGATGAGTTAAAGGACTTAGAGAAAAAGTGTAGATCAGTAAATCAGAGAATGAAAAAGGATATAGCTAGAAACTCATAGGAGCCCCTACAGGGCGTATAAGTACCCTTATATGATAAAGTGTAAGGGTAAAGAGGTAAAAGGGCTGTATGAGGCAAATAGAGGGCTTATTCATGTGAGAGCATGGGTAGGCTCTTTTTTAGTGCATGAAAATAATTATATAGCCCCTGTATAATTTTCCCCTAAAAAATGAGGAGGGCTGTGATTATGTTTATTAAGGCTAAGTAGAGCCACAGGATAATAAACAGGATCATAAAGGAGGATATACAGGATGGTAGATAATTGTGCAAGAGCTGTATTTTATGCCAGAGTATCCACACAGGAGGAGGAACAACTAAAAGCTCTCCCTAAGCAGGTGGAGGAGTGCAAGGATATAATAGCCTCTAAGGGCTGGAGGCTTATAGATGGTTATGTGGATGAGGGTAAGAGCGGAACTAAGAAAGATGGTAGAAAAGCCTATATAAAGCTCTTAGAAGATATGCAGGAGGATAAATTTGATATTATAGTTGTAAAATCACAGGATCGACTACAGCGAAATACCTTTGATTGGTATAAGTTTACTGATCTGTTAAACAAGAATAATAAAAGATTGTACCTGTATATGGATAACAAGTTTTATGAGCCCTCTGAGGATGCACTTATTACAGGTATAAAAGCCATATTAGCAGAGGAGTACTCCAGAGATCTTAGTAAAAAGCTCAATAACTCAAACAAGAGGAGAATAGAGAAAGCAAAGGCAGGAGAGGAGGTATCTGCTATGGGTAACGGTCAAACATACGGTTATAGTATTGTAAATGGAAAGTGGGTAGTAGATGAGAGCCAGAGAGAAGTAGTAAGAAGAATGTACGAGCTTTATACAGAGCTCCATAGTGTACGCAAAGTGAGGGATGCACTCAATGAGCAGGGATACAGGAACCAGAGAGGAAACCTTTTCACGGATGAGAATATAGGCAGAATTGTAAAGAATGTGATGCACAAAGGCTGGGTTATACTTAACAGACATCATAGAGATTTTGCCAGTAAGGAGATAATAGAGAAATCTGAGGAGGAGTGGGTAATAGTTAAGAACGATCACGAGGCTATAGTATCTGAGGAGCTGTGGGATGCTGTAAATGATGAGATCCAGAGCCATAGAAACAAGGGAAACTCTGGAACTAGAGGAAAAAGAGGAGGTACTGATCTCCTTAGCGGTAAGATGGTATGTAGTTGTTGTGGTAGAGTACTCTGGAAACACGCCTCGCAGGGCTCATACAAGAGCAAACAGGGCAGGAAATACACATATAAACGCTATACACAATGGTACTGTAGTGGTAAAATGGGTAGAGGGGAGTTAGCCTGTACAGATCCAGCTACCATATCTGGAGTAAAGCTACAAAAGTATCTGGTAGAGATGGCGGATATGTTTTTAGATTACAGTACGGTAGAGTATAGCAAAAACCTCTTAAAGAGGCGTACTATAAGCTGGTTAGAGGATCTTAAGGATAAGCTGACAACTCCTAACGATAATGGAAAGATAGAGCAGGATCTAAAGGCTCTGGAGGGTAAGAGAGGCAAGCTCATAGATCTCTATACAGATGAGCTTATCAGCAAAGAGGAATTTAAGAGCAGATCTGTAGATCTGGATGCAGAGATAGAGAAAAAGAGAGCTCTCTTAGTGCCTGTAGAGGAAAATCCAGACATTAAAGCTATCGAGGATACCATAGCTAACATAGATGCAGAGATAGAGGCATTATTTGAGGATGAGGCTATGGTAGAGGAGAAAAAGGTACAATTCATACAGGAGCACATTAAAAAGATCTATGTATCTAAGAATAGTGATGTTTTTATAGTTCTTGATAATGTGGCTGGGGCTTTCCTTTTCATAGATAAAGAAGATACGAGGATCGAGGTAGTACCTGTAGCAGAGTATAACCCAGAGGAATTAAGCGAGGAGGGTATAACAGAGAATGACTTTGTACCGTTTGATAGGGAAAGTATGCCGTTCCCCAATGTCTGAATTCATTCTAAAGGACATGGTAGAGAAGCGTGGCATACAATCACAATTTGAGATAGCATCTGCTGCGACAAGCACAGAAGAGATATGGAATGGAAGAGGTAATCCAATCTATCCTCCGGCACAGGCAGAACTTAGAAGACATGGAATCGGTGCGACTGCATATACTAATTTCGCATCTAAAAGAGCAAGGCAAGTTACAAGAGAAGACTATGAATATTATGACTACTTATTATGTGCAGATACCAATAATATTCGCAATACAATACGAATAACAGGAGCAGACACAGAGAATAAGATAAGACTTCTTCTAGACTACGCAGAAGATGAGAGATTTCGAGGCAAGTCTATAGCAGATCCATGGTATTCAGGCAATTTCGAAGACACATATAGAGATGTTGTTAATGGCTGTATGGGACTTCTTAAGACACTTGAGTCAGAAGGAAAAATATAATATTAATAATTTACATCTATCAGAAAACATACTTTTGCTATAAGTAAAACCTATAACCAATTCCAATTTTTATGAATTATCCAATTTTTGTAAAAAGTGATATTATGTAATTATAATAATCCTATCGGAAGAGTAGGAAAAGGAGATGCAATATATGAGCAAGTTAGAATTTGCAGGAAAGAGTGTTGTTATAACTGGTGCAGCAGCAGGCATGGGTAAGGCAATAACTATTAATTTTCTTAAAAATGGAGCAACTGTTGTTGCAGTTGATATTAATGGGAATGCATTAGATGAATTAAGCAGAGAATTAAAAGATAATTATTCTGAAGATATTGTGAAGAATTTTATTCCTTTTGTAGGAGATATATCTAATCAGGAAGTTAATGAAGCGATGATAGAGAGAGCGATAAGTGCGACAGGCGAGATTAATGTACTTGTTAATAATGCAGGTGTGGCAGGACATAGCGAACCGATTACAGAGACCACGAATGAAGACTGGAACAGAATAATTAATATTAATCTTAATGGGCCAATGTATGCGATAAGAGCAACTGTAAATAAGATGATTAAGCAAAAAAATGGTGGTAATATTGTAACTATAGCTTCAGTTGCAGGAATAAAGGGATGTAGATCAAGTGTTGCATATAGTGTTGCAAAGCATGGACTTGTTGGCTTATGTGAGCATACAGCATATGCTTATATGCATCAGGGAATAAGAAGTAATATTGTATGTCCAGGTGCGATAAGGACAGGAATGATTAGTAAACCGGAATTGGAGAGTGAGTTTGGCAGATCAAGAATTATGTCAGGAATGGATCCACAATTTGTATTTGGAGATACATCAGATATATCAGAAGCAGTTGTCTATCTTGCAAGTGATAGAGCCAAGTTCATTAATGGAGCTAAGCTTGTTGTTGACGGCGGAATATCTTGCAATTAAGAATTATTTCAATAATATATTAGTAGCAAGTATTAACATAATTCTGTGAATACAGTAATTTATGAAGATTTGATACGATCTAGCAATGCGGAAAATTCTTAGAAATATAGCAATTGGATTTGATGTATTAATGAGTAGTAAAATTTGTTTTTAATATTTGTATTATAAAAATATGTATAACAGGAAAAATATATAACAGAAAGAACATACAACATAAAACATATACAACGGAGGAAAAAATCATGGCAAATATACATAAATCAATAACAGAGTTAGTAGGACATACACCACTTGTAGAACTTACTAATTTTAATAAAAATAATAACCTTAAGGCGACTTTAATAGGTAAACTTGAATATTTTAATCCAAGTGGAAGTATCAAAGATAGAGCAGCTCTTAATATGATTGAAAAAGCTGAAGCCGAAGGTAAATTAAAGCCAGGTGGAACTATTGTTGAGAGTACAAGTGGTAATACAGGAATATCGCTTGCAGCATTCGCAGCAGCAAGAGGTTATCATTTACATATATTCATGGAGCCGGGCTGTACACCTGAGAGAGTTCAGATTTTAAAAGCATATGGAACAACAGTACAGTATTACAAAGATATTCCCGGATTTGATGATATTATTGCTAAGTATGGATTTGATAAAGAGAGAATTATTGCAGCAATGCAGAAGTTCTGTGATGATAATGGATATTATTATACAAACCAGCTTACTAATGATGCTAATTGGCAGGCACATATCAAGTCAACAGGTCCGGAGATAGTAGAAGATACGGATGGACAGGTAGATTATGCAGTTATGCTCGCCGGAACAGCAGGAACACTTACAGGGGTTGGTCTGTATCTTAAAGAGCATATACCTGGAATTAAGATTATAGGAGTTCAGCCTAATCTTGAATCAATGTACAAACCCGGTGAAGACAGAGATACAATAGATGGTGTTGTTCATTTTGATAATGATGGAAAAGTAACCCATCCATTCATTGTTAAAAATAATTTTCATTGTGATGAAGTTATTGATGTTGATGGAACAGAGACTTATGCGACTGCAAGAGAACTTGCAAAGAGTGATGGAATATTTGCTGGAGCATCAGCTGCTGCAGCAGTACTTGCAACTAAAAAAGTTGCATTAAGACCGGAGAATGAAGGCAAGAAAATAGTAGTTATATTACCAGATGATGGAACAAAATATCTATCAACAAGAATGTATGAAATAGACTAAGATATTAAGTTATTAAAGATACTATAATAAGCGAAGATTGGCAGGCAAAATATCAGTAGGTATAGATATTGATAATTAGAGTAATTAAGTTAGGAGTGAATATGTAATGGAGTTCAAAAGAGAAAAAGTAGATAATGCAGATATTTTTCTTGATAATATAGAAAAAGGCGAGAGTTATGTTCACTCTTTTCTTAAAAAAACAGAGGATGGAATATGTTCGGTAGAACTTAATAATTATGCAAAACATAATCTTTATGTTGGAACAGCCGGAATACTTCATATGTATGTTGAATTGTATCAGGTATTAAAAAAAGATGAATATAGAGTTATTATTGATAATATGACACAGTTCCTTGAAAAACATGTTTTTGACGGTATTGAGATTGCTAAAAAAGAAGGCGAATTTGTGCCTGGAATGTCACAGGCATTCTATAGTGGAATTGGTGGAATAGGTCTTGTACTTAATGAAGTATATCGTCTTAATGGAGATGCTCATGCAAAAAATGGTGCATTACAAGTAATAGATTATTATAAAAATACATTTACTAAGACAGAAGAAGGAATATATTGGTCTGGTAATTCACCGATATTTTTTGATGGTGGAATTATACTATTTCTACTTGACAGTTATGATACATATAGGAAAGTTATGGATAGCGATAAAGTATTAATCAATAATGATTTAGAGGTAGGTAACCATAATTCTAATAATGCAGATACAGTAATATCAGAGAATATGCAGAAAAATATAAAATGCTTGGATATGATAATTAAAGGCACTGATTATATTCTTTCACATGCAATAGAACATGAAGGCGGAGCGATTGAGATAGATAATCTTAATGTTGATTTTAAGCATAAAGAACCTAATTTCGAATTTGGAACAGCAGGAGCAGGTTATCTTTTTACAAAAGTATATGAATTAACAGGTGATGAGGAGTATCTTAATGCAGCAAAAGGATCAGTACAGTATCTAAAGAGTATTGCAGTCAGACAGAAAAAAGGTTATCTTATTCCATACAAACTAGGTAAATATGACGATCTGTTTTATCTTGGCAATTGTCATGGACCGGTTGGAACTGCCAAGCTTTTTTATGAATTATATAAAGTTACAGGTAAAGAAGAATATCTGTCCGAAGTGAAAGCTCTTGCAGATGGTGCGCATAGTCTAAAAGCACCATTTGAACAATCGGCAGGATTCTGGAATACGACATGTATCTGCTGTGGACCGGCAGGATATGTTCCATTTTATATAGGACTTTATAGAGCAACAAGAGATAAGGAATGGCTTGAACTTATACATAGAGTTGGAGAAGTGCTTGTTGGTAATAGGATGGATAATCATTGGAATATTGCATTTGATAGGACGAAGACTGATGTCATAACAGCACCGGCGGGATATTTTACAGGAACAGCAGGTATAGTGACAGCTCTCTTACAGATATATGCCATAGAGAAAAAACTTGATGGGATTACAGGACTTATTGACGATCCATATATTGGATAAGATAATATCGAAAAAGATTTTATATGTAAAAATTGCTTGACATATAAAGCCTTTTATATTATAAATATCAATATAACAGTGTTATATAACAATGTTATATTGCTGTGAAGTTATTTTGCTATCATTAGTATAAGACAGTAGATTTAAGAATAACTACTGTTAAAAAATTCTGACAAGTGGTATTATCTATGTATATATAGAGTAAGGAGATTAATGAATGGATAATCAGTTAGATACTAACGATAAGATTAAGGCTGCTGCTATGGAAGAATTTCTTAAGAATGGATTCCAGATGGCATCACTTCGCAACATTGTTAAGATTGCTGGTGTTACAACAGGAGCTTTCTATGGATATTACAAGAGTAAGGAAGAGCTTTTTGAAAGTCTTGTTGATGAACAGTATAATCATATAATGAAGATGTATATTGATACACAGAATGAATTCAAACAGTTAGATACAGATACGATGCAAAGCTCAATGGGTAAAGTATCCGGTGACTGTATGGAAGATATGCTTGATTATATGTATGACAATGTGAATGAATTTCGTCTTATTCTTATGTGCTCAAAGGGTACGAAGTACGAGAATATGATACACGAGATGTCAGATATAGAAGTTCAGGCTACGCATGATTTTGTGAATGCTATGCAGGCCGATGGCAAAGCGATTAAAAGTGTTGATCCAATGCTTGAACATATGCTTGTAAGTGGTATGTTTTCAGCATTTTTTGAACTTCTGATACATAAGGATGATATAAAAGAAGCAAAGTTATATCTTCATCAGCTTAGAAGCTTTTATACTGCTGGATGGCGAGAGATATTTGAGATTGAATTATAGTAGTTCACTTATAATAGAAAGATGTAATGAGAAACTTTTTCTTGGTTTCTCATTATTTTGAATCTTAGGTTTGACACAACTAATTATAATTAGAACTTGCATACCTTGATTAGGATATGCATACTTGTGCTATGTATATTCATAAAAATGCACGTCATAGAAAAATGTACATTAAAATATCATAGAAATATACATATATACATGCTACAAGATACGAATACATTCATTGTATATGTAGAATAATCAGGAAAGGCAATGATATATAGTTAAGCAATGATATATAGATTTTAAGAAGTGTATATAAGTATAAAAGCATCAAAGTTGGGGCTTTTGACCCCAACATCATATTTATAGAATGTACAATAAAAGTTATAAGTTATCGTCTGATGAAAGTATTTTACAATTGCCTAGGACATGATAGATAGAAAGAGGAGGAAGATGGTTATGAAAAAGGAAAAGAAGGAATCAGCCTTTAAAAGACTCATGAGATATGCCGGAAGTTATCGTTATTTTACATATGCATCAATAATAATGTCGGCATTTAGCGCAGTGGTTGCACTTTTTCCATTTGTATATCTGTGGAAGATAATAAAAGAGGTTCTTGATGTAATGCCTGAATATTCTAGGGCAGAAGGAATTGTGCATAATGGCTGGATGGCAGTAATAATGGCACTTATAAGTATGATTTTATATTGTATTGCATTATTATGCTCTCATAAAGCTGCATTTAGAATTGCAACTAATATTAAGATTAGTGCAGTTGAGCATGTCAAGGAGCTTCCAATTGGACCTATAGAGAACATGGGAAGTGGTAAGCTTAGAAAGATTATATCTGACTCAGCGGCGGCAACTGAGACTTATCTTGCACATCAGCTTCCAGATACTGCAACAGCAATGATTACACCGGTTGCATTACTTATAATGTTGTTTATCTTTGATTGGAAGCTTGGGCTGGTAAGTTTGCTGCCTGTTATAATTGCTTTCTTGTGTATGGGTGGCATGATGGGTAAAAAGATGGCAGAAGATATGAAGAATTATCAGAATTCATTAGAAGATATGAATAATGAAGCAGTTGAATATGTAAGAGGAATGCCAGTTGTAAAGACTTTTGGACAGTCAGTATTCACTTTTAAAAGATTTAGAGATTCTATAAGCAATTATGGAAGATTTTGTATATCATACACTAAACAGTGTAGAAAGCCTATGATAGAGTTTGAAGTTGCGATTAATAGTACATTTGCTTTTTTAACAGGAGTGGCACTTATCGTGACAGCTAATGGAGTAATAACGGAGAAGTTTGTAGTTAATTTCTTATTTTATCTAATATTTACGCCAATTGTGGCAACAACATTTACTAGGATATTATTTGCAAGTGAGAATAATATGGTTGTCGAAGATGCTCTTACAAGAATTGATGAACTTATTAATATGCCGGTTCTTGATAACAAGGATAAGAAAAAGAATGTAACTGATTATTCTATAGAATTAAGAAATGTAACATACAGATACGATAATGCAGCGACAAATGCACTTAATAATATATCAATGGTAATTAAAAATGGAGAAGTTACAGCATTTGTAGGACCTTCAGGTGGAGGAAAGAGTACAACAGCTGCATTAATTGACAGATTTTTTGATGTAACACAAGGTGAGATTCTAATTGGTGGTGTTAATGTAAAAGATATTCCAAAAGAACAGTTAAATGATATGATATCTTATGTTTTTCAAAATAATAAACTACTAAAAGGAACAATAAAAGAGAATCTTAAGATGGCAAAAAAAGATGCAACAGATGCACAGATAGAAAAAGCACTCCATCTTGCACAGTGCGATGATATAATGGCAAAATTACCTAATGGAATAGATACTGTGATAGGAACTAAAGGAATATACCTGTCTGGTGGTGAAACACAGAGAGTTGCAATAGCAAGAGCAATTTTAAAAGATTCACCGATTGTAATTCTTGATGAAGCAACAGCATTTGCAGATCCTGAGAATGAAGCATTAGTACAAAAAGCATTTATGGAACTTGGCAAGAATAAGACAGTTATTATGATTGCACATAGGCTTTCAACAGTTAAGAATGCAGATTGTATCTATGTACTAAGAGATGGCAGTGTATATGAGCGCGGAACACATAATGAACTTGTTAGTAAAGCTGATACTGGCAATAATTATAGACATATGTGGAGCGAATATGAGAGAACAATCGATTGGAAAGTTGGTGGACAGTTATGATAGAGAGACTTATGAAGAGGTATGCACTTACAAGACATGGTGCAAAAGATTTTATAAAATGTACATTAATAACGACAATTCAGAACATTATGCTTATGGTGCCTGTTGCGATAATGTATTATCTTGCAGGAGATCTTGTTAATGGGAGCATAAGCAATGAGAATAGAATAATATATATAGTAAGTTGTATTGCACTGATTGCTGTCTTTGGTATAATATTTTATTTTCAATATAATGCAGCATTCTTTTCTACATATATTGAAAGTGAACATAGAAGAATTAATATAGCAGAAAAATTAAGAACACTTCCACTTTCATATTTTGGTAAAAAAGATTTATCGGATCTTACAACAACGATTCTTGGAGACTGTACAGTACTTGAGCATAATTTTTCACATGTTATGCCACAGTTTTTTGGAGCGATTATATCAACAGTTATAATAGGAATAAGTCTGTTTTTCTTTGATATGCGCCTTGCAACTGCGTCACTTTGGGTACTTCCAGTGTCACTTCTTATAGTAGCATGTTCTAAAAGAGTTCAAAGACAGATATCAAGAACAAAGAGAAAGTATGTTCTTATACAGGAAGAAGGCCTTCAGGAATATCTTGAGACAGTTAAAGATTTGAAAGCTTATAATGCCGAAGAGAATTATCTTGTAGGTCTTAAAAAGAAGATGAAAGATCTTGAGAGAGAGTCTTTTAAAGCAGAAGTAAAAACAGCAATATATGTTATATCAGCTACAGGTCTTTTGAAATTTGGAATAGGAACAGTGGCACTTGTAGGTTCATCTTTGCTTTACAATGGAAAAGTTGACTTTATGACATTCTTAATGTTCATTATTGTAGTATCACGAATATATGAACCAATGCAGGGAACACTTATGAATCTTGCAGCAATAATAGCTCAGGATGCTAATATTGAGAGAATGAATGAGATAATAGAATATCCTGTTCAAAGTGGGGATGAAGAACCTGAAACGGATAGATATGATATTAATTTTACAGATGTGAGATTCGGTTATGAGAGAGATAATATCATACTTAATGGTATATCATTTACAGCAAAACAAGGCGAAGTTACAGCACTGATAGGACCGTCAGGCGGTGGTAAATCAACAGTATCAAAACTTGCAGCAAGATTCTATGATGTAGATGCAGGTAAGATAACACTTGGTGGAAAAGATATATCAAGAATTAATCCGGAGAAACTTTTATCAGCATATTCTATTGTATTTCAGGATGTAACACTTTTTAATAATACAATTATGGAAAATATCCGAATAGGAAAAAAAGGTGCTACAGATGAAGAAGTAATTAAAGCGGCAAAGGAAGCCAGATGCGAGGAATTTATTAAAAAGCTTCCGGATGGATATAATACAGTAATTGGCGAGAATGGTTCAGCACTTTCTGGTGGAGAGAGACAGAGAATATCAATAGCACGAGCACTTCTTAAAGATTCACCGGTTATTCTGCTTGATGAGGCGACAGCTTCACTTGATGCTGAGAATGAGACATTTGTACAGGAAGCAATATCAAGACTTGTACAGGATAAAACCGTACTTATAATAGCACATAGAATGCGTACAGTTTCTGGTGCAGATAAGATTGTTGTAATTGATAATGGAAAAGTTTGTGAAGAAGGAAGACCAGATGAACTTCTTAATAGAAATGGAATATATGCTAAGATGGTTCATATTCAGAATGGTGGAAGTGATATTAGAGAGAAGATGGCATAGAGAAGAACTTAGAAGATGAGTTTATATTATGAGAGATATTAAAATATTATCGCATAAGTATAGAGATTGTGCTATACTGTGTCTGTAAAAAGAAAGTACTTTTATAAATTATAAGTTGGAGGTAAATAATATGACAAAACTTGATAATTTTGTTAGTATGATGACAGGACAGTTTGACAACAAAGAACAATTTGACATAATGCAAAAATCAGGAAAAATATATCCTTATGCGAGACATGTAAATACAGTTTGCAACGATAAAATAGAAAATCTTCCTTTGGATTTTAATGGTAAGTTTGTCGTTGAGGAAAGTTATTATGAGACGAATGGTAAAAGTCATGCATCACCTCATCTTTTTCTTATAACAGAAAGTCAGGATGGAATTATGCTCTCATCTTATGAAATCCCAGAAGGTGAAGATAAAAATACATTTTCATATGAATCTATGAAAAATGTTGATTTTAATGCCTTAAAAAAATCTGCAAAGTTTACTCCGGCACTTTACCATTATAAGGATGGTGTCTGGGAAGGAGGCAGTACAAGTCAGTTTTCGCCAATAATGACATTTAAACTTTGGGAAAAATTTTCAGATAGTTGTCTAGAAGTATCTGAAAGTATGGAAGTTAATGGAAAAAGGACATTTGGATATGATGATCCTATCGTTTATAAGCGAATATAAACTATGAAAAGAACTTTGCAATAGCTACAATATAAATACAATATTCTCACTATAAAAAGCGCAGAATATTGAAAAAGTACTTGCATTATTAAAAACACTATGATAGAATAATTTTCGTCGCTGATGAGCGGCGAATTTAATGGGCTATAGCCAAACGGTAAGGCACTGGACTCTGACTCCAGCATTGTGCAGGTTCGAATCCTGCTAGCCCAGTTATTTTAAACCGGTTGTATTGATGTACAACCGGTTTTTTTGGTTCGTGTGCCTAGCGGCGCACGTTTCTAACGGGTTAAAGTCCCGAATCCACCCGGTAGTGGGAAGGATATAGCCGAAGGCAAGGGTGTCCACCGTGAGGCGGAATCTGAAGGAAGCTGGA
>NZ_JAHLQC010000031.1 GCF_018918265.1 Falcatimonas sp. MSJ-15
GGACTTATAAGCAGTGAGAAGACAGAAGTCACAGCTGAAATCACTAATACAGCTGATGCAAAAACTGACGGCACAAAGACAGAAACAGCAGGAACCCTGACGGTATATCACTGTGATCTTAGAGGAAGCGTAAGAGCAGTAACCGACCAGACAGGAACAGTAACCGACAGATACAGTTATTCAGTATATGGAGAGAGAACTCATGATACCGGAGACGGAGACCACATCTTCGGATACTGCGGAAGAGACGGAGTAATAACCGAGAGAGACGGACTGCTCTACATGAGAGCAAGATACTACAGCCCGGAACTAAAGAGATTCATAAGTGCCGACAGCGTAATAGGCAATCTCGCAAGCACACCAAGTCTTAACCGCTACGCCTACGCCAATGGAAACCCAGTAACGCAGATAGATCCATTCGGATTAAGTGCCGAACCTGGAACAAAAAAGGCAAAGAAAAACATAAACTGGCGAGAAGCAGTTCACGATGCATTAGACATAGCAGGAAGTATAACAGGCTATGGAGATATATGCGATGCAGTAAATGCAGTGCTGTATCTTACAGAAGGAGATTATATAAATGCAGGACTTAGTGCATTAAGTATAATCCCCGGAGCCGATGCCTTTACAAAGACAGGTAAGGCAAGCAAAGTACTTGGCAACGGAATAGTTGAAAGCGGACTAAAACACCTTGACAACGTGGCAGACGGAATCAAGAAGCTTGTAAAGAAAGCAGACGATGCAATAGACCTCGAAAAACACCTGCCGAAGAAACTGCTAAAAGAAGAATCGGAAGCATTTGCAAAAAAAGCAGATAAAGTGGCGGATGATGTAGTAGAGGATGCGGCGAAGGCGATAAAGAGTGGTACAACAAACAATCCGTATGCATATTTAGAGGATGGACCAAATGTTGGTGTTGGAAAAGATTTTACTAAAAAGCAAAAAGAAACAATGTTGGTAGAAAATAGGAAGAAAAATGGTGGAGTAGTTAAGTCTGATAACGCAAATGATTATTATGAAGTTCTTACAAAACCTCAAAAGAGTCAAAAAGGAGTTACACCCAGACCAGATGAATGGCAGTTTGACCATATTATTCCTAAGGATAAAGGTGGAACAAATAGTTACTCAAATTGTCAGATTATTTCTAGAAAATATAATCGAGAAAAATGGAATAATTAGGAGAATGTATGATAAACACAATATTTAATTTTACAAATAAGAATGACATTTTAGATAAATGTATATATGCCTCAATTATGAATGCGGTAATGTCTGGAGCCTATCCTTCACTTTCAGAAGAGATAGCTTGGGATGGAAACAATTATTTGTTTCAAAATATGGAAGGAATTAGAGGAGTTATTGCATTTTCAAATGATATTTTTGTATGTGGAGTGCGAAATGAAAAGAAATATGAAGAAGGAAGAGAGAATATATTTTTTAAGTTGCTTAATTCAGCAAGTGAAAAAATACTAAAATTAGCTGAAGAAGAACTTCTGCCATATTTTTTAGTTGAAAGTAAGAATGGAAATATTCCTGCATTGTCTATGATATTTTGGGGAGAAAATGATATGATTTTATCTTGTGTGAATGAAGCAGAAGTAATGGAAAGGAGTGAATTTTCTCTATTACCATATGTATATAATTTCAATGATTTGGAGAAATATTGGATTGATTGTTATGAACCAAATAAAGAGCAATTAGTTTTGGTAAATCAGATATTTCAAAAAAGATTGGTTTGCAATAATTTTCGGTTAAGTAACAACCAAAAAGAAAAATTAATTAACTGGTTCGGTGATAATGTTGAATATTGTGAGGAACGATTTAACGAGATTGGAATAGGAATTCCAGATTAACAAAAAGATGCGTATTTATTCGATTTTAATATTGCTTTTGTGTAAATGAAAAACTTACATAGCATTTGTAGATAATAAAAATGAGCAGAATCAAATTTTTGATTTCTGCGCATATCTACATTCCTGCTTATCACTTGTGTATCCGGTTACCCAACAGTATTATCTGCGTGCGAGGTTTTATAATCCGGTAATTGGAAGATTTACGCAGGAAGATACTTATTACGGCGATGGACTGAATTTGTATCAGTACTGTCAGGCAAATCCGGTTGGGTATGTGGATCCGAGCGGGCATAATATCTGTCCAACGCAGCTAAGCCTTTATAAAAAGTATAAGGAATTCTTCGCAAAGAAGATGCCGGAGGCCGAGGCAAAAAAGAAAGCGTATGAATACATGCGCAAGAAGATGGGGCTGACGGCAGATAATCCATTTACAGAGACTAGTAAGGGAGGTACTTCTCGTAATATTTGTAAAGGTATATGCAAACCTTTATTAGAAGCTGATGGACTTATTTTAGGAGGACCTACATTTAGAGGTCGAGATGATAAGACATCATATAGACAATTTTGGAGGAAATGATGAGAAATATAATTAGTGTTGAAAAGATTATGTGTGATAAAAATTTTATTATGTGGTTTTTGATGAATAATTTTCCAGAAGGAATTGATGAAGAAAATGATTTATCTATGAATGAAATAATAAGTGATAGTTGTTCTTTAGATAGAAAATGGGTGGATGAATTTACAAATTATTATAATGGAGTTTTTGAAGAAAATGATGGCTATGTTGATACACCTAATGCAATAAAAATTCAATTAACTAATAACAATGAATTAATAGTTGAATTTCATCCAGGGGACACAATTTATCTTTTGAATAATTCAGAAATTGCAAGTACAGGACCAAATTATAGAATTCGAGTTATTAATTTTTCTAAGTTTATAGAATTGACAAAAAATTTAGATATAAAAAACAAAATGTTTCTTTTACCTATAACGAGTGTCGGAAAAAAGGAAAAAAATGAATTCGGTGAAAACGTTAGAAAAATTATAGAAGAATTGGATATTGATAATATAGAAGAGGATATACTTGTTAAAATTATTGTAAATAATTGTCTGTTATAAATTTTGCAATTCTAAAATGGCAGTAAACACAACTTCAAGAGAGTTTTTTGCTCCTAAGTCAGGTTTGAAAATAAGATTTGATAAAGGGGTTGATAGGGCAAATGGGTTTGAAGCAGTAGATCATTATCATGTAATGAATCCAAATTATACAAGTAAAAAAGTTGATTACTATTTTGATATAGATGGAAATCCAGTTGGAAAAGGGTCAAAGGCGTCTCATATTGTAATAAAGGGAGAAAATAAGATATGTTAGTAACAGAATTAGTTAAGGAAATCAATTTTAATGATAGCTGTGTAAATGAGTTAGTTTATACAAATGGAACGGTGATAATGAATATTGATTTATGCATGTGGAAGCAAAGTAACTACCGGGATGGTGCCCCAGAATTAACGAAAGCGGTTTTGAAATTTTTGAATGCTAAGAAATATAAATGGAATTCAGAAAAAAGAGAAGATGAGATAGATTATGACTCGATTATTGATATTACATGTGAAAAAAATATTGTAAAAATAGTATTAGAAGATGAATGTGTTTCTATACTAACATTTGAGTGTAACGAAGTACTAATTGAATGAAAAGTTTAATCGTAGTCTTCTGTCAAAATTTAGTACAAGTTAAAATGAGAAATTTCTCTCAATTTTAATCTGCCAGAAGCTCAGCCCCAGGATGTAGTCTTTCATATACTTGTTCGAATTCGTTTGTTGACATATAGTTACAATGGATATGAGTTCGTATTGTATTGTAGAAAGCTTCCAGATATTCGAAAATCATCATATTTTAGATGGGGATATTATCAAATCAACATGCATCAGATCCAAGAAATGGAAAAAAATTAGTCGGAGAAAAATAGAGGATTTATGGTAAAATGAAACAATTAAGTGTACAAGGGAAAAAGTGGAATAAGCGTATTTTGGAAATGAAGGAGAATAATGAACTTCTATTCAGGGAAAAGGAAATACAAAGTTTGGAACAAGAAAATTTTGATATGATTAAAAAAAATATACTATATTGTCTTCGGTTTACAGGATTAGCAGAGAACTGTTATTTGAATCAAGAGTATGACAGATGCAAAGAATTATTAGGAAAAGTGGTTGATCATTTATATGAGGTGTTTAATTTTGATCAGGCTGGAATGCAAACTAATACAGGAACAAAAGATACTGTCGAAGATATGAAAGAAGGAGATGAGGATATATATATTGCATATATTCTTGGAAGGTTTAATGAGGTAGCAAACTTTTTGAATCATACTTGTATGGATGAAAATTTTTCATGTATAGAAGAAGAACATTTGAAAAATATGTATTGTGCTATTAAGCAAATGGATAAAGACGCATTTATAGAAGCTTTAAATAGTCGTATACAGGATATCAGAAGAATCCCTTTGGATTATATGGTGGTGTTAGATTACTGGGCAATCGCATTAATAAAATATGCAAAGGGAAAGGGGATAAGCGTTGAAGCAAAATATATAGAAGTTGGATACATAGAGGAAAAAGATACATATTTATTCGATTTTTAATATTGCTTTTACGTAAACGAAAAACTTACATAGCATTTGTGGATAATAAAAATGGGCAGGGGCAACTTTTTGATTTCTGCCCACATCTACGTTTCTGTAGATAATTGTGCAGAAATATATTCTGTAAACAATGCATTACAGAATCAGGCAACGTTAGATAATATTTTTATTAATACAAAATATTTTAAGGATGTTTTTTCAAAAAACAATAGGATTGAAAGGAATGTTAATATTATGGAAAAAGTGACAGAGGAGAGACTAGTAAAAGCTGGTTGGGATGAAAAAAGAACAATAGATATATCTAATATTAAAGATGTGTATCAGAAAGTTGGGCTTGTCATGCCGGTAAATGTAGAAAAATTCTTGACTGTATACGGTATGCTTGTTTTTGAAGATGGTGAAAGAAAAGAAAATTTGGAGTTTATCCCAGAAAAAGCACTAGGATGCAATTTGGATAAAGCATATTTTGAAGAGTTACTGGAAGAATATGATATTAATGAAATAGTGTATCCTGTAGGGATTGCTTGTAGAGAAAATTTAATGGTGTTAATGAATGAACAAGATGTGTTTTATTGTTATACAGATGGGTATTTAGAAAAAGCAGGAGAGAATGTTGAACAAATGCTTGACTGTTTGGTAGGAGAATGCAATAAGGCAGTAGTAATAAGTTAAATTCAAAACATAATATTTACTTCCAAAATGCTGCTATTTACACACTTATTTTAAAACAAATTTTTGTTGCGAAAGAGGTGCGTTTATATGCGTATAAGAAAAGTGAATTTAGTTGATGTTAAACTACATGATTTTCTGGAAGGCTGATGGCTGTGACGGATATGGGACAGTGCAATCCGGACAGACTTCACTTTGCAGGTGCAGACGCTTCGGGAAGAATCCTGGCGGAGTATGTCTACAGTGCATCCGGAAATCCGGTTGTAAAGAAGATTGGCGAAAACATCACAAGTACCTATGCGTATGATGAACTGCTGAACATAAAAGCATTAAAAACAGAAACAGAGAAACAGACACTTGCTGACAACCACTATTTCTATGATGGAAACGGCAACCAGATTCGAAAGAAAGGACTTGAAGGAACCACCGGATACGTGTATGATGGAAGAAACCGGCCGTCTCATCAAGTTTTTATATAACGAAGACCATGAAGTTGTGGCAGAAGAAACCAGCAATGGAACAATCACAAGGTATATCCGTGGACTTGGAATCATCAGTATTGTCAGGCAAATGCGGCAGGGACATATGAAGCGGTTACGGGAAAAAATCCGCTTAAGAAAGATGCTGGTAATAGTGGTAGTAAACCTAGTAAAATACAATTTCCTGAGAATCCAGATGACTTTAATCCAGAAGGATTGAGAAAAATTGGACCTTTCGGAACAAAAAATGGAAAAATAATTAAATGGTTAGATGAAAACAATAAGGCGGTATATGAATGGGAT
>NZ_JAHLQC010000032.1 GCF_018918265.1 Falcatimonas sp. MSJ-15
ATTATGATTTAGCTACAGCCTACCAGTCTGTGCACGTTAACTATTGAAAGCGCCGTATACCGAACGGTACGTACGGTGCTGTGAGAGGACGGCGGTTAATCACCGCCTCCTACTCGATTGTCAAGAGTTGGGGTAAACTTTTTTGTGTTACGAGTAGCTACCATATTGAGTTTGCAGAGTGTGCAAAATGTTTTTTTGGTCAAGATTGGAAAAAAGTTCATATTAACAATCTGTTTGTTAATTCGTTAGTTTTTAGAGTGTTATCGCATTTCATTGCGTTGATATAGAAATCTTTGTAATTCTTCTCTTGACATAAAGTGATGTTTAGTAGCTAAGATATATTCCTGATCTTCTTTTGGCAATGATGCGAAGTAGGAATCATTTGCATATATATTCTCATTAAAAGGCATATATGCCGGTGCGGTATAATCAACAGGATTGTTGTCCTGATTAATTGAATTATTATCCATAGAAATCCTCCTTTTAATATTTTTGAACTTGTAATATAGTGAAGTTGTATGGGTAAGCTGGCATTCGAGACGTGTAAGTAATCAATATAGATATAGATGATTAATGTGTTGAGATGTTTTTATCACTTATATCATGTAGCTTGCCTTATAATAACATTATGAGAAAAAATATGCTTTTTTATGCAGAAGAATATGAGAAAAAAGGTTGTTAAGACAAGTTAATATTATTAATTCAAATCAAGGATTTACATTATTAAATAAATAGAGTAGAATATAGAAAAATCAGTAAAAAAGTCTGTGATAAGATAATTTTGCAAATATAATATGACGGGAGGAAGAACTTGGATATACGAGAATACCTAAAAAATAATATTTTGATTACGGATGGAGCATTTGGAACATATTTTGCAAATTTATGCAAAGAAGATGTATGTGAATGTGAAGCTGGTAATATCAATAAGCCTGACATAGTTATGAAGATACACAGAGAATATATTAATGCCGGTGCAAAGCTTATAAGGACTAATACTTTTGCTTCTAATATGATCTCTCTTAAATGCACAAGTGAAGAACTTAAAGAGAATATTGAAGCTGGTTACAAGCTTGCTATGTTTGCTTCAGACAATGGTAATAGTGCATATGTTGCAGCTGATATAGGTCCAATTCCTGAGAATTATAATGAATATGAAGATTTGGAAGGACAGTATAGATTCATAGCAGATGTATTTCTTGGATGCGGTGCAGATATATTTATGTTTGAGACATTTTCATCAATAGAATATATTGTAAAGACAGCTAACTATATAAAAAATAAGAAGCCGGATGCTTTTATAATGGCTCAGTTTAGTATCAATCGTTTTGGCTATACCAAGAATGGAGCTAATATAAAAAGAGTTATTAATATGATTGACAGTTGTGATGATATTGATTCTATTGGTCTTAACTGTGGCATTGGTTCAGCTCATATGGCTGATATCTTAAAGAAGATTGATTATAGTGGTGACAAATATTTTTCAGTAATGCCTAACTCAAGTTATCCTGAGATTGTGCGAGACAGGATGGTATATCTTAATAATAGCAGTTATTTTTCAGATAATATAAAAGCTATGTGCGAGATGGGTGCGGATATTATCGGTGGATGTTGTGGAACAAATCCTGAATTCATAAAACAGATAGCAGATAAAGTTAATCTGGTAAGAGAAGAAAAAGTTGTTAAGAATAAAGAAAAGATAGATTGGGCTGATAAGAAAGAGCCACTTGTTAAAAATGAATTTTTAGAAAAATTGAAAGCAGGTAAAAAAGTTGTTGCAGTTGAACTTGACCCTCCATTTGATGCAAAGATTGACAAGATCATGGAAAATGCTAATATTCTTAAGAATGAAGGTCTTACTGACATGATTACTTTTGCAGATTCACCATCTGGAAGACCTAGAGTGGATTCTATTCTTATGTCAACTAAAGTTATTAATGAAGTTAAGACAAATGTAATGCCTCATTTATGCTGTAGGGATCGTAATGCAATAGCGATGTTTGGACAGATTCTTGGAGGTTATGTGAATGGAGTAAGGAATATGCTTATTGTAACGGGTGATCCTATTCCTAGTGCTGGTAGAACAGAGACATCAAGTGTATTTGATTTTAATTCTGTTAAACTCATGGAATTCATAAAACAGCTTAATGAAGAGCATTTTTATGAAGATCCGATAGTATATGGTGGTGCACTTAATCATGGCAGAAAGAATATTGACAAAGAGATTGAGAGAATGCATAAGAAGATTGAAGCAGGTGCGTCATATTTTCTGACGCAGCCAATATATGGTGAAGAAGATATTGAACGTATAAAATATATAAAAAGTCAGGTTGATACTAAGATACTATGTGGTATTATGCCGCTTGTAAGTTATAGAAATGCTGCATTTATTAAAAATGAACTTGCTGGAATTAATGTTCCTGATGAAGTGCTTATGCGATACAGGGCTGATATGACTCGAGAAGAGGGTGAACAGACTGGTATTGCAATATCAAGAGAGATTATTGCAAAAGTATCAGATATTGCAGATGGAATATATTTTATGGTACCTTTTAACAGAGTTCATCTTGTGAAAGCATGTCTTGAAAGCATAGACTAATTTAAAGCAATTTTTAAACTTTGTGTAACATTTTCACTAAACAATTTGTTAATATTTTACAAAAATTAAAAATAGTAGTTGACAAAGAAAATATAAGTTGGTACAATTTTGTGGTGTAAAGCGATGTAGTGATGACACATTATTCGGTTTGGACACTAATTTGGGAAATGAGGTTTTACAAAATGAAGCATAACGTTTTATCAATTTTAGTAGATAATACGGCTGGTGTTTTAAGCCGCGTAGCAGGTCTTTTTAGCAGAAGAGGCTATAATATAGATAGTCTTACTGTTGGAGTAACAGAAGAACCTGCATTTTCTAGAATGACAGTAGTTGTAACATGCGATGATATGGTACTTGCTCAGATTGTTAATCAGCTTAACAAGCTGGTTGATGTAAGAGATATAAGAGTACTTCCAGCAGATGCATCAGTCTGCAGGGAATTAATACTTGTAAGAGTCGCAGCTACTGAGAAGGAGAGACAGTCAGTAATAGCTGTCGCAGATATCTTTAGGGCAAAGATTGTTGATGTCGCTAAAGATTCATTAATGGTTGAACTCACAGGTAATCAGGCTAAACTTAATGCTTTTATAGAGCTCCTTGAAGGTTTCAAGATTGTTGAGCTTGTAAGAACAGGTATTACCGGATTAGCTAGAGGTTCTGCTAATGCAGAATAATATATATATGCGCAATGCGCAAATAATATCCTAGGAGGAAAAGAAAAATGGCAAAAATTTATTATCAGGAAGATTGTAACTTATCATTATTAGAAGGTAAGACAATAGCTGTTATTGGTTACGGCAGCCAGGGTCATGCTCATGCATTAAATGCAAAAGAATCAGGTTGTAAAGTAATTATTGGTCTATATGAAGGAAGTAAATCATGGGCAAAAGCTGAAGCTCAGGGATTTGAAGTATATACAGCTGCAGAAGCAGCTAAAAGAGCTGATATCATCATGGTACTTATCAATGATGAAAAACAGGCTAAGATGTACAAAGAATCAATCGAACCAAACCTTGAACCAGGTAACATGTTAATGTTCGCTCATGGTTTTGCAATTCATTTTGGTCAGATTGTACCACCTAAATTTGTAGATGTTACAATGATCGCACCTAAGGGACCAGGACATACAGTAAGAAGTGAATATCAGGCAGGAAAAGGTGTTCCTTGTCTTATCGCTGTACATCAGGATGCAACAGGTAAAGCTCATGACCTTGCATTAGCATATGCATTAGCAATCGGTGGAGCAAGAGCTGGTGTTCTTGAGACAACATTCAGACAGGAGACAGAGACAGACTTATTCGGTGAGCAGGCAGTACTTTGCGGTGGTGTATGTGCACTTATGCAGGCAGGTTTTGAGACATTAGTTGAAGCTGGATATGAACCAGAAAGTGCTTACTTTGAATGTATCCATGAGATGAAATTAATCGTAGATTTAATCTACCAGAGTGGTTTTGCAGGAATGAGATATTCAATCTCTAACACAGCTGAATATGGTGATTACATAACAGGTCCTAAGATTGTTACAGATGAGACTAAGAAAGCTATGAAACAGGTATTAACAGATATTCAGGACGGAACATTTGCTAAGAACTGGTTATTAGAGAACCAGGTAGGAGCTCCACATTTCAATGCTATGAGAAAGAGAGCAGCAGCTCATCCATCAGAAGTAGTTGGTGCAGAACTTAGAAAATTATATAGCTGGAACAATGAAAATGATAAACTTATCAACAACTAATAATAGTATTATGATAGCGTAATAAGCTATAGAATATTAATTATTTTCAGATGATATAAGAGTTTATGATAATATAAGAATTTATGATATACCGGTATATCAGGCATTAGCCAGATGTGCCGGTATATTTTTAAGTTTTACAGCAGCAATTATCAAGATTAGATATTATAAATCATGATTATGTAAGATTTTTTGCTTTAGTTAAGAAATGGATATTTTGATAATCATAACAAGAATCTGTATGCAAATATAGAATGTATATATAATGTATAATTTGGGCTTTTTGTTAAGAACGGGGGTAATTTGGAATATAGCGTAAAAGAGTAGTGGAAATATATGATTTAAGTAGTATAATGTGTAATAGAGAGCATTTTATCACATTGCTATAAGATGCCGACTTGGATAATTGTATAACTATGTTTTAGCCAATTATCCAATATGTAATAATGAATGGAGGAACACAATTGTATGTATAATGAGATAAGAGAACAGGCAAAGAATGTAATTACAGAACTTTTTACAGTGGCAAAGCTAAAAAAAGGAAATATACTTGTAGTCGGATGCAGCTCAAGCGAAGTATGTGGTGAACGAATTGGACAAGGCTCTAATGCAGAAGTAGCAGAGATTATATTTGAAGAATTGTATGATATATGCAAAAAAAATGGAATATATCTTGCAGCTCAGTGTTGTGAACATCTTAATAGAAGTATAATTGTAGAAAGTGAAGTTATGGAAAAATATAACCTTGAACAGGTTAATGTTGTTCCACAAGTGAAAGCGGGTGGTGGTTTTGCAACAGCTGCTTATGCAGCATTTAGTGAGCCGGTAGCCGTTGAAGAGATAAAAGCACATGCAGGAATTGATATCGGCGGCACTTTTATAGGTATGCACCTTAAGAAAGTTGCAGTGCCTGTAAAACTCACAACAAGAAAGATTGGCGAAGCTAATGTAACAGCCGCCAGGACAAGACCAAAATATGTTGGTGGAGAAAGAGCAAGATATAATGAGAATATTGGATAATATTAGTAGAAATCAAAAGATATAATAATTGAATAGTTAGTGATAATAGTACCAGTGCAAGTATAGTAGATTATAATTGCATTGGTACTATTTATTTTGGCTCTTTGTCAAGAGCGGGGGTAAAATCCCATATTGGAAACCTGGTGCATAAGCATCAGGTTTCTTTAATATAACTAAGTCGTTGATAGCAAAATTCTATTTCTAAAATTCTCAAAGTTACGG
>NZ_JAHLQC010000033.1 GCF_018918265.1 Falcatimonas sp. MSJ-15
TTGGTTAAGTCCTCGACCTATTAGTAACAATCAGCTGCACGTGTTACCACGCTTCCACCTTTGTCCTATCTACCTTGTCGTCTTCAAGGGGTCTTACAGCTTGCGCTTGGGATATCTCATCTTGAGGGGGGCTTCACGCTTAGATGCCTTCAGCGTTTATCCCTGCCAAACTTGGCTACCCGGCCATGCATCTGGCGATGCAACCGGTACACCAGCGGTTCGTCCAACCCGGTCCTCTCGTACTAAGGTCAGCTCCTCTCAAATATCCTACGCCCACGCCGGATAGGGACCGAACTGTCTCACGACGTTCTGAACCCAGCTCGCGTACCGCTTTAATGGGCGAACAGCCCAACCCTTGGGACCTGCTACAGCCCCAGGATGCGATGAGCCGACATCGAGGTGCCAAACCACTCCGTCGATGTGAACTCTTGGGAGTGATAAGCCTGTTATCCCCAGGGTAGCTTTTATCCGTTGAGCGATGGCAATCCCACTTTATACCACCGGATCACTAAGTCCTACTTTCGTACCTGCTCCACCCGTCGGTGTCACAGTCAAGCTCCCTTCTGCCTTTGCACTCTTCGAATGGTTTCCAACCATTCTGAGGGAACCTTTGAGCGCCTCCGATACTCTTTCGGAGGCGACCGCCCCAGTCAAACTCCCCGCCTGACATTGTCCTATCACCGGCTTACGGTGACTAGTTAGAAATCCAGTACTGCAGGGGTGGTATCCCAACAGCGACTCTGATGCATCTGGCGACACATCTTCCCAGTCTCCCACCTATCCTGTACATGCAATACCGAATCCCAGTATCAAACTGGAGTAAAGCTCCATGGGGTCTTTCCGTCCTGGCGCAGGTAACCAGCATCTTCACTGGTATTTCAATTTCACCGGGTGCATTGTCGAGACAGTGCCCAAATCATTACGCCTTTCGTGCGGGTCGGAACTTACCCGACAAGGAATTTCGCTACCTTAGGACCGTTATAGTTACGGCCGCCGTTTACTGGGGCTTAAGTTCAATGCTTCGATTGCTCTAACATCTCCCCTTAACCTTCCAGCACCGGGCAGGCGTCAGCTCATATACTTCACCTTTCGGTTTTGCATAAACCTGTGTTTTTGCTAAACAGTTGCTTGGGCCTATTCTCTGCGGCCTCTTTCGAGGCACCCCTTCTCCCGAAGTTACGGGGTCATTTTGCCGAGTTCCTTAACAATGCTTCTCCCGCCGGCCTTAGGATTCTCTCCTCATCCACCTGTGTCGGTTTACGGTACGGGTACATGGCAAGCTATAGCGGCTTTTCTTGACAGTCAGCCCACAGACTTCGCTACTTTATTTTCGCTCCGCGTCACGACTCCGCCTTATACACCGGATTTGCCTGGTGTACGGCTCCTTCGCTTGCTCCGGTTCTTCCATCCCCGGATTCTGTTTTCTGCCTGTGTCCCCACAGTTCTGTTACCATGCAGTACAGGAATCTCAACCTGTTGTCCATCGACTACGTCTTTCGACCTCGCCTTAGGTCCCGACTTACCCAGAGCAGATCAGCTTTACTCTGGAAACCTTGGATATTCGGCCTAGAAGATTCTCACTTCTATCTCGCTACTCATTCCGGCATTCTCTCTTCCAAACACTCCACTGCTCCTTGCCGGTACAGCTTCAACGCGTTTGCAATGCTCCTCTACCAATCACATTGTGATTCCTAAGCTTCGGTGTAGTGTTTCAGCCCCGGACATTTTCGGCGCAGGACCTCTCGACTAGTGAGCTATTACGCACTCTTTTAATGTATGGCTGCTTCTGAGCCAACATCCTAGTTGTCTTCGAAATCCCACATCCTTTTCCACTTAACACTCACTTTGGGACCTTAGCTGTAGGTCTGGGCTCTTTCCCTTTTGACCACCCAACTTATCTCGTGCAGTCTGACTCCCGGCAATCATCTTCATGGCATTCGGAGTTTGATATTCTTCGGTAGGCTTTGACGCCCCCTAGGAAATTCAGTGCTCTACCTCCATAAGACTCTGCCGAGGCTAGCCCTAAAGCTATTTCGAGGAGAACCAGCTATCTCCGGGTTCGATTGGAATTTCTCCCCTACCCACACCTCATCACCACCCTTTTCAACGGATGTGTGTTCGGTCCTCCAATGCCTTTTACGGCATCTTCAACCTGGACATGGGTAGATCACCCGGTTTCGGGTCTGCTCTGTCTGACTCTTTCGCCCTCTTAAGACTTGATTTCTCTTCGGCTCCATACCTTAAGTATTTAACCTCGCCTGACAGTGCAGCTCGCCGGACCGTTCTACAAAAAGTACGCGGTTCTGCATATAAAGCAGTTCCACAGCTTGTAAACATATGGTTTCAGGTTCTCTTTCACTCCCCTCCCGGGGTTCTTTTCACCTTTCCTTCACAGTACTATGCGCTATCGGTCACTGAGTAGTATTTAGCCTTGGGGGGTGGTCCCCCCGACTTCCCACAAGGTTTCTCGTGTCTCGTGGTACTCCGGATACTGCCTGCTGCCTTCCAATTTCGAATACGGGGCTTTCACCCTCTCCGGCCGGTCTTTCCAGGACCGTTCTTCTATCTTCTGGCTCACGTTCTGCAGTCCATTACCCTGAAACGCACGCGCTTCAGTTTAGGCTCTTTCCCTTTCGCTCGCCGCTACTCAGGAAATCGATGTTTCTTTCTCTTCCTCCGGGTACTTAGATGTTTCAGTTCCCCGGGTTCCCTCTGCATGGCTATGTATTTACCATACAGTGACTGAGGTTTGCTCAGCCGGGTTTCCCCATTCAGATATCTGCGGGTCAATGGATATTTGCTCCTCACCGCAGCTTTTCGCAGCTTATCACGTCTTTCTTCGGCTCTCAGTGCCAAGGCATCCACCATACGCTCTTTCTAACTTAACCTTTGTTTTTGGTCTTGGTTCTTTAAAGAACTTTTTCGATGTATAGCGTTACATCTTTTTGTGTGTTGTATCTTTCGATACTGTTTTTTCTCGGATGTCTTGTCAATTAATCATCTTGATTATATTGATTAGATATTTTCTTATCAGTGTGTAGTTTTCAATGTACAATCGGCA
>NZ_JAHLQC010000035.1 GCF_018918265.1 Falcatimonas sp. MSJ-15
CACTTTGTTTATGAATATCATATATTCCTTAAGAGGTCTGCATTTTTCAAGAAGAGTATCATTCTTGCCTGGATTAAGGTTGTAGACCATGGCAGTCCATTCAAAATCTCCGCTGTCATCTTTATTAATGAATGCATCTGAAAGTCTTAATTTGACTTTTGCATCATATTCTTCTGTTCCATTGTAAAAAACAACATACTGTGGTGTTGGAATAGGGATAAGTCTTTTGTTATATATTCCATAACGTTCTGTTTTAATATACTGGCTTAGAAGATTAGCGTAATACATAAGTCCTCTTGCCGGCATATTCGGATTAATTGAACTCTGCTGTTCCCACAAGACCATGTTACTGTCTAGAAGAATCGAAATATCATTCTTCATCTTCATATATATTACATCATCAAGAGTCGTAATCCTGATATCATCTGTATTGTTATATGAAGTTCCGTTAAGAGCATTGTAGAGAATTAACATATCCTCTTTATATTCTTCGGAACCAAATCTTAATCTGAAAAGTCTGTCCTTGTAAGTACGGTTGATACCTACTGTTTCATTAGTTGAAGCCATAAAAAATCCTCGCTTGTTTATTTCTGTTTACTATTCTAAATATAGTATATCACAAGCAAAATAATATGCAAACATATTTTCGCTGTTTATGTTAGAAAATTGCATAGACTTTGTTATAAATCTTAAAGCTAGTATTCAAGATTAAGTCTTTTTCATCATTTAACTATTTTGTAGTAAAGATACTATTATACAATCTCATTAGGTAATATAAAATTTTGTAATCAAAAAAGATGATATTCTCCAAATATAGAACTTGAAGAACATCGTCTTTTTTAATTTAATGACCGATGATACACTCCATAAGATTTGCCTTAATTAAGAAGTGATTTTAGAATAATTAATTTGCTTTACTTCGTACCTTAACTACTTACAGTTCTGTGTAATGCACTTTAGAAGATGAAATATTAGACATGGAATACATATTATGTAATAACTTATTTTTGAATATTTTTATATCATTCAAATTGATACTAATATATATGGTAATACGCTTTATTTTTAGTTTCAACATCCAATTTTTATGCGTAATCAGCTTTTATATAATTTACATGATTTTATAGTCAAGTTTTTTATGTTATTACACCATATTCCCTTAACGGATTCTATCTATAACAAGTTATTAATGTGATACCATTAGATTATAAATAGCAATTTAGACTTTTGCAAATATGATAGTTAGACTGTTAGAAAAATTGAAAGCAACGGATTTAAGAGCATTGTTAGAGCGTTGCTCTATCATTACATCATATTTTGCATATTTGGCGAAAATGCAGATATGCATTACACCAAACTGTCATGGTTAAGGTACAGTATTCAGTTTTTTACATACCGAAAGCAAATTTCAATACGATTAACTTACACATTATATGCTTATATCATATATTTTATTTATAAGTTATATGCTAACGAAAATGTAAGCTATATGATGAACTACAGCCGAACAGTTTTTGATGAATGAATAATCGGTCGCATCAGTATTTTGCTGTTGATGTGCTGTATTCAGACAGGAACCGGCTGTAATTTAATCTATGTAATGCTTACTTTATAAGATAGTCCAATTGTGACTCGTTTCTCTGATAAGGTGGTACTAAAACTTATGTGCCATCTTCAATTAAATGATCCTGCCTGCGGTACTGAATGTTCTCAGTGCCAAACTGCTTTTATATGATATAACAGATTTTAGAAAAAATCCCCCCCTTTTTGGGGGGAATTTTCAAGAAAAGTATATTTATTTTATAAAAATCATAATGCAATTATAATCAAACTATAAATATTAATTCATATAAATAAAAATATTAGAAACAAGACAAAAAATCACTCTTTGATACTGAATTGCTACCAGCTCAAGACTACGATTAAATTTTATAAAACGCAGAATTCTTACATTTCATCAACTATTTTTATCAATGAAGTAGTGTAAGTATGTGTCGTATTATTGAATCAATAGAGCTTTTGGCAATAGATATAAATGATATGCCGTGGCAGGTATATGATGAGGTTGATTGGATTAAGATTAATATTATGATTAAGATTAATGTTGGTATTCTAATTAAGATTAAGATTGGTATTCCAACTAAGATTACCAGATTACTAACTTAATCGAATCTAATATCCTAACATCAAACACATCTATCATATTTAAAAGCTCAAGTGATTCACATTCGTACCCACATCTACCGGATAAAAGTTCCGGTCCTTAGATATCTAAAAACTCGCCGAAAACAGGCACAATTTTTAAATTTTAGGAGGTAACGATATGAACAAATTTACACGTTCCCAGATGGGAAAAATTATGGCATACGCTTTATCTGCTGCTATGGCAGTTACTGTTGTGCCAACATATATGATGAAACCATTAACAGTTATGGCTGATGCAACATTTACACATACACAGGTTGCACAAGGAACAAAATTAGCTGATGGAACAGCCGCAAACAAATTTCTTGCATTATATTCAACTAATTCAGCAACAGCAAAACCTGTTTTTGTAATAAGCCCTACAACAATTGTTGGTACTAACACTTATGAATATTATGTTCCATATGATGCACCAACAGGAATTTTCTTCTATAAAGAAGTTGATTCAGAAGATGCTGCTTATGGCGACAATACAGGAGCGAATACATCTGTAGAAATCACATCAGCAACACCTGCTAAAGGTATAGAATTACCTGATAATATGAATGTTTATTACAGAGAAAGCTCCAGTGCCTTAAGTGCAACTAACCGTGAAGTTATCCCAATCAAATTAAAAGGTGCTGATAATGCTAGTTATAAGAGCATTAAAGTAACAGCAACTCCTGAAGCTGGAACTGCTGTAGAGTTGACAACAACACCATCAACTAGTGGTACAGGAGCTTTTAAATTGAGCGTAAATGATAAAAAGAGTGAGATCTATGCAACAGTAGGCACACTTCCAAGTACAACTCCTAGTGCTTTAGTAGCAGATAAAGTAACTATCACAGTTGAAATTGAAGTCGAAGGACGTAAGAATCCATATAAAGAAGAAATAACATTATCAGCTGTAAAAGATGACGCAACAGCTATCACATCAAATGATTTATCTGTTGTTGCAGATAATAAACTTGTATCATTAGATCAGGAAGTTAATATCACAGCAACAAATAAGAACCTTACATCAAAAGAAAATGTATACTTCGTATTAACAAGTGGTTCTACTAGTACATCAATAGCACAAAATGGAGTTTTAACATTAAAAAGTGGTAACGATGTTCTTGCAACATATGATATTGACACAGGCAAATTAGTTACTAAAAAAGAAGGAAAATACAAAGTTGTTATGTTTGTAGACAGTTCTAGTGCAGCTGGAACGCCTGATGGTACTTACAATGCTAACGATGACACTGAAAAATCAGAAGTTGAAATTGAAGCAGTATCTTTTACTTTAGGTACAGATAATACAATATCAGGTAAAGTTGGTGCTAATAATGTTACTACAAATGTAAATGCTAATACAACTGCAACAGCTGATACAATTACTTTTGTTGAATACAAAGTTGATGATACTGATATTGCATCAGTTACTGGCAATGGAAAAAATGCAGCAGTTACACTTAGAAAAGCCGGTATAACAAAAGTTACAGCAGTTATTACATGCAATAAAGAAAATGATAAGGTTTACAAATTTGAAAAATCAGGTTATATCGTAGTAGCTCCAAAAGATACAGACGATTTTGTAATAACAGATATCGATAATACAGAGCTTTATGCTAATGAATTAGATAAATCAAACAATTTATCAGAAGAATTAGCATTACAGCTTGGTGATGCGATTGTAAATAATCAGGTGGATGCTGTTAGATTAACACAGTCAGCTTATAAAAAAGCTGAAGACGCATTATATAAAACACTTGATGATTACAATTATAACTTAGAAGATGAATCAGGTGATGTATCTGCAAATGGTTTATTATTTGCTGTATACGATAAGGATATTGCAGATGCAGATGAACCAGATGAAGCTGCTGAAATAAAATTAGTTGTAAATGGTGTTTCTCCAAAAGATTATCAGTACGTTCAGAAAGATTCTGTTTATGACTTCACTGCAGATGTAACTGTTGATAATGTTGTAACAGAATTACAGCAGCCAGTATGGTTAACTGTTAAAAATGGACCTTTTGAATTAAATCATAAATATACAGTATATGATGATGGTGAAGCTATATTTGTTGCAAAATGTACAACAGCTGGCGAATTAACATTCCAAACAGATTCATTCAGTGTATTCTCAATTGTTGAAGCCGATGCTGATGCTGAAACTACAGATAATACAGCAGGTCTTGACAAACCAGATACACCAGACGATTCAGAAGACATCTACGACAAAGTAAACTTCTCAGCACATGTACAGAGAAGAATCGGAACAGATGACGAAGCAGATATCGCTGCAACAGTATCAGATGATGGTATCATCTCACTTGGTACTCATGGACAGAGCAGACGAGTTGAGAAGATTACACTCACAGGTCTTGATGCAGATGAAGTTGAGATGACAGCTCACGTTCAGAAGAGAGTTGACCATCCAGAAGATGTAGCTGATTTAACACAGGTTGTTAATGAAGACGGTTCTATCTCAATCGGTACAGAACACCAGTCAAGAAGAATTGAGGCATTCTCAATGAATCTTAAAGGTGATTTAGCTGAGAAATACGATGTATACTACAGAGTACACGCTCAGAACTACGGCTGGTTAGGATGGGCTAAGAACGGTGAAATCGCTGGTACATCAGGTCACTCATTCAGACTTGAAGGAATCGAAATCATCTTCGTTGAAAAAGG
>NZ_JAHLQC010000036.1 GCF_018918265.1 Falcatimonas sp. MSJ-15
TTGTCGCAATCCATCTGCCTTGCACCATATACTATATATTTTCGCCCTTTATATGCTGTACCCATTTGGTCTGTATCATAAATTACAAAATATGTGTCTGCCTGCCATCTATTAGATATAACTGTACCTACTTCTAATTGAAAAAATTCATTTTCGGTCATATATCTTCCTCCTATAACTTCTTCTCCTAGCCTCTCTTTATATCTTACCACATACTCTGCTGGTGGTGCATCTGAAATATCAATGTTTGTTGCATAGTCTAAATATGTAAAATTGGCAATCTGGTTTCTATCATGGTCATTGTTATAGCCAATTTGCTCAAGATAATGCTTAGAGAAGATATGATGCTTATCAACCGATACGTCCATTCTTTACATCAGACAATAAGTCAGCTATCTTGCCAGGAATATTGTCGAATAATTCTTTTCCCATCTTATCACGCTCCTTTTCTGTCATTCATATATATCGAAAATTTAGACCTAAGGCCTCTTATAATTGAATAAAATTGAGAAAAAATAAAAAATTAATTAAAATACTAACTTTTTCTACATCATGATTGTTATATTATGTAGAAAGCAGAAAGGAGAATAAGTAAATGAAGTACAAAATAGATTCCTGGTTAGTGCATTTAGCAAGAGCAGGCGATGAAGAAGCGTGTGAAAGTCTTGTCAAAAAATATTATCCAAGCATATATCAATATTGTTTGTTGCATAGCTATGATACCTATGAAGCTGAGGATTTGACACAAGAGGTGTTTTTGCGTTTCTTCTCAAATTTATATAACTATAAAGAATATGGAAAAGTTAAGAATTATCTTTATACAATTGCAGGAAATACTGTTAAAAACTATTACAAAAAGAAAAAAGAGATTCCATTAGTGGAACTGTCAGAATTCGAGAGTTGTAGTCAAAATAACGTGGAAATGACGGAAGTGCGATTGACAATAGAACAGGCGGTAAAAAAGTTGCCGGAAGAAATCAGAGAAACGGCAGTTCTATATTTTTTTCAAGAATTGAAGCAAAGAGAAATTGCAGAACTTCTTCATATCAAACTTTCTCTTGTAAAATATCGAATCGGAAGAGCAAAAGAACTTTTAATGAAAGAGTTGGAGGTTAAAAACTATGACGAAATTTAAGCAACAAATAAAGAAATATAATGAGGAGATTGAAGAAAAATATGTAAGGATTGAAGCAGAAAACAGAACAATAAAAGCATGTCAGAATATTTTGTCAGAGCCGGTTTTATCGAAACAATTACATAAAACATCTTATTTTGAATTTTTGTATGAGCAGACAAAATTCATAAAAAAAAGATGGTGGATTTTACAAGGTTGTGTTCTTATGTGTCTATGGATATGGTTGAGTAATTATACCTCAGATATAAAAGATATGATGAGAATTATGGGAATCTTTGCAACAATCTTTGTAGTTCTGATTGTTCCGGAAATTTGGAAAAACAGAAGAAATGGTGCGATTGAGATTGAGCAGGCGTCTTATTACACGCTGCGTCAGATTTGTACAGCAAGAATGTTAATGTTTGGAGTAGTGGATCTGTTGATCGTTATGGTGTTTTTGGCAATTACATATCATACAACAATACTCTCGTTAAGTGATTTGGTTGTTAATTTTTTACTTCCTGTAAATGTTTCATGTTGTATATGTTTTCGTGTATTGTACAGCAGATGGGAAAAATCAGAATATATAGCAGTGCTTTCCTGTCTGGTATGGGTTGGTTTATGGATGATGATTGTTGCAAATGATGTTATTTATCAGAAAATTGTAACTCCGGTATGGGTGGCTATGCTGATATTGACTTTTGTATATTTTATTTTTTGTGTTCAGAAGTCATTGGTATTTGATGAAAAAATTTTGGAGGATTACACGTATGAAATTAGAATTTAAAAATGTAACAAAACAATACGGAGAAGTAAATGCTGTCAATAAAGTGAATTGTGTTATGGAAAAAGGAATTTATGGACTGCTTGGAGTAAATGGAGCAGGAAAGACCACATTAATGCGTATGCTTTGTACGATAGTTCAACCATCAGAAGGACAAATATTATGGAATGGTAAAGATATATGGAAACTAGGAGGTGAATACCGAGAAGTTCTGGGATATTTACCACAAAATTTTGGATATTATCCAAATTTGACCGTATATGATTATATGATGTACATTTCTTCTATAAAAGGGTTAAAAATGCCGTTTGCCAGAAAAAAAGTGAAGCAATTATTAAATCAAGTAGGAATGGAAAAATTCAGTAAAAGAAAAATGAAGAATTTGTCTGGAGGAATGGTTAGACGTGTAGGAATAGCACAGGCGATGTTAAACGATCCGCAAATTCTTGTCCTGGACGAACCTACCTCTGGATTAGACCCGAATGAAAGAATACGTTTTCGTAATTTAATTAGTGAATTGTCGGAAGAACGTTTGGTGCTCTTGTCTACACATATTGTATCGGATATTGAATACATTGCGAATAACATTATGTTAATGAAAGATGGAGAACTTTTTTATACAGGTACTGCAAAAGATTTAATATCTTCTATGAAAGAAAAGGTATGGCAATGTAATGTTTCGAGAAGTATGATAGACAAATATATGAATGAATATTTGGTTGGAAATATAAAAACAACAAAAAACGGAGCAGAGCTTAGAATTATTTCAATAGAAAAGCCAACAGAAGATGCTGTGACTGTAGAAAAAAATCTGGAAGATGCATTTCTATTTTATTTTGGAGAAAAATCGGAGGAAAAACAAGATGCTTAAATTAGAATTAAAACGAATTTTTTCAAAGAAAATTAATGTATTTGCAATCGGATTGGCGTTGATACTTGCTGTCATTTTTAGCGGATTTGCAGTTACAAGTAATCGCTATGTGGATGAGAATGGAAATGCTAGTACTGGAATTATGGCAACAAGAAAACTTACAGATAACAGACGAGCATGGAAAGGTACATTGACAGAAGATGAACTTGGAAAAGTTATAGAACAAAATAAAAATGCGATGACACAATCCTCAGAAGAAAATGCGATTTACGGAACGACATTACAACCGATAGATGATATTAGGGGTTTTATAATATCGGTATTAACACCGGATGCAGAATATGATGAAAGTGTTCTGAATCAAATTACAGAAGAAAATATACAAGAGTTTTATGACACTTATCATAAAAATATGGAAAAGATGGCAGAAGAATATGGAAAGACTTCTGTTCAGAAAAAATACTTGGAAAAGAAATATAATGAAATAAAATTACCAGTAGAATACGAATCTTATAGTTCGTGGGATACTATGATTATGTATGTAGAAACGTATTCTATTATTCTGGCAATCATAGTTGGTTTTATTTGTGCTGGAATATTTGCAGATGATTTTCAGACAAAAGCAGATGCAGTATTTTTCTCCACAAAGTATGGACGTACAAAAGCTGTTAAAACAAAAATACTGGCAGGAGTAGTTACGACAGTTATGATTTATTGTATGGGAATTATATTACTTAGTGTGATTTGTTTTGGAATTATGGGAACCAGTGGTATGAATACACCTTACCAAATGTATCAGGCATATAGTATTTACATTATGTCATATGGACAATACTATTTGTTGACAGTTGTATGTGGATTTATAGCCAGTATACTGGCGGCTTCAGTGTCTATGTTAGTAGCGGCTAAAATGCATACAATTAGTGTCGCTGTTTGCATTCCGTTCTTTTTATATTGCTTATTGCCATTTATAGGACGGGCACTTTCTGGATATACAACGCTTTTCAATTTGATACCAACAATTTTGACAAATGTACAGGCAAGTGTAAAAGTCCCACTTATTTATCAGATTGGGAATTGTGTATTTCGACAAATTCCGCTTGTAATGGTAATGTATACAGTGATAGCAATAGCCTTACTGCCTTTTATTTATAAAAGTTTTCACAGATACGGAAATAGGTAAAAATTGTATTCCTACTCATAAAAAGCAAAGTAAGTAAAATATTTTCTAGAAAAATCATGCTCTTTATTGGATGCTACTAATCTCGCATTTTTTATTTTAGTTTCAAACCACTTAGGAACATAAAAATTTATATATGGATTATTTTCCCTGTACCATTGAATTTGTTTTTTAGCAAAATTGCAAGCACTTCGTTGATGAAGTAGCCGAAAGTACGGTAAGAAGGTGCTTGATGATCCATAAGATACATGAAGCGGAGATTGACTTTACACTGATCCTCCAGTTCACGCAATGATATATA
>NZ_JAHLQC010000037.1 GCF_018918265.1 Falcatimonas sp. MSJ-15
CACTTTGTTTATGAATATCATATATTCCTTAAGAGGTCTGCATTTTTCAAGAAGAGTATCATTCTTGCCTGGATTAAGGTTGTAGACCATGGCAGTCCATTCAAAATCTCCGCTGTCATTTTTATTAATGAATGCATCAGAAAGTCTTAACTTGACTTTTGCATCATATTCTTCTGTTCCATTGTAAAAAACAACATACTGTGGTGTTGGAATAGGGATAAGCCTTTTGTTATATATTCCGTAACGTTCTGTCTTAATATACTGGCTCAAAAGATTAGCGTAATACATAAGTCCTCTTGCCGGCATATTAGGATTAATTGAACTTTGTTGTTCCCACAAGACCATGTTACTGTCTAGAAGAATCGATATATCATTTTTCATCTTCATATATATTACATCATCAAGAGTCGTAATCCTGATATCATCTGTATTGTTATACGAAGTTCCGTTAAGAGCATTGTAGAGAATTAACATATCCTCTTTATATTCTTCGGAACCAAATCTTAATCTGAAAAGTCTGTCTTTATAAGTACGGTTAATACCTACTGTTTCATTAGTTGAAGCCATAAAAAATCCTCGCTTGTTTACTATTCTAAATATAGTATATCACAAGTAAAATAATATGCAAACATATTTTCGCTATTTATGTTAGAAAGTTGCATAGACTTTGTTATAAATCTTAAAGCTAGTATTCAAGATTAAGTCTTTTTCACTGTTTGACCATGTTGTAGTAAAGATACTATTATATACTCATTAGATAATATAAAATTTTGTAATCAAAAAAAGATGATATTCTCCAAATATAGAACTTGAAGAACATCGCCTTTTTTAATTTAATGACCGATGATACATTCCATATGATTTGCCTTAATTAAGAAGTGATTTTAAAATAATTAATTTGCTTTACTTCGTACCTTAACTACTTACAGTTCTGTGTAATGCACTTTAGAAGATGAAATATTAGACATGGAATATATATTATGTAATAACTTATTTTTGAATATTTTTATATCATTCAAATTGATACTAATATATGTAGTAATACGCTTTATTTTTAGTTTCAACATCCAATTTTTATGCGTAATCAGCTTTTATATAATTTACATGATTTTATAGTCAAGTTTTTTATGTTATTACACCATATTCCCTTAACGGATTCTATCTATAACAAGTTATTAATGTGATACCATTAGATTATAAATAGCAATTTAGACTTTTGCAAATATGATAGTTAGACTGTTAGAAAAATAGAAAGCAACGGATTTAAGAGCATTGTTAGAGCGTTGCTCTATCATTACATCATATTTTGCATATTTGGCGAAAATACAGATATGCATTACACCAAACTGTCATGGTTAAGGTACAGTATTCAGTTTTTTACATACCGAAAGCAAATTTCAATACGATTAACTTACACATTATATGCTTATATCATATATTTATAAGTATATGCTAACGAAAATGTAAGCTATATGATGAACTACAGCCGAACAGTTTTTGATGAATGAATAATCGGTCGCATCAGCATTTTGCTGTTGATGTGCTGTATTCAGACAGGAACCGGCTGTAATTTAATCTATGTAATGCTTACTTTATAAGATAGTCCAGTTGTGACTCGTTTCTCTGATAAGGTGGTACTAAAACTTATGTGCCATCTTCAATTAAATGATCCTGTCTGTGGCACTGAGTGTTCTCAGTACCAAACTGCTTTTATATGATATAACAGATTTTAGAAAAAATCCCCCCCCTTTTTGGGGGGGATTTTCAAGAAAAGTATATTCATTTTATAAACTTTATAACACAAGCATAATCAAGCTATAAATATTAGTTCATATAAATAAAAATATTAAAAACAAGGCAAAAAAATCACTCTTTGATACTGAATTGCTACCAGCTCAAGACTACGATTAAATTTTATAAAACGCAGAATTCTTACATTTCATCAACTATTTTTATCAATGAAGTAGTGTAAGTATGTGTCGTATTATTGAATCGATAGAGCTTTTGGCAATAGATATAAATGATATGCCGTGGCAGGTATATGATGAGGTTGATTGGATTAAGATTATGATTAACATTAATGCTATGATTAATGTTGGTATTCTAATTGATTAAGATTAGTATGTTGTGGTCAAGTATTCTAACTAAGATTACTAGACTACTAACTTAATCGAATCTAATATTCTAACATCAAACGCATCTATCATATTTAAAAGCTCAAATGATTCACATTCGTACCCACATCTACCGGATAAAAGCTCCGGTCCTTAGATATCTAAAAACTCGCCGAAAACAGGCACAATTTTTAAATTTTAGGAGGTCACGATATGAACAAATTTACACGTTCCCAGATGGGAAAAATTATGGCATACGCTTTATCTGCTGCTATGGCAGTTACTGTTGTGCCAACATATATGATGAAACCATTGGTTGCTGAAGCTGCTACTACTGTAGAGACAGACGCAGTTACATTAGGTACATCCGTTACTACATTAGGTGGTGTTACAGCGGATGAAAATACTACAGTAGGTTTATTTAGTAAAGACACAGATCTTGTAGCAAATACTCACAAGAAACCTGTTTGTGAAATTAAAGCTACTACCAAAGAACATCCTACTGTTGCATCAACTCCTGAATATGAATTTGTAATTCCTTATTCATTAGCAGCTGGAACATATTATATCGCAAAAAAATCAGAAACTACTGGTGATGGATATGCTAATAATGACAATATCAAAAAAGCCATTGTTGTAACATCTGCAAGCGCAGTTACAGGCGTATCATTAGATGTTAGTAATTCAACTATTAACTACGAAACACCAAGTAGTAGTTCAGATGCAGGTACATCAGTTACTAATTCAAATGCTGAAACTGTCAAAATAAACTTTTCAGGAGCTGACAATAAAAATTGTAAAGCAATATATGTAAATGGCACTAAAGTTAATGTCACATCATCTTCGACTACTCAAGCTATTAGTGACAATGTTAATGATAATTTCACAGTTACATATAATTATGGCGATACTATAACAGTTAAATCAGCTAAAATACCTGACTCAACAGCTGGAGCTGACAAATTAACTTTAAACATTGAAGTATATGTAGCTGGCAGAAAGAGTCCATTTACAAGAACAGTAACATTTACAGCTGTTGGTGGAATGACAACTGTTTCTGAAGCAACATTAACTTTAGATAATCAAATTGCTGAAATATCATCAGATGTAAAAGTTACAACAGCTATAGCTCCTGCTAATTCAAAAGAAAATATTACTTATGAGATTAAAGGAACTGCTGCTACAGGCTCAACTACAGCTGTTGCAGGCTCAAGTGGCATAATTAAGTTAAAAGGAACAGGTGATAAAACAGTTGCAACATTTGATACAACTACAGGTATCTTCAATGCAACTAAAGCTGACACATATACAATAACAGCTAAGAATAATGCTGGTGATGATAAAGGTCATAAAGATGTAAAAATCATAGATATTTCAATTCCAACAGTAATCGGTACTGTAGGAAATGCAAGTCAGACAGTTGCTATTTCACCAGCTGATCTTGATGATGTCTTTGCTTCATATAGTGTTGCTGATGAAGAAATAGCTCAGGTATCAGGAACAACTGAAGATATTAGTGCCAAGTTACTAAAACCGGGTATTACCGAAATTACAGGTGACTTTGTTGTTTATGGTGACAAAGCATATAATTTCCAGAAAAAAGGTTATGTTGTTGTTGCTCCTAAGAGTTCAGATGAATTCACACTAACAGATATTCCTAATACAGAACTTTATGTTAACGAATTAGGTTCATATCTTACATCAGATATTGCCGGACAGCTTGCTGATGCTATTGTTGCTGGACAAGTTGATTCTTCTAAATTAAAATCTTCTGTTTTTGCATCTGCAGAAGCTGAACT
>NZ_JAHLQC010000038.1 GCF_018918265.1 Falcatimonas sp. MSJ-15
AAATTCTGTTATACACACACTAAACACCTCCGCCTTATGCTTTATCAAAAATTCTCTCATAATATTTTCTTCTATGCAGTAATCTATTGCCTTGGTTATTGCTGTCTTGATATCTACACCTTTGTCATCTGAGTATTCTCTTACTTTATTTATAAATATCATATATTCTTTAAGTGGTCTACACTTTTCTAACAGTTCATCATTTTTACCGGTATTAAGATTATATACCATTGCTGTCCATTCAAAATCCCCGCTGTCATCCTTATTTATAAATGCATCTGATAATCTCAGCTTAACTCTTGCTTCATATTCTTCTGTTCCATTATAAAAAACTACATACTGTGGTGTTGGAATAGGTATTAACTTCTTATTATATATTCCATAACGCTCTGTCTTAATATACTGGCTTAGAAGATTCGCATAATACATAAGCCCTCTTGCCGGCATATTCGGATTAATCGAACTCTGCTGTTCCCACAAGACCATGTTGCTGTCTAGAAGAATCGATATATCATTCTTCATCTTCATGTATATTACATCATCAAGTGTTGTTATCCTGATATCTTCTGTGTTGTTATATTCAGTTCCGTTAAGTGCATTATAAAGTGATAACATATTCTCTTTATACTCTTCGGAACCGAATCTTAATCTAAAAAGTCTGTCCTTGTAAGTACGGTTAATACCTACGTTTTCATTCGTTGATGCCATAAAAATCCTTTCTTGTCTGTATGTTAATACTTGCTATCAACTATTACTGTATACGATATACCAATAACACTATTAACCATTACTAGTACTATTAGTATATCATATACAACAATAAAATACAAACATATTTTCGCCTTTTCTAATTTTATTTGGTCGATCATTTAATCGTCTAAACTAAGGGAAAAGCAATCTAAGATAAGCGTAAATCTGATACCGGAATAACATTAATCCAACCGAAAAAGTAGACCGAATTTTTTAATTATAATGCATCTGATAACACCAAAAAACTTACAAAATTTCCACAGAAAAAATCCTATTTGCTACTGAATTGCTACTAACATCATGCAATTATAAAATGTAACAATCACACATTTTTCCTAACAAAATATTATATTTTTTATCCATGAAGTAGTGTAAGTATGTGTCGTATTATTGAATCAATAGAGCTTTTGGCAATAGATATAAATGATATGCCGTGGCAGGTATATGATGAGGTTGATTGGATTAAGATTATGACTAACATTAATGCTATTATTAATGTTGGTATTCTAATTAAGATTAAGATTGGTATTCTAACTAAGATTACCAGATTACTAACTTAATTGAATCTAATATCCTAACATCAAACGCATCTATCATATTTAAAAGCTTAAGTGATTCACATTCGTACCCACATCTACCGGATTAGCTCCGGTCCTTAGATATCTAAAAACTCGCCGAAAACAGGCACAATTTTTAAATTTTAGGAGGTCACGATATGAACAAATTTACACGTTCCCAGATGGGAAAAATTATGGCATACGCTTTATCTGCTGCTATGGCAGTTACTGTTGTGCCAACATATATGATGAAACCATTAGTTGCTGAAGCTGCTGTTGCAAATGATGAAAAGACTCTTGGAGCAGGTGTTGTTGTAACATCAGGTGACACATTAACATTTAATGCACCTTCTTACACAGGTACAACTATAACTTCAAGTCCCTCAACTCCAGTAAGTAGTGTAGTTAATTTATACAATAAATCAACTGATACAAAGCCAGCATATACATTATCAGAAACAACAACAGGCAAAGTAGTTATTGGTTATAATAAAGTTGCTGCTGGTAATTATTATGCTGAGGTAGCAAGTACTTATAGTGGACAGAATGCTGAATCTAATACTGTTACAGATGTTCAAAAGGCTGCTAAAGTGCTTATCGTAGTAACTGAATCAAAAGCTTCAACAGGTGTTTCATTAACTACAGATTCAACAACTGTTCTTTTTAACGAAACAACTCCAACAAATTCAAACACATCAACTTTAAATTTCGATATTGTTGGTAATGATGACGCAACTTATAGCAAATTGGAATATACTATATCAACATCAAGAGCAAGTGCATTCACTGTAACAAGTAGTGATGGTACAAAAGGCACTAGCAATGATGGTGTTCTTACTGTTCCAACAACAGCAGGTACTCCTGAGACATATAAACCTGGTGAAACTTTATCAATAAAAACCGACACAGCTGTTCAAGATGGTGATACATTAACAGTTGAAGCTAATTTATATATTACAGGCCGTACAAATCCATATAAGAAAACAATTACTTTTACAGCAAGAAAAGGATTAGAAGCAATTACAGCTGTTAAATCCATTGCTACAGATAGATTAGTTTATGCTGGTGAAACAACTGCTGTATCAACAACTGTTACTCCTTCTACTTCACAAGAAAAAGTAACATATACCATTACAGATATAACTAACACTGTAACAGCAACATTAATGAAAGATGGTTTATATTATGCTCATAATGGAGCTGTAACAACAATTGATTCAGATAGTGATGGTGTTGTTGATAAATCGGATAATGTATATGCTATATTTAATCCTACAACAGGCGAATTCACAACTAAAAAAGCTGGTAATTATACAATAACACCAGTTGCAAGTGTATCTGCAGGTATAACTGGTACACCAGCAACTGTAACTGCTATAGAATTATCATTTAATAACAAAGGCGTAAAAGTTGGTGCTGCTGATGGTACTTCAAATGTAACAATAGCACCTAGTACTGTAACAGGTTTATATACAGCTAGTGATGTTAGAGCATCATTTACAAGTGATGATCCTGATATAGCAACAGTAAGTGGTACACAGAATGCAACTATTAAAGCAGTATCTGCCGGTATTACTAAAATAAATGCTAATATTGTATTATATGCTGATAAAGAATACAGATTTGAAAAGAGTGCCTATGTTGTAGTTGCACCAAAAGATGATGATGCAGAATTTGAAATTACAGCAATTCCAGATACAGAACTTTATGCTAATTTACTTTCAGATTCAACAATTACTCTTATAACACCAGCACTTAGCCTTCAATTAGGTGAGGCTATAGCCGAAGATAAAGTTGACGCAAAAGTATTATCAAATTCATCATATGCCGCTGCTGAAAGTGCTCTCGCTAATGAATACAACTTACATTACACAGTAAATGCAAGTTCAATCCCATTTAATGCAGATGGTTTAAGTGCAACAATTACAGGTGAAGGTCTATTATTTGCCGCATATGATCCAGATGTTGCAAATATTGAAAATCCTGAAGCTCCTGTTGATGTAAACCTTGTAATATCAGAATTACAGGCTAAAGATGAGATTTATAGAGTAGAAGATTCTGTTATCAGTTTTGTAGCTGAAATGACAGTTGGTAATGAATCAGAAGTTAAAGAATTAAATAAACCTGTTTGGTTAACTGTAAGCAATGCTAATCTTCGACCAACAACAGTTTATACAGTATATGATGATGGTGAAGCTATCTATACTGCAAAAACCGATGCAAGTGGTGATTTAAAATTCCAGACAGATTCATTCAGTGTATTCTCAATTGTTGAGACACCTGATGCAAAAGTTACAGATAATACAGCAGGGCTAGACAAACCAGATACACCAGATACAGATGATATCTACGACAAAGTAAACTTCTCAGCACACGTTCAGAGAAGAATCGGAACAGATGATGAAGCAGATATCGCTGCAACAGTATCAGATGACGGTATCATCTCACTTGGTACTCATGGACAGAGCAGACGAGTTGAGAAGATTACACTCACAGG
>NZ_JAHLQC010000039.1 GCF_018918265.1 Falcatimonas sp. MSJ-15
ATAATATTCTACATCTCTTTTTCATCTCTCTGTCCCCCATGTTTTTGATTTTTAAGATATTACCGTATTACCGTATTTTATAATACACCTTTATTACTAAAAAGTAAATCTACTTAAATGGAAACTTTTTTGTTTCCATTTAGATAGAATCCACGCAATTATACTCTTAAATGCAACAAGCAAAAAAAAATCGCTCAGGATGTTCAAGATCTAATATTCTTACACACGTTATGACTTTGGCGACAGCAGGTCTCCACTGCTTACCATTGCCAATATCAAGATAAGGCTCCTTTTTGTTGTTGGTTAACTTATGTCTATATGCGTCATTCTGAAAACAGTCTGTAGGTTCCAAAGTTCCATAAAGTCGGTAGGAAATATTCTGCGGATTTATGGAACTATGCAGTATCAGTGAATGAGCAGGTTGTTGAAGATATTAGTTGATTTGATATATTGTACCTGATTTTTTTACATTGCAAACCATTCTTTCATAGTGTCAAATATCTTCACGAGTTCTTCCTCTTTTATTACATAAGGAACCATCGAATACATGTATGACAGGAATGGTCTCGAAAATACACCTCTCTCATATGCAAACTGCTTGAAGCCTTCAAGTGTCTTTGGATCATATACTTCAACACATGTACATCCGCCCATTATACGCACTTCCCTAATTCTTGGATCCGTAAAATCTGCCATCTCACGTCTTGATATTTCTTCTATCCTTTTTACTTTGCTCATATAGTCCTCACGCTCAAATATCTCAATACCTTTGAGTGCTACAGCACATGCAAGAGCATTTCCCATGAATGTAGGTCCATGCATAAGTGCATGTCTGTCATTGTCACTGTAAAATGCATCATATACTTTATGATTTGCTACAGTAACAGCATGTCCAATATATCCACCTGTAAGTGCTTTTCCAAGCACTAAGATATCAGGCAGCACAAGGTCTGCTACAAACCTGTTACCAGTACGTCCAAACCCTGTTGCAACTTCATCAAAAATCAAAAGTACGTCATACTTCGTACATAGTTCTCTTGCCCTCTTAAGGAAGTCGATGTCATACATTCTCATTCCACCAGCGCCCTGTAAAAGTGGCTCTACTATGAAGCAGTTAAGCTTATCATGATATTTCTCAAATACATCTTCAAGTGCAGCAATTTCTGTTGGGATATGAACTACGCCAGCCTTCTCTTCAAATGCAAAATGATAGTCTTCATCATCGCCAACTTCCATTGCCTTGAATGTGTCACCATGATATGCATGTTCAAGTGCCAGAACAAGTGGACGCTTTCTTCCCTGATTTGTATTGTATTGCAATGCCATCTTAAGAGAAACTTCTACTGCTACGCTTCCTGAATCTGAGAAAAAGCAATAATCCAGATCACCTGGCAAAAATTCTTCAAGTTTCTTTGATAGTTTCTGTACTGGGTCATGGGTAAGTCCACCAAGCATCACATGGCAGAAATGATCTGCCTGCTCCTTTATTGCCTCTGTAAGTTCTGGATGCTTATAACCATGAATCATACACCACCAGGATGACACTGAATCTATAAGTTTCTGGTCTTGTGTATATAAATAAACACCATCTGCATCAATAATTTTATATGGTTCCTTCATAGTTTTCATTTGTTCATATGGATACCAAATCATATTTTATTCCTCTTTTCTAATTTTCATTCATTATGTTCTATCGATACTTACATTTTCTATGCTATGTATAATCCGCTAATTTCCTGCGTTTCCGCAGCAAATTGCTACTTTCTCGGTGTAGTGCGGGTCACTAAGGTATGCATCGATGATACCTTTTGACCCTTTAATCATAATATTGTCTGTCTAAGGACTTATACAATTATTCATACAATCCAGAAAGCACATTAACATCTATTTCAAGCTCAGTATCTCCTTTTTTAACCTTTGCAAGTGTCGGCAGTCCTGTCATGTATTCACACATAAATATATTGTCATCTTCCATCACATTGCCTGGATGGTAATTATTAAAAATAATTCCTTTTACAGGAAGTCCATGCGATTTCATGTACTCTGTGGTAAGCACCACACTATTTATGGTTCCGAGTCCCGCATCTGCTATTATTATGCTTGATAATCCAAGCTCTTTTATTACATCTTCAAGCTGTATTTTAGCTTCGTCAAAACAAATAGGACAAAGTATTCCACCACTTCCTTCCATAGTGACATAATCATACTTACTGCATACTTTCTCATACCCATCTCTTACAACGTTCATCTCAACTGGATGTCCCTCTATTCTTGATGCGAGATGTGGTGAGTATGCGTTCTCATAAATATATGGACACATCTCATCTAACGGTTGATTTATATGTGCAGTCTGTTTAACAAAAAGTGCATCACCTGGTATAAGTGTACCGTCCTTTCTTCTATCATTTCCACTCATTGCAGCCTTATAATACGCTGCATTTTTTCCTGCGTCTGCAAGCTTTTTTACAATCAGACCTGCCACATAAGTCTTACCGATATCTGTTCCTGTTCCCGTAATAAATAATGCTTTACTCATTTTACTGCCTCTTTTCTGCAAATTCTTAATTGCTGTCTTTATATCATTACAACCTTACTATCTGGCAACATTTTTTGCCATAATTGCGCCAAGACTGATTACAGGTCTTATCTTCTTTGCCAGAACCGCCCCAAGTATACTGAGTGCGATATCTCCTGGAACTGCAAGTATAAAGCAGTACAAGAATAATGGCCATATTCCGATTGGTGAATCAACCACATAATTTCCAATGATGTAGTAATATATCATTCCGATTGCATATACGAAAAAAAGCCCTGCCAGATTGGCTCCAAGATAATTAATTATGCCTTTTTTCTTCATATTCTCAGCTATGTATCCAGTCACATACGCCCCTACAATAAAACCTATGATATAGCCAAAACTAGGCTTAAATACATACCATATTCCACCACCTTCTGCAAATACAGGCAACCCCATAAGTCCAAGCAGCATATACAGTGTGACTGAAAGTGCCCCTAACTTAGAACCAAGCAAAAGACCTGCCATCATTGTAAATAAGTACTGCAATGTGAATGGCACAACAGGAATAGGTATCTTTATAAAAGCTCCCATAGCTATAAGTGCTGTAAATAATCCACAATAAACGATTGATTTTGTCTTCGATGTCATTATTGTTAACCTCCTTCTCCTTTACGTTAACAATCATACTTTAAAAAAGGACATACGTCAAGATACTTTAGTCGTATGTCCTAAAAAAATACTTTAACCTTAATATTTATTCTTTTACTGACTCTTCTGCGATTTTATCTACTTTATCCCCCCTGTATAGTATTAGTGTAAAACTCCTCGTATCAAACATACAATGAATCTCCTTGCAAATTAGTTTTCCTTTATAGAAATATTACAACGTAATCCCTATAAAGCCCAAAAGAGGGGGCTGTGAAAAAAGAATAGTCCCGAAAAAAAGAAAGACCAAGAGTTTATAATAAACTCAAGGTCTTTCTTTATGTTATAATTAATTTGTGAAAAAAATTAATAACATAATCTATTCT
>NZ_JAHLQC010000040.1 GCF_018918265.1 Falcatimonas sp. MSJ-15
TGACTACGAAAAGAAATATTGGATAAAACTAAGACAAATGGAAATAAATGTGGCATAAGACAGATTATTGAGGTGAAAAGTTCATGTTTAACTTGTACTTTTTCTTGACATAGGACCACTGTTCTGTTTTGGAGATCCGACATCCATTTGCATCATAAGCATATGTACCACGGAACAGTGGATTTGACATTCCCGGAAAGACTGTCTCCATCTCCGTCAGCTGGCTTCTCTCATCATATGTATACGAAGTCCGCAGGCCATTACCATACAGCACTTCCGTCTGCATATCGTTTTTATCATACCGGTACTGTGCACGGATGCCATTGGAAGAACACACTTCTTCAAGTCTTCCTGCTTTATCGTAACCATATGACGTTTTCTGTTCACCCGTAATAAGTTCCCTCAGGCGGCCGCATGCATCATAATGGTTTTCATAAAGCGTCTTTCCCCATGCCCGTTTGCTAAGGACTCTTCCTTCTGTATCATGGGTATAGTGATAATCCGTGCCGTTTTCCGATGCCTCCACCAGATTTCCCTGTGCATCATAGGTATACAGGCTCCGGAGTTCAGGGGTTCTTTCTTCAAAGTTCCCGGCTTCATCTTCTGTTGCATGAAGCCTCTGTCTGAAATCAGCAAATGACACGTTTCTGGTTCCGGTTATCATAACCGGATTTCCATCCATGTTATAAACGGTCCGCACCAGATTTGCATTGGCATCCAGACGGCCGCTGCACCGTCCTTCCCTGTCATACCAAAAGTATTTGATGCTCTTGTTTTCTTTTTGGATGCTCCGGATCCGGTTATCTCCCCGGTAGCGGAAAACCGTCCGGTTTCCGTTGGCATCTTCTGCGACATTTAGATTTCCGGCATAATCATAATGGTATTTCTCTATGCCGCCATCCGGCAGGGTAACTTTTGTCACATGACCCCAGCGGTCTTTTTCATAGACGGTTGTATTCCCGTTTCCATCGGTTTCACTGTCCGGTCTGCCCCACACATCATACTCTGCCTGATAGAGCTTTGCTCCATTCGGTGCGGTAACGGTCCGGATCTGTCCGCCTGGATGATAAGCGAAGGTTGTGGTATTTCCCTCTCCATCCGTTCTTGCAATCACACGCCCCAGTGCATCATAGTCCAGTGTATATTCACAGTCTCCCATTCCGTTGATACGGGATCGTTCCCTTCCGAAACGGTCATAGACATAAGATGTTTTATCCCCCACCGGATTTGTCGCAGAGGCAAGTCTTCCGGTAAGGTCATACGCATACTTCCATGTTCCACCCAGGGAATCCTTCTGCTCAAGCAGATTTCCCCGGAAATCCCACACATAATGTCTGTTGTATGAAGAACTTTCCCTTCCGGTATCCGGTTCCCCACACAGACCTTCCTTCAGTGCCTTCTCATAACGGTGCGAATCCCCGTTCTCGATATTTCCATAGGCTTTCTCAAACGCATGGAACACGGCAAGGGCTTCTTTCCCCTGATAATACTCCTGTTCTGTGGCACGCTCCTGACACAGCTTTTCACTGTCTGCGCCTTCCGGATTTAAAAATTCCCGCAGTGCATTGCTGTCCATTCCGATCAGCAGCTGGTTCATTTCCCTTACCGTAGTCTGTCTGCCGTATAACTGCTCGGCAGAGACCGGACAGAAGTCTGCATATGTATAACGGATTCCGCGGAGGATATGGTGCCTGTCTTCTCTCTCCAGCTTATAGATCAAACGTTCTGCTTCATCATAGACCAGAAAGATCTTTCCGCCCTCCGGCAGTGTGACTCCCGTAAGGTTATCCGATGCATCATAGGTATACGCTGTTACCGATAATGTTTTGTCCCCTGCATCTTCTTTCTTTTCCACCAGCCGTCCGTTTTTGTCATAACGGTAGTACACGGTTCTTTGGGTTCCGCGGTCATCGATCACTGCCGTCTTTACTGTAGATAAAGATCTTCTTTTTTCTTTCATCCCGAAGCCGCCAATCGCTGTTACACTTTGTGAGGGTCACAGCATTCTGGGTGGAAAGCTTGACTTATTTAATATAATAAAATTTCACCAACTATTCTCTGTAAATTATTTTAACCATTTCTCTTGAAAAAAATCACCTGGTTTTTCCCAATAATGAACATTTTCACATGCACGTTCTATATCATCCATCTCATCCTTACCTTGTTCTAAATCAAACTCCGAAGACAAATATGTACGTATTTTTGCTAACCTATCAGATCCGGATGGATGCTAAGACACCGTTGAAAGTCATGGAAACGAGTTATACCTATGACAGCATGGAACGGCTGACAAAGGAAAGTCTTAATGGTGCAGTGACATCCTATGGCTATGATCTGGCAGGAAACCGGATTACCAAAAGCACGGATGGCCGAACAGAAAGTTATTTGTATAATAACCGAAATCAGCTGACGGAACTGCATCGTGAAAAGGACGTTGTACAATACAGCTATGACCCGGCAGGAAATCTGACGGAAGAAAATTACCTTACAGCGGACGGTGCATCAACCAAGAAGCTGCATTATGCGTACGACGTTTATAACCGTAATGTATCCGTAACAGGAGATGATTTCACACAGAAGAACCATTATGATGCAGAAGGCTACCGAGATTCCATCACCGAAAAGGACAAGGTCACAAACTTTGTATATCAGGGTGGAATGCTCCTTCACGAACTGGATGAAGAAAAAAATCCGGTAAGGCATTATGTACTTGGCAATGAATATATCGGGTTGGATCACAATTATTACCTGACGGATGAGCAGGGAAGTGTACGATATGTACTGGATGCAGCCGGAAACGTACAGAATGATTACCGGTATAATGCGTTTGGTCAAAAAATTGCAGGACAGGAAAATATTCCGAACCGTCTAAAGTATAATGCACAGATCGAGGATGACCTGACGGGACTTTACTATCTGCGTGCGCGATATTATAATACAGGTATCGGACGGTTCACGCAGGAAGATGTAATCTATAATGATGGACTGAATCTGTATGCGTACTGTAGCAGTAATCCGGTGATGTATGCGGATCCGAGTGGGTATGCTGGGGGATCGGTAAAGCAAAAAACATGTGGGTCTAAAGAGAGTGGTAGTAAACCTAGTAAAATACAATTTTCTGAGAATCCAGATGACTTTAATCCAGAAGGATTGAGAAAAATTGGACCTTTCGGAACAAAAAATGGAAAAATAATTAAATGGTTAGATGAAAACAATAAGGCGGTATATGAATGGGAT
>NZ_JAHLQC010000041.1 GCF_018918265.1 Falcatimonas sp. MSJ-15
AGAGGAAGCGTAAGAGCAGTAACCGACCAGACAGGAACAGTAACCGACAGATACAGTTATTCACTATATGGAGAGAGAACTCATGATACCGGAGACGGAGACCACATCTTCGGATACTGCGGAAGAGACGGAGTAATAACCGAGAGAGACGGACTGCTCTACATGAGAGCAAGATACTACAGCCCGGAACTAAAGAGATTCATAAGCGCCGACAGCGTAATAGGCAATCTCTCAAGCACACCAAGTCTTAACCGTTACGCCTACGTCAATGGAAACCCAGTAACGCAGATAGATCCATTCGGACTAAGTGCCGAACCTGGAACGAAAAAGGCAAAGAAAAACATAAACTGGCGAGAAGCAGTTCACGATGCATTAGACATAGCAGGAAGCATAACAGGCTATGGAGATATATGCGATGCAGTAAATGCAGTGCTATATCTTACAGAAGGAGATTATATAAATGCAGGACTTAGTGCATTAAGTATAATCCCCGGAGCCGATGCCTTTACAAAGACAGGTAAGGCAAGCAAAGTACTTGGCAACGGAATAGTTGAAAGTGGACTAAAACACCTTGACAACGTGGCAGATGGAATCAAGAAGCTTGTAAAGAAAGCAGACGATGCAATAGACCTCGAAAAACACCTGCCGAAGAAACTGCTGACAGAAGAAGCCGAAGCATTTGCAAAAAAAGCAGATAAAGTTGCGGATGATGTAGTAGAGGATGCGGCGAAGGCGATAAAGGGTGGTAGTTCTTCAATTAATTTACCTGAATATGATGGAAAGACAACACATGGAGTATTGGTTTTAGACGATGGAACACAAGTACCGTTTTCATCTGGAAATGCAAATCCTAATTATAAAAATTATATACCAGCTTCGCATGTTGAAGGTAAATCTGCAATTTATATGCGAGAAAATGGAATTAATAATGGTACTGTTTTTCATAATAATACAGATGGAACATGTCCATATTGTGATAAGATGTTACCAACATTACTTGAGGAAGGCTCAACATTAACGGTTGTTCCACCAGCAAATGCAAATGCTCCAAAACCAAGTTGGGTTGACACGGTGAAAACATATATTGGAAATGATAAAATACCAAAAAAGCCTAAGTAGGAGGAAGTTTAATGATAGTATATGAGTTTAATGGTAAAAAAGTGTGTAATAATTTAATCGAATTACAAGAGGTATTAAAACACAGGTCAAAAGGGAATAGTAATGAATTTGAGTTGAGGACGGAACTGGAATATCCATTTCTCACAATATTGATAAAAGAAGAGCTAGCATGTGTGCATTATTTTAAAGATGAAAATGATTGTGGTCATTATGCATATACAGACAATAATGGATTAGAAGAAGAGTATGTTGTTTTTAATATTGGCTCTGAAAATGCGGAAACAGAAATATCTAAAGATTTAGTGATTTCTGTTGAACAAGCGTATATTGCAGCAATAGATTTTTTTGAAACATGTGAAATGTCAAAAAGAATGAAATGGTTTGAATTGTAAGTAGATTTGAATTAACCGTAACACCTCCCCAAAAGGCTGGTTAGTTGTGAAGATTAATTTAGAGACCTTTCTAGGGAAAAATTTGTCATTTAGGTGCATATAAGGGCATCTAAAATCAAAACTGAATATTTTTTAAGACTTAGAACGCATTGTTTCATGGTACTTGGTGCTGTGAAGACAATGCGTTTTTGGTAAAAAATAATCTCGGAAAACGGTATTTGAGATATAAAAATCGGTCAAAAAAGTGGTAATCCATTTTCAGACAGAAGAAGTGGAAGCATTTGCAAAAAAGCAGATAAAGTGGCAGATGATGTAGTTGAGGATACGGCGAAGGCAATAAAGAGTGGTACTTCTTCAATAGTTGATAAAGAAAAATGCACTTTTATTATAAAAGATTGGTCAAACTATCCAGATGATTACGTTCCAGTTTCTGATATAAATAATAAAACAGCAATTCAATCACAAGTTTATAGAAGATATGTAACACCTTGGTGGAATAAAATACGAGACGAAGTAAAGAAAGGATTGAACTAATAAGATGAATATACAAGAAATAATCAAAACAATAGGAACTAATGAATCAATAGGTTTATCAGAGAAGGATATTGCAGATTTTGAAAAAGAAATAAATTGGAATTTTCCAACAGATTATAGAGAAATATTAAAAGCTGTAGATGGTGGATATGGTAAAATAGGTAACTTTTATATTGATTTCTGGAATCTAAATGATATTATTTTTTATTATGAGGATATAGAAGATTTAGATGGGTTAATTCCTTTTGCATCAGATGGATGTGGTATTGCTTTTGCGTTTGATAAAAAAAGCGAAGAAATAGTATCAATTCCAATGGACTGCCTAGAAAGAAATTATGCAAAAATAATTGCTGTTAATTTTGGCGATTTTGTAGATAAATTATGTTCGCATAACTTGCAGTATTAGAGAAATTAAAAATGAGTCTAGATAAGATAATAAGAACAATAGATGAATTGTACGAGAAATATGGAGTTGAGAAAATATTCTACGTTGATATGGAAACAGAACAGATTATACGAGGCATGAAAGGTATATTAGCTAATCTTGATTTGAACAAACAGAAATCTTACACGAAGGAAGATGCGGAGTTAATCAAAGATATATATGGCTTGTGCTGTTGAAAGTATAAAGAATATTTTAAATAAGGTCTCCACTTAAGGATATCCGAAATCAAAACTGAGTATTGTTCCATCAAAGATGCAGAACGCATTGTTTTCATGGCACTTGGTACTGTGGAGATGATGCGTTTTCTGTATGATATCTGTCGAAAACTAAACACAAAAGGCGGTATTTCAGACACAAAAATTGGTCTGAAAAGCAGTAATACATTTACAGATTTTCTTCATTATACAGGTAATTTTAAGAGATGTTTTTCTGTATATTCAAATCGTTGTACACTCAGACCAAAGTGTCGGACAAAGTTTTCAGACTATGCTGGAAAGCCATACGGTATTGGCATTTTCGCTAATGGAGCAGTATAGTTGTTCCACGGAACTGATGTTTTTATAAGTGCTTGGAAACTTTATGACAAAGCCGGAAGAACAACACAGTATACATATGATGCATACGGCAACTGTACATCAGTGACAGATGCACAGTCACACACATCATATACAGAATACGATCTGTGTGGAAGAATAACAAAAAGCACAGA
>NZ_JAHLQC010000042.1 GCF_018918265.1 Falcatimonas sp. MSJ-15
ATCAGCTGCTGCAGGTAATACATTAACATTCCAGACAGATTCATTCAGTGTATTCTCAATTGTTGAGACACCTGATGCTGAAGTTACTGATAATACTGCTGGTTTCGATAAACCAGATACACCAGATTCAGAAGACATCTACGACAAAGTAAACTTCTCAGCACATGTACAGAGAAGAATTGGAACAGATGATGAAGCCGATATTGCTGCAACAGTATCAGATGACGGTATCATCTCACTTGGTACTCATGGACAGAGCAGACGAGTTGAGAAGATTACACTCACAGGTCTTAATGCAGATGAAGTTGAGATGACAGCTCACGTACAGAAGAGAGTTGACCATCCAGAAGATGTAGCTGATTTAACACAGGTTGTTAATGAAGACGGTTCAATTTCAATCGGTACAGAACACCAGTCAAGAAGAATTGAGGCATTCTCAATGAATCTTAAAGGCGACTTAGCTGAGAAATACGATGTATACTACAGAGTACATGCTCAGAACTATGGCTGGTTAGGATGGGCTAAGAACGGTGAAATCGCTGGTACATCAGGCCACTCATTCAGACTTGAAGGAATCGAAATCATCTTCGTTGAAAAAGGTACAGAGTTTGACGAAAGCCAGTACGTTAAGACACCAGAAGAAGGCGACAGAGGATATTCAGAAAAAGCAGCTTATATGGATAGAGTTGTTAGCGAGAAATAATCTGAAACTGGTAGCAGAAATAAATAGTAAGTCAAGATAACGGATTAATAAAATGTTGGGATAAGATGACATATTAATAATCTGTAAGAATGATAGATAACTTATAGTTATTGTTCATATCTAGATAAGAAGCTCCCTGGTAATATCATTAGTTGATATATCAGGGAGCTTTTATGTATAACATTTTTAAATTATGTTGTAAATAATTTTGGCTCTTTGCCAAGAGTGGGGTAAAATAACATAAAAAAGGATTTCTCAAACTTTCAAACATTAATTTATGTTATTTAGTAAGAGAAATCCTTTTTATATAACCACTTAAAATATTTAGTTATTCTTTGATAATTCGTTGTAATAATCTTCTATATATTTACCTGCTGTTTCTAAAGAAATTTCAAATGTTTGAGAAATTTCCCTGATTATATCTTCATTTTTAAAATTAAGCCTGTGTAAAAGAACGATGGTTTTTCGAATATTCTTGATGCGTTCCTCTTCACGCCCTTCTTCACGTCCTTCCTCACGTCCTTCTTCACGAGCCTCTTCACGTTCTTCCATAATCTTTGCATTTAGTGTCATATACTCAACCCTCCAATCACTTCGTTCAATAGCTTTATCGACTGACTTTTCAATAGCTTTTGTCAGTTTACTTTCTGCGTCTTTTCCCTGTAGATAATCAAGAAATGCACACATGTTATCAGAGAGATTATCTCTGTCACCAGTGACATACACATCAAATCTTAAAAATCCATCTCTAAAAGTGGGAGATGGATTTTTAAGAAAATGTATAAATTTATGAGTTGGTTTTATTTTCCTCTTCATAATATTTATCAAGATATTTATAGGTTTCATCAAGTGTTATACCGAATCGTTCGGATATCTGTTCAATTATTTTAGAATCCTGAATTCCCAATCCTTTTAAAATTGATATCGTGGTTAAAATATTCTTGATGCGTTCATCTTCACGTTCTTCCATAATCTTTGCATTCAGTGTCATATACTCAACCCTCCAATCACTTCGTTCAATAGCTTTATCGACTGACGTTTCAATAGCTTTTGTCAGTTTACTTTCTGCGTCTTTTCCCTGTAAGTAATCAAGAAATGCACACATGTTATCAGAGAGATTATCTCTGTCACCAGCAGCATTAATAATTACTTTGTATGCATCATCTTTAAGTTTTATCTCATTATCCTGCAGGCATATATTTTCAAATGTATATATCGGCAGGTTTTTGCCACTTTCCTTAAATGGATTCTCTAGGCATATAAATATTATATATGTCTTCTTAAGTTCTTTGTACGGACTTCCCTTCTCAATAAGGTTAATGTCAAGCATCCCCTGATAGTAGCGTGTTCGCTTTGGCAGGTCAGTTGCAAGTGTTGTCTGCATCTCCACATCATATACTGTATTGCTGTCATCGGAGACGTACACATCAAGTCTTATACTCTTTGCAAGAGCAGTTATGTCAAAAGTCTTCTGACTTTCGACAAGTTCAATTCTGCTGATATTCATGTTAAGTATCAGTTCGAGTACCTCTTTGCATAAATCTAAGTTGGTTGACATTACCTTGCAGAACATAAAATCATCTGTAAATGTAAGTTCTGAGTAATCTTTAAATCGTTTAGCCATAATAAAATCTTTTGTCCTTATCTCGTATTTCTATCTTTGCTATATATTATAGTGCTTCTATTTGTACCATACATACTATAGCTTTTCTGTTTATAGTTTCTTCTATCTATAGTATAACACATGTAAAAAAATATTCAAACTCATTCTCGAACTTTTGTTTCTAAAATTTTTCAACCTGGATTTTTTTAACTTAAGGCACTCTAAGCTAAGAGCTATTTAAGCCATAAAAAATAAAGGCATTCCCATCGACTGAGAATGCCTTAAAAGTAATTTAATTATTAATTGTAGATGTGATATAAAATTAGGATATTAGTTTTGATTTAATTAGATTAGATATAAGATATGAATATCAATAATTAATAATGAATACTCCAACCATCATGGCACAATACATTATAGAAAATAAATAGATGTTTGCTATATAATATAATACAATGCTAATCTGTAAGTCATGCATGAAAAAAGAAAGTGTATAGACAGCATACAAAGATGTAATGAATTAAAGACTTGATACATCTTTATACACTTTGTAGAAGCAGAATCATACATATAATAATAATAATAATACGGTTCAGTTTAGTATGATTCAAAGTTGCGAATAATTCTCGATAATACTATATGTATTATAATATCAAAGATTCCATCTTATATTAAATACAGTAGTATATTCCAGACATCATGCACATTATATTACTATGTTTAGCACAACACTCAT
>NZ_JAHLQC010000043.1 GCF_018918265.1 Falcatimonas sp. MSJ-15
ATGATATTTATAAATAAAGTAAGAGAATACTCAGATGACAAAGGCGTAGATATCAAGACAGCAATAACCAATGCAATAGATTACTGCATAGAAGAAAATATTATGAGAGAATTTTTGATAAAGCATAAGGCGGAGGTGTTTAGTGTGTGTATAACAGAATTTGATGAAAAGATATATGAAGCAGAGTTAAGAGAAGAAGCTCGTGAAGAAGGACGTACTTTGGGACGTGAGGAAGGACGTGAAGAGGAACGCATTAAGAATATTCGAAAAACCATCTTTCTTTTACACAGACTTAATTTTAAAAATGAAGATATAATCAGGGAAATTTCTCAAACATTTGAAATTCCTTTAGAAACAGCAGGTAAATATATAGAAGACTATTACAACGAATTATCTAAGAAGAACTAATCGTTGTAAGTAATTATATAAAAAGCTCTCTGATATTGCTAGGGACAGAGATAACTAATTAGATAACATGCGTGTATTTCTTAATTACCTGCACGGAAAAGACGTAGAAAGAATAGCTGATAGTACGATTAGTATATTGAATGTAATAGTGCTATCAGCAGCTGATAGCAAGTATTAACATACTGACAAGAAACATACAGACAAGAGAGGACTTATGTATTATGCGAATCTTCTAAGCCAGTATATTAAGACAGAACGTTATGGAATATATAATAAGAAGTTAATACCTATTCCAACACCACAGTATGTAGTTTTTTATAATGGAACAGAAGAATATGAAGCAAGAGTTAAACTGAGGTTATCTGATGCATTTATAAATAAGGATGACAGCGGGGATTTTGAATGGACAGCAGTGGTATATAATCTTAATACCGGTAAAAATGATGAACTGTTAGAAAAATGTAGACCACTTAAGGAATATATGATATTTATAAATAAAGTAAGAGAATACTCAGATGACAAAGGCGTAGATATCAAGACAGCAATAACCAATGCAATAGATTACTGCATAGAAGAAAATATTATGAGGGAATTTTTGATAAAGCATAAGGCGGAGGTGTTTAGTGTGTGTATAACAGAATTTGATGAAAAGATATATGAAGCAGAGTTAAGAGAAGAAGCTCGTGAAGAAGGACGTATATTGGAACGAATTGAAATGTACAAAGAGGAAAATTACTCGGATATGGATATTATGAAAAAAATTGTTTTACGATTTGGCATAACACTTCAAGAAGCGCAGGAATACCTTGATAAATACTATGAAGAGACCGATAAAAACAATCAATAAGTTTATACTTTTTCTTGAAATACCCCCCTATGATTACCCCCTAAAAGGGGGGGGATTTTTTTAATTCTCCATGTTATCCTATCTGTGCAGTTGAGAGTTATTGATGAACAAAAACTGCACAGATAAGAGCATTTATTAATTGTAGATGGCACGATAAGTATTAGTACCACCTTTTCAAAGAAGCATGTCATATATTGGACTATCTTATAAAGTAAGCTTTACAAAATATTAAATTACAGCTGGCTCTTATCTGAACATAAAACATCAACAACATGTTGATGCGACAGATTATTTATTCATTAAAAACTGTACGGCTGTAGTTAACAATATGCTTACAATATCTTTTTAATGTAACTTATAATTTATAACATGTAAGTTAATCGTATTGAAATATGTTTTCAGTATGCAAAAAACTTAATATCGTACTCTGACCAAAGTATCTGGCACAGTGCATGTCTGTTTTTTCATCCATGCATTGATATGATTTATGTTAATTCTAACTTTTAATAGCAGTGAAACGCCATATATTATCATACTATTGATTATATGTTTTATTAAAAAATCTTAAAATCACCGCTATCATTCACCAGTCTTTGGTGTCATATTATGCATACGTCTGAGATTATGTTGATTGTATTGTAATTAGATATACAATTAATGTATCTTAAGTTGTTATGTAAGCAATCTGATGTGAGCAATATAATGTGCATGATGTCTGGAATATACTACTGTATTTAATGTAAGATGGAATCTTTGATATTAGAATACATATAGTATTATCAAGAATTATTCGCAACTTTGAATCATACTAAACTGAACCGTATTATATATGTATGATTCTGCTTCTACAAGGTGTATAAAGATGTATCAAGTCTTTATTCCAGTGCATCTTTGTATGCTGTCTATACACTTTCTTTTTTCATGCATGACTTACAGATTAGCATTAGATTATATTGTATTATATAGCAAACATCTATTTTCTATAATGTATTGTGCTATGATGGTTGGAGTATTGATTATTGATATTCATTTCTTATATCTAATCTAATTAAAACTAATATCTTAATCGTATATCACATCTGCAATTAATAAATTAAGTTACATTTTAGGCATTCTCAGTCGATGGGAGTGCCTTTATTCTTTATACCTGAAATTAGATTTGAATTATATTTTCAGTTAATAACAAAAATGTTTATGCTTGTGAATATAAAATAGTCTAGTGATAGATAAAATAGTGTTCGTTCATTTGCAGTGTTAGATGCTCTTAGCTTAGATTAGCCATTAACAGCACCAAATGAGGACTATACGAGGAAAGCAAAGTAGAAATTGAAAAGGCGAAAATATGTTTGCGTTTTATTACTGTATATGATATACTAATAGTACTAGTAATAGATAATAATGTTATTAATATATCATATACAGCAATAGCTTATAGTGCTATTAGTATATTGTATATAATACTTACTATCAATAGCTGATAGCAAGTATTAACATACTGACAAGAAACATACAGACAAGAGAGGATTTTTAATGGCATCAACTAATGAAACAGTAGGTATTAACCGTACTTACAAGGACAGACTTTTTAGATTAAGATTCGGTTCCGAAGAGTATAAAGAGGATATGTTATCGCTTTATAATGCACTTAACGGAACTAATTACAACAACACAGAAGATATCAGGATAACAACACTTGATGATGTAATATACATGAAGATGAAGAATGATATATCAATTCTTCTAGACAGCAACATGGTCTTGTGGGAACAGCAGAGTTCAATTA
>NZ_JAHLQC010000044.1 GCF_018918265.1 Falcatimonas sp. MSJ-15
AAATTCTGTTATACACACACTAAACACCTCCGCCTTATGCTTTATCAAAAATTCTCTCATAATATTTTCTTCTATGCAGTAATCTATTGCCTTGGTTATTGCTGTCTTGATATCTACACTTTTGTCATCTGAGTATTCTCTTACTTTATTTATAAATATCATATATTCCTTAAGTGGTCTACATCTTTCTAACAGTTCATCATTCTTCCCGGTATTAAGATTATATACCATTGCTGTCCATTCAAAATCCCCGCTGTCATCTTTATTTATAAATGCATCGGATAATCTCAGCTTAACTCTTGCTTCATATTCTTCTGTTCCATTATAAAAAACTACATACTGTGGTGTCGGAATAGGTATTAACTTCTTATTATATATTCCATAACGTTCTGTCTTGATATACTGGCTTAAAAGATTCGCATAATACATAAGTCCTCTTGCCGGCATATTCGGATTAATCGAACTCTGCTGTTCCCACAAGACCATGTTGCTGTCTAGAAGAATCGATATATCATTCTTCATCTTCATGTATATTACATCATCAAGTGTTGTTATCCTGATATCTTCTGTGTTGTTGTATTCTGTTCCATTAAGTGCATTATAAAGTGATAACATATCCTCTTTATATTCTTCGGAACCGAATCTTAATCTAAAAAGTCTGTCCTTGTAAGTACGGTTAATACCCACTGTTTCATTAGTTGATGCCATAAAAAATCCTCTCTTGTCTGTATGTTTCTTGTCTGTATGTTAATACTTGCTATCAGCTATTACCGTATACGATATACCAATAACACTATTAGCCATTACTAGTACTATTAGTATATCATATAAAACAATAAAATGCAAACATATTTTCGCCTTTTTCCAATTCCATTTAGTCGGTCATTTAAGAGTCTAAACTAAGGGAAAAGCAATCTAAGATAAGCGTAACTCTGATACCGGAATAACATTAATCCACCCTAAAAAGTAGAACAAATTTTTAAATTATAATGCATCTGATAACACCAAAAACTTACAAAATTTTCACCTTCAAAAATCCCATTTGCTACTGAATTGCTACTAACATCATGCAATTATAAAATGTAACAAGCACACATTTTTCCTAACAAAATATTATATTTTTTATCCATGAAGTAGTGTAAGGATGTGTCGTATTATTGAATCTTTAGAGCTTTTGGCAATAGATATAAATGATATGCCGTGGCAGGTATATGATGAGTTTGATAACATCAAACACATCTATCATATTTAAAGGCTCAAGTGATTCACATTCGTACCCACATCTACCGGAGAAGAATTAAAATTAATCAATTAATCGCCGGTCCTTAGATATCTAAAAACTCGCCGAAAACAGGCACAATTTTTTAAATTTTAGGAGGTCACGATATGAACAAATTTACACGTTCCCAGATGGGAAAAATTATGGCATACGCTTTATCTGCTGCTATGGCAGTTACTGTTGTGCCAACATATATGATGAAACCATTAGTTGCTGAAGCTGCTGCTACTGTAGAGACAGAAGCAGTTACATTAGGTACATCCGTTACTACATTAGGTGGTGTTACAGCGAATGAAGATACTACAGTAGGTTTATTTAGTAAAGACACAGATCTTGCAGCAGATAATCATAAAAAACCAATTTATGAAATTACAGCTACTACTAAAGAACATCCTGCTGTTGCATTAACTCCTGAATATGAATTTGTAATTCCTTATTCATTAGCAGCTGGAACATATTATGTTGCAGAAAAATCAGAGGATGATGGTGATGGATATGAGGATGCTACCAATATCTTAAAAGCCATTGTTGTAACATCTGCAAGCGCAGTTACGGGCGTATCATTAGATGTTAGTAATTCAACTATTAATTATGAAACACCAACTACAACAATTGCTGGAACAGCTGTTACTAACTCAAATACAGAAACTGTAAAAATTAATTTATCAGGAGCTGATAATAAAAACTACAAAGCAATCTATGTTAATGATAAGAAAATAGATGAATATTCTTCAACAAATGATAAATTTGATGTTGAATATGATGATGAGACTAATACTTTAAAAGTTAAATCAGTAAAAATTCCAGGTGAAACAACTGGCGATGATAAATTAACTTTAAATATTGAAGTTTATGTAGCAGGTAGAAAGAGTCCATTTACAAGAACAGTATCCTTTACAGCAGTAGGTGGCATGACACCAATTTCTGAAGCAACATTAACATTAGATAATCAGATTGCTAAAATATCATCAGATGTAAAAGTTGCAACAAGTGTAGCACCTGCTAATTCAAAAGAAAATATTACATATGAAATTAAAGGAACATCAGTAACAGGTTCGGATGCAGGTGCAACAGGCTCTAGTGGTGTTATCAGCTTAAAAGGAACAGGTGATAAAGTAGTTGCAACATTTGATACAGTTACAGGTATATTTAATGCAACTAAAGCAGATACATATACAATAACAGCAAAGAATAATGCTGGCGAGAACAAAGGTGCTAAAGATGTAAAAGTTATAGATATTTCAATTCCAACCGTAGTTGGTACTGTTGGAAACGCAAGTCAGACAGTAGAAATTTCACCATCTGGACTTAGTGATGTTTTTGCTTCATACAGTGTTGCAGATGAAGAAATAGCTCAGGTATCAGGTACAACAGCTGATATCAGTGCTAAATTATTAAAACCAGGTATTACTGAAATTACAGGTAACTTTGTTGTATATGGTGATAAAGCATATAATTTCCAGAAAAAAGGTTATGTTGTTGTTGCTCCTAAGAGTTCAGATGAATTCACACTAACAGATATTCCTAATACAGAACTTTATGTTAATGAATTAGGTTCATATCTTACATCAGATATTGCCGGACAGCTTGCTGATGCTATTGTTGCTGGACAAGTTGATTCTTCTAAATTAAAATCTTCTGTTTTTGCATCTGCAGAAGCTGAACT
>NZ_JAHLQC010000045.1 GCF_018918265.1 Falcatimonas sp. MSJ-15
GCAATATAATCGCATTGCTGATGAAATACTTACATTAGACACTTTCCCGGAACGATTTAGGATTATGGATTCTGAGCCGGAAAAGAGAATGGAGTTGCGTAGAATGCTCGTTGATAATTATTCAGTGTTTTACACAATCCGTGACGAAAGGGTAATTGTAACGGATGTGTTATACACGGCATCTGATATAGAAGCACGTTTGAGAGGCGAGCTATAAAAGCACGCGTTTATTTGAATTTCACGAAGCAAATGGAGAAAATATGAAGATAGTAATTATACATGGTCAAAGTCATAAAGGCTCAACATATCATATAGCTCATATGTTGGCAGAGAAAATAAGTAGCGATATAAAAGAATTTTTTCTTCCAAAAGATTTTGGAGAATTTTGTGTAGGATGTACAAAGTGTTTCACTGAATCCGAGACAAAATGTCCGCATTATGAAAAACTAAAGCCTCTTACTGATGCAATGGATGAAGCAAATGTTATTATCTTAGCCAGTCCGGTTTATGTATTTCATGCGACTGGGGCGATGAAAGCTTTTTTAGACCATTACGGATACAGATGGATGGTGCATAGTCCAGAAGAATCTATGTTTAAGAAACAAGGAGTATGCATATCCACAGCTGCCGGAGCTGGTATGAAATCAACAAATAAAGATATGATGGACAGAGAAAAAGAGACCTTGGAAATAGAATTTGAATTTGAAGGAGAGAGTACGTAAATGGTAGGAATATATTTAAGTGGAACAGGAAACACAAAACATTGTGTTGAAAAGCTGGTATCCATGTTAGAGGATACGGCGAAAATAGTTCCATTAGAAAATACACAAATAACAAATATATTAGAACAACAAGATGTGATTATTTTAGGCTATCCTACACAATTTTCTAATGCACCTTTTATGGTACGCGATTTTATTAAAAGAAATGCTCAATTATGGAGAGGTAAAAAAGTATTTTGTTTAAATACAATGGGACTTTTCAGTGGTGACGGAACTGGTTGTTCAGCAAGGCTTTTAAAGAAATATGGAGCTGAAATTCTTGGAGGGATGCAAATAAAAATGCCAGACTCAGTGTGTGATAGTAAACTGTTAAAAAAAGATATTAAACAAAACAGGCAAATTGTTAAGAGTGCAGACAAACGAATAGAACAGGCTGCTGAACAGATTAAAAGAGGAAAATATCCAAAAGAAGGGTTGTCATTTATAGCACACATAAAAGGACTGTTTGGACAAAGACTATGGTTTTATCGTAAAACGATAGGTTATACAGACAAATTAAAGATAAGTGACGCTTGTATCGGATGTGGGGTATGCAGTAAAGTGTGTCCTATGAAAAATATTGAAATGAATAAAAATCGGGCTGTTCCCAGAGAAAGATGTACAATGTGTTATCGTTGTATCAGCTTATGCCCTCAAAAAGCAATCACATTACTTGGAGAAAAGGTTCAGGAACAATGTAGATTTGAAAAATACGAATGAAAAAAGGAGTAACAGACAGATTCCAGTTTGCCGAAATATCTTTCTAAACGAGAGCAGATTCGTTAACATAAGAGCATAAAGTAATTGTTGTATACAGTAAAAATGAGAAATATCAAATGTTAAATGAATCAGTAATCAACGTATTAAAAAATGGTATGTGGGATCTTGCAACCTGTGCAAATGGAGAATCAAACGTAGTCCCAGTTGCATTCAAGGATGTTACAGAAGATATATTTATTACTAAGAATGGAAAAATAGTAGCAAAACTGACAAATCCACATCAGGATAGAGTAGAGGTGGCAAAATCACTATTTGGAATAATTTTTTCAGTTCTGTCTATAATATAGTAACCCCATAAGAGGGGAGCCCGGTGAATCATCGGAAATCTGTTTTGCCTTCTTTTCATTTTTAGCAGCCTTTGCTTCCTGGTTAAGTTTATTGACTTATAGTGCTAAATTCTAAAGACGGGAAAGATTCATGCAGAGCGTGGAGATTATCAGAAAAGTTATAAAAAGAATTGACTTTTTGTAGAGAAGATATTAATGTTTAAGTAGGCCGTAGAGAGGCATGGGTAATGCCCGAATCCAAATATCTCATTAGCGGGTAGGCAGTCAGAGTGATGACTGTCTATTTTTATGTTGAAATACAGTTGGAACAGATGCATAATTTTGTTCAATTATAAGAGAACTTAGGTCTAAATTTTCGATATATATGAATGAAAGAAAAGGAGCGTGATAAGATGGAAAAAAATTACTCGACAATATTCCTGGCAAGGTGGCTGACTTATTGTCTGATGTAAAGAATGGACGTATCGGTTGATAAGCATCATATCTTCCCTAAGCATTATCTTGAGCAAATTGGCTATAACAATGACCGTGATAGCAACCAGATTGCCAATTTTACATATTTAGACTATGCAACAAACATTGATATTTCAGATGCACCACCAGCAGAGTATGTGGTAAGATATAAAGAGAGGCTGGGAGAAGAAGGCTATAGGAGGAACATATATGACCGAAAATCAATTTTTTCAATTAGAAGTAGGTACAGTCATATCTAATAGATGGCAGGCAGACACATATTTTGTAATTTATGATACAGACCAAATGGGTACAGCATATAAAGGGCGAAAATATATAGTATATGGTGCAAGGCAGATGGATTGCGACAA
>NZ_JAHLQC010000046.1 GCF_018918265.1 Falcatimonas sp. MSJ-15
AGAATAGATTATGTTATTAATTTTTTTCACAAATTAATTATAACATAAAGAAAGACCTTGAGTTTATTATAAACTCTTGGTCTTTCTTTTTTTCGGGACTATTCTTTTTTCACAGCCCCAACAACTTAACTAAATTCAGCTTTATTCCTCTTCAAAAAATCCATATCATTTCCATATTTCAAAGCAAAATCAACATCATTTTCCATAAAAAGTTCATAATCATTCTGACTAATTTTTGAGGGTCTTATTCTTTCATAAATTGTCAGATTCCATGGATGTTTACACTTTTTACATCTGTATATAAGCCATACATCAACCCGATTACCATTCGCATTGACTCTGAACTTCCCAGAATTAACAAACTCCTGTTTCTTACCACATCCCCCACAGCGATGATATACTTTTATCGAATCCAATCTCATTGAACAAACGCCTCCATCTCGGAAGTTGTTCTTATGATTCTTTGTATACTCTTTTCAGTTAGGGAATATGTAGTTGCAAGTGTTTTTATCGAAACTCCATTTTTATGCTTTATACATATTTCTTGGTTTCGCCTTTTGTAATACTGCTTTGTTTTAGTCTGGCTTCCCCAGACTTTTTTCTCTTTGCATGGAATATATATACTTTTTCCGCTAACATACTGCTGAATAGTTTCTATTAATTCTTTTGGCAGAACATCTTCTGCACTGATATAGCTCATATTAATCCTCCTATTATTATGTGGGGATTCATCCGAGCTTAACTATTCATTTTACTTTAAGCTCAGACTACTGAGCAATAACATATCTTTTGCGCATAAAATTTTTCTTCTCCTTTCAAAACTTCTATTTTTATAATAAGCGTGTCAAAGTTTAATTGCAACCTCATTCTTTTTTATAAACAAACATGTTCTATGGAAACTTCAAGTTTTCGTTCTCTGTTTTATCACGCATGCGTATAATATTCCACTCATATTTTATGTATTATTATAGGGTTGTCTATGGCAAGAGCATTCAATGCACATTCAGAACCGGGGGGTGTTTTTAAATTCTTTTCTGCCTTCCAGGACCCCAGCTTTTCCAATCGGCAATGCTGTTACACAAACACTTGCATATCAAATCCATATTCACTTTTCGCCCACCCGCAAACATCGTAAAAAGAAGAAAACTCCATCATTTCAAAACCCTTACAGCAAAACAATAATACTTTCATATACATTCTACCCCTCTGATAAATTTTTCTATCATTCTATTGACTTCATCAGGCTGATCCGTATTGGAATTATGACCAGCATTCTTTATCCACTTAAGCGGTAAACCTTCTCTCTGATGCCATTTTTTATTGTAGCTTTTTGCTGAACCCGCTTTATCTTTTTCGCCACAGATAAGAAGTCCCGGCAAAAATACTAACGTAATTTTCTGCTTGTCTACTATATTTACAAAATAATGGATGCAGCCACTGGATGTCTTATAACTGTTTTCTGTCATTTTCCTTCCCCTTTCCATAAACCATTTTCCAATGATTTATCATTTCCAGATACTCCTGCTCAAAAGTAGTTACATCATAATTTCCTGTTCTGTACCAGTACTTTAGCATCCCGTCTGAAGCATACAGAATTTCTTTATATATACGAGCAAACTCTATATCCTTGCGGATGAAATCAAGATTCAAAATTGACAGAAGCATTTCCAATGTCGTATGGGTAGCATCCTGTACATCCTGTTGAATTATTGATTGAATATCCGGCTCTGTTTCAAAGTATGAATTAATGGAAAACAGAGATAAAAATGTATATTTTCGGGTTAAATCTGCTGCATAATTCCATAGAAAAAGATACAACTCCCGTTTGTTATGAAAATAATGAACCAAAAGTGATTTGGATATTCCGGCTTCTGTCGCAATTTCTGAGGTTGGTGTCTTTTTATATTGATTCGTTGCAAATACTTTGTATGCAGCATTTAATATTTGAGATTGTTTTTCTACAGGCAATGCATAAAATTTTTCATTCATAAGCTACCTCCATTGACCGATTCGGTTAATGCGAGTATATACCCATTGACCGATTAATGGAAGACCTGATTTGACATAATAAGACTTACAAGTGTGATTCCATAACGATTTACAAATGTCACTTTTTTGTGTTCTACTTTTTCACTCTGTGGAAAAGTTTTATCCCATTCAGATACCAGCTTTAATTCTTCTGTTTTTAACATATTTATCATCCTCCATATGCAAAATTTTTTGTAATTACATTAACAATAGTATATGATATAAATATCATACAACCTAGAGTTAACTTTAGGTCAAGCATGTTTTTGAAGGAAGTTTTTTTATGTATACAATCAGCTAGGATTCTGCAATATTTGGTCATCATTCGAGTTTCGTTAACTACCCAACACCTAAAGGTAATGGGTTTTACGCTCTAGCTTATAAAATCATAAAAAATGCCACCACCGGAAATATTACCAGATTTAAATCCACTGTGGATGGCCTAAAGAGAATTCATTTTAAACTTGGCACAACACTTAACTTAACATTTCACCTATAATTTTTTCTGCTTCAGAATATATCTCAAGATTCTTATACTTGCCACACAAACTCTTTTTTAT
>NZ_JAHLQC010000047.1 GCF_018918265.1 Falcatimonas sp. MSJ-15
CTTAAATTCTTCTGAGTACTGTGTAGCCATGTATTACTCCTCCAATCTTTAACTTTAATAATAAATCTATATTAAGGATTATTCCATATCTAATTTGTACTATTTACATTCTAACATCACGTTTTACATTTCCTTCCGGGTCTTTGATGCTGCTGACGTAATGCAGTCCATTGTAGCGGTACTCCGTAATTCCCTGTACGGTTTCGGTGCGGATCCTTCGGCCGATCTTATCATAGGCTGGCACAGCAGCAAGTATGATGGAATTCTTCAGGAAATCAATGCCCGTATGATTTTGTATAATTTCTGTGAATTAGTAACTTCTCACGCTGTGGTAAAAACATCTAAAAATACCAAACACGTCTATAAAATTAATTTCGCCACCGCAGTAAACATATGCAGGGCATATCTCAAACACGGCGGTGACGAAACAGAGACCATGCTTCTCATACAAAAGTATCTGACACCTGTCAGGTACAACCGAAAATACCCTATCCACCTCCACCCAAAGAGAAATAGGGATTTCATGTATCGGGTTGCATAAATCTCGTCACCATTATACTGCGTTATGAGGCAGATATGCAATCTGTCTTTTTGTAATGCGCAAAAATATTATTTCAACGCATCATACACCTATTTTCTATGCCTTAGTCCACTTAATAAATCCGGCATTTCTTAACTGAACTGTATTTTCAATGCATGACAGCGTATGATATACTGTTTTCATCATAAAAAACTTTATCTAAATGACATTGCTTATATGGTAAGAAAATAAATTTTACACTGTCTCATCATCTAATATTTTAATTATACCAGTATCCGTTTTCAAAAACGCTCTCGCCCAAGTTATATCATTTTTATCAAACTCAACATCATCTTCATATAAATACTCATCTGAATATTCATAATTAACATACAGTTCAGATGCAAAATCTGTAATACGTTTCAGATCATATGCTTTATCCAATTTGATAGCTGCTGGATATTGAGAAAGATCATAAATTGTAATCCTTTTTTTGCATGAACAACAATCGGCGAACAAACTTGGATGATTATCCTTGTAAATAAGAAATTTATCATTTTTACAATCACATATTATTTTGTACAAATATGAATAATCTCCTCCATATTCATGCTTTAGCATTTGAAAATATATATCACCTTCCACATCATTACAATAATTCTCAACATGTGTTGGTGCAATTATTTTTTTCATAATTGGTCTCCTAACTCTAATACTTAAAAATCAATTGAGTAATTGAATCTGGGTCTGCATCACACATACGATTGAACGCCTCAATTTCCCTATTAAGTTCATCAATATTATCTAATCCATAATTAGAAACATAATTAGTATTATATCTCTGTCCATCAATAACATACGAAGCATCTGGTTTAGTATATTTACCATCTGGAGCATATACTCTATTTCCATTAGAATCACGTTGTACACGATTTTTTCTAATATCTGTTGCACCATTAGATGCTGCATTATCCAATTCTGTTTCAATCGCATTATTATGCTTTACATTTCCTTTACCATGCTCTGCTCCCCAATTAGTTCTACTTGTTTCACTACCACTCTTTATCGACTTCGCCGCATCCTCAACTACATCATCCGCCACTTTATCTGCTTTTTTTGCAAATGTTTCGGCTTCTTCTTTTAGCAGTTTCTTCGGCAGGTGTTTTTCGAGGTCTATTGCATCGTCTGCTTTCTTTACAAGCTTCTTGATTCCGTCTGCCACGTTGTCAAGGTGTTTTAGTCCGCTTTCAACTATTCCGTTGCCAAGTACTTTGCTTGCCTTACCTGTCTTTGTAAAGGCATCGGCTCCGGGGATTATACTTAATGCACTAAGTCCTGCATTTATATAATCTCCTTCTGTAAGATACAGCACTGCATTTACTGCATCGCATATATCTCCATAGCCTGTTATACTTCCTGCTATATCTAATGCATCGTGAACTGCTTCTCGCCAGTTTATGTTTTTCTTTGCCTTTTTCGTTCCAGGTTCGGCACTTAATCCGAATGGATCTATCTGCGTTACTGGGTTTCCATTGGCGTAGGCGTAGCGGTTAAGACTTGGTGTGCTTGAAAGATTCCCTATTACGCTGTCGGCGCTTATGAATCTCTTTAGTTCTGGACTGTAGTATCTTGCTCTCATGTAGAGCAGTCCGTCTCTCTCGGTTATTACTCCGTCTCTTCCACAGTATCCGAAGATGTGGTCTCCGTCTCCGGTGTCATGAGTTCTCTCTCCATATAGTGAATAACTGTATCTGTCAGTTACTGTTCCTGTCTGGTCGGTTACTGCTCTTACGCTTCCTCTGAGATCACAGTGATATACCGTCAGGGTTCCTGCTGTTTCTGTCTTTGTGCCGTCAGTTTTTGCATCAGCTGTATTAGTGATTTCAGCTGTGACTTCTGTCTTCTCACTGCTTATAAGTCC
>NZ_JAHLQC010000048.1 GCF_018918265.1 Falcatimonas sp. MSJ-15
TAATCGAACTCTGCTATTTCCACAAGACCATGTTGCTGTCTAAAAGAATTGATATATCATTCTTCATCTTCATGTATATTACATCATCAAGTGTCGTTATCCTGATATCTTCTGTGTTGTTGTATTCTGTTCCGTTAAGTGCATTATAAAGTGATAACATATCCTCTTTATACTCTTCGGAACCGAATCTTAATCTAAAAAGTCTGTCCTTGTAAGTACGGTTAATACCTACTGTTTCATTAGTTGATGCCATAAAAATCCTCTCTTGTCTGTATGTTTCTTGTCAGTATGTTAATACTTGCTATCAGCTACTTATAGCAAGTATTATATACAATATACTAATAACATTATTAGCTATTACTAGTACTATTAGTATATCATATACAGCAATAAAACGCAAACATATTTTCGCTTTTTTGTTTTTCACTTTGCCCGTATAACAGGTCAAATGTACTTTTAAATTCTACCTTGCAAGAATTAATTTCATACCTATAGAATTAACTCTTGCATAGATTTTAGTCTTCATGTGTTCTCTCATTTTGCCTGTTAGCAACCAAAATCATCAAACACAAAGAGTGAACATTTTTTTATCTATCACTAGACTATTTTATATTCGCAAGTATAAACATTTCTGTTAATAGCTAAAAATATTATTCAAATCTAATTCCAGGTATAAAAAAAGAATAAAGGCACTCCCATCGACTGAGAATGCCTAAAATGTAACTTAATTTATTAATTGCAGATGTGAATACGATTAAGATATTAGTTTTAATTAGATTAGATATAAGAAATGAATATTAATAATTAATAATAAATACTCCAACCATCATGGCACAATACATTATAGAAAATAGATGTGTGCTATATAATACAACATAATGCTAATCTGTAAGTCATGCATGAAAAAAGAAAGTATATAGACAGCATACAAAGATATACTGAATTAAAGACTTGATACATCTTTATATACTTTGTAGAAGCAGAATCATACATATATAATACTTCAGTTTAGTATGATTCAAAGTTGCGAATAATTCTCGATAATACTATATGTATTATAATATCAAAGATTCCATCTTATATTAAATACAGTAGCATATTCCAGACATCATGCACATTATATTACTCTGTTTAGCACAACACTCATATCAGATTGCTTACATAACAACTTAAGATATATCAATTGTATAACTAATTATAATACAATCAACATAAGCACAGACGTATGCATAATATGACACCAAAGACTGGTGAATGATAACAGTGATTTTTAAGATTTTTTAATAAAACATATAATCAATAGTATGATAATAGTATAATAATATATGGCATTTCACTGCTATTAAAAGTTAACAAGTCATATTAATGCATGGATGAAAAAACAGACATGCACTGTGCCAGATACTTTGGTCAGAGTATGATATTAAGTTTTTTGCATACTGAAAACATATTTCAATACGATTAACTTACATGTTATAAATTATAAGTTACATTAAAAAGATATTGTAAGCATATTGTTAACTACAGCCGTACAGTTTTTAATGAATAAATAATCTGTCGCATCAACATGTTGTTGATGTTTTATGTTCAGATAAGAGCCAGCTGTAATTTAATATTTTGTAAAGCTTACTTTATAAGATAGTCCAATATATGAAATACTTCTTTGAAAAGGTGGTACTAATACTTATCGTGCCATCTACAATTAATAAATGCTCCTATCTGTGCAGTTTTTGTTCGTCAATAACTCTCAACTGCACAGATAGGATAACTTGGAGAATTAAAAAAATCTCCCCCCTTTTAGGGGGTAATCATAGGGGGGGATTTCAAGAAAAAGTATAAACTTTTTATAAACTTATTGATTGTTTTTATCGGTTTCTTCATAGTATTTATCAAGGTATTCCTGCGCTTCTTGGAGTGTTATATCAAATCGTAAAATGAGTTTTTTCATAATATCCATATCTGAGTAATTATCCTCTTTGTACATTTCAATTCGTTCCAATATACGACCTTCTTCACGTCCCAAGTTACGTCCTTCCTCACGTCCCAAAGTACGTCCTTCTTCTAATCCTAAAGTACGTCCTTCTTCTCGGGCTTCTTCTCTTAACTCTGCTTCATATATCTTTTCATCAAATTCTGTTATACACACACTAAACACCTCCGCCTTATGCTTTATCAAAAATTCTCTCATAATATTTTCTTCTATGCAGTAATCTATTGCATTGGTTATTGCTGTCTTGATATCTACACTTTTGTCATCTGAGTATTCTCTTACTTTATTTATAAATATCAT
>NZ_JAHLQC010000049.1 GCF_018918265.1 Falcatimonas sp. MSJ-15
TATAAAGTTATACTTAAATATGTACAATAAATATTAAATAAGAATGTACAAATGTTATGATATATGGGTTATAAGGAGGAACTCATGATGATATTAAAGAATCAAATCATAACAAACATAAAAATAGAAAGTGTCAATGACCTGTACAAATTAAAACCATTTATGGAGGATGGAACATTGAAGATAAATAAAAGTCAAATAGCAAGAGAATTGGAGATTGACAGACGTACGGTTGATAAATACATAAACGGTTATACAAAACCGGAAACAAGAAACTGTAATGATTGCATTACACCTTTTTATGATATTATAGCCGAATTATTATCAGACAGAAACCAGCAGATGTTTTACTACAGAAAAGTTTTATGGCAGTATCTTGTGGATAACCATGGATTTACAGGTGTTTATTGTAACTTTTGCCATTACCTTAGAAAATATCCTGAATTCGATTCATATTTCAGAAAAGGCAGACCTTCCAACACTAACAGGGTAACTGTCAGATATGAAACGCCTATGGGGAAACAGGCACAGTTAGACTGGAAAGAGTCGATTTCGTTTACCCTTTCTACAGGTGAAACCAGAGATATAAATATTTTTGTTCTATTGCTTTCATATTCAAGATTCAGGGTATACAGAGCATCTCTTTCCAAAACACAGGATATACTCTTCTCGTTTCTTGATGATGCATTCGAAACATTTGGTGGTGTTCCGGATGAAATAGTTACAGATAACATGAAAACCGTTATGGATAAAGCAAGAACAGAATATTTTGCTGGCAAAGTAAATAATAAGTTTCAGCAATTCGCTGATGATTATGGCTTCAAAGTGCAGCCGTGCATTGCGGGACATCCACATACTAAAGCCAAAGTTGAGGCTCCCATGAAGATACTTGATGAAATAAGGGCTTATAACGGGAAATTAAATTATCGGGAACTGGTTGAACTGATAACACGAATTAACAATCGTGTCAATGCACAGGTAAACCAGGGAACAGGAAGAATTCCGCTGATGTATTTCAACAAAGAAAAGACTTTCTTAAACAGCCTGCCCGCTGATACCATAAGAAAGCCTTTTCAAATCACCACAAATACCGTAAAAGTCAATCATTCAAGCATGTTTAATTATAAAAGATGCCAGTACTCCGTACCACCGGAGTACATAGGAAAGATTGTTTCTTTACAAGTATATGATGGTTATATACTTGTGTATTATAACACAGAATTTATAACTATTCATCAGTTAAGCACAAAAAAATTGAACTATATTTCTGAACATTATGCTGCAATCGCTAGAAATTCCCATATTTTCAAGGATGAACACATAATGGACAGGGCAAAAGAAAATCTTGAGATTATAGGAAAGGTTTATGATTATGAGTAACAGTACATACAATCAGTTAACAGCAAATCTGGAGCTGTTAAAGTTATCCCAAATGAAACTTCATCTTGATGAAATAAGAGATTTTGTAACAACAAACGGATTATCCTTTACGGAGGGTCTGTTAAAACTCACTAATTATGAAGTGGATTTTAAAGAACAGAGTGCCTCACGTTCTATGATAAAAGCTGCAGCCTTTCCCTTTGTGAAAGAACTTAAGGATTATGATTTTGGATTTCAGCCAAGTGTAAATGAACAGGAAATGAGGGAGCTTGCAAGTCTTGGTTTCCTTGAAAAGAATGAAAATATAGTATTTCTTGGGACGAGTGGTGTCGGAAAGACACACCTTGCAACTTCTATTGGTATTGCAGCCGCAAAAAAACGGGTAAGCACATACTTTATAAAGTGCAATGATTTACTCCAACAGTTGAAGCGTGCAAAGCTGGAAAACAGGCTTGATGCAAGACTAAAGCATTTTTGTCATTATCGTCTGCTTATAATAGACGAACTTGGATATCTGCCTATTGATAAAGAGGATTCCAATATGTTCTTTCAGCTTATAGATATGCGTTATGAAAAGAAAAGTACTATATTAACAACAAACATGAACTTTAATGAATGGGATGGAATATTTTATGATGCAGTTGTTGCAAATGCCATTATGGACAGAGTTTTGCATCATGCACATGTAATACCAATATCAGGAAAATCATACAGATTAAAAGACCACTTAAAACAAACAGACTAATTGTACATTTTTATATAATATTTTTTGTACATTAAGTCTTGACATTTTATA
>NZ_JAHLQC010000050.1 GCF_018918265.1 Falcatimonas sp. MSJ-15
GTGCTACAAATAAATATTTATTATGTCTCCACTTAAGGACACCAACCACATAAAACACAAACTATAGTCTTTAAATTAATCGAAGTAGATCTGAAGTAGAGAAAGATCCAAGAAGATTACAAGCTACGATTTACTTTCTTGCGATTCAGATGGTGCAGGTATCCTCAAAAGGAACACCACGAAATCCAGTAGTGCGTGCATACTATGAGAAACGTAAGGCAAAGGGAAAAACCAGTCAGCAAGCACTGATTTGTATTTCCAGACGATTAATCAGTATTATTTATGGAATGTTGAAAAGCGGTACGGAGTATCGTATGCTAGTCATGGAAAATACTGGCGAAACTGTATAGTGAAAATGGCAAATATGTGATAAAATTTTAAGCAGATGTAAAGGTCGGTTTTGGAGAGTTTACTCTTTTTTCGATAGTGGATCATCGGCTTGGATTATTATAAGGGTAAAGAGTTTATGTCAAGAGTGGTACTGATTCCAATTATATTCTGTTTAATAAGACACACAAGGATTCTTTACCTCGACCAAAAGGAACAGGACCAAATGGAGGTAGGTGGCAGGATTCTCGGATGTGGTAATAAATGATGTAATGGAACAACAATATAGAATGTTAGATAAACTTGATGTTAAGTATGAAAGGATAAAATATTAATGAGTATATTAAGTAAATTGAGTAGGTCATTCAAAATTGCTGTAAGTGATGCAAAATCAAGAGATACCGAAATTGATGAATTAATTCATTACTCAAAAATTGATGTTCCTCTTGAATTTATAGAGATTATTAAAGAGAAAACAGAACTTGAGATAATGGTCAAAAATAAAAAGTATATACGAATATGGGGGGCAAGTGGATGTATAGAAATGAATTCTGCATATAATATTCAAAAGTATATACCAGATTCTTTGGCAATAGGTGATGATGAATGCAGTAATGCAGTGCTTTACGCAAATGGTACCAATGGCTTTGGAGTGTATATGGTTTCATTTGATGATTTAGATGCTAATGAAATGGTTTATATTGCTGATTCGTTGGAATCATTTTTCGTGAAAGAAGAGGGAATAGATATTTTTAATAATGTATGGTAAAAGGAAATTTATTTAGTCATGTCTCGACTTAAAGATAATAAAAATAAAAACAAAATATTGTTTCTTTAAAAATGCAGAACGCATTTTTTTCATTGAACTTAGTGCTGTGGAGACAATGCGTTTTTTACGATAATTTTCAAATTTTTCCCAGACTGCTGATATCAGTTTGCTATATAAAAAGATAATAAAGGACATTATTATTTTAAATCAAAGTATACATGGAAATGAAAGATGAAAAGTTTGAAACAAATAGATAGTAGAAAACAAAGAAATTTCGGAGAAAAGTTTTGGTTTCAGACCGAAAAAAGGGGCACACGATGCCCTTAGACAGTGTCAACAGAATGTGAACGATGGCTATGTATATGTGGTGGATATGGACTTGGAAAAGTTTTTCGACACAGTAAGTCAGAGTAAGCTTATTGAGGTATTGTCCGTACCATCAAAGACGGTAGAGTGATTCAAAGTTCGCTGATACACAAATATCTGAATGCGGGAGTTGTCAGGAGAGACAGTAATATCATATGTCTACAGCTATGATGCGGCAGGAAGACTTGTAAAAGAAGAGAGCCAGACAGAAGGAATAACATACACATACGAATATGACAGCCTTGACAGGGTAACTCTGAGACATCAGACTGGAGCTGATGGAGTAAAAGATGAGAGATACAGCTATGATGCTGCCGGCAACATAACACAGAGAAGCAGTGACACAGGCACAGTCACAATGGAATACAGCACCGGCAACTGCATAACATCATACAACGGAACAGATACAGTAACAGATGCCGATGGCAACCTTGTACAGGCATACACTGAAAGCGGCAAAAAAGAATATGTCTACGACAGCCGAAACAGACTTGTAAAAACATCATCATCGCAGTACACTTATGATGATGAGAACTACAGGATAAAAAGCGGTACAGAAGAATACTGTTATGA
>NZ_JAHLQC010000051.1 GCF_018918265.1 Falcatimonas sp. MSJ-15
TCGTGTGCCTAGCGGCGCACGTTTCTAACGGGTTAAAGTCCCGAATCCACCCGGTAGTGGGAAGGATATAGCCGAAGGCAAGGGTGTCCACCGTGAGGCGGAATCTGAAGGAAGCTGGATGTGAGGAACATACTAACTCATGGGCAAATCTCTAGTCTGACGAACAGAAATCTCATATGAGGTTATGCATGAGGGTAAGGTTGCGAGCCAAATCGAAGCCCAATAACTACACGGAATCATGCATGATAAATGAGGCAGATGGATGGAGAGGAAGAAACGTGTGGTACCTAGGGAGGTCTGTGCGGTACGCCTTGAAAGAGGTAACCATTGCATAAAGCAATGCTGAACGCGCAGAAGTCAGCAGAGGTCATAGTAGCCGAGAGGTGAAGGACCGAATCAGTAGGAGTCTTGAGTATGACCGAGAAAGGAGGAATGACCGTCTATGGCAGAAAACATTGAAAACAATGGCTGTTCGAAAAGAGATAATGCAGAACATGAAGGGTATGAGAAAGCGTCTAGGTCATTCAATCGGATATGGAAAGAAAGAGACAGTGCACAGCCGAGACTTTTGGAAGCGATACTGTATAAAGACAACTTTAACAGGGCATATAAGAGAGTCAAGGCAAACAAGGGAGCGCCAGGAATTGATGGCATGACCATTGAGGAGGCTCTTCCATATCTAAAGGAACATCAACAAGAGTTAACCGACCGCATTTATCGTGGAAAGTATACTCCGTCTCCAGTAAGACGAGTTGAAATTCCCAAACCAGACGGTGGTGTGCGAAAGCTTGGCATACCAACAGTGGTAGACCGTACACTTCAACAGGCAATAACTCAACAGTTAGTGCCAATCTATGAACCGCTGTTTGCAGAAGGTAGCTATGGCTATCGTCCGAACAGAAGTGCAAAAGATGCAATACTTAAGGTTAAGGAGTATGCCGAGCAAGGCTATACATTTGCTGTAGTCCTTGACTTGTCAAAGTACTTCGACACTCTTAATCACGAAATTCTTATCAATCTTCTCCGAAAGAATGTAAAGGATGAACGTGTAGTGCAACTGATAAAACGCTATCTGAAAAGCGGTGTAATGGAAAACGGAGTAGTTATTGACACAGAGGAAGGCTCACCACAAGGTGGAAATCTATCACCATTGCTGGCAAATGTCTACCTCAATGAGTTCGACCAGGAATTCCTGAAAAGAGATGTTCCATGCATAAGATATGCAGATGACATTGTGCTTCTTGCAAAGAGCAAGCGAGCATCAGAGAGACTCTTGGAAAGCAGTACAAAATATCTTGAGGAGAGGCTGAAACTTACAGTCAACCGAGAAAAGAGCCGTACTGTCAGTGTGTTTGCAATCCGAAATTTTAAATTCCTTGGCTTTGCATTGGGAAGGAACGGAAAAGGCATATATGTCCGAGTTCATCCGAAGTCATGGAAGAAGTTTAAGTCCAGACTGAAGGAGTTATCTTCCCGTAAGCGATGTCAGTCAATCAAGCCAAACCTTGAGAGAATCAAGGTGTATGCAAGGGGATGGCTTAACTACTACGGAATTGCAAGTATGAAGAACAACATAGATGACATCAATGGATGGCTCTATCACAGAATACGTATGTGTATATGGAAACAGTGGAAGAAACCTAAAACGAAATATAAAAATCTAGTCAAGCTGGGAATTCCAGAACACTATGCGGCAACAATAGCAAACAGTCGCAGAAAGTATTGGTATATCAGTAATAACAAAGCTGTGATTTGGGCGCTGAATAAAGAAAGACTGATAAACAGTGGCTATTATGATTTAGCTACAGCCTACCAGTCTGTGCACGTTAACTATTGAAAGCGCCGTATACCGAACGGTACGTACGGTGCTGTGAGAGGACGGCGGTTAATCACCGCCTCCTACTCGATT
>NZ_JAHLQC010000052.1 GCF_018918265.1 Falcatimonas sp. MSJ-15
GGAAAATTAAATAAATTTTCCCGACCTCTCACACCACCGTACGTACGGTTCCGTATACGGCGGTTCAATCAACTTAACAAGTAACACACCTTTCGGTGTAGTAATCTATCATTGAGACTAATCCAAATTGGGTTAGTCTTTCTTTGTTTATTGCAAAATTCATAACTCTTCGCTGACACACATAAGCGATTCGACTACCTGTATATGCCGTAATCCAAGCTATATCCTTATCAACTCCAAGTTTCATCAAATTCTTTATTCGATTTTGCGGAGTTTTCCATTGCTTCCAGATACACATACGCAACCTATAACGAATTCTTGCATCTAGTTCTTTGCAGAGGGTTTTCATACTTCCTATCTTAAAGTAGTTAATCCACCCTCTTATAAGCTGATTGAGTTTCTCCACCTTATAGCTGTTGCTAACGCCCCAGCTACGACAGGTGAGTTCTTTCATTCTTTTCTTAAACTTCGCTACTGATTTTACGTGTGGTTTTGCCTTAAACTGATGTGCTCTTGAATCAAAGTAGAAACCAAATCCAAGGTATTTAAGTCCTTGTGGTCTATCTACCTTACTCTTGGTCATGTTGACTTTGAGCCCTAGCTTCTCTTCAATGAATCGTGAAATATTTCTCATGACTCTGTTAGCAGACATTTCGCTTCCGACCATAATAATACAGTCATCCGCATATCGTACAAAGTTAAGCCCCCGTTTTTCCATTTCCTTATCAAGTTCATTCAGCATAATGTTTGCCAATAATGGCGAGAGATTTCCTCCTTGTGGTGTCCCCACAATGGAATCCTCATATTCATCATCAATCATGATTCCGCTGACAAGGTATTTTCTAACAATAGAGATGACATCTCCATCTTTGATAGTTCTACCTATGATAGTCATGAGCTTATCATGGTTTACTGTGTCAAAGAACTTTTCCAAGTCGATATCTACAATCCAATCATCACCATCATTCATCATATCAAGTGCTGTCAGGATTGCTTGCTGCGCACATCTGTTAGGTCTGAATCCATAACTATGGTCATGGAACTGTTCCTCATAGATTGGTGTTAAAACCTGTGCAATGGCTTGTTGTATGAATCTGTCTGTTACTGTTGGTACTCCTAGGTTTCTGACACCGCCATCAGGCTTTGGTATCTCCACTCTTCGTACTGGCTGAGGTTTATATTTTCTCATCCTCAACTGTTCCTTGATGATTTCGCCGTTCTTTGCAAGGTATTCTTTGAGTTCTGTGTACTTCATTCCGTCCACTCCCTCGGCACCTTTATTTCGTACGACTTGCAGATATGCTCTGTTGAGATTATCGCTGGATAGTATCTGCTTCATTAGACTACTTGTGTCCATGCGTTCTTTCCTTTCCGTCTCGCTTGATTTGACCACCTTTTCCCGATTAGTTACGGCAGATGTTGCCATTTCTGCAATTCGAGACATACTCAAACTTATTGATTGTTCGCCCCTTTGCTCCATCTCCATTACAGAGACTTCTTCACTACTATTGGCTCGGCTGACTTCTCACAGTTCGTTGTTACTAGGCTGATGGAACCTCTGTGAGACCTCCACGCTTAAGGTGCACGCTCTTTCTCTCCATATATCCGCCACATTTACTCTGCTACTACAAAGGTGATAGTTATTAGACTTCGTTGCTTCGTGCCAACTTATCTCTCGTAGCCTAGCCTTATATGTGATTTCTGTTCGTCGGACCAGAGATTTGCTTACAGCTTCCTTCAGATTCTACCTTGCGATAGACACCCTTGCTGTTCGGCTGTACACTTCCCACTATCTGGGCATGTTTGGGACTTGCACCCGTTAGAGCGCGCCCATGGCGCGCAAACACAAAAA
>NZ_JAHLQC010000053.1 GCF_018918265.1 Falcatimonas sp. MSJ-15
CTTTCAACTATTCCGTTGCCAAGTACTTTGCTTGCCTTACCTGTCTTTGTAAAGGCATCGGCTCCGGGGATTATACTTAATGCACTAAGTCCTGCATTTATATAATCTCCTTCTGTAAGATATAGCACTGCATTTACTGCATCGCATATATCTCCATGCTTCCGTCTTCTGCATATCTTACAAGCAGGTTTTTGTTCTGTCTGTCATAACAGTATTCTTCTTTTACTATGAAAGCAATACGTTCCACATATTAAGATAGCAATATTCAATTTGGTTTTTGACTGTTCCTAAATGGAGACATAATTTTAATAAAGAGATTGTATAGCATCAACAATTATCAAATTTTTGTGCATACTCTGAATTCATTCTAATTAATTCATCTGATGAAACAACTTTTTTTGTCGCAGTTTCCAAATTACATTCTTTTGCCCACAAAAAAGGATATATCAACATCATTTCATCAAATCCCGCTTTGTTACAATCTTCTTTCCAACCATTCCATCTCATACTACTATAGAATTCATCTGTATTTCCCTGTATTGTCCATGCAACAAATTCTGCATAACTCATATCCATACATTCCCACTGTAATGTATCCGGTGCAAAATACCATATTTTTTTTAGCCCTTTTTGATATTTACCCATGTTTATAGCAAATATACCCCCAACTACATCTTGAGCAACAATCATCATTTTTTCCATAGTAACATTTTCTTTTTGATAGTTATTATAAAACAGAATCCCCTTGTGTACCGAAGTTTTCTGCCCTAATATTCTGATCCAATTATCAACACAAATTCCTGATGAATAAATAATAATTACACCTAACGTTGACAAACTTAGTAGATTCATTTTTTCCAATTCCGCATATCCCACACTCTCATTTCCATCAAAAATACTTATTTCTTTCTGTGATTCACCAATTAAGTCATATACTTCATTCCACAATTCTCGTTCATTCATACTATGCTTTCCTTCCTATTCCGTTATATTATACCTATATTTTGTTCCGTTTGGATATCCTCTCAATTGATGTCCTACACTTGAACCTGACCCCCTATTGTCAGAACTATTTATTCCTCGCACGCTGGCTCCCTTACCGCCTTCTCTTGACATTGCTGGCGGATACTCATCTAAATCCTTCCCTGGTATTTTATCTATACCATTTAAAGATGCCCTTCTATTATTTTTTGCTGAAGTTCTATCGATTGTCAATATTTCTGGATGTCCATTTGCTATTGCATCTTCAATGTGTTTAGCTGATTCAGGATACTTACTTTTAGACAAATTTACTTCTACAATAATATCTGTACCACCCTTTATCGACTTCGCCGCATCCTCAACTACATCATCCGCCACTTTATCTGCTTTTTTTGCAAATGTTTCGGCTTCCTCTGTCAGCAGTTTCTTCGGCAGGTGTTTTTCGAGGTCTATTGCATCGTCTGCTTTCTTTACAAGCTTCTTGATTCCATCTGCCACGTTATCAAGGTGTTTTAGTCCGCTTTCAACTATTCCGTTGCCAAGTACTTTGCTTGCCTTACCTGTCTTTGTAAAGGCATCGGCTCCGGGGATTATACTTAATGCACTAAGTCCTGCATTTATATAATCTCCTTCTGTAAGATA
>NZ_JAHLQC010000054.1 GCF_018918265.1 Falcatimonas sp. MSJ-15
ATGAGTGTTGTGCTAAACATAGTAATATAATGTGCATGATGTCTGGAATATACTACTGTATTTAATATAAGATGGAATCTTTGATATTATAATACATATAGTATTATCGAGAATTATTCCCAACTTTGAATCATACTAAACTGAACCATATTATTATTATATGTATGATTCTGCTTCTACAAAGTGTATAAAGATGTATCAAGTCTTTAATTCATTACATATTTGTATGCTGTCTATACACTTTCTTCTTTCATGCATGATTTACAGATTAGCATTGTATTATATAGCAAACATCTATTTATTTTCTATAATGTATTGTGCCATGATGGTTGGAGTATTGATTATTGATATTCATTTCTTATATCTAATCTAATTCAATCGGAACCGATATCCTAATTTTATATCACATCTACAATTAATAATTAAATTACATTTAAGGCATTCTCAATTGATGGGAGTGCCTTTATTTTTTATGGCTTAAATAACTCTTAGCTTAGAGTGCCTTAAGTTAAAAAAATCAGAAACAAAAGTTCGAGAATGAGTTTGAATATTTTTCTGCATGTGTTATACTATAGATAGAAGAAACTATAAATAGAAACGCTATAGTATGTATGGTACAAATAGAAGCACTATAATATATAGCAAAAATAGAAATACGAAATAAGGACAAAAGATTTTATTATGGCTAAACGATTTAAAGATTACTCAGAACTTACATTTACAGATGATTTCATGTTCTGTAAGGTAATGTCAACCAACTTAGATTTATGCAAAGAGGTACTTGAACTGATACTTAACATGAATATCAGCAGAATTGAACTTGCCGAAAGTCAGAAGGCTTTTGACATAACTGCTCCTGCAAAGAGTATAAGACTTGATGTGTACGTCACCGGTGACAGCAATACTGTATATGATGTTGAGATGCAGACAACACTTGCAACCGACCTGCCAAAGCGAACACGCTACTATCAAGGAATGATTGACCTTAACCTTATTGAGAAGGGAAGTCTGTACAGAGAACTTAAGAAGACATATATAATATTTATATGCCTAGAGAATCCATTTAAGGAAAGCGGTAAAAACCTACCGATATATACATTTGAAAATATATGTCTGCAGGATAACGAGATAAAACTTAAAGATGATGCATACAAAGTAATTATTAATGCTGCTGGTGACAGAGATAATCTCTCTGATAATATGTGTGCATTTCTTGATTACCTGCAGGGAAAAGACGCAGAAAGTGAGCTGACAAAAGCTATTGAAAAGTCAGTCGATAAAGCTATCGAAAGAAGTGATTGGAGGGTTGAGTATATGACACTGAATGCGAAAATTATGGAAGAACGTGCTGAGGCTCGTGAAGAAGGGCGAGAAGAGGAACGCATCAAGAATATTTTAACCATGATATCAATTTTAAAAGGATTTGGAATTCAGGATTCTAAGATAATTGAACAGATATCCGAACGATTCGGTATAACACTTGATGAAACCTATAAATATCTTGATAAATATTATGAAGAGGAAAATAAAACCAACTCATAAAT
>NZ_JAHLQC010000055.1 GCF_018918265.1 Falcatimonas sp. MSJ-15
AAAAAAGATAGGCATAAACAATCCCATAAGTTATAATTAAATCACCACAAAATAATCAACAAAGGAGAATGCTTATGCCTAATACTAATTTTATATCAAATCTTCTAGAAATTAAAGACCTAATTGTAGATAATATCGAATTTTTTAATTCTGATATTCATTTATACTTTCATCTTGAACGTAGGGACGTTTCTTGTCCTTTCTGTGGCTCTGTCACTAACAAAGTCCACGATTACCGTCCTTCTATTATTAAAGATGCTCCTATTCAAGGCAAACCTTTACTTTTACATTATAGGAAAAGACGTTACCATTGCAATAATTGTCGGCACCATTTTAATGAACCGTTTTCTCTTTTACCTAAACACTGTCGTATTACTACAAGACTTGCCTTTCTTGCAGTCTACCAGTTAAGTGAAGTTCAAAATGTTTCTTCTGTTGCCAGACAGCTTGGTATTTCTGCTTCCTCTGTTTTTCGCAGAATCAAGAATATATCTTTTCCAAAGCCATCTATTCTTCCTTCTGTTTTATCTATTGATGAATTCAAAGGAAATGCAGGCGGTGAAAAATTTCAGGCTATACTTACTGACCCTACACACCACAAAGTTTTGGACATACTTCCATCCAGAACCCAGGCTCAGATTTCAGCTTATCTCAGCTCTTTTCCTAACAAAAAACAGGTTAAATACTTTATTATGGATATGAATAAGGTTTACCGTGACATTGGTTTATCATATTTTCCTAATGCAACAATTGTTATTGATAAATTCCATGTCGTCCGCTATATTACCTGGGCTCTTGAAAATGTAAGAAAACGTGTTCAAAAAGATATGCACCCGTCAAAGCGAAAATACTTCAAACGCAGTCGGCGTATTCTTTTATCACACTATAGTTCTCTTTCAGATGAAAACCGGCTTGCTCTTGAAGTTATGCTACAACAATCATATGATCTTGCTCAGGCATACTATTTAAAAGAATTATTTTATGATTTTATGGATTCTGAAAGTTCCAATACTGCCAAACCTAAGCTTCACAAATTTATTATTGCTGCACAGGTAAGCGGGTTAAAAGAATTTTCAGCTACATTAACAATGCTCGGAAATTGGAGCAAATATATATTAAATGCTTTTGACTGCCCTTATTCAAATGGTTTTACAGAAGGAATTAATAATAAGATTAAAGTTATTAAACGAAATGGTTATGGTTTCCGTAACTTTGAGAATTTTAGAAATAGAATTTTGCTATCAACGACTTAGTTATATTAAAGAAACCTGATGCTTATGCACCAGGTTTCCAATATGGGATTTTACCCCCGCTCTTGACAAA
>NZ_JAHLQC010000056.1 GCF_018918265.1 Falcatimonas sp. MSJ-15
TTCTCGATAATACTATATGTATTATAATATCAAAGATTCCATCTTATATTAAATACAGTAGTATATTCCAGACATCATGCACATTATATTACTATGTTTAGCACAACACTCATATCAGATTGCTTACATAACAACTTAAGATACATTAATTGTATATCTAATTACAATACAATCAACATAATCTCAGACGTATGCATAATATGACACCAAAGACTGGTAAATGATAGCAGTGAATTTAAGATTTTTTAATAAAACATATAATCAATAGTATGATAATAGTATAATAACATATGGTGTTTCACTGCTATTAAAAGTTAGAATCAACATAAATCATATCAATGCATGGATGAAAAAAACAGACATGCACTGTGCCAGATACTTTGGTCAGAGTACGATATTAAGTTTTTTTGCATACTGAAAACATATTTCAATACGATTAACTTACATGTTATAAATTATAAGTTACATTAAAAAGATATTGTAAGCATATTGTTAACTACAGCCGTACAGTTTTTAATGAATAAATAATCTGTCTCATCAACATATTGTTGATGTTTTATGTTCAGATAAGAGCCAGCTGTAATTTAATAGTTTGTAAAGCTTACTTTATAAGATAGTCCAATATATGACATACTTCTTTGAAAAGGTGGTACTAATACTTATCGTGCCATCTACAATTAATAAATGCTCCTATCTGTGCAGTTTTTGTTTGTCAATAACTCTCAACTGCACAGATAGGATAACATGGAGAATTAAAAAAATCCCCCCCCTTTTAGGGGGTAATCATAGGGGGGGGGATTTCAAGAAAATGTATAAACTTTTTATGGATTTATGAGTTGGTTTTATTTTCCTCTTCATAGTATTTATCAAGATATCTATAGGTTTCATCAAGTGTTATACCTAATCGTTCTGAAATCTGTTCAGTTATTTCTGTATCTTTTCCTTGCATAATTAGTTCTTCTTTGACAATTCGTTGTAATAATCTTCTATATATTTACCTGCTGTTTCTAAAGAAATTTCAAATGTTTGAGAAATTTCCTTTATTATATCTTCATTTTTAAAATTAAGTCTGTGTAAAAGAAAGATGGTTTTTCGAATATTTTTAATGCGTTCCTCTTCACGTCCTTCTTCACGTCCTTCCTCACGTCCCAAGTTACGGCCTTCTTCACGAGCTTCTTCTCTTAACTCTGCTTCGTATATCTTTTCATCAAATTCTGTTATACACACACTAAACACCTCCGCCTTATGCTTTATCAAAAATTCTCTCATAATATTTTCTTCTATGCAGTAATCTATTGCCTTGGTTATTGCTGT
>NZ_JAHLQC010000057.1 GCF_018918265.1 Falcatimonas sp. MSJ-15
TGAGATATCCCAAGCGCAAGCTGTAAGACCCCTTGAAGACGACAAGGTAGATAGGACAAAGGTGGAAGCGTGGTAACACGTGCAGCTGATTGTTACTAATAGGTCGAGGACTTAACCAAGAAAAAGAGGTTAACCTCAGAAAAAAGGATTTTAAAAAGATATAATTTCAGTGTGTAGTTTTGAATATATAATAATCCTCGATAGCTCAATGGTAGAGCGCACGGCTGTTAACCGTGATGTTGTAGGTTCGAGCCCTACTCGGGGAGTTAAAAAAAGTAGTTGACATAATAAGAAGCGTATGTTATAATTTTTTTGTTAGGCTCCATGGTCAAGCGGTTAAGACACCGCCCTTTCACGGCGGTAACAGGGGTTCAAATCCCCTTGGAGTCATTTATATAGTAAACATTGAATATGCCGACATGGCTCAATTGGCAGAGCAGCTGATTTGTAATCAGCAGGTTATCGGTTCAAGTCCGATTGTCGGCTTATGTAACCAAAGTGGTTTACTTTGGACCTTTAGCTCAGTTGGTTAGAGCAACCGGCTCATAACCGGTCGGTCCTGGGTTCGAGTCCCCGAAGGTCCATTCTGTTTACTATATAAGGTATTTGGCCTGGTGGCTCAGCTGGTTAGAGCGCCGCCCTGTCACGGCGGAGGTCGTGGGTTCGAACCCCATCCGGGTCGTTTATATCGAAAGATATAAGTAATTTAATATTTTCTATGTGGGATCATAGCTCAGCTGGGAGAGCACCTGCCTTACAAGCAGGGGGTCATAGGTTCGAGCCCTATTGGTCCCATTTATGCCGGCGTGGCGGAATAGGCAGACGCACAGGACTTAAAATCCTGCGGGACTAATCTCCCATACCGGTTCGACTCCGGTCGCCGGCATTAAAAAGTAGAAGATGTTTATGTGCGTGTAGCTCAGCTGGATAGAGCACTTGGCTACGGACCAAGGTGTCGGGAGTTCGAATCTTCTCACGCACGTTATTTAGAGGAAGCGGATAGCTTCCTTTTTTGTGTTTGCGCGCCATGGGCGCGCTCTAACGGGTGCAAGTCCCAAACATGCCCAGATAGTGGGAAGTGTACAGCCGAACAGCAAGGGTGTCTATCGCAAGGTAGAATCTGAAGGA
>NZ_JAHLQC010000058.1 GCF_018918265.1 Falcatimonas sp. MSJ-15
ACATACTGTGGTGTCGGAATAGGTATTAACTTCTTATTATATATTCCATAACGTTCTGTCTTAATATACTGGCTTAGAAGATTCGCATAATACATAAGTCCTCTTGCCGGCATATTCGGGTTAATCGAACTCTGCTGTTCCCACAAGACCATGTTGCTGTCTAGAAGAATTGATATATCATTCTTCATCTTCATGTATATTACATCATCAAGTGTTGTTATCCTGATATCTTCTGTGTTGTTGTATTCTGTTCCGTTAAGTGCATTATAAAGTGATAACATATCCTCTTTATACTCTTCGGAACCGAATCTTAATCTAAAAAGTCTGTCCTTGTAAGTACGGTTAATACCTACGTTTTCATTAGTTGATGCCATAAAAATCCTCTCTTGTCTATTCTCCCGTCTATATTCCGGTTCTTAATGTTAGTGTTAATCTACCATATAAATTATAAAGTTCAAAATCTATGCTTATCTATAATCTATAAGTTAATCTTATCTATGAATTACTTCTGTCTAATCCTTTAAATGCTTTATTAAAGTATCTGTCAATTACTTTTATCTAATCCTTTAATGGCTTTATCAAAGTATCTATCAATTACTTTTATCTAATCCTTTAAGGACTTTATCGAAGTATCTATCAATCTCCAAAGGTGTAAGCTCAAACTTTTCTGAAATCTGCTGGGCTATCGTGCTGTCATCTAGTCCAAGTCCTCTTAATATTGATACCATTGTCAGAATATTCTTGATGCGTTCCTCTTCACGTCCTTCCTCACGAGCCTCTTCTCTTAACTCTGCTTCATATATCTTTTCATCAAATTCTGTTATACACACACTAAACACCTCCGCCTTATGCTTTATCAAAAATTCTCTCATAATATTTTCTTCTATGCAGTAATCTATTGCCTTGGTTATTGCTGTCTTGATATCTATGCCTTTGTCATCTGAGTATTCTCTTACTTTATTTATAAATATCATATATTCCTTAAGTGGTCTACATCTTTCTAACAGTTCATCATTTTTACCGGTATTAAGATTATATACCATTGCTG
>NZ_JAHLQC010000059.1 GCF_018918265.1 Falcatimonas sp. MSJ-15
GCTTCTTCATAATCTTTAGCCGTATATTGTCTGCCACGATCTGAATGCATAATTAACGGTTTGTTAACATTTCTTACCCTTTTAGCTTTATTAACAGCTTCTACAACCCACTTTGTTTCAAGGGTATCACTTAATACCCATGATATTATTTTCCTTGAATATAAGTCCATTATACTTGTTAAATATACAAATCCTTCATAAGTCCAAATATATGTAATATCTGTACACCATATCGCATCAGGGGAATTAGGATTAAACTTCTCATCAAGTATATTTTTGTATTCTTCACTAAAATCTGAATCTATAGTTGTTATGGTATATGGTTTAATCCATTGTGCCTTCAGGCCCATTTCACGCATATAATTACCTACTGTCCTTTCGCTTATTGTTTCTCCTTCTTCTTTTAATTTCTTTGCTATTTTGGGAGCACCATAATTCTGGTGCGATTCATCATAAATATCACATATCTTATCCTTTATTTTGTTTTTTCGCTGCTCCCGATTACTTGGAATCCTGCTTTTCCAAGTATTATATCCACTTCTAGAGACGCCTAAATGTCTCAGCACACCACTAACATTAAGTCGGCGTCCACCTTGTTTATTCATAATTCTTTCCATATTTGCTGTTTCAAGGTATATAGCTCCTGTTAGTTTCCCAGTATGCCGATTGCTTTTTTTAATATTTCCAGAGCATCCTGTGCATCTCTTAATTCTTTCTTAAGTCTAGCATTTTCTTTTGCAGCATCACTTTCGTAATTGCCTCTTCCTCGGGTTGGTATGTTACCTTCATTACTTTCATAAAGTTTACGCCATGTAGATAGTGCACTTTTAGATATACCTAGATTTTTAGCACATGCGTTAATGCCTAAATCTTTATGCTCCTCCCAATATTTTACTGCATCTTTCTTAAATTCTTCTGAGTACTGTGTAGCCATGTATTACTCCTCCAATCTTTAACTTTAATAATAAATCTATATTAAGGATTATTCCATATCTAATTTGTACTATTTACATTCTAACATCA
>NZ_JAHLQC010000060.1 GCF_018918265.1 Falcatimonas sp. MSJ-15
GATTACTGCATAGAAGAAAATATTATGAGAGAATTTTTGATAAAGCATAAGGCGGAGGTGTTTAGTGTGTGTATAACAGAATTTGATGAAAAGATATATGAAGCAGAGTTAAGAGAAGAAGCTCGTGAAGAAGGACATACTTTGGGACGTGAGGAAGGACGTGAAGAAGGACGTGAAGAAGGACGTGAAGAGGAACGCATTAAAAATATTCGAAAAACCATCTTTCTTTTACACAGACTTAATTTTAAAAACGAAGATATAATAAAGGAAATTTCTCAAACATTTGAAATTTCCTTAGAAACAGCAGGTAAATATATAGAAGATTATTACAACGAATTATCAAAGAATAACTAAATATTTTAAGTGGTTATATAAAAAGGATTTCTCTTACTAAATAACATAAATTAATGTTTGGAGGTTTGAAAAATCTTTTTTAGGTTATTTTTTCAAAATCTCCCATAAGCTTAAATAACCGACCAAATGAATGATATTGAAAAGTCAGTCGATAAAGCTATTGAACGAAGTGATTGGAGGGTTGAGTATATGACACTGAATGCAAAAATTATGGAAGAACGTGCTGAGGCTCGTGAAGAAGGACGTGAAGAAGGGCGTGAAGAGGAACGCATCAAGAATATTTTAACCATGATATCAATTTTAAAAAGATTTGGGATTCAGGATTCTAAGATAATTGAACAGATATCCGAACAATTCTGTATAAATTCTGATGAAACAGATAAATACCTTGAAAAATATTATGAAGAGGCAGATAAAACCAACTCATAAATCCATAAAAAGTTTATACTTTTTCTTGAAATCCCCCCCTATGATTACCCCCTAAAAGGGGGGGATTTTTTTAATTCTCCATGTTATCCTATCTGTGCAGTTGAGAGTTATTGACGAACAAAAACTGCACAGATAGGAGCATTTATTAATTGTAGATGGCACGATAAGTATTAGTACCACCTTTTCAAAGAAGTATGTCATATATTGGACTATCTTATAAAGTAAGCTTTACAAA
>NZ_JAHLQC010000061.1 GCF_018918265.1 Falcatimonas sp. MSJ-15
GGAAGAACAACACAGTATACATATGATGCATACGGCAACTGTACATCAGTGACAGATGCACAGTCACACACATCATATACAGAATACGATCTGTGTGGAAGAATAACAAAAAGCACAGATGCCACAGGAAGAACAGTCACATACAGTTACGACGCATGTGGTCATACATCATCAGTAGTGAATGCAGACGGCGGAATAACCACATACGGATATGACAAAAACGGAAGACAGATAACCGTAACAGATCCGGAAGGTGCAACAGAGACAACAGAATATGACAGCAGAGGCAACATAATATCAGTAACGGATGCCAGTGGAATAAAGACAGAACAGTATACATACGATGCTGCCGGCAATGTGATTACACAGACAGATGCCCTTGGAAGCACCACCGAATATGCAAGGGATGCCGCCGGAAGAATAACATCACAGACAGATGTCCTTGGAAGAACAGCAGCATACAGCTATGATGCCGAAGGAAGACAGACCTCAGTAACAGATGCCATGGGAAACAGGGCAGATGTAACCTATGACGGTGCAGGAAGACTTAAGACACTTACAGGTCCGGCAGGAAGTCTGCTTGAATACACATATGATGCAGATGGAAAAGAACTGTCAGAGACAACAGTCACAGGTGAAGCAAAGACATATACATATAATGCAAAAGACCTTGTTAAAAGTGTAACAAACGGAAGAAAACAGACAACATCATATGAATATGATGCCGCAGGAGAAGTAACAGAGGCAGATACACCAGAAGGAAAAGTAACATACAGCTATGACAGTGTGGGAAGACTTACATCCATAAACAGCAGTGAAGGAAGCATAACAAGAACATATGACGCCGCCGGAAGAGTAACATCATGCACAGACACACAGGGAAGAACAGTAGGATATGAGTACGACCAGGCAGGAAGAATAAGCACAGTAACATATCCTGACAGCACACTGGTGAGATATACATATGATCTTAACGGCAACATAACAACGGTAACAGACTGGAATGGCAGAGTAAC
>NZ_JAHLQC010000062.1 GCF_018918265.1 Falcatimonas sp. MSJ-15
TTCGTTGAAAAAGGTACAGAGTTTGACGAAAGCCAATACGTTAAGACACCAGAAGAAGGCGACAGAGGATACTCAGAAAAAGCAGCTTATATGGATAGAGTTGTTAGCGAGAAATAATCGTAAGCCTTATTTCAGATTCAGAATTTAGAGTTAAAGCTTAAGGGCAGAATTTAAAATTAAATAATATATTCGTTCATATCGAATACGAATAGAGTAAAATCCCCTTTGGATGGTAATATCCAAAGGGGATTTTTGTATTTGCATTGTCTTGAAATGCCAGCTGAGAGATGTTTATTAGGTTGTATATTGTATTTAGACGTCAATAGAGGTCAAAAGAAGAAACTCCATAAATCAATTTGTTAATTAAAGGATAATAAGTCCATAAATATGACCACCTATATATGCTGAATAGGTGGTCATATTTACTTCTAAATTTTACATATCTAATATTAAATTATTCTTATTCTGTATCAGTTTCATTAATATAACTGGTGAGTAGTTCTTCTGAAATACCAAAATTCTCAGAAATATGTTTATATATTTCTGAATCAGGGAGTCCAAATTGTTGCATCATTTTAACGGCGGATTTAATATTCTGCTTACGCTCTTTTTCTTTTCCTTCTGCCAGCCCTTTCTCACGCCCTTTTTTAAGTCCTTTTTTGAGTCCTTCCTCACGTCCCTCTTCTCTAAGTTCAGCTTCATATATTTTCTCATCAAATTCAGTTATACACACGCTAACCACCTCCGCTTTATGCTTAATCAAAAAATCACTCATAATGTTCTTGTCTATACAGTAATCTACTGCCTGTGTTACAGCTGTCTTAATATCATTACTACCATCCTCTGAGTATTCTCTCACTTTGTTTATGAATATCATATATTCCTTAAGAGGTCTGCATTTTTCAAGAAGAGTATCATTCTTGCCTGGATTAAGGTTGTAGACCATGGCAGTCCATTCAAAATCTCCGCTGTCAT
>NZ_JAHLQC010000063.1 GCF_018918265.1 Falcatimonas sp. MSJ-15
CCTAAAGAGAATTCATTTTAAACTTGGCACAACACTTAACTTAACATTTCACCTATAATTTTTTCTGCTTCAGAATATATCTCAAGATTCTTATACTTGCCACACAAACTCTTTTTTATCCCAAACTCTTTCGATATAAGTTCATTCATTGAAGATATCGAAGCAATAATCTTCTCTCCCAAATATATATCACATGGCACAATTGGGCCAAAGCCATAGTCTGAGATAGAACCTGCACTTTTTTTACAAAATGGACAAAATATAATCATATTTCCTGAAATTCCATGTTTAAACTCTTTACCACAATTATTACATTTTAAAACCATACTACTCACATCTCCTCTTAGTTTGTTATCTTGTGTTTCGTCTTCAAGTAAATCCTTTAGTTCAACAGTCGAGTAGACTTACACCTCACAATACAATTGACTTCATTCAAGTATATCATCTTTGCATGCTGCAAAATACGTTTTACATCCTTGTCTTCTCGCTAAAAACTATTTATATTTTTCCTTCTATTCTCCAAAATTGACAATTATGAATATCTATTCTTGCAAAATTTTTGTCGCAATCCATCTGCCTTGCACCATATACTATATATTTTCGCCCTTTATATGCTGTACCCATTTGGTCTGTATCATAAATTACAAAATATGTGTCTGCCTGCCATCTATTAGATAT
>NZ_JAHLQC010000064.1 GCF_018918265.1 Falcatimonas sp. MSJ-15
GAGTACGACCAGGCAGGAAGAATAAGCACAGTAACATATCCTGACAGCACACTGGTGAGATATACATATGATCTTAACGGCAACATAACAACGGTAACAGACTGGAATGGCAGAGTAACGACATACAGCTATGACAGCAGCCAGAGAGTAACAGAGACAGTATCACCAGACGGAACAGTCACATCGAAGACCTATGACGCTGCCGGCAACCTCGCAACACTTAAGGCAGTGAACACATCAGGAGAGACAGTAATATCATATGTCTACAGCTATGATGCTGCAGGAAGACTTGTAAAAGAAGAGAGCCAGACAGAGGGAATAACATACACATACGAATATGACAGCCTTGACAGGGTAACTCTGAGACATCAGACCGGAGCTGATGGAATAAAAGATGAGAGATACAGCTATGACGCTGCCGGCAACATAACACAGAGAAGCAGTGACACAGGAACAGTCACAATGGAATACAGCACCGGCAACTGCATAACATCATACAACGGAACAGAGACAGTAACAGATGCAGACGGCAACCTTGTACAGGCATACACCGAAAGCGGCAAAAAAGAATATGTCTACGACAGCCGAAACAGACTTGTAAAAACATCATCATCGCAGTACACTTATGATGATGAGAACTACAGGATAAAAAGCGGTACAGAAGAATACTGTTATGA
>NZ_JAHLQC010000065.1 GCF_018918265.1 Falcatimonas sp. MSJ-15
TAATCTTCTTGGATCTTTCTCTACTTCAGATCTACTTCGATTAATTTAAAGACTATAGTTTGTGTTTTATGTGGTTGGTGTCCTTAAGTGGAGACATAATAAATATTTATTTGTAGCACTTGATATTACAAACATCACCCGAATTTAATTGAAGCTCAATAATCCATATTCCATCATTGCAAGAGACATCACTGGATACCACGTATTTTCCTTTCCCCCACTCTTCGTTCTTAGTAAAATTTATAGAGATAAATTGTTCTATCATATAATTTCTTTTTTTATGTTTTGAATCAATAAACTGAAAAAAAATTGTTCCCTCAGAATAATTAATCTCTATTCTTCCTATTTCACAATCATGTAAAACAGAATTTCCAAAAAAACATTCTATATCTTGCATAATGTGCTCCTATTCTTCAAATATATCTCCTGGGAAGAAATGTGTTTCACCAGCACTATTTGGTAATCTTGTATTGCCATCTTCACCGATTACGTGATAATGCGAACCATATGTCAAATCTTCATCCCATTCATATACCGCCTTATTGTTTTCATCTAACCATTTAATTATTTTTCCATTTTTTGTTCCGAAAGGTCCAATTTTTCTCAATCCTTCTGGATTAAAGTCATCTGGATTCTCAG
>NZ_JAHLQC010000066.1 GCF_018918265.1 Falcatimonas sp. MSJ-15
TATCTGGTTTATCGAAACCAGCAGTATTATCAGTAACTTCAGCATCAGGTGTCTCAACAATTGAGAATACACTGAATGAATCTGTCTGGAATGTTAATGTATTACCTGCAGCAGCTGATTTTACTGTATAAACAGCTTCACCATCATCATATACTGTATATACTGTATCATTTTTAATAGCATTGTTTGTTACTTTTAACCATACTGGTGAGTTAACATCAATTACATCACCATCAACTGTAGCTTCCGCAACAAAGTTAACTACTGAATCTTTTACTCTATACTGTTCGTCTTTTGCCTGTAATGGAGATACTGTAATGCCAACTTCTTTATATTCTTCAGGATCTTCAACATTTACAAAGTTCTCATCATATGCATTGAATAATAAACCTGTAGCTTCTACATCTGTACCATTTGAAGAATCTGTACCAAGTACTGCATAATAACTTGTTAAATCTGATGCAAGTTCAGCTTCTGCAGATGCAAAAACAGAAGATTTTAATTTAGAAGAATCAACTTGTCCAGCAACAATAGCATCAGCAAGCTGTCCGGCAATATCTGATGTAAGATATGAACCTAATTC
>NZ_JAHLQC010000067.1 GCF_018918265.1 Falcatimonas sp. MSJ-15
CTTAACTCTGCTTCATATATCTTTTCATCAAATTCTGTTATACACACACTAAACACCTCCGCCTTATGCTTTATCAAAAATTCTCTCATAATATTTTCTTCTATGCAGTAATCTATTGCTTTGGTTATTACTGTCTTAATATCTATGCCTTTGTTATCTGAGTATTCTTGATGCATTCATCTTCACGTTCTTCCATAATCTTTGTATTCAATGTCATATACTCAACCCTCCAATCACTTCGTTCAATAGCTTTATCGACTACTTTTCAATAGCTTTTGTCAGTTTACTTTCTGCGTCTTTTCACTGTAGATAATCAAGAAATGCACACATATTATCTAATAGGTTATCTTTGTTACCAATGACATAGACATCAAATCTTAAAAATCCCTCTCTAAAAGTGGGGGATTTCAAGAAAATGTATAAGCTTTTTATGGATTTATGAGTTGGTTTTATTTTCCTCTTCATAATATTTATCAAGATATTTATAGGTTTCATCAAGTGTTATACCGAATCGTTCGGATATCTGTTCAATTATCTTAGAATCCTGAATTCC
>NZ_JAHLQC010000068.1 GCF_018918265.1 Falcatimonas sp. MSJ-15
TTCGTTGAAAAAGGTACAGAGTTTGACGAAAGCCAGTACGTTAAGACACCAGAAGAAGGCGACAGAGGATATTCAGAAAAAGCAGCTTATATGGATAGAGTTGTTAGCGAGAAATAATCTGAAACCGATAGCAGAAATAAATAGTAAACAAAGATAACGGATTAATAAAATGTTGGAATAATGTGACATATTAATAATCTGTAAGAATGATAGATAACTTGTAGTTATTGTTCATATGTAGATAAGAAGCTCCCTGGTAATATCATTAGTTGTGATATATCAGGGAGCTCTTGTTTATAACATTTTTAAATTATGTTGTAAATAAGTTCAAGTATGTAGAGCGTTTTTTCAATAAACTTTTGCTTTTTATCTATTATGGGAGATTTTGAAAAAATAACATAAAAAAGATTTCTCAACCCTCCAAACATTAATTTATGTTATTTAGTAAGAGAAATCCTTTTTATATAACCACTTAAAATATTTAGTTATTCTTTGATAATTCGTTGTAATAATCTTCTATATATTTACCTGCTGTT